>JASKOM010000010.1 GCA_030152305.1 Campylobacterota bacterium
TCTTCAGTGTTGGTGACTATAGAGAGATGGAAATACTCAGACCCATTTCGAACCTGAAAGTCAAGCATCTCTTCGCCGATAATACTATCTCCTACGGGGACGGGAATCTAGGTCGTTGCCAACATTGTTTCTTAAAAACAAAAATATCAACATAAAAATTTCTAATTAATAGCTTATTCGTATTGTATTTCTTATAAATATTATAATATTAATGTAATTTCAGCTTATTATGTTTATAATTTTTTATTAAATTATAAATAAAACTGGAGAATGATTTTATGACAACAAAAATTAAAGTTGTGGAATTCGATAAACAAAATATTGAATTAAGCACGGAAACTTTAGCTGTTCGTTCAAAAGAAAGTAAAGATTCTTTATATTTGAAGTTAAATAATAAGTTATTAACTTTTACAAAAACTAAACATACAATTCCTATAAATAATTTTACATCTGCATTACATTTATCTATGTGTGCAATAGATTTAAAAAGAGGCGATAAAATTATATGTTCAATTAATTCATCTCCAACTGTTCCAGAAGTTATTCGTCATTATGATGCTGAACCAATTTTTGTAGATGTTGCAAAAGATTCATTTCAAATAGATTTGACGAAATTAAAATTACTTATAGATTCTACTAGATCAAAAAAGTTAAAAGGTATTTTTATTTCTCATATGGATGGTGAATTATTTCCAATTTCTCAAATAAACAAAATAATTGGCGGAAGACAAATAACTATTATCGAAGATGCTTCTTTGACTTTAGGTCTTGACAGGCAAGAAATTGATCACATTGCAGATATAAAACTTTTTTCTCTTGATAATGCATTGTCTCGTTTTGCTTTTTTTACAACAAATAATGACGAAATGTTTCAAAGAGCAAAATTATTAAGTAATAATGGTCTTGTTTATGAAGAATCAGCTTCTGTAGATTATATTTATGATGTTCTTGATTTAGGTTGCAATTATCAACCGTCTAAACTAGATACGATGTTCGCTCTTTCTACTTTGGAAGTTCTCACAAATCATCTAGCTGTTCGTCGTTTAATTGCAAAAAAATATACTTTGGCTTTTTCTAATTTGCCTAATGTTTCTATATTAGAGTTAAAAGATAATCATAGTTATGCAAGATTTATTATTAGAATTTACCAGAACCGTGATACTTTTGCTCTTGAATTAAAAGAACGAGGTATTCAAACAAGGTTACATTATATTCCTGTTCATCTTTTGACTTATTATAAAAATAAATATGACTTTAAAATAAATTCTTTTCCAAATGCTTTACAAAATTATTATCAAATTTTATCTTTGCCTATTCATTCAGCCTTAACGAATGATGATGTAGAACACATTATCGAATCTGTCAAAGCTGTAGCAAAACATAGATATCAATCTACTGTAGGAAAACATTAAACAATCTTTGACTAGGTTGTTCGTCTTCAAGAATTTTTCTTAATAATTGACTATTTTGATAAAATTTTTCTTGTGATGAACTTTCTAGCTCATTTAATAAATCCTCTATTTTAAATTCCTGTAAAAATTCTTTATGAAAATCTATATTTAGTCCATATTTTCTAAATATAATATTTGCCAATCCAACTCGCTCAATTTTCACAAACTTTTTAGCTATTAAAAATTCTAATTTATTTGTTTTATAAAGAAGCAAAAAAGGAACTCCAGTTAATGCTGTTTCAAGAGTTGCCGTTCCACTGCAAACAAAAGCAAAACGACTTTCTTTCATTGTTTCAATAATTCCAGAAGTTCTTATTTCAAATTGAGAAATATCTCCGTATATTTCAAGATTATTAATTAAATTTTTTGGAATTAATAATAATTTTTTATTCGGAATAAACTTAGCTAATTCGCGAAAAATTGGCATATGAAATTTGATTTCACTTTTGCGACTTCCAGCTAAAAATGCTACCTCATCGCCAAGTTGATTAAAAGTAACAGGAATATCTTCAACCGACGGATTACCAAAATAAATCGAATTTTTAAAATACTGTTTTTCAAAAGGAAATATAGAAATCTGATAGTCAATATATTTATCAACAAATTTAATACGACTACTTTTCCAAGCCCAAACTTTAGGCAAAATATAATAATAAATTTTAATAGATGGATATTTAATTTTTAAAGCTTTGGCAAGAGGCAAATTAAAAGCAGGAGAATCGATTAGCAAAACCTTTGACACATCTTTAGCCAATTCAACTAATTTGTTTAAAGTTTTTTTTGCAATAAAAATTTTTGGAAAAATAGCAAAAATTCCCATAACATTAAACTCTTTTGATGAAACAAGCGGATTACCAAGTCGTTCATCAAAAAGACCAATGATTTCTAGTTCATGATTTTTATTATATTTGAGAATTTTTTCTAAATGAACATTCGCAGATTCTTCGAGAGCAGAAACAAGAATTTTAGGCATGTTTAAAACAACTTTCTAATTTAAGATGAAATAATTTCATGTATAATTAATTGAACTTTGTCTTCACCTTTGAAAGATGAAAGTTGAGGTTGATATAAAAAAGAAATATTAGTATTAATATGAATTTTTGCAAACTGTTTAAATAATAAAGCTTCAAACAATTTAAAATTATTTTTTAAAATTAATTTTTGATATTCGGAATTTTTGCCAATATAAAAAGAATTAATAACAATCATATTATGAGCAATAAAAAAAGGTCGAGGATTGCCTTCACCAAATGGTTCAAAACTAGATAATAAATTAATTAAATCTTTTGAAATATCATGAATATCTATTTCACCAAAAATATTTTTTTCTACAAAGAAATCTGGTTGATTATAAATTTTCATAGAATTAATAAGAGAGTTTTTGAAATTTTCAAATTGAGAAACATGCATTGTCATGCCTCCAGCTCGAAGATGTCCGCCCCACCGTAATAAAAATTCAGAAGCATTTTCGATTAATTTATAAATATTTATATTTCCTAAGCCTCTTGCACTACCTTTAATAATTTCTCCTGTTTGAGATAAAACAAAAGCAGGTTTTTTATATTTTTCAACAATACGACTTGCAACGATGCCAATTACACCGTCGTGAAGATCGATATCATTAAAAATAATAATTGGCAAAGAGTTGTCAATTTGTTTAGAAACCTTTTGAAAAATATCAAATTCAAGTTGTCGTCGTTTTATATTAAATTCGTTGATTTTTTCATACAAAGAAAGTGATTCTTGATAATTATCAGAAATTAAAAAATTTAAAGAATGAATAGCATCATCGATTCGACCACTGCTATTAATTCGAGGAGCAATCTGAAAAGCGATATCTTCAGCCGAAATATAATTATTTTTGTTAAAAAGTTGCTCTTTAATTGTATTTAGATAGACTCGATTATCATTATTTAAAATAATAGCTTTTAAACCTGCTTTAACAAGTGAATGATTAAAACCTGTGAGAGGCATAACATCGCCAATAATCGCAATAGTTAATAAATCTAAATATTTACTTAGATCTATTTTTATATTTAAAACTTTTTTTAATTCAGCTAATAAAAGCCAAAAGACTTGGGCACCACAAATATCTTTAAAAGGATAAGAACAATTAATTTGTTTTGGATTAACAACAGCAAAAGCATCTGGTAATCGTTCGGCAGGTTGATGATGATCTGTAATGATGAGGTCGATATTTTGTTTTTTTAAAATTTCAGCACTTGCAAAACTATTTATGCCATTATCAACCGTGATTACTAAATCAGCATTAACTCGCTTTAAAACTTCAGGATTAATGCCATAACCTTCGGTAAAACGATTAGGAATAACGATTTCGATTGCATAATTAATTTCTTTAAAAAATCGATGAGCAATTGCGGAAGATATAACACCATCAACATCGTAATCACTAATAATAACTATTTTTTGTTGTTTATTTATAGCTTCAGCAATTCGTTGAGCAGATTTATTTACATCTTTTAAAAGCGATGGAGATGGTAATTGAGACAATGGTTGAAAGCCGTCAGGAAAACGACTATTTAATTTATTTTGAATATTTTGTAAGTTCATTTAATATCTTTGTAAATAATTAAAAATTATATTTAAAATATTGTTCAACACCGTTTGCAATTCCATCAGCAAGTGTTCGTTGATATTCAGAAGTTTGCAAACGAAAACCGTCTTTATTTCCAGCAATATAACCAAGTTCAATTAAAACAGCAGGCATTTGAGCACCAACAAGAACCCAAAAAGGTGCTTCGCTGATGCCATCATCAACAGCATCGGAAAATTTATTTTTAACAGTTCTAACAACACGACTTTGCATATCAATAGCCAATCGATGAGATTTAATAATTTTCATATGATTAATCGAAGAAACATAATGAGTTTTGCCGTAATGACTAGAATAATATAAATCATCGCTATTTTCTTTCATGGCAACTCGTTTAGATCTTTCACTTCGTGCAGGAGCTAAAAAGAAAGTTTCAATGCCGTTTTTTCGTCGAAAATTACCAGTTTTATGAATAGAATTCACATGAATCGAAACAAAAATATCAGAATTATTATTAATAGCTATTTGAGTTCTTTGAGTTAATTCGATAAATCTATCACTATCACGAGTCATTTTGACGATAAAACCTTTTCGTTCAAGAGCCCGTTTTGCATATTGTGCAACATCAAGAACAATATCTTTTTCTGTTTGTTTGTAATGCTTACAAATTGCACCAGGGTCTTTTCCACCATGCCCAGGATCAAGAGTAACAATGAATTTTCTATATTGCTTTTTTTTCTTTCGCTTAGGTTTAAAAAAATCTTCATCAATAAAATCATTGACAATTTTGTCAATCTTAGACTGTTTATTTCGTTTATCGTTTATTTCTTTTTTTTTTGATTTATCTTCTTTGATATAAAAAATTAACTTTTGCCCCTGTAATTTCCAACTAATATCTAATTTTTCGTCGTGATTAAAACTAATTGTTGAAATATCTTTTTTACTGTTTTTGGAAATTTTAACACTTGGCGAATCGGACGAACGAACAACCGATAAGCCTTTTGTTTCTACATTTTGCAAAGCAAATGAATGAATAAATTTCTTATTTTTTTTACTAATTAAATCGCCAACTTCTAAATTTTTAGGCTTTTTTGCAAATTTAACAATAAATTTATCACCGCTCCAATCAGCTTCGATAATTTTATTGTCAGCATGTAATTCAAAAATAAAAAAAATAAAAATTGCTGAAATTTTAAAAATAATTTTTGACATTACATTGCCCCAAGATTTAGCGAGAAAATTGGCAACAACATAGCCATAACTATAACTCCAATTGTAGCCCCAACAAATAAAATTAACATTGGTTCTAAAATCGATAAAAATACTGAAATCGAATCGCTATTTTCTTCTTGATAAAGCGATGCCAAATTTTCTAAAATTGGAGCAACTTCACTTGTCTCTTCGCCAAGAGCAATCGCCTGAATAAATGAACGATCAATTTTAAATTTGCCATCGTTAATTAACGAATTTGAGAATTTTTTACCTTCGACAACAAGTTTAGAAGCCTGAAGCATTTTTTCTTTGAGAACCAAATTATTTAATGTATTTCCAGCAAGTCTAATCGTATGAACAAAAGTTACACCAGATTTTAATAAAACAGATGAAACATATGCAAATCTTGTTAATTCTGATGTCTGAATAACCCGACCTAAAAATGGCAATCTCAATAAAATATTATGAACCGAAAATTTAAATTTATAACTTGTTCGCATCATTGTCGAAAACGAAATGGCAATAGTTAAAATTAAAAAAGATAAATGCAACCAGTAATTTGTTAAAAAATCACCACTGTTTATTACAAATTGTGTAATCGCTGGAATTTCCTGTTTCATTTGAACAAACATTGCCGTAATTTTCGGAACAACAAGAGTTAGCATAACCGAAACCATTAAAACAGAAATGCCAATAATAAAAATTGGATAAATCATCGCTTGAGAAATTTGTTTAAAAATTCGGTCTTGCGATAATAAGAAAGTTGCCATTTCGTTTAAAACAGCCTGTAAAACTCCGTTTTCTTCGGCAATTTTAATTGACTGTTTATAAAAATCTGGCAAAATAATTCCCGTTTGTGATTCAAGAGCATAATAAAAACTTTTGCCTTCGTCAAGCATTGTTTCGATTGAAGTTAAAAAATCGCCTAAGCGACCATCTTCAGTTTGTGATTTTGCTAATTTAATAGCCTGAAGAATAGGAATAGACGATTTTAAATAAATAGATAGATTTCTTGAAAGATTTGAAAGCTGTTTTGTTGGAATTTCTCTCGCTCGTAATCTTTCGATTCTTTGAGCCAACGATTGCGAACTTTCGGAGACTTTTTCATATAAAATTCCGCGAGATTTTAATCTTTTTTTAGCATCTTCTAAATCAGAAGCTTCAAGTTTTCCAGTAACTTTTTTACCAGTTTTATCAATTCCATTATATTTAAAAACCATTTTAATTAATTACCGAGCCTATTTAAATATTTTAAAGCCTCTCGAATAATATCTTTATGATTTTGAGAATTTATCGTTGCAACGACTTTATTGACCTCATCGCGAGAAAAACCTAAACCTTCAAGAGCCTTAATGGCAATATATTTTTCGCTATTTCCGACATTGCCATTAGCTTGAGAAATCTTTAATCGATCTCGAATTAAACTTAATTCGTTTAATAATTTTCTAGCACTTTTGATACCAATTTTAGGAACTTTCGTTAAAGCCTGTTCATCATTATTATCAATAATCATTAATAAATCAGCTTCACTTATATGCGACAAAATATTAATTGCCGTTTTTGAACCAATACCAGAAATATTAATTAATTCGAGAAAAAAAGTTTTGCCGTCTTCTTTTAAAAAGCCATATAACTGTTGAGAATCTTCTCGAAAAATATGAGCAATTTTCAATTCAGCTTTTTCATTTAAAATTAAATGTTGAGAATCTCGAATTGGCATAAAAATTTCATAAATTACACCATTGACATCTAAATGAACAGTTTCGTTAAAAATATATTTAACTTCACCTTTTAAGCCGACGATCATTAAACTTCTCCAGAAGGATTATTTTTTTGCTCTTGACTTCGTAAATAATTTATTAAAATTGCACCAGCTACACTGACATTTAACGAATCAAATTCTCTTGCCATCGGAATAGTAACTTTTTGGTCAATCGCTGAAAGAACACGACCAGATAAACCGATGTCTTCGCTACCAAGAATTAAAATTCGTTTTTCAGGCAAATTATCAGAAATATTTTTTATATTTTCACCGTCAAGAGTTGCACCATAAAGTTTAAAATTTAAATGTTTAGCTTCGTTAATAACATCAAAAATATTTTTATAAACTGCAATTTTCGAATCAAATAAAGCACCTGAACTTGTTCGAGCGATACCTTCAAATTTAACATCGTTTAAACCTGTGATAATCAAGCCATCAACACCAAGCGAATAAGCAGTTCGAACAAGCGAACCAATATTTCCCATATCAGTAACAGAATATAACACGAGAATAAATTGACTTTTTTCAAGAATTTCTCTATAACTTATCGTTTCGAATTCTTCGACTTCAGCAAGAATTCCTTGATGATTTCCACCTTTTGCCATTGCTTGAGCTTTTAAATCATCAACTTTCATGATTGGCAAACCAGAGAATTTTTTAAAAACATCTCGTTCAACTTCTTTAGCGAGAATAATTTTTCTGACTAAATTTCTCTTTTTTTCCAATAAATAAAATATTGGTTGTTTTCCATAAACTATCATTTTTTGACCTTTCTTGATTTTAATCTTGTTGAGTGTTTGACGGATTAATTAATTTCACAACATAAATAGAAACTCCATATAATATAATTAACGGAATAGCTACGATAATTTGAGAAATAACATCAGGCGGAGTAATAATTGCTGAAATAATAAAAATTATCACAACTGCATATCTAAAAAATTCTTTTAGAACCTCATCGTTAATTAAATTTAATTTTGCAAAAATTGCCATAATAGTTGGAAAAGTAAAAACGGCTCCAACGATTAACATTAACGAAATAAAGCCACCAACATAATTTTCAATGTCGATC
This sequence comes from Campylobacterota bacterium, assembly GCA_030152305.1. GTDB lineage: Bacteria > Campylobacterota > Campylobacteria > Campylobacterales > Thiovulaceae > Thiovulum_C. The sequence continues at coordinate 8,052 of JASKOM010000010.1, forward strand.
AACGGTGTAAAATCTTCACCAGCTCCAAAAGTTAATAAAAAAGTAAAAGTAAAAGGCATCATAATATAATAAACAAATGCAATTCCCATTAAAAATAAAAATGTGCCTGAAATAAAATATGGCATTGATCCTTTTAATGGCTCTTTTTCATGTTCATATAAACCTGGTGAAATAAAATTCCAGATTTGCCAAAAAATAAATGGAACAGAAACAATCGTTGCAATAAAAAGCGAAATCGAAATAATTACCGATAATGTTCCGCCGACTTTATGAGTTGTGATTTTGCCATCTTTTGCAATGTCAATAATTTCACCAGCTGATTTTAAAGCCTCTTTTAACGGTTCTGTAACCCATTCAAGAACAGGCGAATAATTAACAAAAGTAAATATAAAAACAGCAAAAAATACGATAAAAACATAAATTAATCGATGTCCCAACTCTTTTAGATGAGGTGTTAAATCTTCAAAAAAACCTCGTTCAACCATCTATTTTTTTACCTCATCGTTAATATTTTTTTTATTGAATAATTCTTGAAGTTCAGATTTCGCACTATCTTTTTTTAAAGTTACAGCTGAACCAGAATTAAAATTAGGACTAAATTGAACTTGACTATTAGTTATATTAACTTGAGTTTTTGTCTCGTTTTCTAATTTCGATAAATTATTAGCCTCATTTTTAAAAGGAGCAAGAACATCTTTTTGAGCCATTTCATTTAATTTTTGATGAGCAGATAATAAATCATTTTTATATTTATTAGCCTCTTCTCGCAATTCGCTAATTTCTAATTCACGGTCAATTTTATTTTTAAATTCAAAAATATATGAACTCGCTTTTTTGACCCATTTATAAATTTTTGCAAGAACTTTTGGCAATTTTTCAGGACCAACAACAACAAAAGCGACAATAACGATTAAAACGATTTCAAGAAAACCTAGCTCAAACACTAGATTCGACCTCCATCACGAATAATTTTTTCAAACTCGCTATATAACGAAAGAATTTCTGGTTTTTTCTCGATAAAAGAGCTTTTATTTGCAATAAGATGAGTTGTCGATTCCATAATCGTATCAACGACTTTTAAACCGTTTTGTTTCATGGTTGAACCAGTTTCGACGATATCAACGATCATATTTGCTAAACCAACAAGAGGAGCTAATTCGATAGAACCGTATAATTTAATAATTTTAGGAGAAATAGCTTTACTAGAAAAAAATCGATTTGTGATATTAATCATTTTTGTAGCTACGACAATATCAGGCTTATTATAATCAAGTTGATCTTCATTTCGCATACCGATAGCAACACGACAAAAACCGCCTTTGAGATCAAGCAAACGAACAAGATCTAAACCGCTTTCTTCGAGAACATCTAAACCAACAACACCGATATCAGCCGATTGATGATAAACATAAGTAGGAACATCTTGATTTCGAACTAATAAAAATTTGAAATCACCACTTTCTAAGACAAGTCGCCTGTCTTCAAATCTAAAATCTTGTTTAAAAATCTGCCGAAAAATAGCCAAAGTATCTTCAGCTATTCTGCCTTTTGGCAAAGCAACAGTTAACATATAGACTCCTTTAGAAATATATTTTTGCCATAATAACAAAAATTTCTCAATTAAAAACTTTCAGAGCTGATATTTAATAAATCTCACTTTGGTCAAATTCGCACATCTAATTAAAAAAGCTTCGAAAAATTCTGGCAATTGATACTATATAAAAACTAAATTTAAAGATTCAGCTTGTTCAAATGATTGTTTTGTTTTTATATTAAATTTAGTTTTGTTGAGTTTAGAAAAGTGTTTTTTATTATAAATAGTAATTAATGATTAGATCTTATAACAAACTTTTGAGAAGTATAAATATATTATCCATGTCTTTTTTAGTATAAAGACATGGAATAAGTTAGAAGCTAACTAAAAGATCTATCAAATTTATTGATCTTGATTTGAGTAGTTGAAACTTGAAGGCAAAATATCTCGATCTGTGAAATCTTTTACTAAGTTTGAAAGATTTGATTCAGAAATATGGTTATAACTTAAATCTAAATATCCAATTTTGTAATTGAAATTGTGTAGAGACGAAATATCAGAAATATTGTTGTCGTAAAAACTTAAAGTAGAAATATTTGACATTCCTGCTAAATTTGGAACAGTTTTAATTTTTGGACTATATCTAACATAAATAGATTTCCAATTGCTGTTATTTGCAAAAGTTGATAGCGAGTCAATATTTTCAAGATTTGAATTGCTGTATAAATTTACCTGATACATTGAAGCTTTTGATTTCTCAAACGAAGGTAAAGTTTTTAGTCCATCATTGCTACAAGAATATAAATAGCTTAATTTTGTAAGAGTTGAAACAGGTGAAAAATCAGTTACACCATCAATATTTTGTAAAGACAGCGATTGTAAAGCTGACAGCTTTTCTATTGGCTTAATTGATGTTAAAGTTTTGTAACCGTTATTACTAACCGTTAAACCTGTAAGAGCTGTTTGTCTTCCAACACCGTCAAGATTTGATAAAGTATTCGAGTAAATAGAAAGACTTGTTAAAGCCAAACCGTCAAGATAGTTTGTATCGCTATTTACAGTTGAACTGTAATCACCAATAGTTAAACTTTTTACAGTTGAAAGTTTAGATAAACCTGTTTTGATTGAACTAAAGCTTGAGCTATTGTTATAACCATAATAACTAACACTATATAAATTTTTAGCAAAAGCTAAAGAAGAAATATCTGTTAGATTATTGTTGCCATTTAAATAGACATACTGAAGAGCAACATCAGAAGCAAAAGTTGATAACTTTGTGATTGCTGTGCTACCAAGCTGTAATTGATATAAAGATTTCAACGAAGAAACAGCTGATATATCCACCAGATTACTTAAATTCCATAATCCTAAATAACCTATTTTTGTTGATTTAACAAAAGACAAATCTTTTATATTTGAGTTGTCGTTTAAATTTAAACTTGTTAATTCTTTTAGATTCGCAATTGGTGAAAAATCAGTAATCGAACTGCCTTGAATACTTAGAGAGTGTAAAGCTGTTAGTTTGCCAATAGATTGAACAGAAGATAATTTGTTTTGATTGTCATAAATACCCAAACTTGTTAAACCACTGTTTTTTTCTAAAGCTGAAAGATTATTAACAGAAGACCATTCTAAATATACATATCTAAGCGATGTTACATTTGATAAACCAGAAATATCTGAAAGATTTGCAAGACTATTAACATGAAAAGTTTGTAAGTTTTTTAATCTTGATAAGTCAGGTAGGCTTGTAATTAAATAATTCCAACCATATTCATATAACCTCATATATGTTAGCTTAGTCATTTCGGATAAAGCAGATATATCTGTCAATTTAGTTATAGAACCATAAACATTTAAATATTCCAATGTCTGAATAACAGGCAATTTTGTTAGATTTGTTTCATTACCAGAATAAATCGTAAGTTGTGTTAGCTTTGGAAGTTCAGACAATTCTGAAAAATCAGAAACTTTTGATGAATTAAAATAGACAGAATTTAAGTTTCGTAACTGTTTAATGCCTGTAATATCATTTACACTATTTGGAATAGTAATATCTGTGATCGAATCATATTGTTGAATTGTTGGCTCATCTGTTGGTGATAAATTAAGCCGACTTCTGATTACTGACATTAACGATTCGTTTTCAACAATTGGAAAATCTCGCATTAAGTCTTGTTTCATTTCAACACCGTTATATTCGCCATATGTTTTAACTTCTAAATCAGAAATATAATTTCCATTTAAATTTAAATATTGGAATTTCGAAATAAGACCGCGTAAAACACCAAGAGCTGAAAGTTCATTATTCTCAAGATTAAGCGAACTTAACGAATTCATTTGTGAAATTGCTGAAATATCTTTAAGTTTGTTGTTTTTTGCCTCAAGTTTGATGAGGTTTTTTAATCCCGAAAGCGATGAAATATCTTCAACGAGATTTTTGCTAAGATCAAGTGTTCGGAGATTTTTTAAATTTGCCAAAAGCGATAAATCTTTGATTTTGTTATCTGTTAAATCAAGATTTTCTAAATTTGTTAATTTATCGATTCCTATTAAACTTTCAATTCCTGAACCAATACAAGACAATTCTTTAATCGAAGCTAATTGTTCAGCAGTTGGTTGTTCGCTATCAGTTAAACCTAATTTGCTATTAATACAGCTTTGCATTGAAACGAAAGAGCCGATAACTAATCTAACCTCTTTTGAAACTAAACCGTCTTCATCGGTAACAACAGCTGTGAAAACTCCACGATCGCCATATAATTTTGCTTCAGCCGAACCGTTTTGATCGATTCTAAAATCGCTACTTGTGAATGTATAAGTTAATTTATCACCAACTTGACCATCTGGATCGTTTCCAATAACGGTAACTTCGTGATAATCTTTTTGATCGTCATAAGTATGATCTTTAAATGTTTCGACATATGGAACAAAAAGAAGATTTACTCCAACATCTGAACCATAAACTCTGATAACGATACTGTGTGTTACATCACCAACTTGTAAGTCAAACTTAGAAGCTCCATTTATCCATTGAGAGATATTGGATTTATCGATATTAAATCTTTTTAAGATTTTTCCATCATTAATAACATTGCCAAGTTTTCCAGTGAAATAGCTATCGTTTTTATCAGTGCTTAAGTTGTAATCAACAAAATATTTAATTAGGCTTTTTGCATTATCATTTTTTGCAGATAATGTATATATTGAGTCAGCATTAATATTGTCTTTTTTATCAAAGCCAAAATCTAAATAGACACGATTTTCTTTATTTGCTCGATCAATATCAGTAATTTTTGTAACTTGTGCAACATCAACTGAATTTATATATTCCATATTAAATATTAAAGTTTTTGGAGTGTTGATTAAAAAAGAGCTTTCTTCAAATACTTGAGTTCCTATAAATCTATCTTCTTTTGAACCGTTGTAATCAAATGAAACTTCGAATTTAAGCGGTTTAGAAAAATTTACCTCATCAGAAATATTTGTTTCTGTGCCATTTATATAGTTATCTTCTGTTAAATAATAATAAACTTGACTTGTATTAGCATCAAAACCTTCTTTTAACTGTTTTGTAACAATAAGTTCAGTTTTATCAGAATTGACTTCATAAATAGAAACACTGATATTTTGATCAGCCAGATTTTGGTTTGAAAGCTTAAAGCTAGTAGGTAGCTTTTTAGTCGCTTTTATGTTATTTGGTGTTACTTCAGAAATAACATCGCCGTCAGCATTAATAAGAAACTTAAAGCTGTAAGCTCTTTTTGTTTCTTCAATTGGAGTAGTTAAGGAAGTGTTACTTCCACCCCCCCCCCCCGCAACCTGTCATAGAACCTACCAACAAAGCAGATGCAACAGATGAGAGGAAATAACTATTTAGTTTGTTTTTCATAAATAGACCGATCCTAAAAAAGTATTTCTTAAGTTTTGCTTAAGATGTGAATTTGATTTATTTTTCACAGTTAATATTATCGGACATTTATTAAATCAATTAAACTCTTATAGCTAAAACTTAAGGGCTTGAGTTTGGTAAAATTCGCACATCTAATAAAAAAAATAAGGCATAAAATTGAGATTCTCACGGGCTTATATTCCAACATCAAAAGAAATTCCAAACGATGCAGTTCTACCTAGTCATATTTTATTGGTTAGAGCTGGTTATATTAAAGGTGTCGCAAGTGGTTTATATAATTTTTTACCACTTGGCAAAAAAAGTCTCGACAAAATTCGAGCAATTGTAAAAGAAGAACTTGATCGTTCAGGTTGTCAAGAAGTTGATTTACCGTTTGTTACTCCAGCTGAATTATGGGAAGAAAGCGGTCGAATTGCAAAATTTGGCAAAGAACTTTTAAGATTTCGAGATCGAAAAGATGGTTTGTTCGTTCTTGGTCCAACTCACGAAGAGATGATGGTCGCGCTTGTTCGACATCAATTAAATAGCTATAAACAACTTCCACAAAATTTATATCAAATTAAAACTAAGTTTCGAGATGAAGCTCGTCCTCGATTTGGACTTATGCGAGGTCGCGAATTTATCATGAAAGATGGCTATTCTTTTCATGAAAATGAAAATGATATGAAACGAGAATTTTATTTAATGCAAGAGACTTATAAACGAATATTTATAAGATTAGGTTTAGATTTTCGAGTTGTTGAAGCTGATAGCGGTGCAATTGGTGGAAGTGGAAGTCGTGAATTTATGGTTATTGCAAATAGCGGTGAAGATACTCTTGCTGTTTGTAATTCTTGTGATTACGGTGCAAATATCGAAACTGCAAAACGACGACCTCATCAACAAGAAAATATCGATCAAATCGAAATGGAATTTGCAAAATTTAAAACTCCTGATATCAAAACGATTGATGATCTCGCTAAATTTTTTCATGTTCCAGATTGGTTTATCGCTAAAGCCGTTGTGAAAAAAGCCATTTATGAAAACGGTTCGAAAATTGCAATATTCTTTGTTCGAGGTGGCGATGAGGTCGAAGAGAAAAAAGCTATCAATTCGATTAATGCTCTTGAACTTGTTGATCCAACTATTGAAGAAATCGAAAATGCTGGATTACATGCTGGTTTTATCGGTTTATTAAATTTGCCACAAAATGAAAATATAGTTAAAGTAATTGACTTAGAATTAAAAAATGCTGAACCAATAATCACAGGTGCAAATGAACCAGATTTTCATTATATTGGTGTTTCGTTGAAAAATTTACCAGATGATAAAAATAAATTTGCTGATTTGATTCGAGTTAAAGAAGGCGATAAATGTCTGCATTGTGAAAATGGTTCGTTGATTTATAAACGAGGTATCGAAGTTGGGCATATTTTTCAGCTTGGCACAAAATATTCTGAACCGCTTGGAGCTAATTTTTTAGATCGCGATGGCAAATCTCGACCAATGGTTATGGGAACTTATGGAATTGGTGTTAGTCGTTTATTATCGGCAATCGTTGAACAAAGTCATGACGAAAACGGAATTGTTATGCCTTTAGCTGTTGCACCGTATAAAATTAATATTTTAGTTTCGAATATAAAAAATAGCGATGAATTAGCTTTTGGTGAAAATATTTATTCGAACCTCATCGCAAAAAATATCGAAACGATTATCGACGATCGAAATGAAAGATTCGGTTTTAAAATTAGAGATGCTGAATTAATCGGGTTTCCATATACTTTAATTATTGGCAAAAGTCTCGCAAATGGCAAAGTTGAAATTCTCGATCGTAAAAAAGCTGTTAAATTCGAAATCGATTCTGATCAGGCTTTAAATAAAATTCTGGAGCTTGTTGAGTGATATATTTTATTTTATATCTACTGTTTGAAGTTTTAATATCCGTTGAAGTAGCTTCGCTAATCGGCGGATTAAATACTTTTTTGGAAATTATCGTTAGTGCTTTGCTTGGCATTTTATTATTAAAAAATTTCGGTGCAACTGTGCTTTTTAATTTGTCTGAATTTATGGGTGGCGGAATGTCGCTCACAACTTTTAAAAATCGAAATTTATTCCCATTTATTGGAGCTATTTTATTAATAATTCCAGGGTTTTTAAGTGATTTAATCGGTTTGCTTTTGCAATTAAATTTTATAACTGATTTTATTAGCGAAAACGAAGATGAGAAAAAAAAGTTTAATCAAAATAATCATGCACAAACAGAAATTAGACGAGATGACAACAGCGATTTTATCGACATAAATAGTTTAAGATAAGAAATAAAATGAAAAAAAATTTAAAAAAAGAATTAATATTTTCTTTTATGCTTGTTCAAACTCCTCTTGTTGCTGAAAATGATATTTGGAATGGACTTGAAAAACTTTTTTATCGGACTTATGAAAAATTAAAAGACAATAATAAAACCGTAAATTATGACTGTCCGTTCAAAAGTAAAGATGACCAAAATGATGAACTTCAAGATCGATGGGAAGGTTTTATAAATTTATCTGAAAATGCAATTGGTAAAATTAATAAATTAGATGAGGTAAAAATCGAAAAATCTTGGGTTCCTTTATTGGATACTCGTGAAAGTTTAAACGGTGATATTAATTCGATTTTAGATGATTTATTAATTGCTCTTTCTGGTGATACTCGAGTTATGGAATGCATGAATAAAATGCGAGATATTAATCGAGAAATTTTAATCGAACGAGATGCTTTAACTAAAATTAGCGAAAGATCAATTGCAAAAATAAGTGAAGCTGATCGAAATGAATCGAAAATAAGATTTGAAAAAATAGATGTTTTAAATGAACATTTAGCAAATATTCGTTCAAGTCTTTTAATTGAACTTAAAAACTTAGGTTTAGATATGCCAGATGAAGATCTTGAAAAAATTCTCATGCGAATCGATTCGTCAGATATTATTCAAGTTATGGTAATTTTTGATATTTCTAAAAAAATAACTAGTAAGCTTGAAGATTTAATTAAAAATGACAGCAATAATATAAAATTATCAAAAAGATATTACGGAATGAATCTCGTTTTGTCAAAAATTGCTTTGCATGTTCAAGATCAATATAAAATAGCTTTAACGACAAATTATATTCCTAAGTTGCAAACAATGGTAAATAATTTAAATTCGCTTTTAGTTGAAACTGAAAATTTATTAAAAGAAAGCAAAACTCAATATGAACGAGAAATATATTCTAATAATTTAAAAGCTCAAAAATTAAGTATTGAAACTGCAAGTTTATATGCAAAAAATCTACAAAAACAGCTTCAACAAGTTGAAGAAGGTCGCGAACAGGCTATGAATAATTTGAAATTAACTTCAAATAGTTATAAAACTCTTCAGGCTGGTGTCAGTTTGTTGGATGTTATCAAAGAAACCCAAAATAGCTTTTCGTCAATCATGAAAATTCAATTGCCTGAAATTATTCCGTTTAAAAATTTGCAAATGGAACAGGAATATCACAAAATAACTGAAGAGTTGCGAGATAAATAGATGAAACGAGTTTTTTTTAAAACTTTCGGTTGTCGAACGAATATTTTTGATACCGAAGTTATGATAAAAAATTTAGACAATTCTGAATTTATGCATGTTGAAAATCCAGAAATTGCTGATTTTATCGTTGTTAATTCTTGCACTGTTACAAATTCGGCTGATAGCAATGTTCGGCAATATGTTAATCGAGCAAAACGAGATTTTCCACATGCTGAAATTATTTTTACAGGTTGCGGAATCGCTGGTGAAGGTTTAAAATTATTTGATTCTGGAATCGTCAAAATGGCTTTTGGACATTCTGAAAAAGAAAATATAAAAACTATTTTATTAAATAACGAACGAAAATATATTATTAATGATTTAAATCATCTTGATAAAACTATTGTTGATAATTTTTCGAGTCGAAGTCGAGCTTTTATTAAAATTCAAGAAGGCTGTAATTTTAAATGTTCATATTGCATTATTCCGTCAGTTCGTGGTAATGCGAGAAGTTATAAAAAAGAGCATATATTAGAACAAGTTAGAAAATTAGCAGGAAATGGTTTTGGTGAAATTGTTTTAACGGGAACAAATATTGGAAGTTATGGCGATTCTCGAAATAGTTTGGCAATGTTAATTCGCGAAATTTCTCAAATTCGAGGAGTTCGAAGAATTCGTTTGGGCAGTGTTGAACCAAGTCAAATTACAGCTGATTTTATCGAAATGCTTGATGAAAAATTTTTAGGCAAATATTTACATGTTGCGATTCAATATTCGAATGATCAAATGTTAAAAATTATGAATCGTCGAAATCGAGTTGAAAGCGATTTGAAATTATTTGATAAATTATATTCTCACGGTTTTGCAATTGGAACGGATTTTATCGTTGGTCATGTTGGTGAAACCGATGAAATTTTTAATGATGCTCTTAAAAAATTAAATGATTATCCTTTGACTCATATTCATCTTTTTAAATATAGTCGTCGCGATGGCACAGCTTCAGCAAATATGAATTTTAAAGAAATTCATCCTGATCTTGTTCGAGAACGATTTGATTTAATCGACGACCTCATCAAAGTTAAAAGTGAAAAGTTTCGCGATGAGGTGATAAATAAAAAAACTGTTTTAAATGTTCTGTTCGAAAAAGAGATCGAAAAAATAGATGAATTTGCAATTTATGAAGGTTATGATCAATATTTTTTTCCAGTAAAAATAAAAAGTAAAGAATCTCTTGAAGGTTATTGGGCAGAAATAAATGATTATAATTGGAAAAATGATTATAATTGGAAAAATGATTTAAGTTAGGAATAAAAATGTATAGCGAAGCAGAAATAAAAGCTATTGTAGAAGAAAATAGACTTTTAAAACAATGTAAGTTTGTTGTTGATGATTTTTTAATTATCACAAGAACAAATCCAGCTGGAATTATTACTTATGTTAATAAAAGTTTTATAAATATTAGCGAATATTCAGCAGATGAACTTGTAGGACATAATCATAATATTGTTAGACATCCTGATATTTCAAAAAGTTTTTTCAGAGCGTTGTGGCATAAAATAAAAGTTCGCAAAGAAATATGGCGAGGAGTTGTAAGAAATTTATCAAAAAGTGGAAAAACTTATTATGTAGAATCTTATATTGCTCCCATTTTTGATGAACACGGCGAAGTTCTAGAATATATTTCACTTAGAAAAGATATTACAAAACGAGTTGAACGAGAAATCGAAATAAATAGTGAAAAGAAATTTGTTACAGATATTCTTGATTCTCAAGATAGCATAATTTTATTAACTACTGAAGCTCAAGGCATGTTATATGTAAATCAGAAATTTTTTGATTATGTTGAATTTGCTACGATTGAAGAATTTAAACAAAATTTTAAATGTGTTGGTGAAATGTTTATTCCTGATAATAATTTAATTTTTAGTTATGCAATTGATTGGATCGAATATATTCATAATAATAGTGATAAAGTTCACAAAGCAAAATTAGTCGGTAAAAACGGTAAAGTTCATTATTTTTCTATTAGAGTTAATAAACTTCAAGCATCAAAAAGTAGAATTAAGCAATATAATCTTGATGAAAAACATCCTTATTTGTATTTAATGACATTGTCTGAAATTACAGATCTTGAAATTGCTCTTCAAAAAGCAAAAGCTGGAATGGATGCAAAAAGTCGGTTCTTAGCAAATATGAGTCATGAAATTAGAACACCATTAAATGGCATTTTAGGTTTCACTGAATTAATGCGAAAAAGTCAATTAGATTCTGATCAAGAAAAATATGTAAATACGATTTCAAGTAGTAGCAAAACTTTATTAGGCATTATTAATGATATTCTCGATTTTTCAAAAGTTGAAAGTGGTAATTTAAGTCTTGAATATATTAAATTTAGTCCTGTTCATGAATTTGAACCTGCTTTGAATTTATTTAATGCAAAAATGCTTGAAAAACGAATTAAATATTTATTGTTTATTGATCCAATGCTTCCAAAATGGCTTGTTCTTGATCCATTGAGAATTAAACAAGTTATTTCAAATCTTGTTGGAAATGCTATTAAATTTACTCCTGAAAATGGAAAAGTAGCTATTGATATTAGTTATAAACGAAATCCAAAAGGTCGTGATATCGAATTATTATTTAGTGTCGAAGATAGAGGAATTGGAATTTCTCCTGAACAACAAAAACGAATTTTTACTCCATTTTCTCAAGCTGACGAAAGCACAACTCGTAAATTTGGCGGAACAGGTTTAGGTTTATCGATTAGCAAAAGTTTCATCGAATTAATGGGTGGCAAATTAAACTTAGAAAGTGAAATCGGTGAAGGCAGTAAGTTCTCGTTTAATATTCCAAATATCGAAGCATCACACGAAAAAAGTGTTGAAACTCGCTGGTTTTCTGGTATCGAAACGATTATTTATGAACCTAAGTTTTCGATTGTGCAAGATGAGGTCGAATTATTAACGAAATATTTATTGGCTTTTGGTTTAACTGTTAAATTAGAAAGCGATTTTTCACAACTTCATCTTTCACGGTTAGTTTGGATTTTTTCAGCAACAATTCCAGAAGGTGCTTTGCATGAAATAAAAAATATTGCAGAAAAAACTCCTGTTATATTTATCGAAAATTATAATATTAAAAATAGTCATAAATTTGGTTCTGGAATAAAAAGAGTTCAATTGCCGTTTAATATGTCTTCGATTTATGATGTTCTTATTAATGGATTGCAAATTAAATTAGAAAATGAACTGTTAGAAAATTCAAAAAAAGGCACTTTGCATTTTGAAAATTTATCGATTCTCGTTGCCGAAGATAACGATGTTAATCAAATGTTTATCGAGATTTTGTTAAAAGGTTACGGATTAGAAACTGATATCGTTGAAAATGGCGAAATGGCTATTCAAAAAGCATTAGAAAAAAAATATGATTTAATTTTAATGGATATAAATATGCCAATTCTTGGCGGTATTGAAGCAACTCATGGAATTCGCAAAAACGGAATTAATGGCGATAAAATTCCAATTATTGCTTTAACGGCTAATGCAATGGTTGGCGATCGCGAACGATTTATATCTGAAGGCATGGACGATTATTTAACAAAACCGATCGATATAAAAGATCTCGAGCGAATATTAATTAAATATTTGTCTAATACGGCAGTTAAAAATAGTAATAAAAATATATCTAATATTGTTAATAATGTTGAAAAAATTGAGAAAGAGAAAATTATGTTAGAAGTTCCTGTAAATAGTTTTGAGCAAATTTCAAAAGCTGTAATTTCAAAAGAATTAGGCTTACCTGAAATGTTCGTTAATAAATTAGTTAGTAAATTTATAGATAGTTTAGAAGCTGGTGTTCGTGATGTCGAAAATGCAATTTCGAATAAAAATTGTGAAGATATTAAAAACTTCGCTCATAAATTAAAAGGCTCGTCGGCAAATTTAAGATTTAAATATCTTGCTGAAATCATGAAATCGATTGAATATGCTGGAAAAGATTGCAAAACTGACGGCTATGAAAGTTTAGTTGAAGCCATGAAAAATGAAGTTGCCGTTGTTAAAAGTTTTGCTAGTAAAAAATAATTTTTTGAAAAAATCAAAGCTTTTTATAATTATATTTTTATTATTTAATTTAAAAGCAGAGCAAAACTCGATCGGAATCGGAATTATCGATTCTGTTAATTCTAAACAAGAAAATAAAATTTTTGCAGTTCCTCTTGTTAATTGGCAAATCGATAAATTTTATTTCAAAGGAATAAAATTGGGTTATGCTCCAGTTAGAGGTTTTGATTTATTTTTACAGCCAAATTTTGCCGAACAGGGCGATAGTCTTGAAACTGGTTTTTCGCTTGGCTATCGTTTTTTTAATTTAAATGTCGAATTAAATAATATTTTTTATACGGCTGGAATGGGCAACGGTTGGCGAACAGTTTTGAAAATTTCAAAACCTGTTATTTTCGATTCGTTAATCACGATTCCGTCGTTTTTAATCGAAAGTCCAGATCGAGCTTACTTGCATTATCACTATCCAACTCTCCAAAAATCCGAACGATCAATAATTACAAATTTTGGCTTTTCATCTATGAATATTTATAATTTAAATGCTGATTATGGTATTTCGTTTTTATTAAATATTCAATTTCTTGATAAAAAACTTGTTGATTTGCCTGAAGTTGAAAATGGCTGGACATCTTTCGGATTTGTCTCATTTTTTAAAAAATTTTAAAATTAAATATAAAGGATTTATGTGAACATAAAAAAAATAGTAATTTATTCGTTGTCAGCTGTTGCAACTATTGGAACAATTGGCTATTTTGTCGCAGATCAAATTAAGATTTTGCCTTATTATTCGCAATTGACAAAAAGCTATGAAAGTAACATGGCTGATTTACAACCTGAAGCTCAAAAACATTCCTCTTTTGTTGGCTCAAAAAAATGCAATGAATGTCATGGCGATGAATATAACATGTGGAAAACATCTGGTCATTCAAAAATGATTCAATCGATAAAAGATAACCCAGATGTTATTATTGCTGATTTTAGTAAATTACCTGCTGATGCTGATTTTAATAAAAGCGATGCCGTTTATACGATTGGTAGCAAATTTAAACAAAGATATATGTTAGAAAAAAATGGTGATTATGTCGTTGGTAATTATCAATGGAATACTCAATTAAATAAATGGCAACCTTATGCTGTTTATAAAGATTGGTATGCCGACGGTTTCGATCACAATAATAGTAAAGTTTATACAAGTAAAACTTGCGACGGCTGTCATTTTACAGGTTTCATGTCAAAAGAACAAAGAGTTGAACCTGCTGTTGCTTGTGAAGCTTGTCATGGTGCAAGTAGCGAACATGTTAAAAATCCAACTGATAAAAATATTTATGTAGCTACAACTTATGATCCACATAGAGCAACTGAAGTTTGTTTGCAATGTCATATGCGAAATCGCGATAAACGACTTGAAAATAATCTTTCTATTAAAACGGATCTTTATAATGAAGTTCGAGATTATCCTTTAGGTTATGAAGTTGGTAAAGCTTTACGAGAATTTAAAACTGTTGCACCTTTTGAATATGGCAAAGAAACTTCTGAATTTTATGCTAACGGTGTTGGTAAAAAAAATAGAACTCAAGGCAATGAATATATAAATACTCGCATGTATGAACATGGAATAACTTGTGTCAATTGTCATAATCCGCATAAATTAGATAACACAGCTGAAAAATCATTAGGCGACCAAGCATGTATGAAATGCCATGATTTTGGTTCTGTTGTTGGACCTCATTCAAAATCGATCGAAGATCATACAAAACATAAAGCTGATTCTAATGGTTCATCTTGTATTGAATGTCATATGCCAAAAACGGGCAAACATCTTGACAATTCGCCATTAACAGTTAGAACTCATATTTTTGATTTTATTACTCCGATGGAAACAAAAAAATATTCCGTTCCAAATGCATGTAACAACTGTCATCAAGATAAATCAATTGATTGGGCAATAGAAAAAACTAATCAATGGGGAATGAACAACGGTTGGAAAATAAAATAAATAATTACCAATAAATTAACCAGTTATCCCGTGCTTGACCATAGCTTTCTATACATATAATAAATCAAAACCAAGGATATTACGAAAGGTTTTATCGCATAAATAAAATCTTCGTAATATCGAAGTTATATAACAAATCATTGAGTAAAATAAACTGCCATAAGCCACTAAGTTTTGCGAGAAATAATTTGAAAGTTTCAGCCTCTCTCGAGTATTGATGTTCAATTTGCCAAACAAAAACTGAAGCAAGAGAAACAATTAATAATCTTCTAAAAATAGTCATCGGCTCTCTCATCAAAAAGCCTGAACTTTTTAATAATTTAAAGAAACTTTCAATTTTCCAACAAAAGAAATAGAAAAACCTCGAAAAATGGCGACCTTTCAAGCTTAATGATAACTATGTTTCTATTCGTGGAGGAGTTGAACGAAACTATACTTGACTTAAATCTAGGTTTCGTAAATTAGCTATTCTCTATGAATTTAGTGCTTATAATTTTTTGGTTTTGTTAGCTTAGCTATCTTTTTATCTAATTGGCATCTTTTGAGATGAGTTAACTATATAGGTTTGTAACTTATGTTGTCGTAAAAATAAATGAGAATATTTTGCTAAAAAAACTTGTTTGTTGATGCAATAAATTACAATTAAGTTCTTATAATTTTTCGATAAAATAAGCCTCAACCCAAAAATTATTATCAGGAGGCTATTTTGATTATAGATCAAAAATTATTGTCAAAACTTGAACATCTTTCTTATTTAAAAATAGAAGACAGCAAACGAGAAGCGATTATTTCGCAACTTGAGGAAATTTTAGAATTCGTTGAGAATCTAAATGAATTAAATACTGAAGGACTTTCAAGCCGATTTTCGCTTTCAAATGAAAGTTTAACTTTACGAGAAGATGTTAAAAATGTTGATCGAAATGTAAATATCGATGTTTTAAATCATGCACCTCATCGGGACGGAAATTTCTTTTTTGTTCCAAAAATTATCGAATAGATAAAAAGGAAAAATTAAATGGAAGAAAGTTTAGTTAAGCTATTCGAAACAATGCCATATATCGTAAGTTTTCTTGGCGGTTTCATAACTTTTGTTAGTCCGTGTATTTTGCCATTGATTCCAGCTTATCTTTCATATATTTCAGGATTATCGTATCAGCAAATAAGCGGTCAAAATGAGATTTCAACAGCTGAACGATTAAATATTGTTTTTGCTTCGTTGTCGTTTATATTTGGTTTTAGTTTAATATTTGTTCTTCTTGGTGTAGTTGTTGATGGAGCAATTGGTGATTTCTTAAAATCTCCAGAAATGGCAATCGTTGCTGGTGGTTTAGTTATTATTTTTGGAATTCACATGATGAAAATAATAGATATTCCATTTTTGAATTTCGAAATGAGAGCAAATTTTGGTTCAACCGAAAAACAAAAAGGCTTTATGAAATTTATAACACCGTTTATTTTAGGGTTATCGTTTGCTCTTGGTTGGACTCCATGTGTTGGACCAATTTTAGGCTCGATTTTAACTTATGCAAGTGGAAATGATGCAGTTTTATTAATGTCGACTTTTGCTCTTGGTTTGGCTGTTCCATTTTTCTTGTCAGCATTATTAACAAGTTATGCAGTAAGTTTAATGGCAAAAGTAAAAAGACATTTTAGAATTGTTGAAATTGTTTCAGGATTATTATTAATCGGAATTGGTATCGCAATTGCTTCAGGAAGTATGGGTTTATTAACAGAACTTTTATCATTTGGCGGTGGTGAAAATTAAAAAATAATCAAACTCCCTTTTATAATTCTAAAAAGGGAGTTTTTGATTTATTATTGTTCGTCAGTGAAAAGAATTTATTTATAAATTAATTTCGTAAATAGCAGTGCTTCCACTAATTTCAAAAGATACGATTAATAAATTTTTACCATTTGAAGATTTTGAGGCAGGAATAAATATAAGTCCTTCAGGACTAACATCACCTTGAATATGTGTAGAGATATAATCTATAAAAATCGGTTGAAACGGATTTGAAATATCATAAATGATGATAGCACTTTGTCGTTCAAGACCGATGAAAGCATAAGTTTTACCATCAATCACTCCAACAGTAATTGCTTCTGGTTCAACACCTTTATTTCCACTTCGACCGTCAATTTCGCCATTATCTTGATTAAATAATTTTGGTTCATATTTTGCAACTAATTGACTAAATGCGTAACCGCTATCCCAAACTAAATTACCTGAATCATCCCAAATAGAAAAACTTCTTGCTCCGAAGCCATAAAGCTGTTCATAATCTCCGTCATTATCGAGATCTCCAAAATCTTTTAAAACTTTTAAATCATTGTCAGTTATATAACTACTAGAAATAGTTGAATCTAATTTTAATTTACTGATTTTGACCTCATCGATAAAAACAGTGCTACCGTTATTATCTAAATATTCTCGACCATCTCCCTCATTTGCAGTTACAAGATATGTCGAACCACCAAATGAATAGCTACTAATAGCATCGGGCATATAAAGAGCTTTTAATCCTTGATAATTTTTTAATTTAATTGCTCCATATTCTTCGATGTCAATTTTATTAGCAGTTTCATAATCTTTTGAACCAAAGGATTTAACAAATTCAAAACTATTTGAGTCTAAATTTATTTTAGCAAGAGCATTATTTTCTTGAAGAGTTACATAAGCAAACTTATCATCAATCGATATATATTCTGGTTCGATATCAAGAGATTGATTATTACTCGGAGTTCCACCTAATCTTACAGAAGTTCCATCTTGAGCATTAGTCAAATTAACAGATGAAAAATTAAGATCAAAATAACCTGCTGAATCATCATTTTTTGTCGTATTGGCTAAAGTTATAATTCCAACACTGCCTTCAACATCTTGATAAATTCCATTCGTTGCAATTGGCTCACCTTCGTTTGCAATTATAATTTTCGAACCATCTGTATTAAAAGTTAGCATATCTGGTAAATATCCAACTTGAGTTTGAGAAATTAGCGAGTAATCTTTTGTATTTAAAATTACAACTTTACCTTTTTGACCAGTTTTATCTTTGCTTCCAACAGCAATTGCAACTTTTTCATCTTTTACAGCAACACTTTGAATTCCATTTCCATAACTGGACATATCTATCGAAGTTAATAATTTTGGAGATTGAACATCGCTTAAATTTATAACATCAATTTTATTAGTAGCTCCATTTGTTATAAACAGTTTCTTTGTTGAACTATCAAATGCTGAAATCTCGCTTCCAGCTTCAATTCCACTGTTATAACTGCCTAATTTGGTCAATTTATTTCCATTTAATTGATGCAAATTTTTAATAGCACCTAAAACTCCAATTGAAGATTCTCCTGCTTCTGTAGAAGTCAAATTAGGATGTTGTGTAACGGCGGTTAAATAGCCCCAGCCGTTTATGTTGCTATACCAAAATGGCGAAGTTGTTTCTGCTCCCAAAGGTGAAGTGAAAACACGAGTTAAAGCTCCGTTTGTAATATCAAAAGCCCAAATAGCATTATTTAAATGTTTGCCAGAATCTTCACCGATAAATAATAAATTAGAATTATCTAAATATGTTAAATTATCAGGATTTGAAATATTATTTACATCACAACTATTTCCAGCATATTGACTCGTATTATCATAACTTTTTGCTGTTCCATTAATAATAGAATACATATTATTTACTACATAATTGCTAGAAATTATGTTACCAGTTGTATCTTTTTGAGTAGAAGTTGCAACATCAAGAGCATAAACACCACCACAACTATTTTTACTAAGCTTGATATGATTATTTCCGCCAATATCATAACTAGACGAATCTTCCATTCCACTTGAAATTTCACTCATTGCAACAAAAAGTTTATTGTGTTCAGCTGAAAAAGTTAAGCCTTCCTCTTTTCTAAATTCTGTTGTTGCCCCTTTCATAGCTGAATATCTACGAGTTTCTAAAAAAGTAGCATGAAGTTCTTTTCCAGTTTTAATTTTCAAACATTCGAAACCACCAGATGTATTAATCGCGGTAAAACCGTTATTGCAAGTTCCTTTTGTTGCATCACCAGTTCCAATTTCAAAAATATCACTGAAACTAGGACTATCATTTGTTTCTATATTTCCATCTGGATCTAATAATTTTCTTATATCGCTGTCTTTAGCTTCACCTAATTTAATCCAAGTGATATCGGTTCTACCACCATTTGCGGAACTATTTTGATTCCATTTTGCAGAATATAAAACTCCTTCGCTTAAATCACCAGCATTTTTAGCAACATACATATACAAACCGACATTTGTTCCATCATCGCTCATATAAACTGTTTTTTTGTCAGGCATAACATACGAAAGTTCATGAGAAAATCTACCCATTGAATAATGTTTTTTATAAACTGCTTCCCCATTTGAATTGATAGTAACTTCTGGAGTCCAGCCGTAATAATACGGTGAAATCTTTTTGCCGTCGTTACCCCAGAATTTTGCAAGTTCATCATAATAGCTATCACCAATTAAACCTGTTGTTATATTTTTATCAGATTCAACTTTTCTAGCATCTGTTTCATATTCTTCACTTCCTAAATGTGATTCCCACGGAGTTCGCTGTCCAGCACAATGAACAAAACCACCAAATTCATCTTTTTGAGAGATAAATTTTAAGCTATCTTTTTTAGCAGTTAATTCACCAGTTGAACTATTTTGTTCAAGCTCATTTATATACATAGCTCCAATTGCACATTCAAATTGACTTACCATGTAAAGTTTATTATTTTTTTGCAAAATTGAAACATAGTCTAAACCAGAACCTTCACCGCTATTTGTTCCATTGCAAATATAATTAGATCCATCTGAAAATTTTATAGGATTATTTTGATAGTCTTTGACTAAACCATAAATCTGATTATTGTCAGCAGTTCCAGTTGCAAATAATTTTTTAAACGAAATCGCTTGTGTTTCATCTAAAAAAGTAATTTTATTACTTGCTTGAATTATAGATTTTGAAGTTTGATTAATAGGAGTTTGAACTTCAGCAAACAAAACTTTTGAGGGCTTAATTCCAGCATTTAAATTATTGCTTAATTGAGCTTTTTGTTCATCTGTTAAATTGTCAAAAGATAGACTTTGACCATCAACGCCGTTAATTCCATCTTTGCCATCGCTACCGCTGTTACAAGCATTAAAAGAACTTGCTAAAGCAACAGCCACTGAAAAACTAAGATATTTATGCACTTGAACATATCCTTTTAACATAAAAGTAATAACACTATACATTTGAAAAATCACTTTTTAGAAACAGGGTTAGTTGTTTACTTGTAACAAATATGCTACAATAACCTACATATACCGATGTCTGTAGCCGAAAACCAAGGGCAGATATATGGTAAAAAGCGCCTTGAGTAACCCTCAAGGCTTTGGGAGATCTCCCCGGATTAACAGTCCGCAATTAGCAACTGTTACAGAAATGTAGAGATTGTTAAGTAAAATAGATCGGCATAGAAATTAGATGATTGAGACATCGAAAACTTAATCGTAATTAGCTCTTGCGAATTAATAGCTCAACGAGTTATCGAAGATGAAATATCAAAGCAAACTCATTACAAAACAATTTTTCAAATTGTGAAACAGCAACTCGGAACGATCGAAATCGCATTTGAACCTTACATCACAACCGCAAAACAGCAACTCCAATTCAAAGGGACTTTGTTTGAGTTTTTGTTACTCGAAAATAAATAATCTTAATTTTCGTCATCCCGAAGCAAAACCTGTCATCCAAAATTTATTTCTAGATCTAATTTAATATTTTTGTTAATTTTTGATTTTTTGGAGTTGTATAATTTGAATGTTTTTTTGTCTTTCACCAGAGAGTTGCAATCTCTTTTTGTTAGGCAAAAAACAAAATACAAAATGAAAGTGGTGAAATTATGCCATGAAGACAAATCAAATTATGACGGTCCAGATAGGACATTTTGGAACTTTAAAAATCGGTCATCTCTCTCAAATGGGTGATGTTGCAAAAATAATTGAGATGGGAAATAGAAATCGTAGAGCTAAAGGCTTAAACGAATTGCTCATAGAAGATATACTAGCAAAGCAAGAATTTTGGGAATTTGTTATAGCTAGAGACACTCAATTAATGATAAATTTAAAATCTCCGTATTCCGTGGATTTTGAAAATCACGATTCTGTCGAATCTTTTCAATCTAATTATTCAAAGCTTAAAGAATTTAAGACACCAAAAGGTGAAATCAGATACAGCGAACTTATGAAAATGTTTCCGCATTTGATTAAGTCAAAACGAGGTAAAGGTGGTGGAACTCAAGCAGAACTTTATATTTTGTTGAAAATTGCTTCGATGTTGGATAAGGATCTTGAGGTTTCGATCTATGATGTTTTTATTCAGTCAAAAATTCTCAATTGGCGAGATGTCGGCGGTGATAATTTTATTGAATTTAATAAAATTGTTGATACTCTTCCTGATAGAGCTGATAAAGATAACACATCGATTTATATGCAAATGGCTAGAATCGTTAGAAAAAAGTTAGGAATTGAAGATACAGAAGGTTATAACGAAAAAGAACATTCTCCTGAAGTTCAAGAAGCACGAGCAAAATTGCTTAGCGATTTAACATTAGTCGTTAGGATTGGATTTGTGAAAACTTACGATCAATTAAAAGAAGTAATTGCAAAAATTTAATTTTTTGTTTTTGTCTTCCCGAAGTGAAGATTCTGTAATAATATTGCAATCGTAGGGAACGGTCTGCGACCGTTCCGATAATTGATAATTATTCCGTTGAATTTGTGTTCCATAGATTGTTTTTATTTCGATAATGGGTTTTGACTTTTTGGTTTTTTCAGACTTTTTTGCGACCCGCGACTAGCCGTCGCGGGGCAAAAGATGATTTTGTGTTGTTTGGTCCAGCCACGGCAAAAAGCCGTGTCTAACGAGTTCTACGAAATTTCTAGCTTTATTTAAAAGCCAAAAACTTCATAGGTCTCGGACACAAACCACGACATTATCATTAGTCTGATCATACCAACCGTCATAGCCATAATTGAAATCAACAACCCATGAACTGGAACTATTATATTTACTTATACTCCAATACCACGAACTTGCGATGTTTTTGAATTTTGACTTATTGCTGTAAGCTGTATTTAGCTCATCCTTATTTGGCAATCTCCAATCTGACAAACCTAATAAATTTAGATTTTCACAATAACTAACTGCACTGTTCCAATTCATTGCTTTCGGCAAATCTTTATCCCCAAACATCAAGTTACCAACTGAAACAGTATTTGCTTGTATGTATTGTTGTTTAACTTCATCGATTGTTCCAGAATATAGTTTTCCTCCAAAATTAACAAAAGCTCCAACTGCTTTAAGATTGCTATCTAACTGAATATTTACATTCTTAACATTTTCTTTAAAATCTTTTGCTTCACTTCTTGGAACTTGCATAACGATTACAACAGGATATATTCTGCCAAATATCGAACTTACAATTATGTCAAATTCCTGCCGTTCAGCCGTATAGGTCATTTCAATTTTTTGATCTCGCAAATACGAATTTAAAAGATCACTTTTTGCTAAACCTAATCTAGCCTTATACTCAATTTCTGTTTCAAATTCATCTTTTGGAAGATTTATTTTAATTGCAACATCAAAATTTGATGTATTAACATCACGATATTTAAAATTTATTCCATTCCAAATTAATAATTTTTCAGAATTTGAGACAGCTTGATTATTTGTGCTTACAAGTGTTACAGGCAAATTTGTATCTCGGTCAAGTTCAATTTCAACAGTTTTGTCTAAATAGCCATCGCGAGAAACACGAATTTTATATTTGCCACGAGAAAGTTTGACCTCATCGCGATATCGTAAATCGGAGTCGAGAAACTCAATTTTGCTATCAGCAGGAAAAGGTTTAACAGTTAAATAAAAATCAGTTCGTCCATCGGTTTCCGAAAGAATCTTTGGTTTGCTATTCGGAAAAGTAAAAAAGAATTCGCCAGTTGTTTTATCATAACTTGCGGGACTTTGCTGACGATTTGAATCTTTTTCAACATTTGCCCGAACAATTTTAAAAACATCATTTAACGGAATGCCTTCGGAATTGAGAGCAGTTAATAAATGTTCGGTAAAAAGTCCATTTTTTCCTGAACCATCACTTGCCTCTTGACCAACATCAGCCGAATATGCAATATAAGTTCCTTTTGCAGTTGGCGGAGTTGATAAACCTCGAGTCGAACCAACAACTCGCGAAGCGAGACTTCTATTCGTGAAAGGATCATTTCGACAAGCATCAAGAACAACGATATTTAATCGATTTCCAGAATTCTCAAGTCGATATAATAAATCATTCAACGAAACCCCGCTATTTTTTATATCTAGTTCATCATCAATTTTTGCATCAACGGGAATCAAATAATTATTTCCTCCCATTTCAAGCCCGTGACCAGCATAAAAAACCATTCCAACACCACCAGATTTTAAATCCTTTGAGAAAGATTCAATTTCAGAAAGCATTTGCTCACGGTTTCCATTTCTAACTTCACGAACAGCAAAACCTAATTTTTTCAAAGCCTTAGAAATATCTGAACTATCATTAACGGCATTTTTCAACTTTCGCAAACTCAAATAATCGTTATTTCCGATAACAAGAGCCGATCGTTTTTCATTGCGATATTCTCTAACTTTTTTAACTGCTCGGTCATCCAAATTATTAATAACAGCAAAATTATCACTCGCTTTTTTATTATTTTCTTGACTTTGAGATTGTTCAGCAGTTCGGACATTTTTATCAGCACCGCAACCACTTAACAAAATCGAAGCCATCGAAAAAGCCAATAATTTATTTTTCACTATTCCTCCTTTCGTTAATTTATCAAATCAAATTTTAACATGACAAAAAACGGATTATCTTTTAAAATCTCCATTTTTGCCACCGCTTTTTTCTTCTAATCGAATATCAGAAATTATCATGCTTTTATCAACGGCTTTTACCATGTCATAAATAGTTAATAAACCAATTGAAACACCTGTTAAAGCTTCCATTTCAACTCCAGTTTTACCAGAAACTTTAACGGTAACAAATAATTTGAATTCGAAGTTTGCGATATTTTCTTCGATTTCGCAATTGATTCCTGATAATAAAAGTGGATGGCACATCGGAATTAAATTTGAAGTTTGTTTTGCTCCCATAATCGAAGCAACAACGGCAGTTTGAAGAACTGGACCTTTTTTACCAGTTTCATTTAATACAGTTTCAAAAGCAAGACGAGACATTTTGATTTTGCCACTTGCAATTGCTGTTCGTGTTGTTATATCTTTATCGGAAACATCAACCATTTTTGGTCTATTAAAATCATCTAAATGTGAAAGTTCGTTCATATTTATTTTTGCCTTTATAAAATATCTGGAGCATGTGGTGGAAATTCTGAACTATCAGTTGTTGGAACAGGATGAGGAACAGTTGTTGGATTTTGAACGACATTATCATGTGTAATATTAGTTTCGACATCTCCGCAAGATATAAAAAATAGCGAAATTACCGCTAAAAAAGAAAACCTCATCGACATATTATTTAACCCTTATGCTAGAAATTTTGCCATTATTTAAAAATACAAGATGTGTTTTGCCATCTGATTCGTTAAAAAATAGCGATCGTTGATCAGTTGAAGCTCTTGAAATTGTTCCCAAAGAAGAAAAACCGTTTGTTTGGCTATTTTTTGCAACTGTAAAATTGCCATCAATATTATATAAATATAAGCCCGTTTGAGTTGTTAAATTTGTCGCTCCACCTTCAGAATAAATTGGTAATGCGAGAATTCCGTTTGAAGTATCATAAGCTAAAGCTTCGATATTTAAAAAGCTATGAGTTTTATTATAATAATCGCCAAAGACTTTTTGATATTTTTTTGCTGGTTTTGTTAAATCTTTCATGTCAAATAATTGAAATTTAATTCCACCTGCACTTCCACTTTCTTCGATATATCTGCCAACAGAAAATAATTTATTATCAGCTGACGAATATTTAATTAATTCGCTATCAACTCCTAAATCGATAATTCCACTTTTTTTTGGGGCTGTTTGACTTGATAAATCTAAGATTTGAAAACCTCGATTATTGCTATTTGGTGAAGCAATTGCCAATTTGCCATAAAACTTAATGCCACTTAACGAATAAAGCGATTCGACAAGTTCACCGACTTTTCCGACGGTTGCCATTTCACTATTTTCTTCGTTTAGAACATATAAAGCTCCGCTGTTTTCTTTTTCATCATTTTTAACATCAAACGAATAACCGTTTCGAGATGCAACTCGTAAATAGCCGTCTAATTCGTCAAGCCAAAATTTATTATCGATTTCGCCGTCGATATATCCAGTTGCTCGATATTCGATCATTGGAAAAAATGAAAGTTTATGAACTTCAGATCTTTTTTTGGTCTCTTGAAACGATAAATGATGAGGTGCAGATTCGCCTGAAAAATATAAACTGTTTTTGCCAAATGATAAATTTTTATATTCACCAAATATCGATTCAGTTCGAGATAATTTTCCGCTAACTGTGTCAATTTGTGCAATTGTCGTAATTGACGAATTAACATCTAATTTTGATGAAGCTAAAAATCGGCTTGGATCGATTAAATCGATAAAATTTACTGTTCCACCAATTTGATATTTTGGAAGCGAATAGCTATTTTTTATCGATGGATTTTCATAGTTATATCTAAATAGTTTTTTTGTCGCCGTGTCTTTTTCGACATCGTAACATTTGATTCTGTAATCATTTGAATCTTCAGGATAATTACATGGATCGCTATTTGAAACCCATTCTTTTGGATATGTTATTTCGATACATGGCTGAAAAGTTGAAACTAAATATAACGACGAATCAATCATTCGAGCTTCAACGGCTGAACCGTCAATAAATACATGTTTTTCATTTGAAAAACCGATTGGTTGTGAATTAATATCATAAACCGAAATTGCTGTTTTATTTGCTCGACATTGATTAGCAAACGAACTATTCGAATCGAAATCATTTAAATCAGAAATTACGATTAATTTATTTCCAGCTGTGAAAAACTCACGAATCGACGAAGTTCCTTTTGCAAAACTTATCGAAAAAGCCATTGGTGTTTTATTTTGACTATAAAGCATGTCATCAACGGCAATTGCACTTATGCTTTGATTACCGCTTTTATAATAAATAATTCTATTTTTTTCTTTTAATAAATTTGCCTGTTCAACACCTGTATATTTTGATGGCAAACCAGTTTGATTAACGATACTATTTGAAATATTGCTAGTTTGTGAAGTTGAGCTTGAACTTGTTGATGATGAAGTTAAATTAGAAGCTGTGTAATCATCTATGACTTCGGTCCAGTTCCAATATTTTTTTTCTCGATTGCCAACTAATGAAGCCTTTTTTATATAAGTTTCAACTTCAGAAATCGTTTTGAAAGTTCCAATTGTTTCAGAAATTGCATCAGCTTTATATGTCGATAATTTTCCACCAACCATTGATAAATCGATTTCTCGATCTTCAGGTGAATAAACCCAATAGCCATCTTTACTATTTACCTCATCGACTTCAGGAAAAGATAAAACTTCATATTTTTGATTTGTTTGCCAGTTACTATTTAATGAATTGTATCTCCATAATTTATAACCGTCAAATAATTTTTGTGAATAAACTGCATCAAAAGGCAATGAAATTAAATTCCAGCCTTTATATAATTTGATATTAGAAATATCTAACGATGAGGTAGTTGGTGTTTCGGTTTCATCGATAATTAAACTCCAATCAACTTTGCTATAAACCCATAAACCTTGCCATCGTTCAATAAAATAAATAGGATCGAGTCGTCGTTCTTCGATGTTTGTTTTTAGCTCTTTTTCAGGGGAATAGCCTTCCCATTTAGCTGTTTTACCATTGTAATACCAGACAAGACGAACATTATCGTTATTAAAAGCTTCAGAAGCTCTAATATCAGTTGGAAGACCTATTAATTGCCAACCAGATTTTAATTTTAATTGAAACTCAACCGCTTCGAGTTCATTAAAAATCATGACAGAAGAAAATATAGATATTTTTAAAAATTTAAAAATGCGAAATAGAGACATAGATTTTGACCTTAAAGTCGAGATTTTTAAATAACGATCGCCTATATAACAATATTTTTTTAATATTATTAAAGTTGAAAATTTTTTAAAATAGGAGAACCGAAAGAATCAAAAGAGACAATATATAAATTATCAACTAATATTTTTTCGTTGAGAAGATATTTTAAACCTAAATTAGCTTGAAACGATGCAATATTCATAACTATTGGAGTTGAAACACCGCGAGGAGTCTGTTGCAAATTTTTTAATATATTAAAATTGCCATTTTTAATTAAAGCAAAATGACCATAAAAAGCCTCAACGGCTCCATAAACCCACGGAATATTTTTACTTTTTGAAAAATTATCGATTTCTAATCTGCTATTAAAATTATCAGTTGCATCAAAAATTAAATCTAATTTTTCAGATTCGTCGATCATATTTTTTATAAAATCGTTAAAACTGCCAACAAACGGAATGATTTCCGAAAAAGGCGATCTATTTTTTTGTCGTTCAGCTCCAATAATTGCTTTTAAATTATCAACATCATTTATAAAAAAAGATATTTGTCTATGAATATTATGAACAGCAATATAATCAAAATCGATAATAAAAATTTTGCCAATTCCAATTGAACCGAGAGCATATGCGAGTGAGCTTCCAAGCCCACCAGCTCCAACAATTGCGATTTTTTTATCTTGAAGACTTTTTTGTTTTTCAAGCCCCCAAAGATCGATCTGTCGTTTAAAATAAACTTCAAAATCGATATTTGTTATTTCGCTCATAATTTTAAAATACCAGTTTTAAACTCTGTGAAATTATCAAAATTTAATAAATTAATAATTTTCGAATTATCAGCTCGAGATTCTCGAATGTCGCCATTTCTAGCTTTTACAAAATTTGGCTCTAAATTTATATTATATTTATTTTTTATAATATTAAATAAATCTAAAATTGTCGTTGTTTTTCCAGTTCCAACTGCAAAAATTTCACCTGCAACATTTTTATTTAACATCGATAAAATATTAATTTGAGCTACATCTTTGACATAAACAAAATCGCGATTTTGCAAACCGTCGCCATAAATATTTGCTGTTTCGCCTCGTTTTAATCGATCTTCAAAAATCGAAATAACACCAGAATATTCACTTGATGGATCTTGTCGTTCGCCATAAACATTAAAATATCTTAACGAAACAGTTTCTAGTCCATATAATTTATTATAAATATTCATATAATATTCGCCAATTAATTTTTCGTAACCATATGGCGAAATCGGGGCTGTTTTCGAATTTTCATTTTTTGGCAAATTTGGTTCGTCGCCATAAACGGCTGCACTGCTAGAAAAAACAACTCGTTTTATATTATATTTTTTTGAAAGTTCCAAAATATACAAAGTTCCAAGAACATTTACAGAATTAGAAAAAACTGGATCTTCAATCGATTTTTGAACTGATGCAACCGCCGCCAAATGAAAAACATAATCAGGCTTTTCTTCGGCAAAAATTATTTCTAATTTATCAAAATCGCGAATATCAACAGCATAAAAAACAAAATTATCTTTCGATAAATTATTTAATAATTCGATATTTGATCTTGAACTGCTATAAAAATTATCAATTCCGATTACTTTTTCGCCGTTTTTTAATAATTCTTCAGCTATATGCGAACCGATAAAACCAGCAACACCAGTAATTAAAAATTTCATTTTTTAAATTCCTGTGCTTCCAAAACCGCTGATTCCTCTTGCAGTTTCTGAAAGTTCCGCGACCTCATCGAATTGAACTAATTCAACTTTATTAATTACACCTTGAGCGATTCGTTCGCCAATAGCAATATAAAAATCATTTTTGCCATGATTAATTAAAATTACTTTTAATTCGCCTCGATAATCGCTATCAACAGTTCCTGGACTATTTAAAACGGTAATCGAATGTTTCAGTGCCAAACCGCTTCGAGGTCGAACTTGCAATTCATAACCTTTTGGAAGTTCAATCGACAAACCAGTTGAAACAAGAGCAGATTCACCACTTCGAATAACTAAATCTTGGACAGACGAAAAATCAAAACCAACTGAACCGTCAGTTTGATAATTTGGAATTTTTGCATTTTCATGCAATTTTTTAATTTTTATTTTCATGCAAACATCTCTTTCACATATTTAATTTTTATAACTTCGAATTCCCGTGTGCCTTTTGAACCTTTAATTTCAAAGGTTTCACCAACTTTTTTACCAATAGCAAAACTTGCAATCGGCGAATGATAAGAAATAATATTCCGCGAACTATCAGCTTCATAGCTACTAACAATCGTATAAATTTCTTCAACTTCTGTATCTACATCAACAATAGTAAAAGTTGTGCCAAAACTGACTCGAGATAAATCAACTTTTGAAGGTTCGATAATTTGTGATTTAACTAACAAAGCATTAAGTTCAGCGATTTGTTTATCGATCATTCGTTGTCTTTCACGAGCGGCATGATATTCAGCATTTTCTTTTAAATCGCCGTGTTCTCGTGCTTTTTCGACTTCATTCATAACTTTTGGTCTTTCAACTGAAATTAATTCTCGTATTTCTTTTGATAACCGTTCAAAACCTGCTGGTGTTAAAAACTCTTTTTCCATAAATAAAATATTCCTTTAAATTTTTTCGTATATCTAATTATTTATTTTAACACATGAAAAATAAAGATAATAAAGATTAACGATAACGATGAGGTAAGTTACATAAAAAATAAAATTATTGTTGCTATTGTGTAAATAAGTAAGTTACCTTATCGTCGATTAAACGATAAGGCTTTTGAGATTTTTGAGAATATTTGTTATTTTGTAGTCCAAAAATTAGACAAATTAATGTAATAGAGTTTGAATTTTATTGAGCTTGTTTAACCCACATTCCAGCACCAGCAGGAATAAGTTCAGTTCCAACATTATCAGATGTATTTAAATCATGGATCCATGAGCCTGTTCGATTTGTATCAGTGTTTATTTTCCAGTGATAAATATCTACATTTGTCGATGAGGTTTTATTTAAATCATCGTATTTATATTTACCAGCTGATTTATCTGTTGCAACAGAAGTTGTAATATTTATATCTTTTCCTGTGCTATTTCCGAGAATAACCCATTGATTAGCTACGGGCAAGTTTCTAACAATATCCGCAAAATCTGAAGTGTTAATTTTAGTAGAACCACCATCATTATCTGTTCCGTTGTAATCTGAAGCCATTACATCATATAAAGTATTATTTGCATAACTGTTTGTTTTTATCCAATAACCTCTACCAGCTGTCATTTTTTCAGGATTTGCATTCCAGTTATAACCAGAATTGTATTCCCAACCCCAAATTACTTTAGCTTTGTTGATTTTAAAAATCTCATTTGCATTTGTGGATTTGCCATTTGGAAGAGCAATTAAGTTCCACATGTTATTAACGACGGATACATTTTTATCACTTGAATTTGTTCCAAGTTGTGTTAAAAGCGGAAAACCATTACTTCGATAAAAAACATTTGAATTACTTCCAGATATATTTACTTTTGCTGAACTGTTAAATTCAACGGAACTATCGATATTATAAATAGCATATTTGCCAAAAGTTGAATTATATTCGAGGGAATATTCGTTTAATGTTAATGTGCCAAATGTAAGATTTTGATCAGAAGTTCGAGAGTCATTCGAATTAACAGTTTCATTTAAATCAACTAAAATAATTGAACTATTTGAATCCCAAATAAAATTTAGTGAATTAGCGGAGTCACTTAATTCTAAACTTGAATAAGATCCATTAAGATCATAAGTTGTGTTATTTTCTTTAATTGATAAATTCATGTCAGGAATACCATCACTTGGTATAGTTTCATTTATATCATATAAACATATAGTTCCAATACTACTATTATAGTCAATACTATAATTTTTTTCAGCACTGCTAACATAAGCAACTATCGTTAAATTATCATCATTTATTGATAAATTACATTCAAATGTAACATTAAAATCTATCAACAAAGTTTTATTTGTTTCTGTGTCAATATAAACATTTATGCCGTTGTTTGTTGAATTAGTTATTGAATAGCTTCCGTCAAGATATTTATCTTTTGCAATAAATAATCTTAAGTCGTTGCGAGTGTTATCTCGAATAGTTGAAACATTTGCTTCACCAATTGTGTAATAATTTGTGTTTCCGCTATTTGAACTATAATAAATCGAAGCATTATTATCTGTTGAATTATTATCAATTGTGAAATTAGCATCAGCAGTTGCATTTTTCCAAGTTGAACTTAAAGATGAAACATTAAAATCTATTTTGATTTTTGCATATGTTTCTAAGTCAAGCGAAGCATTTAAATCAGTGTTTGAATAAAGATTATTTGTCAAAGCAAAAACTGTTGCAATTGACAATCTAGCTATTTTTTCTATTTTCATATTTTCAAATTTTCCGATCTGAATTAATTAAAAAAGCCTCACAAAAAATTAATTATGAGGCTTGTGAGAGTTTTCTTATTTCTTTTTCTCGATAGTTTGGTTAAGTTCGTTTGTTGTTAAATAATTTGTTAATACAAAACATTCTGAAGAATCATACAAATCATCAAATGTAGTTTTGTATAACTTTGAATGATTTATATCGATTAAAAGAGTTTTTTTATCTCCTACAAATTCGCTTTTTGCAAATTGAATTGTTGCTAAATAAGATGGATTACAGTTTGTGTCTAACGAAAGTTTTCTTATAACAGGAATATCGCTTGAAACTGATGAGGTCGAAACAGTGTCATAGGCAATTCTAATATACGAGTGATCATATGAACTATTATTATCGTGTGTAAGAATTACTCCGTTATCATTTGTAGCACTTGTTGAATATTTACAACTTGAATTATAAATATATGGCTTATTGTCATAAGTATTATTTGTTTCATTAACTTCTAAAACTGAAGCATTTTTATAAATTGAAAACCAATCTGGAATAAAAGCAATATCAGAAGCTCTAAAATTAGAACCCATTTCTGGATTTCCATCAACTGCAACAACTCGCCAATCGCTATTATTTGTATCAAAATCTGGAGCATCAGCACAAATGTTATAAAGCATAAATTTTAAAGTTGTGTTATTGTCGCTATGATCTATTTCTGTTCCGATTTTGTCATATTGGTAATCTACCGTTGTATTCCTATCTTCATTGTTTGAAGTTGTTGAACTTGACCAATATGTAACATTTAAGTCAATATTACAAGCCTTAGATGTATTTTGATCTACCGTAGTTGTTGAACTTGAAACAAACCACCAACCTTGATAACAAATTAGATATTTGCTGGTAGGGTCATTCGTCGTTACTGTTGTAGAAGCTCCATCTATATACCATCTTAAATTTGCATAAGTAATATTAACTTCTTTATGAGTTAAGTTATTTTCAATAGAAAAATTATAGTCTTCGTAATTAGTATTGATATTTGCTAATAAAGCCTTTGAAACTATATTCATTGGATATAATTTATTTAAACTATCAGAAAAAGCAAAAGACCAAGCACTTTCCTTTTGATCTTGAGTTGTAGCGGAACTATATATACTATAATTTAAAAAAGTAATACCTTGATATAAATTCATACCAATTGTTTTTGGAGAACTTGGAGTTACTGTTCTTATATAAAACTCATCTACACTGTTGCCATAATAGCCATCGCAACTTCCAACACAAGTTTTATAGTCGTTACTTGCTGTTAAATATTTCACCCAATTATTATTAGATGGATCTGTTGCAATTCGATCATCAATTCCAGATTTGTAAATATTAAAACCTGTTATATCGTTAGAGGCTGAACCAATAAATAAAGTTTTGCCATCAAAAAATTCTAAAACTGGTTTTGCAGGTGGCAAAATATCAAATTCGACCTCATCGCTACCACTATTTCCAAATTCGTCATAAGCTTTAACTGTAATATTTTGATCATCGAGATTTATATTTTGCAAATCATCTTGATTAAAATTTAATGTATAAAACGAACCACTTCCGATCATTCGATATTCTTTACCATGTATATTTGCCGTTACAGTTGTTGATTCCTCGTTATTACTATTTGAAACAGTTGCCGAAAGAGATGCATTAAATAAATTATCAACTGCTCCAGCTGTTGCGAAATTGCCGTTTGTTTCATTGTTGTTATAGTGTTGAATAAATTCAAGTCCAATTGAGGCATCAACTTTTATATCTGATTTTGTTTGTTGAGCAATTCTGACGAAATAGCCATTTTCAATTTCAGTTGAGAAAAGATTATAATCAAAGCTTTCACTAAGCCATTCATCAGCTGGAACTGTTAAATCTAAATATCTCCAACTTACGGAACTTCCACTATTAACGGCTGTTAATATCGATTTTGCTAAATAGCCATTTTCTCGCATTAAATATAAAACTCCGTCGCTAGTTGGATAATCTGGTGTATATATTGGCATATATGTTAAATCATCTGTTAAAGTTTTGACATTTTGCAATGCTACACCGCCAGAGGAATTTATTTCAGTAACATCTGATGAAAGTAACGAGCTATTTAAGTCAAAAGATAAAAAATAACCCGAAACTGTTAATTTGTCTTTATAGCTATCTTCATCATAACTACAATTTACATAAGCACTTGGAATTGAAGTATTGTTATTAACAGCTAAAGCAAAAGTTGAACAATCTGTTGATGTTTTTACAAATACACCATCTAATGAAATATTAAAATCTAAAGAACCTGCACCAAAAGGATTAGATGGGAAAGCTTTTGGATACTCTAAACTAACAACACTTTTACTTATATCAGCTTTTGCAAGATCATCAATTGAATAAACTTTTGTTACAGAACCTAAAGCTAATGGATCGCTTGAATAAACTTTTGTAAATATATTCCCAGTTCCGTCTTCTTTTATATCAAAGTTTCGATAATCTGGATTTATCGTCGTAACAAAAATTGAAGTGTTGATTTCTGAATTTGTAGAGCTATTTGCATCAAAATCAGTTAGAGCATTATTAATCGCTGTTAAAACTGTTTTTGTTTCGTTCGAATCACCACTTAAAGTTAAAGAAATTGATGTTTCCGTCGAGTCATCGCCTTTATCAAAATAGACTGTTCTATTCGCTTTTTCATCGATTCTATAAACTTTTGTAAAAGTGTTATCTAGCACATAAAACGGCGAACTTCCAACAATTAAAATTGAATCGTTTTGATCATTTAAATCAAGATCTAAAATCGTAGCTTTGTAATTTGAACCTAAAGCTGTTGTTACTTGCGATAACAAACTTTTAATTCTATTTCCTGAAACAGTTAAATTAAAACTTGTGTCATTAACCGACATTTTGCCTTTATTTGTATATGCTGAATGAAGCGAACCACTAACATTGCCTTCACCGTCGTTATTAACTGTAACAACTAAACCGTATTCACCGTATTTTGACGAAACAATAGAAGTTGTTAAATTTGAAGATATGGACACTTTATTTATTGTCCAAACTTTACTAATAACATCATCTGTTGCACTTGAACTATTTAAATCAGCAATTTTAAATCTTTTGTCAGATAAAAGAGTTACATTTCCGTCGCCACTAGAAAAAGCCCGAATATTAAAACTTTTGGAAACATTACCTTCATCGATTGCTCTTGCAATTGCCATATTTGTTGATTTCGCAAATTCAGTCGCATTGACATCTGTATTTCCATTTGCTGAATATAATCTAACAAAAACTTTCTCTTTTTCAAGTTCGTCATAAATCGTATATTCAGCTTTTCCAGATGATGAAATTGTGTTTATTTCTAAAATTAAACCTGTTGGCGAATGACGAATATATCCGTCAGGAAATGAAAGCATTCTCCAACCGTCCGAACCACTTAAAAGAGAATGACCAGATTGACGAGAAGTTTTATAAGTTCCGTTTGAGTTTTGAGCATTTCCGCCTAAATTAGATTTGTCTGATAAAATTGTTGAGTTTCCGTATAAATCGCTATTTATCCAGCCATCGCCAAATACAAAACCTTTATTTGAACCGTTTCGTTCTGAACTTGTCGAAGAAAAATAGACCCAATATCCGCTTCCTGCAACAAGTGAATCAAAGTCATTTGCCGAATCGCTAATATTCGAGAAAAAGCTTTCCCAACCGCTTAAACTTCCGTCAAGTCGAAATATTTTTAATTTATCATAACTGCTTAACTTAGAAATATTTGAACTATATGAAAAATCATAAATTTCTCCAGATTGCCCATCTTTACCTGTATTATCTGAAAGATTCATATCAAAAATATCTCTAATCTTGAAAGTGTATTTATCGCTTGTTGTTTTTATCGTTTTTAATACATATGGATTTGCTGAACCGTATGCTGAATTAAAATAGCCATATAAATGTTGAGTTGTTCCACTGCTTTTTACAGTTTTTACATAAAACATTTCACCTTCGAGATCTGACTGATATGAAATATTTATATCCGATGAGGTAGCTAAACCAGTTGTTGAAAGATACATTTTTCTTCGTGGCAAATCAGGATCTAAAACTTTATTTCCTAATTCAGCCGAAACTGTAACATTCATGTCTCCGTCAGTTGATGCTTTAGTGCTAACAATAAAACCGACCATATGTTTTGATGAATTATATTCATCTTGTAAAGCATTGCCATCAATACCCATAATTTTATTTGAATGCAATGAGTTATTCGTATCACTCCACCAATAACCTTGACCTGTTGTTTTTATTTCACCAGTTCCTGAACCTTCCATAAAAGCCCCTGGAACTCCAATTAATGTCCAAACACCAGTTGGAATATGAACTTCGACTAAATTATTAGCCAACATTGGAACCGTCAAAAGCGACAAAGCTCCAATTTTTAACGATAATTTCTTAGTCATCAAAGTTAAATACGACATCTTCGTTCTCCTCAACTTTATCTAAATAATAATCATAAACATTCGTATATATTTCTGGTTTCTCGACATGAAATATTTTCTCGACATCAGAATCAAGAAACGAATAAATTAAATCTGGAATAATCGGTGTTGCAATATATTGAACAACATCAAATCTATTTTCGATTGACCTCATCGCACATTGAACTCTCAAACCAGTTTCAACACTTTCATCAACGAAAACAACATTTTTTATATTTTTTTCGATATTTAATAAATTATCAGAATTTCGTTCTTTTTGTAATTTAGGCATTAATTTATAATTAAAAATTACATCAATGGCTTTATCAAGAATATGTTTATCGATTTGAAAAAAATCTCGAAGAACTTCATCAACGACTATATCTTTAAATTCGCTGATCATTGCAATTTTGCAATCGACATTTAATTGACAATATACCGATTCGATATAAAATCGTTCCCAGCGAATATTTAATTTTTCAGATAGACCTTTTGCGATAATATCACCATTATCAGAAATCGATAACAAAAGCCATTCATCACGATTAATATCTTTTGGAAAAACTTCTGATAATTTATATATTGCATCATTTATATTTTTAAACGGTTTCATATGTCTTAACATTTTAAAATACACTCCCCATGCTTCCAGCAAGAATTTTTAAATCATTATCAATAAAATAGAATCCAAGACCAAAACTTAAACTTCGATCATCGTTTAATAAATTTGTAGCACCTGTGTATAAATCGATATGATCATAAATACGATATCGGAAAAGAGTTCTTAAATTTGCATATTTATTTCTCAAATCATTAACGGCATTAAAATCAAACACTTCGCCACTAATTCGCCATTTATCACCAGCTCCAAAATATTCTGCTCCAAATCCGCCAGTGCTTTCGATTAAACCAGCTCGAAAAAGCCAATTGCCATATTTTTTTCCATATTGCAACGAAAATAAAGTTTTACCTTCGTCGTGTAATTTATAATTATTCACATTGCCATTTTCGTTAATTTCACTGTAATCAGGCGAAGAAACAAGACTTAATAAATAATAAGTTTCTGGATTTGGCAAATATGAAATAGATGTAGTTGTTGAGATCGTTTTATCTCTTAAATTATATTCGCCACGGCTTGAAAGCTGAATTTGTGATTCTGTAATTGACGATAAAATCTTGTCAAGTTTTTTAATCGATTCTTCACCTTTTGTGAAAAAATCACCAAAAGAATTTAAACTTTTATTTAATGGCTGTCTATTTTCTGCAACTGTTTCATTTAATTCAGAAACAAGAGATTTAACAGAAGTTAATATTTCAGGAAGTTCATTATCAAGAGTTGTGCCGACACTTTTATATTTTTCGAGAGTTTGTTCAAACGAACGAATAACTTCAGGCAATCGAGCTGAAAAAATAGCAAAATTTTCAGAAGTTTTTTCGAAACCTTTAACAGTATTTTTAACACCAAGTCGATTTTCTCGAACTATTTCACGAATATCTTTTAATAAAAGAGCAATATCAGAAATAGCATTTTTTATTTCATTTCGACTATCTTCATTTAAAGTCGCTCGAACTTCTTGAGCTAATTTTTTAAATTCTTCGGAGGCTTGATAAATGCTATCGCTAGTTTTTTCAAAAGAAGCAAGAGTTTTATAATTATTTAATGATTCACCGTTTGCTAAATTTTTATCGCTTTTACCTCGAAATATCGAAATAATTTTGCCACCTAAAAGCGATTCTTGAGATAAATAAATTTCTGAATCATTAGGAACTTCATAGCCATTATCGATTAATAAATTTAAAACGACTTTATCACCAGATAACGAAAAACTTTCAAGCCGACCGATATTTATACCGTTCATTTTGACTCGCGAATTTACTTCTAAGCCTGTTGAATCGTCAACAACAGCTCGAACACGATAGCCTTCAGCTCCCATGT
Organism: Campylobacterota bacterium; assembly: GCA_030152305.1. Taxonomy (GTDB): domain Bacteria; phylum Campylobacterota; class Campylobacteria; order Campylobacterales; family Thiovulaceae; genus Thiovulum_C. The sequence goes on from JASKOM010000010.1 coordinate 45,991, forward strand.
TTTTAAATTCACTTACTTGTGTCGTTAAAACAAAAAGCATTCCAACTATTAAAACGACAAAAAACCCAACTTTAGCCTCGAGGCTCATACTAAAACCTTTTTTTACAATTTTAACAAAAAGATATATATTTAACTTAAGTTTTTTAATTAAAGTTAATTTTGGTAAATTTACGATTATTGAACCAAACTTGATAATATAAAAAATAGATTGGAAAATTAATTAACATGAAAAAAATAGCATTTATGTCAATAATTTCATTGGCAACATCGTCTGCATTGTTTTCGTTTAACTTCGATGAAAATCATCTTGACGAAATAAATAAAAAGTTCGGCATTTTCGCAAAATCATTATTTGATGGCAAAATTAATAATTATCCTGCAATGAATATTTATGAACGAGATTCTGATTATTTAATCGAATTAGAAATTATCGGAATTAATCAAAATGATATGGAAGTTTCCATATCTGATAATCGTATTTTGTCTATCTCTGGAAATAAACCAGATTTTAATCGAACAGATTCAAAAGTGCTTCGAGAAGAAAGATTTGTCGGTAAGTTTCAACGAGAAATCGTTTTGCCAAATGATATCGATAGTGCATCTATTGATGTAAAAAATGAAAACGGAATTCTAAAAATTACTGTTTTAAAAGATATTAAAAAAACTGGCAAAAGAGTTATTCCTATAAAATAATATATTCACAAATAAAAAAATCATTTTTTTTATTTGTGTTTCTTAAGTCTATTTTGTTTATATGAGTTTTAAACTTTGTTTTTAGATAAAATAAGCAAAGAAAAATAAAGGGTTGGAGAATTCATGAAAATTTTGCTTTACAATCAAAATCCTGTTGTTGAAAGGCTGGTTGTTTTAAGTGCCAAAAAAAGTGGGGATAAAGTTATCAATACAAGAAGTCTTGACGAACTTATTCCAGAAGAAGTAGATTTACTTTTAATCGATGATGATGTTTTTATCATTGATGAAAATTCTTTTAATGTAATTAAAAGTAAAATAAAATTTAAAAAAAGCTGTTTAATTATTTCACGAAATAGTCATGTTTCAAAAAATGATTTTGATGATACTTTACAAAAACCTTTTTTACCAACAGATTTAGTTGCAGAATTAGAAAAAATGAAAAAAGCTTCTGAAGAAGCTAAAGTTCCAGAAGAAAGTCCTATCGATGGGCTTGATTTTGACAGTTTAAGTAAAATTGATTCTATTGAAAAAAATAATCAATCACAAATTACAGAAGAATTAAATTTAGATGGACTTCTCGGAGATTATGATTCTGATAATGACAATAGCCAAAATATAAATTCTGGTCATTTAGATAATGATGATAATATTAAGTTGTCATTAGATGATTTAGATTTAGACAAAGATATAACACCATTATCACATATAACAGAAAATAATTCTTTGAAAAATAATGTTCCTCAAGAACAAGTTTTGTCAAAAACAAATGATCAAGATTTAGAATTAGATTTAGCTTTAAAAGAGTTAGAAACAGATGATCTTAAAAAATCAACTTCCGAATCAGTCGTTACCTCATCGACAGTTTTAAATTCTATAACAACAAAAGATAATCAAGAAATTTCACCTGTATCAATTATTCAAGATGATGATTTCGAAGTTGACTTAGCTTTGCAAGAACTTGACGAAGAAACAAAACCAACTCAAACAGTTCAAGCTAAAAAAGTAGATTTATCGATTGATGATGAATTAGATGATTTAGAAAAAGAGATGATTCAACTTAATAACGAAGACGAATTATTACTCGCTCCGAAAGTCGAAAATGTTCAAACTAAAAAAGATGAATTAGATGATTTAGAAAAAGAGATGATTCAACTTAATAACGAAGACGAATTATTACTCGCTCCGAAAGTCGAAAATGTTCAAACTAAAAAAGATGAATTATCGATTGATGACGAATTAGATAATTTAGAAAAAGAACTTGCAAAGCTTGATTCAATTGAAAAAGAAAATGCTGATTTTGTTTCTAATATTCAAACTACTAAAGTCGCAACTAACGAAACTAAACAAGAAATGTCTTTTATTAATGATGATATTGATTTAAATATCAAAGATCTTGATAATGACGATGAAATTGAGTTAATTACTCCAGAAATCAAGATTGATATCGATGAAGTCGAAACTCCAAAAGTTGAAATCGTTGAAAAAATAGTCGAACCAAAACAAGAAGTCGAAACTCCAAAAGTTGAAATCGTTGAAAAAATAGTCGAACCAAAACAAGAAGTCGAAACTCCAAAAGTTGAAATCGCTGAAAAAATAGTCGAAACAAAACAAGAAGTCGAAACTCCAAAAGTTGAAATCGCTGAAAAAATAGTCGAACCAAAACAAGAAATCGAAACTCCAAAAGTTGAAATCGCTGAAAAAATAGTCGAACCAAAACAAGAAATCGAAACTCCAAAAGTTGAAATCGCTGAAAAAATAGTCGAACCAAAACAAGAAGTCGAAACTCCAAAAGTTGAAATCGCTGAAAAAATAGTCGAACCAAAACAAGAAATCGAAACTCCAAAAGTTGAAATCGCTGAAAAAATAGTTGAATCAAAACAAGAAGTCGAAACTCCAAAAGTTGAAATCGCTGAAAAAATAGTTGAATCAAAACAAGAAGTTGAAACTCCAAAAGTTGAAATCGCTGAAAAAATAGTTGAATCAAAACAAGAAGTCGAAACTCCAAAAGTTGAAATCGTTGAAAAAATAGTCGAACCAAAACAAGAAATCGAAACTCCAAAAGTTGAAATCGCTGAAAAAATAGTCGAACCAAAACAAGAAATAGAAAGTTCAGTTTCTCTTGAAACTGTTGGTGCAGTTGCTTTAGTTGGTGCAGGAATCGGTGCAATGGCTTTAATGTCTTCAAAAGAACAAAATGAAAAAGTTGAAATAAAAGAAATAAAATCAGAACCTAAACAGGAATATAAATTGAACTTAAAACCTAAAGATAGATTTGAAATTGATAAAGAAGCAGATTCTCTTGATAAAATTTCCGAAGTTTCAATTGGTAAAGCCGTCGGACAAATTATTGAAGAACCAGTTATCGAAACTCCAGTAATTGAAGAACCTGTTATCGTTAAAACTGAAGAATTAAAAAAAGTTGATGCAAAAATTGAAGAACAACAAACCGTTGAAATTCAATCTTTGTCATCGTTAGTCAAAGAAAGTGAGCACAAAATAGAACCAAAAATCGAACATGAATCTAAGGTTCAAGAAATAAAAATCGAATCTGATAAAAAAGAGAGCGATCTTGAAACGATTATTGCTCTTTTAAAACAGCTTGATTCTGTTGGACTTAAAAAAGTTTTAAGTGGAATGGAACTTAATATTTCTATAAAATTTAAGGAGATTTAATTATGAATAGAGGACGAATTTTAATTGTTTCTGGTCCAAGCGGTTCAGGAAAAAGTTCAGTAATTAATTATTTATTGGCTGAATTAGAAAATGCTGTTTTGTCTGTTTCGACAACTTCGCGAAAAATACGAGATCGAGAAATTGACGGTGTCGATTATAATTTTGTAACTCGCGAAGAATTTATTAAATTAATTAAAGAAGATAAATTTCTTGAATACGAAGAAGTTCATGGAAATTTATATGGCTCACGACGAGATTTAATCGAAGATGCCCTTGAATTTGGCAAATTGTTAATTTTTGATGTTGATACTCGCGGAATGGCTTCGATTAAAAAATTTTTTCCTGATGTTACTGTTACGGTTTTTATTACAACTCCGTCTCGTGATATTCTCGAAGAACGATTAATAAAACGAGGAACAGAAAATAAAGACTCGATAAAAAAAAGATTAGTTAATGCTGTTGAAGAAATGAAAGCATTGTCAAATTTTGATTATTTTGTTGTTAATGATAATCTCGAAAAAGCAAAAGCTGATGTTTTTCAAATTGCTAAATTAACTGAATATAAACCGTCGAAATCGCTAACTTCGGCTTTAATTGAAATATGGGCATTATAGAAAATTTATCTGTTGCGATTCTTTCAGCTGGTGCTGGAACTCGCATGAAATCGCAATTACCAAAAGTTCTTCACGAATTGGCTGGAATTCCAATGGTTCATTATGTTGTTCGAGAAGCTCAAAAAATCTCGAATGATGTAAATATAATCGTTGGTCATCGAGCCGATGAGGTCAAAAAATCGATTGAAAATAAATTCGAAAATATAAATTTTATTCAGCAAGATTTAGAAAATTTTGCTGGAACTGGTGGAGCTTTGCGAGATTTGAATCCAAAAAATAAATGGGTTTTAATTATAAATGGCGATACTCCGCTTGTTAAACACGATGAATTAATCAAATTTATTAATAGTCGCGATGAAAATATTAATATTATTCTTGGTGTTCTCTCTTTGGAAAATCCCAAAGGTTACGGCAGAGTCGTTACTTCGAATGATGGCAAAATTATTAAAATTGTCGAAGAACGAGATGCTTCGGAACATGAAAAAAATATAAATTTAGTAAATAGCGGAGTTTATTTAATTCTCGCTGATTTATTAAAAAAATATGTTTATTTATTAAATAATGAAAATAGCCAACGAGAATTTTATTTGACTGATATCGTCGCTCTTGCAAAAAATGACGGAATTGAAACTTCGATTTATAAACTATCTGAAAAAATATTCAAAGGTGTTAATAATCGAGTTGAATTATCTGATGCCGAAGAAATTATTCTTGATCGAATTCGAGAAAAAATTATGTTAAACGGAACGACAATTCATTTGCCGAAAACAGTTTATATCGAAGAATCGGTCGAATTTATCGGTGAAAACGAAATAGAATCTGGAGTTTCGATTTACGGAAAAAGCAAAATAATAAATTCTATTATTAAATCTGGTTCAGTTATTGAAAGCTCATATATTGAAAAATCATCAATTGGAGTTATAGCTCATATTCGCCCTGATTCTAAAATCGTCGATAGCAAAGTCGGAAATTTCGTCGAAGTCAAAAAATCAAAATTAACTGGTGTCAAAGCTGGTCATTTAAGTTATTTGGGCGATTCTGAAATTGACACGGATACAAATATTGGAGCTGGTGTAATTACAGCAAATTATGACGGCAAAAATAAATATAAAACAAAAATTGGCAAAAATGTTTTTGTCGGAAGCGATTCTCAATTAATCGCTCCTGTTGAAATTCCTGATAATGTCATGATTGGTGCAGGTTCAACAATTCCTAGTCGAACTCAAATTGAATCTGGTTCTTTAGTAATTTCTCGAGGTAATGTTCGAATTATTAAAAACTTCTTTTATAAATTCTTCACAACAAAATAAAATAAAAATATATACCTCATCGATATATATATTACTTAATTATTGATGAGGTAAAAATTAAAACAATTCAGCTGTTTTTTTAATTGCAGAAATATAAGCATTGAGAATATTTTTGTAATTATGCATAAGTTGTTGCAATTCTTTGCTATCTTGAGTTGAAAACGGATTAGCAATAACACAAGGAATAGACAACGAAGCTAATTTATCCAAAACTATGCCCTCACGATCAACTTTGCCACCTTTTTGAATAATGCCTAAATCTTTTAAACCAGTATTTTTAATTAACATAGATTGAAAAATTTCAGCACTTTTACGAGCTATCGAAGAAGAGTTATGTCTAGTTTTGATACCTTTATCAATTACATAATCAGACGTGCATTCAAATGCAATTAATATATCAAATTTGTCTTGTTCGACAGTATTAACAATATTTTCAATGAGATTTTTTTTAATAATATGAACCATAATATTTTGTTCTCTTGAAAGAGCGATTGTAATTTCAGAAGCAAATTTTTGATACACAAGTAATTGCTGAAGATCGTTGTTTGCTTTACCAATTTGTGTCATCTCGCGAAGCACGATACCAATTTTTATCATAAAAATACTTTCTTTAAAATATAAATATATATATTTTTTTTGCTGTAAAATGAATCCCATCATAAAGTGATGGGTTGATAATTAAAAGTTAATTTAATTAATATTTTTAGGTTAAATAACCATTAAATTTTAGAAAAAATAAATGTTTCCATTTCAGCAACGATTTCATCGATTGAAGATTCACCGCTAATTTTCTTAAGAACTAATTTATCTTCATAGAATTTTTCTATAAAAGATAAAGGATCTGTATAAACTTTCATACGATTGTTAAAAACTTCGATTTTATCGTCATCACCTCTAGCTCGTCCAAGAACTCGATCTTTAGCTGTTTGTTCTGAAACAACAACTTCAATAACAGATAAAAGAGCAATTTCAAATTCATTAGCAAGAATATTATCAAGAGAAATCATTTGTTCTTCACTTCGAGGAAAACCATCGATTAAAATAATTTCATGAGAAGAATTTTTAATAGCTTTGATAACAGTATTTAAAACAATATCAAGAGGACAAAGAAGACCTTTAGAAACAAAAGAATTAATCAAAGTTCCAAGATTAGAACCGCTTTTAATTTCATCTCTAAGAAGATTACCAGTTGAATAATGAGCGATTTTATCGCTGTTTCTAGAAGCAATTCGTTCAGCATCCGTAGTTTTACCAGAACCTGGAGCCCCAATAATAAGAAATAACTTTTTCATGTTAATTTTTAACTTTCATAAATTTTGATTTAACAACTGGAAATTCTATCAAATTAAAATTAAAAAAGTTTATTATAAAATAAACAAAGTTTTAAGCTTTGAAATAATATGAAAAATTTTTAAGTGAGATATAATTTTCTCAAAACAATAAGGCTAATTATGGGTATTGAAGATTTAAAAAATATAAAACTTCCTCAAAGTTCATCAGCAAAAACAGCTGAAACAAACAATAATCAAACTGTTGCAAAAAGTTCAGGAACATCTAATCAGACTTCTAAAAATAATTCTGTTACAAGTGATTCAAAACAAGCACCAACGAGTTCATCAGGTGGAATAAAAAAAGTATCATCAAGTGTAAAAACAGCTGAAACGACAAATAATCAAACTGCACCAAATAGTTCAGTTATAAGTAATTCAAAACAACAATCAATAAATTCTGTTCAACCGACAAATAATCGAACTACATCAAATAGTTCAGTTTCAAGTAATTCAAAACAACAATCAACAAATTCTGCTCAACCGACAAATAATCGAACAGAAACAAAGCTATTAAATAAAGGTTGGCAAAATATAACATTAAAAATAACAACTTTATCACCAATTCATATTGGTAATGGTGAAGTGTATGAACCAACTAATTTTATTATAGATAAAGATAATATTTTGTATGGATTCAAAGAAGAGTTATTTATACGAGCATTGCCTCCAGTTCAGATTAATGGCTACATGGAAAGTGCAAAAAAAGGCTTTATAGCTTTACATCAATTTACAAAAGCAAACAGTGAAATTGCAAAAAAAGTAGCAAATGATAAAGTCAAAGTTAAAACAGGTTTATCAAATGGTTATGAAGATAAATTAAAAAATCCTAAAGCTAATTTTCATATTTATAAAACATCAAAAACAATGTCTAAAAATGAGCAGTCTGAACTTCAAGCTTATATTCCGGGAAGTTCTTTTAAAGGAGCTATGCTAACTTCATATTTAGAATATTTATTCAAAACAGAATATAAATCAGATAAAAACAGATTTGAGGCTTTAAGTAGAAATTTTTTCGATCTAAAAGGAGATCAATTATTTAGATATTTAAAAGTAAGCGACAGTTTAGTTGAGAAATCTTCTTCAACTATTGGATATGCCGTTAATCGAAGTAGATCTGGTGAATGCGAAGATAGTCAAATGGCAAATATCGTTGAAGCAATTGATAAAAATTCTATTTTTAAAATAGATATTAGATATGACAGCAATGTCTTAAATATTAATACGATTTTACAATCGTTAAATCAACATTTTAAACCTATTTATGATTCTGTTATTCATGAATTTTCAGATTGTTCTTCTCCAACTGTTGTATCTAATCTTAAAGTTATGAAATTTGATTCGCCTAATAAATTTATACTTAGAGTTGGTAAATATTCTGGAGCTAGATCTATTAGTGTTGCTGGTGTCAGAGAAATTAAAATTAAAACAGGTAGAACTACTTCTGAAAAGCAAGACGAAGAAACGACATCGTGGTTATTTGCAAATACTCCAAAAGATATTACTAATTTAGAACCTTTTGGATGGCTTTTAATCGAAATAGAATCCAAATAATTTTTATTATTTTTTTGTTTTTTTCTTATATAACTTACTCCGATTTTATGATATTTTTAAAATTTACAAAGAGATCTTTAAGTTATAATTCGAGTAATTTTTATAGAGGTATGGAAAATGAGCGATAATTGGGTAAGTGTCAAAGAATTTTCACAGATTACTGGAATGGATTTAGAAACTATTCATGGAATGATAACCCGAAAAGAAATTAACTTTAAAGAACGAGACGGAGTTATATATATCGACACCGAACAAGGCAGTAAATTAATAGTCCCAGTTGCAATGAGATCTCTAGCAAAAAGTGGAAAATCTACTGAAAGTGTTAATATTAATTTTGTTGAAAAAACTATTGCTACAATACTAAATCTTCATGAGAAAGTTGTTGCTTCAAAAGATGAAACTGTTAGTGTTTTAAAAGAAGAAAATATGTTTCTCAAAGAAGCCCTTATTTCCATTCAAGAAATTCTCGAAGATGAACGAAAAAATTTACGAGTTTTAACAGAACAACTAGATAATTGCCAAGAAGAATTAAAATTTGTAAAGAAAAAATATAAACTTATGTGGGGCAAAGTCATCGAAGATTATAAACCAAAAAGTAAATTCTAAATTTTATCCGCCTCGTAATTCGAGGCATTTTTAACAACTCTCTTTTTTATAATCTATTTCTCTTAACTTAAGGACTCCAATTTATATGTCATCTATTTTTAATTATTCTCAACATAATTTTTACAAATTTTTTTTTATTAATTCTGTTTCGATTTCTATTTTATTTGCAGGAACAAACAGTGATTATATTGGCTGTGGTTCTGATGAAACAATTGCCAGAGAAGAACTTGCAAAAAGTATTTCAATTACAGTAAAAACTTCGTTTGATAAACAAGAAGCTATAACAGATGATAAAGCAACAAGATATTTATCTTCTGTTTCTAATCAATCTACAAATCTTAACCTCATCGATGTCGTTATTCAAAAACAAAACGATAATCAAATTTGTGCCATTGTTTCAAAAGATTCTTTAAGAAAAAGTCTTGAAAGTGCAAAAATTGAAATTAAAGATTTTAAATCTTCAATGCTGATTGGTTCTCCAGAACAAAAACGAAAAACTTTAAATCAAAAAATAGAAATTTGTGAAAGTGGTATTAAACTTGCTTCGTTATTTGCAGATGCACAAGCTGGAACACTTTTTCAAAATAAATTAACCGAATTTCAACAAATTATTGATAATGATAATTTTCAAAGTGTTAAATTTAATATTGAAGGTGGATCAGGACTTGAAATTTTTATAGACGGTAATAATCAATCACATAAAATAAATGAATCAATTTCTATTTCATCTGGTTCTCATCAATATAAAATTAGTGGAACAAATATTTGTGATATTAACGGTAATTTCGATATTTATAAAAATGAAAATATTATTATTAATAATATTTCTGTTGCGGAATATATTCGTCCAAAGGTTTCTTTTACGACAAATCAAAATGTTAGTTATGTAAAATTAAATGTTGATGGCGATGAGGTTGCTGTAAATAGAGAAGTAATTTTAAAAAAATGTTCTGGAAATATTCCATATAGTGCATCATATAACGATGGAACTTATACAGATTTAGCAAGAGGTTCTGTTGAAAATATTGAACCAAATATAAATAAAACGATTCATTTACCATTTTTATCAATTGGTGATATAAAAGCAATGAAAAATGAAATAGACACTTATATGAATGGTCAAAGAATTGAATTTTTATATAGTTACAGCATGAAAACAATTTCGGCTAATGACCAAAAAGATTACGATTTAAAAAAACATACAAATAATTTTGAAATAAATTTATTAACACATAAACGATTTTTTAGATACGGTTATGGTTTTATGATAGGAGCTGATAATTTTTCAGAACCAACTAATAAATTAATAGAAAGTTACATGTATGGTGCAATTCAATTTTCATCTTTTGGACAATATGATTTACCGTTACGAATAGGTTCTGTTTCTTTGATTCCATATTTAGGTATGAAAATTGGTGTTGGTTTTCACGAATATATAACAGCCGATGGAGAAAAAGCTTGGAATCATCCAGCTGAAGGTGATGACGATTATAAATATGTTCCAGATAAATATGAATTCGATTTTGAAAGAGATTTATGGTTAATGAAACCTATTGTTGGAATAGATTTTATAATTAGTAAAGGTTTTGCTTTTAAAATTTATGGCGAACAAAGTTTAAAAATAGACAAACGATTACATATTGGCACAGGATTAAGTGTAGAATTTTAACGATTTAGCGGGTTAATTTAACCCGCATATAAATAATTAGCAATTAAATAATTTATTTTTTGCCATTTCGAAACTATTAAAAAGATGATCATTAATTAAATCAAAACTTAAATCTTCTCGTTTTGATAAATGTTCATGCCATAAACTCAAAGAAATAAAAACATCTTCAAGACAAACGACTGCTTCTTTTCCAATTTCAGAAATATGTCGCCCTTGTGATAAAAGTCGTTCGCCCATATCGTCTAAACCTTTTGTTACCGCTTTTGCCATTGGATAAATACTTAATATTTGAGATAAATCAGCAAATAAATGAACAATTATTTCCAACGAATCAATCGATATATTTTCTTTAGTATTTTTATTGCTATTATATAAAGCCTCTTTAAATTTCACCAAAAGATCTTCGAAAATTTTCATATCAACTTGATCCATAAAAATATATCTTTTATTGCTTTGACCTCGTTTTCTTCGAATATAATTTTTTATATCCTCTCTTGAAAAATCGTTAGCAGAAGATATTTTATATTCGAATTCTTCTATTAATGCTTCATCTTCTATTACATTATGTTCAGATACGAAATTATTTAATATTTCTAAACGATCATAATTTAAATATTCAAGAGCGAAATCTTCATATTCATCAAGTTTTTCATTTTCATTTGAAATTAAATTAACTTCAAATTCGATCATATTTTCATTGACATAAAAATTACATATTTTTTGAATTTGTTTAAGTTCAAAAACAAATTCTGGATTAAACCTTGTTTCTAGTTGAAAAGCTAGAAATTCATTATTTTCAGTAACTGTAATTTTCGAAGAAATACCGCGATCGATTTGTGAAAGAGCGAGACTATAAATAGCTTGAACGATTTCGTGTTGATTTGTTCGTCTCGCATTTGAATAATTTTCCCAAAAAAGATATAAGTTAGAAACCAAACTTAAGTCATAAATTATTTTTCGTTCAAAATCACTAATATCAATTCGTTTATAAATTAAAATATCGAGATAACTTCTAAGTCTTAAATTAAAAAATTCTGATTTGAAAGGTTTGATAAGTTGGTCTGTATACCATTTTTTTAATCTTTGTCGCTCTTTTGAAACAGAAACTATTAACAAGTCTCTATTTTGTTTATATGTATCAAAAGCTATTTTATCAAAATCTGAACTTACAAAAAGAATATGAATTTTTTCTGTTTGTAAAATTTTATTAGCATCTGTCTCATTATTTGCATCGATAATATTCAAGATTTTATCAAAGTCCGTATTTGTTGCTTTATAATCTTCTAACATAAAAATTAAATGATTTAATTCATTTTCGATAGAATCAACAACTAAAATATTAAACATGTATTCCTCGTTATTATTTAAAGTTTATATCATTTTATCAAAAATTATGATAATCTAGTATTTATCATAATAAATTTATTAATTAATTAAAGAACTTAAATTTAATGACTATTGCAATATATATTTATCAAATTCAAATAAAAAAGGTTAATTTTGTTTAAATTATTTCTTACCTCATCGCTATCAATTTCAATTATGTGGAGTTCATCAATTTCTGGAGTTGGTTTTGGTTCAACAATTGAACAAGCGAAAAAAGAAGCACTTGCTGATGTCATTTCAAATATTGGAGGAATGGTTTCATCCTCTTTTTCACAAACTCAAATTATAAATGGAAATAATATAGCTGAAAATAATCGAGAACGAATAATTAAAGTTGATCAAAATTATCCGTTATTAATGCCAACATTTTCTCAACCCGAACAAGAAAATGAGCAATATAAAATTACGGCAACAATTGATGGCTTAAAATCAGCTAAGCAATATATTAATCAAATGGCAATATTAGATAAAGGTATAAAACTTGAAATAGCTGAAGCAGAAAAACAGCAAGATACTCGTTTAAAAATAGAACTTTATGAAAATGTTATTTCTCAAATGACTGAATTTGAAAAATATTCAACAATGGCAAGTATTCTTGATATAAAAAACACACCAATTTTAATGATTTCTCCGTCTGTAATCGAAAATGAAATAGCAAAATTATCTTTTCAAAATAACAATAACGATCTCATAAAATATGATCGAGAAGAATTTGTTGTTAAATTAAAATCTGATCGTTCTGATTCTAATAGAGTTTTGCCACTTGGCGAACATTACGAACTTTTTTTGCAAGTTTCACATCGTGGCTATTTTTATATGATAAATCATTCAATTAATGACAACAACGAAAGTTATTCATATCTTGTTGAATTTGATGAAAATAGCCAAAATATTGGCAAATTTATTACTGAAATTAAAAATAATCAAATAAATGGTTTTCAATTGGTAAATTCGAAGTTATCGAACCTTTAGGTAATGAATATATTGAAATTGTTGTTTCTCAAAAGCCTTTTAAATCACTGCCTAAATTTAAAAAAGTTACTAAATATGATGAGGTAGTTTATATGCTTGAAGGTAGAGCATCAAAAAATATACGAGAACTTGAAATAAATAGAGCCGTTAAAAAATTAAATGAAAAAGTTGCTAAATTTTATTATAAAAGTATTGCGAATTAATTTAAAAATAAATTAAATTAATTATTGGCTAATGGTAGAATTCCAGAAATAGAAATATATTTGGAGAAAATTTTTGCAAAAAATTAGAAATATAGCAGTTATTGCCCATGTTGACCACGGCAAAACAACACTTGTTGATGGATTATTAAGACAATCAGGGACATTTTCTGCTCACGAAGCTGTTGGCGAACGAGTTATGGATTCAAACGACTTAGAACGAGAACGAGGAATTACAATTCTTTCGAAAAATACAGCGATTAATTATCAAGGTATGAAAATTAATATTATCGATACACCTGGACATGCTGACTTCGGTGGTGAAGTTGAACGAGTTCTTAAAATGGTCGACGGTGCTTTATTAGTCGTTGATGCTTATGAAGGTGTTATGCCACAAACAAAATTCGTTGTTAAAAAAATGTTAGGTTTCGGCTTAAAACCGATTCTTGTTGTTAATAAAATTGATAAACCAACTGCTGAACCTGAACGAGTCGTTAATGAAATTTTTGACTTATTTGTTCAAATGAATGCAACTGATGATCAATTAGAATTTACGACTGTTTATGCTTCAGCAAAATCAGGAATTGCAAAATTAGATTTAAAACATGAAAGTTCAAATTTTGTTCCACTTTTTGAAACGATTGTTAAATCTATTCCAGAACCAACAGGTTCAGCTGAAAATCCAACACAATTACAAGTTTTCACTTTGGATTATGATAATTATGTTGGTAAAATCGGAATTGCTCGAGTATTTAACGGAACAATCGAAAAAGGTCAAACAATATTATTAGCAAAAGCTGATGGCGAAAAAGTTAAAGGTCGAGTTTCAAAATTAATTGGTTTCCATGGTCTTCAACGAAAAGAAATCGATCGAGCTGAAGCGGGTGATATCGTTGCCGTTGCTGGTCTTGAAACTATCGATGTTGGCGATTCTATCGTTGATATTAATAATCCAATGCCACTTGATCCAATGCACATCGAAGAACCAACTATTTCGGTTGTTTATGCTGTTAATGATTCTCCACTTGCTGGACTTGAAGGCAAAAGTGTAACTTCGAATAAAATTCAAGAACGATTATTTAAAGAAATGCAAACAAATATTGCTATGAAACTTGAAATCGTTGGCGAAGGCAAATTCAAAGTTTCAGGTCGAGGCGAATTACAATTAACAATTCTTGCTGAAAACATGAGACGAGAAGGTTTCGAATTTGCAATTTCACGACCAGAAGTTATTACTCGAGAAGTTGATGGAGTTCATCTTGAACCGTTTGAACATCTTGTTATTGACATTCCAGAAGAATTTAGCGGAACAATTATCGAACGATTAGGTCGCCGAAAAGCTGAAATGACTTCAATGGTTCCAATGGGTGTCGGTCAACAACGAATCGAATTTGAAATTCCTGCAAGAGGCTTAATCGGTTTTAGAGGTCAATTTTTAACAGATACAAAAGGTGAAGGTATCATGAACCATTCATTCTTAGAATATAGACCATATTCTGGTGCTGTTGAAAGTCGATCAAACGGTGCTTTAATTTCTATGGAAAATGGCGATGCGGTAGCTTATTCATTAAATAATATTCAAGAACGAGGAGTTTTATTTATTGGACCGCAAACAAAAATTTATGTAGGAATGATTATCGGAGAACATAGCCGACCAAATGACTTAGATGTTAATCCAGCAAAAGGAAAACATTTAACAAACATGAGAGCTTCAGGTTCAGATGATGCAATTAAACTTGTTCCACCAAGAAATTTAAGTCTTGAAAAAGCTCTTGAATGGATTGAAGATGACGAATTATTAGAAATTACTCCATTAAGTATTCGAATTCGAAAAAAAGAACTCGATGCATCAAAACGAAAAAGATCTTCTAATAAAAAATAAATTATATTAATATCTGTTTTTATAAAATTTTAAAATGATCTATTAAATGGTGGTAGAATTCCACCAGATCAATTTATAGGTGAAAACAGGTGTTACATACAAAGGTAGAAAAAAGATACAGACCTAATGTAGCTGCCATTGTCCTTTCATCAAAATATCCAGATAAGTGTGAATTGTTCATAGCAAAAAGAACAGATGTTGCTGATGCTTGGCAATTTCCACAAGGAGGTATCGACGAAGGAGAAAGTCCAAAAGAGGCTTTATTTCGTGAATTACAAGAGGAAATTGGAACTAATAACATAGAAATTGTTGGTAAATTTCCAAGGTGGATTTCTTATGATTTTCCATCAGCTATTTCTGAACGAATGTATCCTTATGATGGACAAAAACAGCAATATTATTTGGTTAGGCTAAAAAACGGAACAAAGATCGATTTAAATTTAGGCAAACCTGAATTTAATGAATATAAATTCATCGCATTAAATTCTGTTTTCGAACATATTACTTATTTTAAAAGACATGTGTATCGAAAAGTATTATCCTATTTTATTAAAGAGGGTTATTTATTATGTTAATTGTTCAAAAATATGGTGGAACAAGTGTTGGTTCGCTAGAAAGAATTGAAAAAGTAGCAGAACGAGTCATTAAAACAGCATCTGAAGGTCATAAAATTGTTGTTGTCGTTTCAGCAATGAGTGGCGAAACAAATAAATTAATTTCATATGCTAAATATTTTTCGCCTATTCCTAAAGAAAGCGAAATGGATATTTTAATGAGTTCAGGCGAACGAGTTACTTCGGCACTTCTAGCTATCGCACTTCATGCTAAAGGTTATCAATCTATTTCATTAAGTGGTCGCGGTGCTGGTATTGTTACAGACAGTAATTTCACAAAAGCACGAATCGAAACTATAGATCCAAATCCTATTTTATCAGCCGTTAATGATGGCAATATAATCGTTATCGCTGGTTTTCAAGGTGTCGATGAACACGGTCGAGTAACAACTCTCGGTCGTGGTGGTAGCGATTTATCAGCTGTTGCTATTGCTGGTGCTATCAATGCTGATTTATGTGAAATTTATACTGATGTTGATGGTGTTTATACGACAGATCCACGAATTGAACCAAAAGCTAAAAAATTAAATGTTATTAGCTATGACGAAATGCTTGAAATGGCTAGTTTGGGAGCAAAAGTTCTTCAAACTCGATCTGTTGAAATGGCTAAAAAATTAAATGTTAATCTTGTTACGAGATCAAGTTTTAATGAAAACGAAGGAACTTTAATTACTCACGAGGATAAAATTATGGAAAAACCTTTAGTTAGTGGTATCGCTCTTGATAAAAATCAATCAAGAGTTGGACTTATTGGTGTTGTTGATAAACCAGGTATCGCTTCAGAAATATTTGGTGCTTTGTCATCGTCAAATATAAATGTTGATATGATCGTTCAAACTAGTGGTGGCGGTCTTGGTGAAAATATTACGAATATCGATTTTACAGTTAATCGCGATGAACTTGCAAAAGCTGAAAAATGTATTCATAAATTCAAAGATTCTCACGAAATTCGAGATATTCAAATTAATAGCAATATTGCAAAAGTTTCTGTTGTTGGTGTTGGAATGAAATCTCACACTGGTGTAGCTTCTAATGCTTTTACAACAATGGCAAAAGAAAATATAAATATCATGATGATCAGCACAAGCGAAATCAAAATTTCAATGGTTATCGATGATAAATATAGCGAATTAGCTGTTCGAGCTTTACATTCTGCTTATCAACTCGATAAATAATTAATTTTTTAATAAATAAAATATAAATTACCTCATCGCATAAATTAATCGATGAGGTCTAATTTTCATTCTTCAAAATAACTACGTGAACAAATAATAATTAATCGATTTTCTAAGATATTTGAAATAAATAATATTATTAAAATATTTAAGTTATATAAAAATATATACGATATTCGAAAATAAACAAATTAAACTAAAAAATAAATTAGGAGCAAAAATGAAATTTGTATCAAAAAATATGTTTGCATTGTCCACTGCGACGATATTTGTATTATCTGGTTGTATGTCAAAAGATGTGCCTTCTGATATTCCAGGTTTAACAAAAAAAGAAGTTGAAAAATATCAAGAACAACAAGAAAATCCTGATAAATGTTACGAGGGTGGAATTGAAGCTCCAAAATGGATCTGTGATCCATATGTTGAAGGTGGTTTAGGTGCTGTTGGTTCAGCTCAAGCAAATCCACTCGGTAGAAATTTCCAACAAACTGAAGCAATGGCAAATGCAAGAGATTCTTTAGCTAGAGAACTTGGAACAAAAGTTAAAAATATGTTTAAAAATTTTGCTCAAACAACAGGTGTTGGTGAAGATCAAACAGTTGAAAAAGTTGCAACAAATGCTTCAAAACAAATTGCAAATCAAAATATCGAAGGTGCAAGACAAAAAAATAGATGGATCGCTCCAGATGGAACATTATTTATTCATGTTGTTCTTGATCCAAAAGGTGTCGAAGATTTTAAAGCAAAAGCAAAAAATACTGTTAAAAGTTCATTACGAAATGAACAAGCTTTATATCAACAATTTGTTGCAAAAAAATCAATGGAAGAATTAGATGCTGAAATTGATAAAATCGAAAAAGAGGTCAATGGTCAATAATCCATGAAAATATCTGCTTTTTTATTATCAGCAATATTTTTATTTTTAGGTTGTAGTTCAAATGAAGAAATTGTTCAAAAACCTGAATTAAATTATTATCAAAAACGAGAAATAAATCAATATCAACAATACAATTCTAAAAAAGCAATGGAAGATTTAGAAGATTCTGTTAAAAATAGCGAACAATGATTGTTAGATTTTCTTTTTTAATTAGTGCTGTTTTATTATTGACAGGTTGTAATAATAAAACAATTCAACCTGTTACTAATGTTCAACCAATTCGAAAAGTTACAACTGAAAAACCTTTTTGGATAGCCGAACCTCAATTACATCCAGCCATTCAAGGCAAAATATACGGTATCGGTTCGTCAAAAGATCATATACGAGGTGATAGAGCAAAAAGACAATTAGCAATATCAACCGCAATTAACGAAATAGCTAGTCAAAAAGGTATAAAAGTTGATAGCGAATTAGAAGTTTTTCAAACTGGTGGAGATAAATCTTCGAGTGCGATTCAACAATATTCTATTCAAACAGTTGAAGGAAAAACTGTTAATGCAAAAATAATTGACAGTTGGGAAGATTCAAACAGTAAAGAACTTTGGATTTTAATGGCAGAATAATATATATAACACTATTGTTTTATTAACATAGTGTTTCATTTAAATCTTCATCATCTTCATAAAATAAAATCACTATTTATTAAATAAAACATTTTGTTATTATTCATATTAAATTAAACTTCAATCAAGTGAAATGATATGTTAAACAATTTCAAAAGACTTTTACCTTATTTAAAAGGTTATAAACAATATTATATATTTGTTACGATTGGCATAATATTAACAGCAATTGGAACAGTTGCAACAGCACATATTATTCAACCTATTTTAGATGATATTTTTATAGCTAAAAATCATGAAGCTTTATATATATTTCCAATATTTATATTTATTATATATTTTGTTAAAGGAATTGGCAGATATATAACTGGTTACTTTACAAATGCTATTGGTGAATCTGTAATTATGAATCTTCGCAATGAAATGTTAAACAAAATTCTTCATTTTGATTTGGCTCATATCAATTCGATTCGCAATGGAGAATTAATGAGTAGAATCAGTGGCGATATTGCTAGAGTAAAATTTGTTGTTTCTGATATGCTTCCTGAATTGTCTCGCGAATCCGTTACCGTTATAGGCTTAATTATTTATGTCTTTTATCAAAATCCAGTTTTATCTTTTTATGCTCTTGTTATTTTGCCAATAACTTTTTATCCGTTGTCGATACTTTCAAAAAAAATGAAAGATAGTTCTAAGATTTCTCAAGAACGAAGTGCTGATTTAATGTCAAGATTATCTGAAATTTTTAATAACATTGAAATTATCAAAGCTAATTCAAAAGAAACTTTCGAACTTTCTCAATTTAAACAAGATAGTCTTAGTCTGTTGGATATTTCGTTACAGTCTGCAAAGATTTATCAATTTGTTTCTCCAATGATGGAAATGTATAGTTCGCTTTCTATTGCTCTTGTAATTATTTTTGGAGGTCAAGCTGTTATTGACGGCGACATGACCGTTGGTAATTTCTTCGCTTTTTTAACTGCAATCGGTTTGCTTTTTGATCCAATAAAAAAAATATCAGCCATATTTAATAAAATGCAAGATGGTATTTCAGCAATTGAACGAATATTTCAAATTATTAATATTCAACCAGAAATAATAAGCGGAGATATAAAAATCGATTCGATAAATAATATAAAATTTAAAAATGTTTGTTTTTCTTATGGCGAAATTACAGTTTTGTCTAATATTAATTTTGATATTTATCGTGGTGAAACTATTGCTTTAATCGGTGAAAGTGGCGGTGGCAAAAGTTCAATATTAAATTTAATTATTAGATTTTTAGATAGAACAAATGGCGATTTATTTATTAATAATATCGATATTTCGCAAATAGCTTTACCATCGTTACGAGAACAAATATCTTTCGTTTCTCAAAGAGTTTATTTATTTAATGATACTGTTGCCAAAAATGTCGCATACGGCGATGAGGTAAATCCCGAAAGAGTTATTGAAGCTTTAAAAATAGCTGATGCTTTTTTATTCGTTGAAGATATGGGCGGAATTAATTCTATGATTTTACAATTTGGAAATAATTTATCAGGCGGTCAAAGACAACGAATTTCGATAGCACGAGCTTTATATAAAAAGTCTTCGATATTAATTCTTGATGAAGCAACTTCAGCTCTTGATAATAATTCTGAACAACGAATATTAGAAAATTTGAAACAATATATAAAAGACAAAATCGTAATTACAGTTGCTCATCGACTTTCTACGATAAGTCGTGCTGATAAAATAGCTGTTTTTTCAAAAGGCAAAATAGTAGCTTTTGGCAAACACGAAGAACTTATTAAATATTCAAATGAATATCAAAATTTATATAATTCTGGACTATTTTAAATAAATTAAAATTTAATTCCATAGTCAATAAATCTATGGAATTTATACAAATATTTAGTTAATATTTATTTTATTAAAAAACGAATCAAGATGAAAATTACTAAAAGATCTATTTATGGACTCGAACATCGATGGATGTTTTTTTTCTAAGTCTGCTAACATTTCTTTCATTTCAGCTCGAACATGAGGCATTTTTATATTAAACTTCATCGATGGACAGGCATCATTTCCAATTAATGGAAAATTATTTTTCAAAGCTCCATCGAATAGTTGTCTTTCTCGAATTTGAATCAACGGACGAATAATTTCAAGTCCATTTTCTGCTTGATATTTTGGAGCTAATGCTCTCATTGTGCTGTTATAAAACATGTTCATAAAAAAACTTTCTACGGCATCGTCAAGATGATGACCTAAAGCTAATTTATTAAAACCTAATTTTGTTGTTGCACTATATAAAGCTCCTCGTCGCATTCTCGAAAAAAAAGAACAATACGAACTATTTTCTCTGATTTTGTCTGAAGCAATATCAAAAATTTCTGTTTTATATATTTGATGAGGTATCTCATATTCTTTTGTATGAGCAATTAAATTATCAAAATTTTCACCCATTCCATAATCAATCGTAACTGCAAGAAATTCAAATTTAAACGGTGCATGTCTCATTGTTCTTTTTAAAATATGAGCCAACATCAACGAATCTTTACCGCCACTTAAACCTAAAATAATTCGATCACCTTCGTTAATTAAATTAAATTCGCTGTTTGTTTTGCCAACTTGTCTTAATATTTTTTTACTTATTTCTATTTTTTGCAATATTTATCCATTTATTAAATAAAAAATTTAAATTAAATAATAACAGTTATTTTATTAATTAATATTTTTATATTCTTAATATTTATTTAAATAAATAATTAAAATTAATTTAACTTATTTCAAGAATAGCCTAAATACTAATGGTATAATCACCTTAAATTACAAAACTTAAGGATTTCTTATGTTTAAATTTAATTTAAATTGTATTTTTGTCTCTGTTTTAACTTTGACAATTTCCGCTACAGATCTTTTTAGTAATGAAACTCCACAACAGATTACATCTCCAACTGAAACTTTAACTCTTTTAGAAACGATTAAAAAAGATGCTATCGTTATTGGAAATGGAACTAAAGAATTTCATTCTTTTATAGATCCTTTATGTTCTCTGTCTCAAAAATATGTCGAATATTTATATCAAGGTGGTGAAAAATTTTTCAGTAGATATAAAATCTATCTTTATCTTTATGAACTTAAAAGAAAAAATTCAGCTAATATTATTAAAAATATATTAGAGTCTCAATTTCCAGAAACTACTCTTAAAGCTCTTATGGTTGATGGCACAGTTCAATCAACAGAATTAAATTCTGAAGTTGATGAATTTGAAATCGAGGAACGAGTATCTCGAATTTCAACAATTGCTGAAAAGATAGGAGTATATAAAAGACCTTTTATTATTACTAATGGCAAAGGTAACTAAATGTTCGCTAAAAAATATCTTGATTTTTTACTATCATTCAGAACAATATATTTATTTATTATTGTTGTTTCAACTTTATTTTTTGTTGTAAATATAGACAGCAAACAACTTTCTAACGATGAACGAGCTTGGCTTATTGGCACAAGTCAATATAACAAACTAATTCAAAAAGGAGCAACATCTCAAGACGGTTCAAAAGTTGAGATTTTTCTTAAAGATGGCAAAATTAATACAGCCAATATAAATGAACTCCGAACAATATTTAATTTTTTAATTACTAAAACTTCTCAAGAGTCTGTATCCTCTTTTTTTAATCATAAATTTGCCACTCTTCAAACTGATGGCGAAAGTAGTTTTATTGAACTTGCTTCACTGGAAAAATTATCAGATGATCTTATTTTTGATAAATTACATTCTCATTTAAATGACTTTTCTCAATTTTTTGGTAGTGATGGATCTATTATTTTTTATGTTTATGGTTTTAATATTAATAATTTAGAATTAAATACAACTCTTGATTATAAAATTTCTCAATTTGTGCCGTATTCAACACCTTTTGATGAAAGCATATTTTTATTGGGAACTTTAATTGTTTTAACGATTTTATTATCGATTTTTTTTAGAAATTTATCAGCTCCGTTAATTGGTATTTCTTTTATTATTGCTACCTCATCAGCAACGATATATATATTCAAAGAAATAATCGGAGACTATACTGCTCATATTTCGATATTAATTTTATCGTTTGTAATTTCTTTTTTAGATTTTTTATATGTGTATTATAGATGGTTCATTCTTCAACAAAAACGAGATTCACAAAATTCGATAATAAGAACAATTGAACGAACTTTTGCTCCTGTAACTGTAACAAAAATAATTAATATTATTGGCATAGGTTCGTTGATATTCGTTGAAACAGATATTTTAAAATCTCTTGGAGCAATGGTAATTATTTCATCAATAACAGGCATGTTTTATACATATACATATTTGCCTTTAGTTTTTTCATATTTAAATATCACAAATCCACATACTAAATCAGAACATATGTTTTCATTGTTCTCTGAACAGATTAAAAATTATAATAAACATTTTTTATATGTTTTTATTTATGTTACAGCTTCTATGATGATTTTTGGATTATATTATTTTAATAATTCACATGAAAATAAAAATATTGATAATTCTAGAGTTATTAAACTTGCAATTGATGTTAATCAAACCGAAATTTCCATCGAATTATTAGAAAAATTACAACAATTTTCTCAAATTATTAATTATGATCAACAAAATAATAATATCGATGAGGTAGAAAAAATTGTTTCGATATATACAGAAATAAATAGCTTATATAAACAAGAACAAAATAAAGAATTAAATTTATCATCGTCAGATTTTGATCTTGACAGATATATTTTTATGCTCGATATGTTTGGTGGAACAGAAAGTTATTTTGATAAAAATCAAACCAGAATAGATATTTATCTAAAAGAAAGTTCAAGCAAAAATAAAATTTTAAATAATTTAGAAAAAAGTAAAATGGAGTTTTCGATTATTGACACTGATTCGTTATTGCAAACAGCAATAAATGAATCGTTTATGATTCTTGCATCGTTGTTAATTTTTATATTATTTATTATTTTTATTGCAATTTTGCTTTTAACAAAAAGTTATCTTTATGGATTAATTGGTCTTTTTTTAACGATCGTTCCGTTAATTTGGTTTTTGTCAATCGTTGCAATATTAAATATAAATTTGTCAACTGATATGTTTATAGCAATGATTATTGCAGTAGCTATATCAAGTGATTCGATGATACATTTATTGCATTATTATAATAAATTAGAACAAGAAAATAGATTTGCCGACAACGGTATTAACCGAATATTTTTATATGTCGAATCGCCTTTGATATTTGGAAATATTATTCTTGCTGTTACATTTTTAATGTTAGCCTTTTTTGGAATAGCATCACTTGTAACAATTGGAATTTATTCAACAATGATTGTTTTATTTTCATTAATGACAGATATTTTTATTTTACCAGTTGTTATTTTAGAAACTAGAGCAAAATGGAGAGAACAAATTGTTATCAACAGCAATTAATTTATACGAAAATGGAAACTATTCGGATGCTTTTCCGATTTTTTATAAGTTAGCACTTCAACGAAACAGTGAAGCTCAATTATATTTAGGGATTTTATATGAATCTGGAGATGGAATTGAAAAAAATATCGAAGAAGCTAAAAATTGGTATCGAAAAGCATACCGTCAAAAAAACTTAGATGCGGGATTCCGACTTCAATCGCTTGAAGCAGGAACAAATTGTAGATGTTAAATTATTAATTAATCAACTATTTTTTTATAAACACCTCGAACGGCACCACCAACCGCAACGGCTGGAGCAGTTCCGAGTGTGTAACCTTGAGCGATTTTTTCGCCAACGAAACCAAGAGTTTTTGTTGTGATGTCATTAACAATATTATCACCAAAAACACCATCAACAACTGTTTCAACTCGATTTCGACCTTTAACTCCAGCAACTTCAAGATGTTCTTCAAGTCGTTTTAACATATTTTGAACAAAATCTGAGCTTTTATTAAATTGACTTGAAATTACTTCCATATTTTCTACTTTAGCAAGTTCTTCATCAAGACTTTTTGTAACTGCTTCTCTAAATTTTTGTTTTGCATCATTTAAAGCACCTTTTTTTTCAGCAACTATTTCTGATGTCATTACTTCTTTTACTTCTTCTTGTTTTACTTCAGTATTTTCTACTTGAACAGTTGTTGTTGTTTCTTCTTGTTTTTCAACAATAATTTCTGCCATATTTTTAACCTCTTCTTTAATTTCAACTTTAGTTTCTTCTGATTTTATTTCAGTTTGAGCTTGTTTTTCTTCGATAACTGTTTCAACTTTTGCTACCTCATCAACAGCAACAGGTTTTAATTCATTATTAATTTCAACAGTTACAGAATTCGAAACAGTTGTTTCTGTTGTTATATTTGCAACTTCTATTTTATTTTGAATTTCAATAGTTTCTTCAAATTTATCTTCGCCTATTTCAGCTACAACCATATTTGGCTCCTCTTCTAATTCTAAAGATCTGGCTTCAGTGGATCTTTTCACTTTTTTCTTTGACATACGATATATTTCCTATTTAAAACTCAAATTAACATAATAATATATTAATTTATATTAATATCATCTTAGTTTATCGATAAAACTTGAAAGATATATCCAATCTATTATTAATTTTTCAAATTTAATATCATTACTATCAATATTTAAAAGCATATTTCCTAATGATTGAGTTATTTCATCAATTGATAAAGACTTTGCGACGGCATTTAATTCGTTTATTAAATTTCGTGTTGCCAATAGCGAATCATGATTCAAACCATTTTCTATTTTATCTTTTGATTTATCAAATAATTTAATAAAAGTATTAACTAGATCTTGAAATAAAATATCTGGCATTGATGAACGATTAATCGACGATATAAAACTTCTAACTTCTTTGGCATCTAATTTAATAATTTCGCCACCACCACCAAGTTTATCATTTAAAAATGATATTTTTTTATAAAGATAATTAACATCTTTTAAGACTTCTGAACTTGTTTTATACTGTTTTAATATAATTTTTTCTATTAAATCATATATATCTACTAATCTTAAATTAAGAGCTAAACCTTTAATTAAAAACACACCATTTTTTACATTTTTTAGTTGATTATTTTCGATGGCTTCATATACAAATTTTTTAATTTGATTTGCATGATGAATAAAATCGATTAAGAAATCTATTAGATTTGCTCGTGAAATTCTTAATTCTTGAGATACATCATCGAGATTATAATTATCTGAATAAAATGTTTTACCTGAATGAACACCTTGCACAACGATATTAATATCTTTACCACTAATTAAAGCATCTATTTCTGATTGTTTTAACGGTAATACAGAATCTTCTTGTTTATTTATTTCATCTGTATTTATATTTATATTCGTGTTTGTGTTTGTGTTTGTGTTTGTGTTTGTTTGTAACGACGATGAGGTATTTTGATTATTAGTTTGTGAAATATTTAAATTTTCAGTTTCTTGTTCTGTGTAATCAGTATCAAAAGTTTTAAAGAATTCATCTGGAGAAGTTAAAAGTTTATGAGATCGTTCGTTATCAACATTAGTATTAATATTTTTTGATTTATCATTTTTGTCTGATTCTGAATAGTCAAAATCATAATTACTGTCATCATAATCATCTTGATATTTCAAACTAGAAACATCTGGTTTTTCAACTTGAGAATCTTTTTTTATATTAATATTATTCGGTTCATCTTCCTGTTTAATGTCATTAGAATCTTTAAATTTAAAAGTTTGCGATTCAGCAGAGTCAAAAAACATTGCAGATTCTGTTTTATAATCAACACTAAATTCATCTTCATTATTCGAATAAAAACTTTTATTATTATTTTGAGAAGAAACATGTTGAGGAACTTCTAATTCGATCGTATCACTTTCATAATCAGTTATCGAAGTTATATTTATTAAAAAACCTTTATTAGGATCATTTAAAAAAAACATATTATCAATTGACATTGAAATTTTATAAAAATTATTATCTCCGCCTTTGATAATAGCTTTAGCTTTTTCGCCTTCTTGAAGAATATAATCTATCCATAAAATATGTTTAAAGTTGCTAACAAAACCTTTTTTTTCTATAAATAAATTTGCAAAATCACCAGAAATACGATATTTCATAGCATTAAACGATGGAAAATTCAATTTTTTAACATACGATTCACTGATTCCAATAAATTCATAATTACTGTTATAAACAATCACTTAATTATATTTATCCATTAAATTATAATATTTTATTGAATAACGAAATCTGTAAAAAACACATTTACGATTTTGCCATCTTTTAAATTTTTATTAATTTCAGCGACGATTTGATCTTTTAATTTATCTTTACCTTTTTCTGTTGAAATTTCTTCAAGATTTTTCGAGCTAGAAATTCTAATAATAATATCTCGAATAACAGGTATTTTTGTGTTAAGTTCAACTAAAAGTTCTTCAGTTTCTAATTCAAGATTAACTTCAAGTTTTAAATATCTTCTGCCATTTTCACTTAAAAGATTAACGATAAATTTATTTAAAGCGAACATTGGTCCAACTTTCAAACTAACTTTTCGTCGAGATGCTTTTATGTCGTTGCCTTCAACTGGTTGAGACATTGCTTGAATTTGTTGTTGTTCTGGTTGTTCTTCACTTCCACCAGATAAAACAAAAGCTACTAAGCCACCAACAACTAATAATAATACTAAAAAAGCACCTACAATAATAATTATTAAATTGTTCTTTTTTTGTCCTTCTTCAGGATTTGCAGGTTTTTCTTCAACAGCGGGTTGTTTTTTATCAGCCATTTTTTAACACACCTTATATTTATTTACAATAATCAGCTAAAAGCCCATTTTTTAGGGCATCTTTTGTATCTTGTCCAACAAGAATCGAAACTATATCAAGAGCAAAACAAATAGCTGTTCCTGGACCTCTTGAAGTAACAATTTTTCCATTAATTACAACTTGCGAATCAGAACGATATGCGAAATTGTTAATTTTTTCTTCAACCGATGGATAACAAGTAAAATCTCCATTTAAAATTCCAGCTTTATAAAGAGCAAACGGTGCAGCACAAATTGCTCCAACGAATTTTTCTTTATAATAAAATTCTTGAATTAATTTTTGAACATGATTATCTGTCGAAAGAATATTTGTTCCACCAAAACCACCTGGTAAAATTATCATGTCAAATAAATGAACATCAATAATAGACTCTAATAATATATCCGCTTTGATATTAATTTGATTTGCACCAGTAACTGTTAAATTATCAGAATCAACACTTCCAGTAATTACTTCTATACTAGCTCTTCTTAAAACATCAATAATAGCAACAGCTTCTATTTCTTCAAATCCTTTTGCTAAAGGAATCAAGACTTTAGCCATGTAAAAAGCACTCCTTATTTTTTATATTTCATATAATCATACCAAAAGTTTAAACACTCACGATACTGAAATTGATAACATTATTTATATTATTATTTTTTTGTTTATTAAAATAAATACCAAGAAGACAAAAAGGATGAGAATTATTTTAAAACCTCATCCAATTCAAGTATTAATTTATTTTTATGCGATTAACTAAATAAGAAACTTCGTAATTTTGATTTATTTCGATGATTGCTAAGAAATGTTCATATTTTATATAATAACGACCAATATCTTGAATTTCAAGATTTGATAATCGAATTGCACTACCGTCAAATAAATATTTCGTATCTCGCAAATATCTATTTTCTCGAAAATCTTTTTGCAAATATTTAATAGGATCTAATTTTTCTTCGTTATTAAAAACGAAACTGCCTTCGCGAATTCTTTCTAAATTACTTAATATTCCAACAGTATTTAATTTTTCAGCGATTAATTTACCGATGCTTCTAACATAACTTCCTTCTGAAACTGTTATATCAAAAGTCAAAAACGGATGTGAATAATTAATAAAATTAATTTCAAATATTTCTGATTCGATCTCTTTTAAATTAACATCTTTGCCATCTCTTGCAAGATTATAAGCTCGTTGTCCGTCGATAAATTTTGCTGAATATTTAGGAGGAATATATTTTATTTTTTTTTCGAATGACTTTAATATTTCTTTTAAATAATTAACATCGAAATTATTAATATTTTTTATATTAACTTCAGTATCGATATCGAGACTATCACTATCTGCACCGAGCCAAAGAGTAGCTTGATAAACTTTTTTATCTTTTTCAAAAAATCGAAATAATTTCGAAATATCTCCAAGTGCAATAATTAAAACACCTTTTGCAAATGGATCAAGTGTTCCTGAAAAACCGCCTGTTTTCGTTCTGTATCGCTGACGAATCGAATGTAAAAATTTATTCGAAGTCATAAACCGTGGTTTTTTGCCAACGAATAAAATATTCACAAATTTAAAACCTCAAGATCTATTTTTGCCTGTTCTAAAAAAATATCATTTTCTGAAATAATTTTTACCTCATATAAACTTAATTCTTTAATTTTAATTGGAAGATTTTCTAGATTTTTGTCAGAGCAATTTATAAATTTGCTGTAACCAGAAATCGAAAACTTACGATTTTCATTTGCCCAAACGACATCAACATGTTTAAATTCTAGAGAAATTTCTCTTAATAATTCGATATCTTTTTCGATAATAGAAACTTTTGATAAATCTTTTATATGATGCAAAATTGATTTCACTCGACCATTTGAACCAAAAATAGCGATTTTATCGTTTTTATCGATGAGGTTCGAAACTGCTTTACCAAAAGTCGTGAAACCTTCTAATTCACCATTTGATATTTTTATGGAATCGATAAAACCGACATCTAAACTTTCACGAGAAACTTTCGAAACATATTTCATAGCCATCGTGCGATATTTATCACATAAATCAACCATAACAATTTGAGATTTTTTCAAGCCATTCAAAGTAAAAGCAAAAACATCTTCGCGAATATTCAAAGGCATATAAATTATATTTTTATCGATAATCAGCGAATTAAAAGCAAGAACTCGTTCATTTTGATTTTTGCTCCCATCAGAAAAAAGAGCAATCAAAATGCTATCTTTAGCGATTTTTTTCAATCTTCAAACCATTTTTTTATTTTGTCAAAAAGACTAACATGCGGTTTGCTTTCGATTCCAAAACTTTCTTGAAGTTTTCGCATTAATTCTTCTTGCTCAACAGTTAATCTTTCAGGATATAACAATTTGACTTGAACTACAAAATTACCTTTTCCGTAACCTTGAACATTTTGGACACCTTCATTTTTAAAAATATATTGCTGTTTATCTCGAGTGCCTCGTTCAAGTTTTAATTCGATTTCACCTCGAAGTGAAGGAACTCGAATAGTTTCGCCAAGAATAGCCTGTGTGAAAAATATTGGCATTTCAAGATAAATATCATCGCCGTGTCTAATAAAATGTTCATCACTTTCAACTTTGAAAACTAAATATAAATCTCCACGAATGCCTTTTGAATTTAAATGACCTTTTTCTTGAACTCGTAATCGATTATCGCTAGAAATTCCAGCTGGAACTTTTATTTCGACCTCATCGTTTTCTTCGATAAATTTTTTGCCATTACAAACAGAACATTTATTTTTAACAGTTTCACCTGTGCCACCGCAACGAGAACAAGTTTCGGAAAAAGTCATGAAGCCATGTCGTTTGTGAATTTCACCTCGACCGCCACAAATAGAACATTTATCAGTTTTGCCATCAGCTGAACCTGTGCCGTTACAAGTATGACAAAGTTTGCGATATTTAAATTTGAATTTTTTAGTTGTGCCAAAAACGGCTTCTTTAAATTTTAAATCAACTTCAATTGATAAATCGTTATTTTCCCGTTTTTGTCGTGTTTCACCGCCCATTCCGAACATTTCAAAGATATCATCAATCGAACCGAAACCGTTAGCTTGATAAGATGAACGACCTGAATTTGCTGAACCATCTAAACCTGCTTTTCCATAACGATCATAAATAGCTCGTTTTTTCTCATCTTTTAAAACTTCGTAAGCTTCGTTAATTTTTTTAAAATTTTCTTCGGCAGTTTTATCGCCTTGATTCGTGTCAGGATGATATTTTTTAGCCATTTTTCGATAAGCTTTTTTTATGTCATCAGCTGTTGCTTCTTTTTCAATTTCTAATAATTTATAATAATCTAAATCTGCCATTGTTTATTTTTTCCTAAAGTTATATGAAAATATTTGAGTGTAATTTTAACAAAGAAGTTGATAGTAACTCAATAAGATTATTTGATCTAAATAATTTTAAAAACTATAACTCGTGAAATATTTATTAGTTAGAGTTTTAATTTGAGTTAAATATTAATGTTTTGAAACTTCTCCAAGACTCCAAATAGGCATAAAAATACCAAGAGCTAAAGTCGTAACTAAGAGTCCGATAAATAATAAAATTATCGGTTCTAATAAAGAATGCATGTTTTCGATTATTTTATTAAATTTTCGTTTGTAATATTCAGAAATGCTATTTAACATTTTTTGTAATTCACCACTGCTTTCGCCAGTAAAAATCATCTGAATGACCATATTATCGAATATTCCAATACTGCTAAAACTTTTATGAAGTGGAGATCCGCGATTAATTTCTCCGTAACTTTGCATTAATTTTTTTCTTATTGCCAAATTATCTACCATTGCTATTGAAATTTCTAATGCTTCAAAAATAGAAACACCAGCATTTAATAATTCCGAAAATACGATCATGAATCTATTTAAAGTTGAAAAAATAGAAATATCTTTTATAATATATATTTTTAGCATAATAAAATGAACAGTAAATTTAAACTTTTGGGAATGATTCATGAGATAATTAAACGAAAGATAAGTAAACATTAAAAATATAAAAAGATAACCACCGTAATTAGCAAAGAATTTTTCAGTGCCAATTAATATTTGTGTAAAAATCGGTAAATCAGAATTAAATCTTGCAAAAATAGATTCAAATTTTGGAATAACATAATTAATTATAACAACCATGGCGATTGCCATTGCAATTAAAACATTTCGAGGATAACTCATAGCTTTTTTAACTTTTATTCGATTATCTCGAATTTCTTCAAGCATTCCAACAAGTCTAAATAATGCTTTTGCACTATCACCTGTTTTATCTCCTAATTTAACCATTGTTATAGTCAAATTACCAAAAATCGTTATATATTTACCAAAAGCATCTGATAACGAAGAGCCATTATTTACATCTGTAACTATCGAATCTATTATTTTTTCAAGTTTGCGATCTTGAATACTTTTTTTAATTTCTCTAAGAGCATCAAGAATAGAAATTCCTGCATCAATCATAATAGCTAATTGATTTAAAAAAAATATTTTAGATTCTTCGTCAATATGATTTATTTGCAAAAAATCGGCGACATGATCGCTAATATCAGCAAGTGAAATAGACGAAAATCTTGATTTTTTATTTTCATCTATTTTTAAAATTTTTGATTTTGGATATTGTCCAAAAATCGTATTATATAGCTCATGTTTTGATTGAGCTGAAATTACAGTTGAAACTTCTTTTCCTCTGTATATAACTGTTATTTTATATTCTTTTACCATTTTATTTAATAATTAATTTTAATAATTAACTATTACGAACACAGATAACTGAATTCTTTTGTGTTTTTGTATTATGATAATTTCCACCTTCAAAAAAATTAACAGTCCAACCTGCTTCAGTCATTCGTTCAACACTTTTTTCTGATAAATTTTTTTGAAAATTATTTACAGCTGTTGAACTCCAATACCAAGTTTCGATTTGTTTATTCATAAAACCAGATAACGGTTTTTTGACGAATAATCTTCCATTTTTTGTGTTAGCTATTTTTTCTTTCCAACTTTGTCGTGTGCTATATTTGACACTTTTTTCTCGATAATCAAATAATTGAGCACTGCCAAGAGTCATTAATTCTTCGATTGTTGGAACTCGCCAATTGCCTGAATCGTTGTAATGTTTTCGATTAAGACCTTTTGCATATTCTTGAGCTTCATCAAAAGTGTATCTACTATCATAATTTTGGGCATTTTTTACTTCCCAAATTAAACCTGTTGCCGAATCAACCCAACTAAGTGGATGTTTTGGATCATTAAAAATATCTATTACATCTTCTGTCGATGAGCTATTTGAAGCTTTTTTTACGAAATCTGGCTTTCCCATAAATTTACTAATTAAATTCAAGTTATTCTCCTATATTTAATAAAGCAATTATATAAAAAGATAGTTTAAAATAAGTTTTTACACATGTTATTTTTTGTTATTTATTTTTTTATATATACATTATTTTTATTTTGAACGATTATCTAATAATTTTTATAATAAAAATATCGATAAAATTCTTAAAATTTATCAAAAAAGGAAATATTCAAAATGCTAAAAAGAGCTGACCGAGATTTTTTACAAAGAATCGTAGGCAAAGAGAATATTTATATCGATAAAGCTCATTTAATCGCTTATTCTTATGATGCAACTCGAACACGATTTGAACCTGATGCTGTTATTTTTCCAAAAGATGAAAACGAAATTAGCAAAATTTTAAAATATTGCAATGAGAAAAAAATTAATGTCGTTCCTCGAGGTGCTGGTTCTGGTTTTACTGGTGGAGCAATTCCAAATAGTGGCGGAATCGTTCTTGCTTTAGAAAAATATATGAATAAAATATTAGAAATTGATATGGATAATATGGTCGTTGTTGTTCAACCAGGTGTTATAAATATCGAACTTCAAAAAGCTGTCGAAAAAGTTGGTCTTTTTTATCCGCCTGATCCTGCAAGTCAAGAATATTCGACAATCGGCGGAAATGTTTCTGAAAATGCTGGTGGAATGAGAGCGGCAAAATATGGAATCACAAAAGATTATGTCATGGCTATTCGTGCTGTTTTACCAAACGGCGAAATTATAAAAGCTGGTAAAAGAACTATTAAAGATGTCGCAGGTTATAACTTAGCGGGAATCTTAATCGCGAGTGAAGGAACTCTTGCCGTTATCACAGAAATTACTCTTAAATTATTATCAAAACCAAAATTAACAAAAACGGCAATGGCTGTTTTTCCAACTGTTGAAAATGCAATGAGTGCTGTTTTTAAAACAATGGCTGGAGGTGTTACACCTGTTGCAATGGAATTTCTTGATAATTTAACGATTCGAGCAGTTGAAAAAAGTTATCAAAAAGGTTTGCCAATCGATGCAGGAGCAATTTTAGTTACTGATGTTGATGGCAATCTCGAAGATGATTTAAATTTACAATTGGCAAAAATCGAAGAAATTTTTAAAGAAAATGGTGCAACTGAATTTAAACGAGCTAAAGATCAAAAAGAGGCAAGTGATATTTGGTTTGCTCGTCGAAATGCAAGTCAGGCTATTTCTGTTTATGGAAGCAAAAAAATTAACGAAGATGTTACTGTTCCTCGAAGCAAATTGCCAGAAACTTTAAAACGATTTGGTGAAATTGCTAAAAAATATAATATTAATATTCCATGTTTTGGTCATGCTGGAGATGGAAATATTCACACAAATGTTATGGTCGATGGCAAAGATCCTCATCAAGTCGAAATCGCTCATAAAGCTATCGATGAGGTTTTCAAAGTTACGATTGAACTTGGCGGAACATTATCAGGCGAACATGGAATCGGTTTAAGCAAAGCTCCATACATGAAATTAGCTTTTACTGAAAGCGAAATGGAACTGTTTAGATCTATTAAAAAAGCTTTTGATCCAAATAATATTTTAAATCCAAATAAAATGGGTTTGTAAAAAAATTTAACTCTTTCTTTATTCCGTGCGAGAAGATTACACGGAATAGCCTACTTTGTCATTTTAAAAACAGGATTTAATACAATTTTTCTCTCAAACATGCCAAACATAAATAGACTTATAGTCAAAATTGAAAATTCAAAAGTTTCATATTGTCGTTTTTCGAAAAATGCATTTTTCGAGTATAAATCTATATATAGTCAAGTTTTGAAAATTTTGGCTAATTTTTGCGATTTTAAGCAAACTTTAATAATTAATTTAAGCTAACTTCACAAAACCACGATTTTATGGCAAACATCAAATATTAATCGATTTATAATCAGTCGCTAAAAAACCAGAAAAAAGTCGTGGTTTTTACAGATTTCGAGACTTTCGCTATAAATATTTTTATATTTAAGAATTGCAAATTTAGACTCATTTTTACCACTTTAAGCAAACTTTAATAATTAGTTTAAGCAAACTTCACAAAAATACGATTTTATGGCAAATATCAAATATTAATAGATTTATAATCAGTCGCTAAAAAACCAGAAAAAAGTCGTGGTTTTTACAGGTTTCGAGACTTTCACTATAAATATTTTTATATTTAAGAATTGCAAATTTAGACTCATTTTTACCACTTTAAGCAAACTTTAATAATTAATTTAAGCTAACTTCACAAAAACACGATTTTATGGCAAACATCAAATATTAATCGATTTATAATAAGTCACTAAAAAACCAGAAAAAAGTCGTGGTTTTTGCAGATTTCGAGACTTTCGCTATAAATATTTTTATATTTAAGAATTGCAAATTTAGACTCATTTTTATCACTTTAAGCAAACTTTAATAATTAATTTAAGCTAACTTCACAAAAATACGATTTTATGGCAAACATCAAATATTAATAAATTTATAATCAGTCACTAAAAAACCAGAAAAAAGTCGTGGTTTTTGCAGATTTCTAGACTTTCGCTATAAATATTTTTATATTTAAGAATTGTGAGTTATATTTTGTAGGCACCACACAACTTTTCACAATTATTGATGATGTTCCAGTAGCAAAAACTCAAAAAGTGTATTTTTGAATTCTAATTGCTGTTTTGCGGTTGCGATGTAAGGTTCAAAAGCAATTTCGATCGTTCCGAGTTGCTGTTTCACAATTTGAAAAATTTGTTTGTAAGGTGTTTCATTTAGAATTTCGGATTCGATAACTCGTTGAGCTATTAATTCACAAGAGCTAATTACGGTTAAGTTTTCGATGTCCAATTCGTTTCGGAGATTAAACTGTTTTTCGAATTTTTTTAGATCTTCGTCGTTTAATTCAATGTCATAATCTGAAATCGTATTTTTTAATTTGCTGAAATCTTTATTCGTTTTGATCAAGCCGAGTTTTCGATAAATCTCAATTGTGAAAATCGAATAATAACGATCAGCATTTTGACTTCCCTGCGATTTTGCATAAGCAACAAACTTCTTAATTGTGTCCGTAAATAATCGACGAATTGTTTTTCCGTCAAGCCGTGTTCTTACAAGATTGTAATGCTTACATTGTTTCTGAAATTTTTTGATTTCGTGTTCAACGGCTATTTTGATTCTTTTCTCGACAGCTTGTTCAATATATTCTTTTTCAACTTTAAGAAAATATTCGCGAACCTCATCGCCTTTATCTGTTTCGCTCATAAAAGCAATATGCTTAGCGGTTTCAATAGTTAGGAAATATTCTGACTGATAACCAGATGCAGAAAGGCTTTGTGATGTTCTATTTTTTATTTCAGTTTCTCTTAAGAAAGCGATCCCCGAAAGGGGATCGCTCCATAATACGATAAAATCGCGATTTTCTTTTACAGGTTTTCTATTTAATTGAACTTTTATCCAGTCGGCAAACTTCTTTTTCACACCTAAAAACTTATGTAAATCTCTCGCTGAAACAGTTTGAGAACTCTCTTCCCCAATTTTTTGAGGCACAATTTGAACGATTTCTGTCATTTTCGTTTGGTAATTTATTAAATTAAAATAAATTTTTTTGCTGAAGAGTTGTTAGGAAAGTTACCAAGTTTCACAACGAACTTCTTCAAAATTTACTTCAAAAAGGCTTTCTAATCAAGATGACCAGAAAGCGAAAAGTTCGTTGTAGGCACTTGGTAAGCCTTTGTGAAATAAATTCAAAACAAATAAATTATAAATTTTTTATTTGAATTGTAGCAAAATTTTTCAATTACTTCCCGAAACAAGTTCAGGATGAAGGTTTTTGTTTTGTGGATTATTGGTCTTTATTATTTGCGATAAAATATAGTTCAAAAAACGCAAGGATTGATAAAAATGTATCCTGTATTAACAAATGAAGAGCTTGAATTACTTTCAAACGATGTTAAAAATATAATTGGTATTCTTATATTTGAACCAGAAAAGATATCAATTTATACTGAACAGTTGCGAAAGTTTCAGCCGAGAAACAACGAAGAACGGGCAAAATATTCATATTTGAAATATGTTCAATTTGACAATATGAGCGAATTTGACTTTTGGAAAACTTATGAAGATCTTTTTCTTTCTGATGTGAAAGATGGTAATAAACCAAAACCGCAAGATATAAACAGAAAAAAAGAAAAATTATTAAAAGCTC
Source organism: Campylobacterota bacterium (assembly GCA_030152305.1). GTDB lineage: Bacteria > Campylobacterota > Campylobacteria > Campylobacterales > Thiovulaceae > Thiovulum_C. The sequence continues at coordinate 82,511 of JASKOM010000010.1, forward strand.
AACAAGATGGAAAAATTAATAAATATATTCCAATCGCAAACTTAAAAGATAGCGAACTCGAAGAGCTTTATGCTGAAAATTTTGGAGAGATCGATCGAGAGATAAATAATAAAAAAGAGAAATTATTAATTGTTCAAAGGGCTGGTTTTGTTAATAAATTTGTGCCAATTGAAACTCTCGAAGATCATGAAATTGAAGATCTGTTTAAAGAATCTAAAGAGTTTAAACGACTAAAAGAATTTATGCAAAATATTCAATCGACTAATTCACAACCAATTTTGCAACTTGACACTGGCGGACATTCCGCAATGATTAATAAAGTTATCGCGACAAAAAGCGGTGATTTAGTTTCGGCTAGTGATGATAAAACAATTAGAGTTTATGACCCAAAAACTGGACGAGAAAAACGAAAAATTCTCGGGCAAATTGGGGCTGGACCTGAAGGCATGATTTATTCAATTGCACTTTCACCTGATGAGCGATTTTTAGCAGTTGGTGGATATTTTTCAAACGATGAAATTCGAATTTACGATTTTCAATCTGGTGAGATTGTTAAAATATTAAAATCACACACGGATGCTGTTCTTGGTTTAGCTTTTTCAGCTGATGGCGAATATTTAGCTTCAGGTTCAGGCGATTCGACAGTTAAAATTTGGAAAGTAAGAAATTGGACTTTAAATTCAACAATTTCAACTCATTCGGATGATGTTCAA
>JASKOM010000011.1 GCA_030152305.1 Campylobacterota bacterium
GAGTTGGGAAACAGCTCTTCGACTAAAAAGAAAAGCCTTTCAAATTCCGTAAGCATTAGCAATAAGGTTAGTTAGGAAGCCCACACTTCAAAAATCCGTTTCGGATTTTTAAGTGGTGGGTATTTCATAAAATTGTTTTACAAAACCGCCATCTTGAATAGCCAAATTATCATAATAATTTTCCATAATCGAATTTGCAAATCTAACGATTTCATATTTACTTCGATAATTATTTCTCAAAAAAAGCTTTTCTGGATTTGGAAAAAAATGTTCGAACTTTTTAAAATAATTTACATTTGCACCAGCGAAACTATTAATCGATTGCCAATCATCACCAACAGCAAAAATATTAACAGCAGAATTTAAAACACGAATTCGATTAATCAAATCAAAAAAAAGCTGATTAAAATCTTGAAATTCGTCAATCAAAATATGTTTTAAATAATTTACATCATTATTTTTAATATTTCTCGTTGCATTAATTAACATATTTTTGAACATATTATCTGTCAAAGATTTATCATTTAAATCAGCAACAACGGGATAAAGTCTATTCGCAAAACTATGAAAAGTTTCGGCAATTTTAAAACCAATTCGTTCGTTTATTTCGTCGACGGCTTTATTATTAAAAGCAAAAATAATTACTGAATTTTTAGGATTATTTTTTAACAATCGTTCAGCTCTTGCTGTAACAAGAAGATGTTTTGAATTGCTATTTATAGCTTTTATTTGCTCATTTGAAAAAGATTCTTCAGCCATTTGTAAAACTCCATTTTTTAATTAATTATCAATTTTTATCTATTTAGTTGATAAACATAATTACTGTCATTCTGAAATTATTTCTTAGATCTCGAAACAAGCACATGATGACGGTTTTGGGTTGGAGGATGGAATAAAATTATTCTTTTCGATCTAAATACTTCAAAATATTAAAATATTTCTTAAATATAAAAATGTTTATAGCGAAAGTCTCGAAATCTGTAAAAACCACGACTTTTTTCTGGTTTTTTAGAGACTGATTATAAATTTATTAATATTTGATGTTTGCCATAAAATCGTGGTTTTGTGAAGTTAGCTTAAATTAATTATTAAAGTTTGCTTAAAGTCGCAAAAATTAGCCTAAATTTGCAATTCTTAAATATAAATAGATATATAGCGAAAGTCTCGAAATCTGCAAAACCAAGGACTTTTTAAAGTTTTTTAGCGACTTATTATAAATCGATTAATATTCGACATTCGCCATAAAATCGTGTTTTTGTGAAGTTTGCTTAAATTAATTATTAAAGTTTGCTTAAAGTCGCAAAAATTAGCCTAAATTTGCAATTATTAAATATAAATAGATATATAGCGAAAGTCTCGAAATCTGCAAAAACCAAGGACTTTTTAAAGTTTTTTAGCGACTTATTATAAATCGATTAATATTCGACATTCGCCATAAAATCGTGTTTTTGTGAAGTTTGCTTAAATTAATTATTAAAGTTTGCTTAAAGTCGCAAAAATTAGCCTAAATTTGCATTTCTTAAATATAAATATATTTATAGCGAAAGTCTCGAAATCTGTAAAAACCATGGACTTTTTAAAGTTTTTTAGCGACTGATTATAAATCGATTAATATTTGATATTTACCATAAAATCGTGTTTTTGTGAAATTAGCTTAAGAAAATAATTAAAGTTTGCTTAAAGTCGCAAAAATTAGCCTAAATTTGCAATACTTGACTATATATAGATTTATACTCGAAAAATGCTTTTTTTGAAAAACGACAATATGAAACTTTGGAATTTTTGATTTTGACTATAAGTCTATTTATATTTGACATGTTTCATAAAAAATTATTTACAAAATATGTCAAATTAACGAAAGTAACTAACTAGATAGCTTTTAAATATATTTTTTTATTTCTGTTTCGTTGTATTTTTCTGCATTAAATTTAATAACTAAGATATTTTCGCTTTTGTTGATATACCATTCGTCAATAAATTCAAAATTATTTTTTAATATTTTATTTTCAAGATCTTCTGAATAATTTAAATATAAATTACTTTTTTTAACTGGATTCGAAATAAAAATTGTCCAGCTAATCCAAATTATCGAAATAACTAAAATTATAATTCCAATTAAATTTAAAGCTTGTGTTAAATCGTTGCTGTATAACGATAAAATCAAACCTGCTCCAGAACCACCTAAAAATGTTCCAATGTATGCAAATGAATTTACATAACCAAGTGCTTTACCTCGTTCATCGATTTTTGCTATTTTTGATGTCATTGATTGAATCAATGGTTCTATTAAATTAAATGCAACGAAAAATATAGGCATTGCAAATATAATTCCTGAATTGCCAAAATTAACATAAAAAATCGAAGCTACGGCAAATAATATCGCTGATATTAAAAATATGATTTTTGGTTTGTTTCGTTTTTCGCCAAAAATTACTGCTGGACCCATTGCTAATAAGCCTAATAACATTGACGGAATATATAACTGCCAAAGTTCATTTTGCTGAAAAATATTATTTTTCACAAGAATAAATGGTGAAATCGTAAAAATAACTGACATTATTCCTTTTTGAACTAATGACGAAAATAATAAATAATGAACTGTTTTATTTAATAAAATATTTTGATTTTTATTTTGAGAAACATGTTGAACTTTTATTTTTATATCTTGCGGTAATTTAATCGATAAAATCAGTGAAACAATCGATAAAATTATCGTAATTAAAAATAAGTTATTTACACCGTAATAGCCTCCTATTGTTGAACCGATAATCATTGCAAAAGCAAAACTCATAGCAATTGTTCCACCAACAATAGCCATTGCATTTCCTCGTTTTTCTTCTCGAACTTGATCGCTGACATATGCACTTACGACTGACCCGATTGCTCCAACACCTTGTAAAAATCTGCCTAATAAAAGTGTATAAATATCAGTTGCAATATATGCAATTATCGAGCCCAATAAAAAAGTAATTGAGCCAATTATAATTAGATTTCGGCGACCGTATTTATCGCTCCATATTCCAAACGGAATTTGAAAAATTGCCTGAATTAAGCCATAGCCTCCAATTGCTAAACCAACTAAAAATGGTGTTGAACCTTCTAAACCAGAAGCATAAAGAGAAATAAGCGGAAGAACTATAAAAAGCCCAAAGAATCTAAAAAATAAGATTGTGTTAATTGGTAAAATCTGTTTAAACAAAGAGACATCCTCCATAAAATTTTTTAATATTTTATCTAGATTATATTTCTTGATAATATTTCAGTATATATTAAAATAAAAAAATGGATTAATTTATAAATGCAAACTGAACTTATTAACAATAATTTAATTACTCATGCTCATACAAATAGTTTTTTACCTCGAGAAATAGATTTTCCTAAAGATGGGCATCTTATAATTTCTGGCATTACTCAAAGCGGTAAAACTGTTTTTTGTTTTGATTCTTTGGCAAATCTTCAAGAAGAATATCTTTATATCGATCTCGATGAGGTCAGTTTTTTTAATAATCAATGGCTTGATCAAATTACTAAAAATAGCAATTTAACAAAGACTTTAATAATAGATATTTATTATTTTGATATTAATCAATATTTAACAAATATTAAAAATAAATTTAAACGAATTATTATTATTTCTTGGTTGCCTTTGAAATATGAAGATTTTTTTAATATAAAAATATATCCGTTAAATTTTGAAGAGTTTTTATCGTTTCAAGGTTTATCAACAGAAAATCTAGAATTATTATTTGTAAAATATTCACAGATTGGCGGTTTTCCGATATTAGCGAAATATTCTGATAATCATTTAATTAAACATTTAAAACGGTTATTAAAATTTTCGTTATCAGAATTTGATATAGATTTATGTCGAGATGTAGCTGATAATATTGGAGTTCCACGAAGCGGATTAAATATTTATTATTCGATGAAATCTCGAAGAGCAGTTTCAAAAGATAAATTATATCGCCGTATAAACGAATTAATTTATGAAAATTATATTATTACTATAAATGAATATAACAAAAGTTCAATCATGAAATATTATTTAATTGATCCAGCTTTGCAAAATATTTTTGCAACAAAAAAAGATTTTTCTCGTTTATTTGAATCTATGATCGTGTCTGAATTGGCAAAAAAAGGAGAAAAAAATCTTATATATTATAAAAATATTGAAATATATATTTCGAAAAATAATTTGGCGATTTTACCGTTTCCATTTGCAGAGAGTTCAGTCTTTGAAAAAATTATCAAAAGAACTCTCAAAAATTTAAAATTTTTAGGTGCAAATACACTTCAAATTATTACTATGAATTTTGAGGAAACATTTGAAACAAAAGATATAAAATTTGAAGCAATAATATTTACAAGATGGGCTTTAATGATTTAAAGAGTGATCAATATTTAAATCGAGAAGAAATTTAGCAACTTTTTCAAGAAATACATCTTTTCTTCGTTCTCGATGATAGGCGATATATAATTTTCTTTTTAATTGAATATCTTTTAATCTGCCTTCATACAGAGTTCCTTCTTTTAGTTCTTTTAAAATAGCACTGCGAGAAATAATCGAAACAGTAGGACGATTTTTAAAAATACAATGAGAAATAGTTTCTTTTGCAAGAGTTGAATTATCGACGATGCCTTTTACATTAAAACTTGAACAATCGACATCAATTTCTTCAAAAGCTTCAGTGATAATTTGTCTTGTTGGACTTCCTTCATCTCTGCAAATCCAATTAAATTTATAAAGATCTTCTTTTTCGATTAAATTAGGAATTTGTTGATTACTAAAAATAACAAGTTCATCTTCGATCCATTCTCTGGTTGTGATACCTTCTTGATGAAGAGGTATATCGATCAAAGCGATATCTATTTTTTTGTCTTCTAATAAATCTATGATTCGTTGAGTCTTATCTATAGATATATAAACATTATTTTTTATTAAATCTTTAATATATTCGACATGTCTAGGAATAATATAATGTCCTATCGTAAAAGTTGCTCCAATTTTAAAAGTAAATTCTTTATTTATAATTTTAAAAACATCTTTTTCAGCATTTTCGATCGCTTTAGAAAGTTTATTAACAATTCTATAAAAATCTTCACCTTCTTTGGTTAATTTAATACCATTTTTCTTTCGTTCAACAATAGGAGAATCTAAATATTCTTCGATTGCTTTCATTTGTTGGGTAACAGCTGGTTGAGAAATTCCTAATTTCGCAGATGCTTTTGAAAAACTTTTCTCTTTTACAACAACAAGAAAAGTCTCAAGTTTAGCAAAATCTTTTAGCATTTATTTAATCTCTTTTTATTTAATTATAACTTATTTTTAATTATAACATTAGAGTTTATTAATTTATATTTTGATATTTTTCATAAAAAATAGTTCAAGATTCATCAAATAAGAATCTAGTTTATTTTTATATTTAATATATGCATCACAAAATATATTAAATTAATCTTCTCTTGAACTGATATAATTAACAAAATATATATAATAAAAATGAAAGGTTATTTTGAGATCTCATTTTGCAAAAGACTTAATTAATTTAGCAACTGGTTCAAAAGTAAAACTTGCTGGTTGGGTCAATAGTCATCGTGATCACGGTGGAGTTATTTTTATTGATCTTCGTGATAAAACTGGAATTATTCAACTTGTTATCGATCCTGAAAGATCCAAAAATGCTCATGTTCTTGGTAGCGATATTCGAGACGAATTTGTAATTATTATCGAAGGCGAACTTCGAAATCGTGGAACAGGTTTAATTAATCCTCGAATCGAAACTGGAGCAATCGAAATTATCGTTGATAATTTAATTATCGAAAGTCGAAGTCGTCCGTTGCCTTTTACAATTGGTGATAAAAATGTCAATGAAGAAATTCGTTTAAGATATAGATATCTTGATTTACGAGACAGTGAAGCTTATAAAACTTTTAAATTACGAAGTCGTGTAGCAATTGTTGCTCGAAATTTATTAGATTCTTTAGGTTTTCTCGAAGTTGAAACACCTGTTTTAACAAAATCGACACCTGAAGGTGCTAGAGATTATCTTGTTCCGAGTCGTGTTCATCACGGTGAATTTTTCGCACTTCCACAGTCGCCACAAATTTTTAAACAGCTTTTAATGGTCGGCGGTTTTGATCGCTATTTTCAAATTGCTAAATGTTTTCGAGATGAAGATTTACGAGCTGATCGACAACCAGAATTTACTCAAATTGATGTCGAAATGAGTTTCTGCACTCAAGAAGATGTTATGAATGTTGCCGAAAAATTAATCGAAGCAATTTTTAAAGAAGCTGGTCATGATGTCAAAGCTCCGTTTAGACGAATGAAATATCGCGATGCAATGGAATTTTATGGTTCTGATAAACCTGATATGCGATATGACATGAAAATGGTTGATGTTCATGATTTATTTGCTGATTCGACAAATGACGGTTTTAAAAATATTGCTCTTGATTCTAAAAAGAATAGAATAAAAGCTCTTAAAGTTATCGGTGGTGATCGTGAATTTTCGCGAAAAGTTCTAAAAGAATTAGAAGATTTCGTTATGAAATTTGGAGCAAAAGGTTTAGGCTATTTTCAAATGCGAGAAGATGGAATAAAAGGTCCTCTCACTAAATTTATGTCAGAAGATGCTTTAAAAATTTTAGTTGAACGAACTGAATTATCAGTTGGTGATCTTTTATTTATCGGTGCTGGTGATAAAAAACGAGTTTGGGATTATATGGGTCGATTACGAATCGAAGTTGCAAAACGACTTAACCTCATCGATCAAAATAAATTCGAGTTTTTATGGGTCGTTGATTTTCCAATGTTTGAACGAGACAATGACGGAAATGTCGGTGCTTTACATCATCCATTTACGATGCCAAAAAGTTTAGATAATGTTGATGATATCGAAGAAATCGAATCTGTGGCTTATGATATTGTGTTAAATGGAATCGAAATGGGTGGCGGAAGTATAAGAATTCACAGAGATGATATTCAAAAACGAATTTTCCAATTGCTTAATTTAACAGAACAAGAAATCGATGAGAAATTTGGCTTTTTAGTTGAGGCTTTCACATATGGAGCTCCTCCACATGGCGGTTTTGCAATCGGATTTGATAGATTAATCATGTTACTCGCGAAAAAAGATTCGATTCGTGATGTTATTGCTTTCCCAAAAACACAAAAAGCTCAATGTTTATTAACATCGGCTCCTGATCGAGTTGCAATCGATAAATTAAAAGAATTAAATATTCGAGTTAGCGAACGATTAAAATAATTTAATTTAAAATTAAAACTTATATACTATCTTGATAGAATTACATAAAAATTAGAAAGGACTCAATGAAGAGTTATGTTTTAGGTTTTCCACGAGTTGGCGAACAACGAGAATTGAAATTTGCACTTGAAAGTTATTGGAAAAACAGTATTTCACTTGCTGAATTAGAATCAACAGCAAAAGAATTAAGAGCTAGGCATTGGAAATATCAAGCTGATGCAGGAATCGACTGTTTTTCAGTAAATGATTTCAGTATGTATGACGGCATGTTAGATATGATGTTTTTATTAGGTTCTATTCCAAATAGATTTAAAGATATCGAAAATCGAACAGCTCGATATTTTGCAATGGCAAGAGGCGATAAAACTCATACAGCTATGGAAATGACAAAATGGTTTAATACAAATTATCATTATATTGTTCCAGAATTATCAGCAAATGATGACTTGAATTTAGATGTTTCTAAAATCGTTAATGAATATCGTGAAGCTCGAGAAACTGTTCCAGAAAGCAGTTTGAAAATTAATATTGTTGGAATCGTAACTTTTTTAAAACTTTCAAAACGAGTTGATGGCAAAATTAATAGTCTTGAACTTTTTGATAAATATTTAAATATTTATTCGAGTTTAATTTCTGAACTTTCAAAACTTGACGAAAAAGTTATTATTCAGTTTGACGAACCTGCTTTTGTTACATCAATCGGAAATGAAGAGTTATCTCTTTTAAAAATAGCTTATGATAAATTAGCTGTCATTTCTAATAATGTAAAAATTATTGTTGCTACATATTTTGATCATTCAGTTGAAGCTACAAAAGTTCTTGTTAATACTCCGATTTCTGCAATTGCTCTTGATTTTGTTCTTGGTGAAAAAAATCTTGAAAGTCTAGAAATTATCGCTAAATCAGACAAAAAATTACTTGTCGGTATCGTCAATGGTCGAAATATCTGGATTAACGATATCAAAAAATCTATTGATTTATTAAATAAGATTTCATCAATTGTTCCAAAAGAACGAATTCGAGTTGGAACTTCAACATCGTTATTACATGTTCCATATTCTTTAAAATATGAAATTAAAATGGATGACGAAATTAAATCTTGGCTTTCATATGCAGTTGAAAAACTCGATGAGGTCGTTTTAATTAAAAAATTATTCTTCGGTCAAGCTTTATCACACGAAGAAAAAGCTAAATATTCGACAAATATCAAATCTGTAATTAGTCGAAAAACTTCAAGTCGAGTTATTGATAAATCTGTTCGACAACGAGTTGAGAATTTTGTTTTTGCTCCACGAGAAAATTTTGAAACACGAATTAAAAAACAGCACGAAGTTTTCCAATATCCACCACTTGCAACAACAACAATCGGAAGTTTCCCACAAACTGCTGATGTTCGAAAAGCACGAAGCGATTATAAAGCTGGAAAAATCTCAACTGACGAATATAACAATTTCTTAAAATTAGAAATTGCGAAAACTATTAAATTTCAAGAAGATATCGGCTTAGATGTATTAGTTCATGGCGAATTTGAACGAAATGACATGGTTGAATATTTTGGCGAACAGTTAAACGGTTTTGCATTTTCACAAAATGGTTGGGTTCAATCATACGGTTCAAGATGTGTTAAACCGCCACATATTTACGGCGATGTTTCACGACCAAAACCGATGACAGTCGATTGGATTTCATATGCTCAATCGCTTTCAAACAAAAAAGTAAAAGGTATGCTAACTGGTCCTGTTACTATTTTGGCATGGAGTTTTGTTCGAGATGATCAACCAAAAAGTGAAACATCAAGACAAATCGCTTTTGCAATTCGAGATGAAATCGAAGACCTTGAGAAAAATGGAATCGATATGATTCAAGTTGATGAGGCCGCATTCAAAGAAGGCTATCCACTTCGACGAGAAGATATCGTTATTTATGAAAAATGGGCAGTCGAAGATTTCTTAGTTGCAACAGCCGTTGTTAAACCGACAACACAGATTCATACTCATATGTGTTATTCAGAATTTAACGACATTATCAAAACAATTGAAGCAATGGATGCTGATGTTATCTCGATTGAGACAAGTCGAAGCGGAAATTCGTTATTAAAAGTATTTGAAAAAGTTGGTTATAAACAAGAAGTTGGACCTGGAGTTTATGATATTCACTCGCCACGAGTTCCAAGTGTTGATGAAATGGTTAAACAAATCGAATTATTACTTGAAGTTCTTCCTGAAAGACAACTTTGGATTAATCCAGATTGCGGTTTAAAAACTCGAGGCTGGGCAGAAGTTGAACCATCATTAAAAAATATGGTTGAAGCTGTTAAAGTCGTTCGAACTAAAAGAAGCTAATTAAAAAAAACTACAATATTCTTACCTCATCGATAATTTTTTATTTTATTATTTATTCGATGAGGTAAATTTTATAATTAATATTAACTAGATAAAGAAAATTTATTAATTATATTTTTTGCAACTTCGCGACCATCAAAAGTAGCTCGAACAACTAAATCAGCTCCTCGAGTTGAATCACCACCTGCATAAACTCCAGATAACGAAGTTTCGCCAGTTTGTGAAATTTCGATTCCGCCCCAACTATTTGTTTTAATATTATTTTCAGCTAAGAAATTTGGAACTTCAGGTTCAAAACCAAGAGCAAAAATAATTACATCAGCTTTAACAAATTTCTCACTGTTTTGAATTTCAATAACTTTTTGTCGTCCTTTGCCGTCTGGTTGAGTTAATTCAGTTTTTGTAAAATTCATACCGATAACTTTGCCGTTTTCGTCAAGAACGATATTTTTTGGCGAAGAATAAAATTCGAATTCAGCACCTTCTTCAACAGAATTTCGATATTCTTTATAGCTTCCAGGCATATTATGAGAATCTCGTCGATAATGACAAGTTACACTATTTGCACCTTCACGAATTGAAGTTCTAATACAGTCCATAGCCGTATCACCGCCTCCAACAACGATAACATCGCATTCTCGAACATCGATATCTTTTTTGATTTGCTCACCAAATAATTTTTTTTGAACAGAAGTTAAAAATTCCATTGCCATATAAACTCGGTCAGCATTTTCATTTTCGATATTTGCTCGTTTTGGTTTTGTCGAACCAATGCCAATAAACACAGCATCGTGTGAATTTTTTAACGATTCAAAACTAATATCTTTGCCGATTTCAACATTAGTTTTTAAAACTAAACCGCCTTTTTTTAATAATTCGACTCGTCGTTCAACAACTTTTTTATCGAGTTTAAATCCTGGAATTCCATAAGTTAAAAGCCCACCAGCACGAGAAGCTCTTTCATAAACAGTAACATCAATACCTGCTCTTAATAAATAAGTTGCAAGTGAAAGCCCAGCTGGACCAGAACCGATAACGGCAACAGATTTACCAATCTTATTTTTAGGAAATTCAATCGTTAAACCTTGATCGAAACCTTTTTCGGTGATATATCTTTCGATTGAACCAATCGTAATTGCTCCATGACCATCGTTTAATGTGCAATCGCCTTCGCATAAAACATCTTGAGGACAAACTCTTCCCATTATTTCAGGAAACGGTGAAGGTTCATTAGAAAGTTTAAAAGCCAAAGATAAATCTGTTTCAGCAACTGATTTGAGCCATTGTGGAATAAAATTATGCAATGGACATTTGTTCATGCAATAAGGATCACCACATTGAACACATCGTTCAGCTTGGCTTCTTGCTTCTGGTTTATCAAAAAGTTCATAAACTTCTTTAAAATCTTTAACTCGTTCTCCAACGAGTCTTTTTTTCGGTTCGACTCTATCGACTGATAAAAAATTTTGCATCTATTTTCTTTCTATATTAAATAATATTATTTATTAAAAAATCTCACAAACGGTATTTATAAATAATTATATGATTTAAATTATTTTAAAGTCATTTTTTAGACATATATGTAATTGTATCAAAGACATGAATAGCTTAATTTACGAACTGGGAATATATTTAAATAAATTATTTTTTATAATATTTTAATAGAAGTTTTGGTTATAATTTTTTAAAGACTTTACCGAAAGGAACAGTATATATGTTATACATTATTCTAATATTTATTATATTAGTTCTCTTATATTTGCTTTATAAGAAAGGCAATAGTTGTCAGTTTGTTCTTCCAGTTTCTCGTTATCGAACAAATCCAGATGAAAATCTGAAATTACTTTCGAATACTGATATAGACAAAAATAACGATATTATCGATGATTTGGATCATAATATAGATATTTTTTGTAGTCGAGATAAACATATATTATGTTGGATTGATCAAACAACACATTTAATGTGGGAAATTAAAAATCAAAAGAATTTTGATAATTTATACACATTTGATGAAGCAACAAAATATATTAATGAATTAAATAAAATAAGTTATGGAGGCTATCATAATTGGAGACTTCCAACGATAGACGAATTAATAACTATTGCTAATATTCCTGTTTTTGATTATCGTATTGAAGGTAAAGTTTTTGCCGAAAGATCTATTTGGCTTAAACATAATGCAAAAAAAAGAGTTGGTGCAAGATTTATCAAAAAACCTTTTGCAATTATTTTAAATTCTCAAGTGATCAGTTGGTATTGGAGTTCATCTGAATATAATCGAGATGCTACTGGAAGTGTTTGGGTTATTGATTTTTTCGAAGGTGGAACATATCATAATTGTAAAAAAGATCGAAATCTCGTTGTAGCTGTTAGAAATTCTAAACATTAAATAATTTAAATAATATTTTTATTCCATCAGATAAAAAAACAAATATTTCTGATGGAATCTGTGAAATAGCAAGTTTTAGCTAGTTTGTTTATAATTTATTAACAATCTTTTGCCATAATCCGATCTATTTTACTTAACAATCTCTACATTTCTGTAACAGTTGCTAACTGCGGACTATTAATCCAGGGAGATCTCCCAAAGCCTCGAGGGTTACTCAAGGCGCTTTTTACCATATATCTGCCCTTGGTTTTCGGCTACAGACATCGGTATATGTAGGTTATTGTAGCATATTTGTTACAAGTAAACAACTAACCTTTTAAAATTTAAAACTTAACAAGGACTTCTTATTGATAAAATCATCAATTTCTTTAAATTTATTAGCTTTAAGTTTATTAACTGGTTGTAATGACGGTTCTGTTTCTGATACTTCGACCTCATCGCAAAATACAGAAAATATAACAAATTCATCAAATACGAATTCAAACTCAACAACACCATCACAAAATACAAATATAGAAGTTAATAATTCTTCGAATTCTAATTCAACGACAACGAATACAACAACAGTTTCAGCAAAATCATTCAAAGGTGATAATGAATTATTATTAGCTTGGAGCGAAACTGGAATGCACTGTATGGATTCTAATTTTTCGGTTTTTGCACTTCTTCCACCATCAAATAATCTTCGAGCCGTTATAATCAAAAGAGGCTCAAATCCGTCAATTATTTCAGATCAGAAAATTGCTTTTTCGTCATCTACAAATACAGAAAGCAGTTCAAAAACTGACTTTTGGAATTATGCAAAACCTCTTTTTGGAGTTGATTTAAGAGAAAATCTTGGATTAAACGGCTTTTTTGCACCTTCAAAAAATGGTCAAAATCTCGAATGGAACGATACAGTTTCGATTTATCATGCAAATGGAATTCCAATTACTCCGTGGAATGACGACAAAACTTGGAATCCATATCAAACTGTCAATCTCTCTTATAGCAGTTCATCTGAAAATCTTTCAGCTTCAGCGGTTCTTCCAGTTAGCGATGAGGTCAATTGCAAATCATGTCATTCGGGAAATGGCGAAGAAGACTATAAATTTAATATTCTAAAACAGCATGACCAAAAACATGATATTTCAACTTATTTATCGCAATTAAAAAATATTGGCTACGAATACGGCTCATCGTTATACACAACTGCAAAAAATGGAACTCCAATTTTATGTGCAAGTTGTCATAAATCAAATGGGCTTGGAACTTCTGGAATAGAAGGAATTCCGCAATTAACTACGGCGATGCATTCGGCACATCAAAAATATTTCTCGGCTGATTCGACTTTGCCAGTTAATACAAAAAATACATGTTACAGTTGCCACCCTGGAGAAAAAACAGAATGTTCTCGAGGAGCAATGAGTGATTTAAGCTGTGCAAATTGTCATGGCTCTCTTCAAAATGTTGCAAAAAGTTCCCGAAATGGTTGGGTTGATGAACCAAAATGTCAAAATTGTCATGATGGTGCAACTCGACACGAATCAGTATTTAGCGATGAACAAAATAGCACAATTAGAACAGCGACAAATACGAAATATTCAACTGAATCAGATAAATTATATAAAGATTCAAAAGGTCATGGAAATTTATTATGTCAAACTTGCCACGGTTCGCAACATTCGATTTATCCGTCAAAAATAGAATCTGAAAATAGTCTTTCGATAGCTGTTCAAGGTTACAAAGGCACAGTTTCAGATTGTTCAGCTTGTCATAAAACAGTTCCAAACAGTTCAGCTGGTGGTCCTCACGGAATGCATTCGACAAATCAATGGTGGGTAAATAGCCATGAAAATTATGCAAAAACAACAACAGCGAGAAAATCATGTGCTGAATGCCACGGTTCTGATTATCGCGGAAGTGAATTATCAAAAATCAAAATTGCAAAAAGTTTCACAGCTGAAAGAACAACAAAAACTTATAAAGCAGGTGATAAAGTCGGTTGTTACGATTGCCACAACGGTTTTTAATATATATAGGATTTTTAAATTATGAAAACACAAATATCTAGTTCGTTATTTTTATTGCTTTTTATTCATGGTTGCGGAAGTTCAACAGAAACAGATTCATTGATTTCTCAAAGTAATTCGTCGCAAAATTCTCAAAATGAATCGACCTCATCGAATGATTTAACTCAATCAGCAAATTTGAAATTTTTAAATAATGTTCAAAGTTTTTCACGAGGCGATAATATCGTTATTGATAATATTTCTGGTTTAAAATGGGAAGATCAGCCTGTTATTTTTTATGGCAATTTTAACGATGCTGAATCGTATTGCGAGAATTTAACTATTGATGAAATATCAGATTGGAGATTGCCAAATTTAAAAGAATTTTGGTATTTGCATGATCGAAATCAAAGTAGTCCAGCGATAAATATTATTTTTCAAAATGTAGAAAATAATATCTATTGGACAAGTCAAACTGTTTCATATATTGGTTCTGAAATAAATGTTTGGACGATTGATAGTTCTGATGGTTATGATGATTGGAGTTTAAAAACGGACAAACATTATGTTCGTTGTGTTTCTGATCAAAATATATTAAAAGATTTTTCTTTTGAATATATTAATTTTAGTCGCGATGATCAAAAATCAATCGTTATCGATAATACAAACGGTTTAATGTGGCAAGATTCTATTTCGTCAAATTTGATGAGTTGGTCAGAATCGGGTGAATATTGCAATAATTTAACTTTTGGCGGATATTATGATTGGCGACTTCCAAAAATAGAAGAACTTTTTTCGATTACAAATCAACGATTAAGTTCGATTCCATCGATAAATAATATATTTCAATCTGTTTCAAGTGAAGCATTTTGGACTTCAACAGTTAATAACGATTTTGTTTTAAGTGATAGTTGGAATGTAAATTTTGATGGCGGCGGAACAGATTTTCATGGTCAATTAAATTCTCTTGCTGTTCGCTGTGTGAGAGATAATTAATATATTTAAAATAGATTTTTTATTCCACCCGATTGAAGAAAATATTTCGGGTGGATGAGGTTAAAAATTATAAATTAGCTACGGCTTTAATTCCGAGAACTTCGTATTGAACATACCAGATAAGAATCGAAACGATAAAACCTACGGCAACTGTCCAAGCATATTTCATATGTGAACTGAAAGTATAAATTCCATACATTTTTCCCATAACTCCAACACCTGCGGCTGAACCAAACGAAATTAAACTTCCACCGATTCCAGCTGTCATTGTTACAAGCATCCATTGATCAAGTCCAATATTTGGATTTGCTTTTAATACGGCACTCATAACAGGAACATTATCTACGAATGCGGATAATAAACCGACACCGATATTTACACTTGTTGGTGAAAATTGATTATATAACGAAGCAAACCAATTTAAAAATCCTAAGAAATGTAAAGCTCCAACGGCCGCTAAAATTCCTACGAAAAATAAAAGTGTGTCGTGTTCAATTTTTCTAATTGATGAGAAAATATTTAATTCGACATTGACTGTTTTTTTCATAGAATAAGCAAATAATTTTAAAATTGATAAACCGAAAAGCATACCCCACATTGGCGGTAAATGTAAAATTTGTTTTGTTAAAACAGCTGTAAAAATAGTAAATGCTCCAAGATAAACTATTGCCATTCCACCCGGTAAAATTTTTGGTTCTTCACCAGCTTTAACGATAATTGGTGCAGGTTTTTCTGTTGGAACAAATCTCGAAAGAAGATAAGCAGTAACAAACCAACCAAGAAATGCTGAAGGAAATAAAAAGAAGAAATCAGTAAAAGCACCTTTTCCAGCAGTCCAAGCCATTAAAGTTGTAATATCTCCGAATGGACTCCAAGCACCACCAGCATTTGCCGCAACGACAATATTAATTGCCCCCGGAACTAAGAATTCTCGTTTTTTATTATCGATTGTGATTAAAACAGTTGATAAAATAAGAGCTGTTGTTAAATTGTCAGCAACTGGACTAATAAAAAATGCTAGTGTTCCAGTTACCCAGAATAAACCTCGATATGTATAACCTTTTGTTACAAGTTTATATTTTAAAGCTTCGAATACTTTTCGTTCTATTAAAGCTTCGATAAAAGTCATTGCAACATATAAGAAAAAGAATATTTCAGCAATTTCTAAGATGAGGTGCGAAACATGATCATGAACAGATTCCATGTTTAAACCGTTAAAAGCATAATAACCCGCAATGATCATAAAGATCGATGTTCCTAAAAATAGAGCAGGTTTTGCTTTGTTAATATGATATCTCTCTTCAGTTGCGATAAAGAAATATCCAGCAATAAAATATAGCAACATTGCTATGCCAAAAAATGATCCCGTAAGATCAACCCAACCTTCTAAGTGCATAATAACACCCTTTCAGATAAAAAAATTTTGTTAATATTATAGCTTTAAGCTAAAAATGAGATCAAACACAAAATATGAGATATTTCGCTATTTTTTTATCAAAAAGTTATCGCTGAAAACCCGCCACCTCTAAATCCGTTTAGGATTTAGGTGGCTGGATGAAATCGATAAAAGAATACGATTAGATTTAAAGTCTCTATAAGCGTTCCTTAATTAAAATATACCAATTAAATGCTTAAGTAGGACTTGTTAGTAGTTGAGTTCGCCCTTTCTAACACAATCAGGCTTACAAAAATGAGGTTTTTGGGTTAGGAATTAGCCTTTTTCCTTTTTCAATTTTTGAATAAATAAAAAGCCTTTCAAATTCCGTAAGCATTAGCGATATGGTTAGTTAGGAAGCCCACACTTCTCAAAATCCGAAACGGATTTTTAAGTGGTGGGTATTTCACAAATTCATTTTGCTATAATTGTAAATTATTAATATTAAAACACAAAAGAAAGGAAATCTTATGAAAAAAGGTATTCATCCAGAATATATAGTTTCTAAAGTTACTTGTGCATGTGGCAATACTTTTGAAACAAAAAGCACAAAATCAGACATTATTCTTGACATTTGCGGAGCTTGTCATCCATTTTATACTGGTTCAGAAAAAGTAGTTGATACAACAGGTCGAATAGAGAAATTTAATAAAAGATTTGGCAAACAAAAATAATTGCTTAAATTCGTTCCAACCCCTATTGGAAATATCGGAGATATTTCTCTCCGAGCTCTCGAAGCAATCAGCGAGAGTGATACAATAATATGCGAAGATACTCGTGAATCAATCTCCCTTATTAATAATTTAATAAATAAATATCCAAGTTTAATTAAACACAAAGAAAAAAAATTTATTTCTCTTTATCATCATAATAGTTCAGAAACTTTATTAAAACTTGATATTTCTATTTTTAATAATAATGTAATTTATATGAGTGATGCTGGAATGCCCGGAATTAGCGATCCAGGTATAAGTTTAATTAATTTTGCAAAAATAAATAATATAAAATTTGAAGTTTTACCAGGTGCAACAGCTTTAACAGTTGCTTCTTTGTCAAGTGGTTTTGCTGATAGAAAAATTCTATTCTGGGGTTTTTTGCCACATAAAGGACGAGACCGCGAAAACGAATTAACTCAAATTTTAGATAGTGGTTTTACAGTTGTCATTTACGAATCACCTCATCGAATATTAAAATTAGTTGAAGAACTTTCTCAAGTTGCTTCACAAAGAGAACTTTTTTTTACAAAAGAATTAACAAAAGAATTTGAAAATAGATGGTGGAGTATAGGAAAAGATGCAATTGAGCTATTTAAAAATATTGATTTACGAGGTGAATGGGTTGTTGTTATAAAAGGAATAGATAAAAAAGGCTCACCTATTTCTGAAAATGATATTTTAGAATTATCGATTTCAACAAAAGATAAAGCAAAATTAATTTCAAAACTTAGAGGTCAACCTCAAAAAGACATTTATTCAGAATTAATTATTTAACAAAAGATAATAAAACCATTAAAAAAACTCTTTGAATATTTGAATTCAAAGAAAGCAAAAGAAAAGCAACTTGAAATCTTTCGAGATCATCGAAAGAAAAATTAAAATCCCAATTTTCTACTAAAAGATTTTTTAAATAACGAATACCGTCATTATTATTAATTTTTTTTGATTCAAGTTCTTTTAAAAAAAAATTTAATTGCTCTATGCTTAAATTATTTAAATTCAAACTAGATAACTCTAATCGTTGATTAACAATAATATTATTTATAAATTTGATAGGTAATCTTGAAAGAACAGTTGGAAGTAAAATATATTTTGAAGGAACAATTAATATAAAAATAATACCGACTGGTGGTTCTTCAAAAAGTTTTAATAAACTATTTTGAACGATATGATTAATTTTATTCGTAGCAATGGCAATAATTTTAGTTTTTGAATTTGAAATAAAACATTCATCGATAACTTCTTTGACATTTTCCATTAAAAAAGAGTCTTGAATAAAAAAAGTAATTTTATTTGGATTATATTTATTAATAAGTTCAGTTTCTAACTGTTGCGAAAACTGACTAACAAGAATATGACTATAAATAATTTCAGATTGCATATTTATTAATTATAAAAATAGCACAGGTTCATCAATTTGTGCAGGTAACATTTCTTGTTTGGCATATTTTAAATAAATTTTAGATTTAAAAATAAATTTAACTAAATCGCCATCAATATCTCCATCTTTGACCATAAAAGATAATATCTTAAATATTTCTGAAAGTTTTTTTGGTTGTTTATAAGGTCTATCAGCCGAAGAAAGAGCTTCAAAGACATCTGCAATAGCTAAAATTCGATCATCAAGATTTAATTTATTTGCATTTAAACCTTGTGGATAGCCTTTACCGTTTAATTTTTCATGATGATTTGATGCAACATGTTTAGCTTCAATAAATTTTTTTGGAAAAGGAATACTTTTTAATATTTTAGTAGTCATTTTTGCATGATTCATAATTATTGTTCGTTCCTCGTCCGTTAAAGTTCCGCGAATAATCGATAAATTTTTTATATCATCAGCTCGTAAAAGATGAACTTCATTATTGCCTAATTTATATTTAATTTGACTAATTTTAATTATTCGTTCTATTTTATCTGAACTCATAAAAGTATCACCAGAATTACTTTCTCGTAGAAATAATAAATCATTGTCAAGTTTTGCAATTTCATAATTATAAAAATCAAGTGAAATATGATGTTCAAGAAGAGCGATTTTTAAATCTCGTTTAATAATTTCAAATCGTTCAGCGATGAGTTCTATTTTGTCAAATAAAAGTTGTAATTTTGTAGCTTTATCCATAATATGATCAGGAACCGCGATTTTGCCAATATCATGCAACCAAGCGGCGATTTCCATTAGATCTATTTTATCTTTTGAATAAGAAACACCACGAAATAAAACATGATCTTCATTAATTTCTTCAAGAATCATTTTAACAAGAGTAGCTACTTTTTTGACATGATTACCAGTATATGGAGATTTGGCATCAACTGCTTCACCGATTGACTGAATAAATTTTTCTAAAAATTTTTCTAATTCTTGAAATAATTTTGTATTAATAATAGCAACAGTTGCTTGAGACGCTAGAGCAACGGAACTTTCGCGATCAAAATCTCCAAATGTTATAACTTTTTTAGTATGCGGATCAACTTTATTTATTAATTGAAGAACACCTATTACTTCACCGTCAAAATCTTTTAACGGAATAACGATCATTGATCTTGTTCTATAATGATTATGTAAATCGAATTCTCTTGTTCCAGTAAAATCGTAATCTGGTGTATTATAACAATCATCAATAATTATAATTCTGCCTGTTAAAGCTGAAACCGAAGATACATTTCTAAAATTTTCAGAACCGTCATCGTGATGTAATTTAACGGGTCTCCAATCTTTTTCACATTCTGAAGAACCTATATAAATATTTAAAGAACCTGTTTGAACGATCTTGAATTCTAATCTATCTTTGTCGTTATTTTTTAAATATAAACTTCCTGCATCGGCACCAGTAAATTCTCTAGCTACTGTAACTATTTTTTCCAATAAAACATATAAATTTTTTTCACTTAAAAGTGCAATACTTAATTCAAATAATTTTTTTATGTAATCCATTAAAAATTTCCTAATTTACGAATGTCTGAAACATTCTACCAAAATTTGGTATATTCATTATATTAAAATATAGAATTAATAATAATTTTTTATAATTTATCTGCGAGTGTTGTTAAAATTATTTTTTTCAAAACTTCTAAATATTCTATTCTTGTATTTACAATTGATTTAAATATATTTTCTGAAATATCTGTTTGCAATTTATATTCATCAAATAACATTGAATAATCATTAAATATGTTTAATTTATCAAGTTCATATTTATAATAAACTGTAAAAATATCTAAACAGTATATATCAAGCGGAGCTATTTTATTTGCTATATCTTCAGCAAAACTTTTAAACAAAGTCAAATCAAAACCTAATTTTTTTATTTGTTCTTCGATTTCTTTTTTTTGTTTATTTTGAATTGCAATAATTGCACTAATATTTAAATATTTTGAAGCAATTTTTGATGACGAAATAATTTGTTGAGAATATGCCAAATATTCATCTAATAAAAAAGATAAAAGATCTGTTTCTCGAGTAAGTAAAGCTTTTTTTGATGAGATTTCAAAATCAAATTTTACAGGTTGGCAAACACCACCTTCTTTTGATTGAATATAAACATGAAAAGCTATCGTGTTATCAAAACTTTGATTTTCTCTATATGATATGTTTTCTCGTTTATATGTGCAAGAATCATGAAAATAATTATTTTCTGCTTGAATATTTATAGTTGCCAATGATATTGCAAATATCGTTTTATATAATATTTTTTTCATTAATGTTTTTTTCTTATTTTTATTTTTAATTAATATTTTAACAAATTAATTCACTCGAATTATTGTGTTAATCACACGATAGAGTTTTATGTATCTTATTTTCGATAAAATTAACAATTCAATTGTAAAAGTTTATTAAAAAAAGGTAAATATGGAACAAACACAACTTTTAGATAAAAACGGTAATCCAATCGAAGAGCATTCACTTTATGAACGACTCTATTTCGTTGAACGATTTTATCGACGACATAAAAAAATTATTGTAGGTATTTTCACTGGGTCTATTATTGGTGGAATGGTATATCTCGTTGATTCAATGATCGTTGAACATAATTCTAATATTGTTAATGAAGCTTATTATAATTATGCAAATAATATCGAGCCTGAAAAAAATATCAAAATTATAGAATCAAAAAATAGCGAACTATTTTCGTTGATTCAATTTTCTGAAGCTTTGAAAAATGGCGATCAAATTGATTCAAATTCTACTCAACATAGAATCTTAAAAGATATTGCACAGTATCAAAAATTATCTCAAACTCGAGATATCACAGGATTAAATAATTATAGTTACGGCGACGGTGCTATTTATCGCGATCTTGCTATTGTTCTTGAAGCCTATGTTTTAATTAAATCTGATAAAGTTACTGAAGCTCGAAATCGTTTAGCTTTTATTGATGATACCTCATCGTTAAAAGAACTTGCTAATTATTTAAATCATTTTGGTGTCGTTTCGTTGGCTGACAAAAATGATACTTCTAATTCTGATCAAAATAATGGTCAAAGTTTTACTAATTTTATGGATTCTCAATCTATTAAAAATTTAGATGTTAATCGCAAATAGAAAATATAAATAATGACTCATCTGTTAAATAAAACTAAAATCAATATTTTGATTTTTCCTGTTATATTTATTTCGTCTTGTTCATCAAAGCAATATTATATTCCTGATGAAAGCAAAATAGAACGAAATAATAAATTACATTTTATTTATAATCAAAATAAGATTAATGAAATAAAATACGATGAGGTGATTTTATCGACAGGGGAAACTTTTGACAAAAATGGTAAAGAATCTAATAGTTCGATAAATAATATTATTGTTGATTCTATTGTTTGGCAAGAGCAAAATAATAAAATCGCATATGTAACTTCGGATAATATTATTATTTTATTCGATAAAAAAACTAATAAAAATATATTAAAACATCGTTTTGAATCTGTTATGTCATTCGATCGTCGAATTCCAAAACCAATTTTTGATAAAGATCATATTATATTTTTTACACTTGATGGCAAAATAGCCATTTATTCAAATAAAACTGGAACCGTTGGACGAATATTTTCGATAGGAAGTGGCAAAGAATATAATAATATTATCGATTATCATGTTTCAAAAGCTGTTTTTATTGCTGTTTCTCATCGTGAAATCGTTTCTATAACTGATTTAGGTGAATTTCGCGAACAAATAAATATTCGAGGTGTTATATTCGAAAATAATGACACATTATTAATAATTACAAAAGATGGTGAAGTCATAAGATATAACTCAAAACTTGTTGTTCAAGATAGAATTAAATTTCCCTTTGCTCGTTTTGTCTCATTTGGCAAAATAAATAATAAAAATATTTTATTAGAATCTGAAGGTTATATAATCGAACTCGATGAAAATCTAAAAGATTATCGTGTTTTCGAAAGCGAATTAGATTCTGAAAATTGTTTTTTTACTCCAAATAAGTTTATCTGTGATGGCAAAGATCTCAAATTACCTCTTTGATATTGGCTCAACACGAGTTAAAATTTTTCATAACGGCGAAATACATTATTTATTATCAAATAATTTTAATCCTGAACTTTTTGATAATTCTGAACAAATTTATTATTCGAATGTCAATCCAAAATTTAAAGACAAATTAAAACATCTTAAAAACTGGATTGATATTGGTTCTATGTTTGAAATAAATACGAATTATCAATGGCTCGGAACAGATCGCAAATTGGCAATTTATGATATCGATGACGGTATTATCGTTGATTTTGGAACTGCTATTACTGTTGATGTTGTTCAACATAAAAAACATATTGGCGGTTACATTTTTTTGGGATTTAATAAATATTTCGATGAGGTTCGCGAATCTTTTCCGCATATTAATTTTTCAGAAAATAATAATTGCGATTGCGAAGATAATTTACCAAATAGTTCAGCATGTGCGATATTTTGCGGTTTTTTAGCTCCAATAATATTTTTATTAAAAGAGTTACAAGAAAAATATAAAATTAAAATTATCGTAACTGGCGGTGATTCAAATAAATTTGTTAATTCGGTTAAAAATTTAAATTTAGAAATAAATATAAATAATAATCTAATTTTTAATAACATGATAAAAATATTACAAAAGGATCAAATATGATGCATTTATTTAATGATGTCGATGATTTTCTTCACGGCAATCCAGAAGAAAAGTTTTTTCAGACTATGTTTCATGCAAATCGCGATATCGTTTCGATGGAACTTGAAAAAATATTCAAAAAGTTTGTTGCAATGGAAACTTTGTTAGAAGAAAAAATTGGTAGCAATTACGAATATGCAATCAAAGAAATATTAAATGAGCGATCTGAAGAAATAGATTCTCAATTAAAAAATTTGTATATCGAAAAAATGGGAGCAATTTTATCCCAAAGTGAATAAGGCTTTTTTGCTTTTATTTTTAACTTCGAATTTATTATTTTGTAGAAGTTCTAGTCGTCAAGATTGGGACAGCAAATTCGAAGTTACTCTCAAAAAAGATGTTCCAGTCGAATTTAATATAAAAGATAAAATCAGAGCAAAAAAATTTAAATTTCATTGGACTCTTTTTATAAATAAAGGTCTTGTCGTAGTTGCAAATTACGACGGTTTTCCACATCAATATGTTTTATATCAAACCAGTAATTTAAACAGTTTTAAACTTGCTTTAGCAAATGCTGGTGGGCTTGTTTTTGTTGAATTTTCAGAATTTGTAAATGACAGTAAAGAAGCAAAATTCAAAGTTATGTTTAAAAATAGTAAAGCTGAAATGCTTAATCAAAATACAAATCCGAACACAAATCAAAAATAAATCGATCAAATATCTTCACAAAAATATAAAGGAATATGAATTGAATAAAATTAACACAAAAGAAGATTTTAAAGTTTTCGTCGAATCTGTTAGAACTTCTAACGGCTATAAAGATCCAATTGCTTTTGGCATTTGCCGAATTGACAAAGGTCAAAAAACAGGTGCAACACTTCAGGCAACTTATCCGTTAATTAACTGGAAAGAAAGTTTTGGTTCAAGTGCAGTTTTTATTAAATCTCTTCAAGAAACTGGTGAAATTTTTGACTTTTCTCAAAGCGAAGCTATTTTTGAAGTAACAAAAAAGTTTTTAAGTCATTCACTTGAACGATTTGAACCTTTTATCGAAGAAACAATGGATGATCCAAATTCGCATAAAAATATTTCGTTATTAGGTTTAATATCTAACGAAATCGATTTAGCTGATTTGTCAAATTTTAGAATCGTGTTTTTATTTGACGATCAACCGTTAAAATCGCCTGAAGCTACTTATTTAAAACTTTATGCAATTTCTCAACGAAAAACAGGAATTCGAACTGTTAATTTAAATGGTGCTTTTGCAAGTTTAAAAAATGTGGCTTGGGTTGGAAACCATCCAATTGAACTCGAATGGTTACGAGAAAACGAAATGAGTCTCAAAGTTAAAGGCGAATTTCCAAAAATAGATTTCGTTGATAAATTTCCTCGAATGCTTCAACATGTTATTCCTGATAATAATACACGAATATTAGACGGTTCAAAAGTTCGAATGGGAGCTTATATTTCAGCTGGAACAACTGTCATGCCGGGGGCAAGTTATATTAATTTCAATGCTGGAACAACTGGAGTTTCAATGGTTGAAGGTCGAATTTCAAGTTCGGCAAGTGTTGGCGACGGTTCAGATGTTGGCGGTGGAGCTTCAATTCTTGGAGTTTTATCAGGCACAAACGGTAATCCAGTTTCAATTGGCAAAAATTGTTTATTAGGTGCTAATTCAGTTTGCGGTATTCCACTTGGTGATGGCTGTATTATCGATGCTGGTTTATCGATTCTCGAAGGAACTAAAATTACAGTTAGCGAAATCGAATTAGCAAAATTACAAGCCGTAAATAAAAATATGCCACATCAAAAAGTATTCAAAGGCAAAGAATTAGCTGGATTTAACGGTTTGCATTTCCGACAAAATTCAGAAAATGGACGAATGGAACTATTTCGAAGCAAACGAGAAGTTAAATTAAATAGTGAGTTGCATTAAAAAACGATGGAGCAATTTGAGAATTTTTTAATAAATCAGCTTCCAAAAATAGAAAGTTTTCACCCATATTTTGAAAAAGCTGTTTCTCATATGCTTCTAGCTGGTGGCAAAAGATTTCGACCTCATCTGCTTTTATCAGTTGTCGAAGGCTTAGAGCCTTTGTTAATTAAAAGTTCGTTATCTGTTGCCCTCGCGATTGAAATTTTGCATACTTATTCGTTAATTCATGATGATCTTCCTGCGATGGATAATTCTCCGTTGCGACGAGGAACTCCAACGATTCACACAGTTTGGAATGAAGCAACGGCTGTTTTAGTTGGCGACGGATTAAATACTTTGTCGTTTGAAACAATTGCTAAAGCTCCATTGCGAGATGATATAAAAATTAAATTAATTAAAATTCTCGCTGAATCTGGCGGAATAAACGGAATGGTTCTTGGTCAAGCGATTGATCTTGAATTCGAAAATAAAAATATTTCGTTAGAACAATTGAAATTTTTGCATATTAATAAAACTGGAAAATTAATCGCTGGTTCGTTAAAAATGGGAGCTGTGATTTCTGGTCGTTTTGATCTCGAAGAATCGCTTTGGAATCTTGGAATTTCACTCGGATTACTTTTTCAGATTCAAGATGATATTCTCGATTCGACAAGCAATGAAAGAGAAGCTGGAAAACCTGTAAATTGGGATAGTAAAAAAAATAGTTTTGTTACTGTTCTTGGTTTAGAACGAGCGATTATCGAAGCAAATTTATTAGCTGACAAAATCGAAAATGAGCTAAATAAATTCGAAATAAATTTAAAAAATAGTCTTGAAAAATTATTATTTAAATATTTACGAAGACATAATTAATTATAAATAAAAAGGCAAAATAATTGATTTATAAAAATTTAAAAAATTTAATTTATAAATTAGAACCTGAAACGGCTCATCTTGTTGGTGAAAAATTCATGCACGGCATCGAATCGATTCCGATTTTAAAAAATATCTGGAAAGCATGTAACACGATTGACGATAAACGATTACATCAAAATATTTTCGGTGTTAATTTTAATAATCCTGTTGGACTTGGTGCTGGTTTTGATAAAAAAGGTTCGTTAATTCATGAGATGAGGTCGCTTGGTTTTGGTTTTTCTGAAATTGGAACTATTACACCTTTGCCTCAAGATGGCAATCCGAAACCGCGAATTTTTCGACATGTTCGTGAAGAGACTTTACAAAATGCAATGGGTTTTAATAACGACGGAATGATTGCAATTCGTGATCGAATTTCTCACTCTGTGCCGTTTCCAATTCCAGTTGGTATAAATATTGGCAAAAATAAAATCACAACTGAAGACAAAGCGATAAACGATTATTTAACTTTGGTTTCGGCTTTTCACGAATATGCTACATATCTAGTTATAAATATTTCATCGCCAAATACTCCGAATTTGAGAAATTTGCAAAATGAAAAATTTATAAAAGAGCTTTTTACAGAAGCAAAAAAATTAACTAATAAGCCAATTTTATTAAAAATTGCTCCTGATATGACAGAAGAAAATGCTGTTAATTTATCGAGATTTGCAGTTGAAAGCGGAGCAAATGGCATAATCGCAACAAATACAACAGTTGATTATTCGTTAATTTCGAATCCGCAAAGTTTTGGCGGTGGTTTAAGTGGCAAAGTTCTTCGAGAAAAAAGCTTTAAAATATTTAAAGCAATTTCAAAAGAGCTTTATGGTAAAACTGTGTTAATTTCAGTTGGCGGAATCGATTCACCAGAAGAGGCATATCGAAGATTAAAAGCTGGAGCATCGTTAATTCAAATTTATTCATCGTTAATATTCAAAGGACCATCATTGCCAAGTGAAATTAACAGAGGAATATTAAGATTATTACGACGAGATGGCTATTCGCACATTTCCGAAGCAATTGGAAGCGAAGTAAAAATTTAAAATATATATTTTAACAAAAGGAAATCATTAATGAAAAAAATAGTTGTTAGTTTAGTAACATTTAATAGTTTAAGTTCAATGCTTTTTGCTGATTGGGGACAATTTGCTCAATTAATCGAAAGTGCAAAAGCTATCGATAACGAAATGAATTTATCAAGCAAAATTTCTCAACATGTTGGCAAAAGCGATGAAATCGAAAAATATAAAAATCTTGACAAAGAAAAAAATATTTCTAATCAAGTTGTTGGCTATTTAAAAAACAAAGGTCAAGAAATTAATAATTCTGAAACTCAAAAAAAGAGCTATGCTGATTATCTTGAAAAAGTTAAAAATCTTGATGATGACATGAATTTAACTGGTAAAGCTTCTCAATATTTTGGTGGCAAAACTGGAGCTGAAATCGAAAAATATAAAAGTCTCGATAAAGATTTTAATTTATCTGGTGTAATTATTAATCAATTAAAATCTAAATCTGAATCAGATAAAAAATGATTGATGTCTTAAAAATTGCCAAAACCGTTTTTCGTATTGAACGAGAAAGTCTTGAAAATCTTGAAAACAAATTAGATAATAATTTTGTTTTATCAGTTGATGCAATTTTTAATACAAAAGGTAAAGTTGTTGTTATCGGCATGGGAAAATCAGGAATTATTGGACGAAAGATTTCAGCTACTTTTTCTTCAACTGGAACTCCTTCAATATTTCTTCATCCTGCTGAAGCTTATCATGGCGATCTTGGTGTTATCGAACATCACGATATTGTTATTTTGATCTCTTATTCTGGCGAAACTGACGAAATTATTAGACTTTTGTCTTTTCTTGAATGGAATAAAAATATAACTATTGGAATCAGTGGCAATCATAATTCTACTCTTGCAAAATATTGCAACTTTCATTTATTTGTTGGAGTTGAACGAGAGGCTTGTCCTCTTCAACTTGCTCCAACAAGTTCAACAACTGTTTCTCTTGTTATGGGTGATGCTCTTGCTGTTGCTCTTATGAAATTGAGAAATTTTAAAGCTGAAAATTTTGCCGTATTTCATCCAGGTGGTTCTCTCGGACGAAAATTATTAACATATGCTAGTGATTTAATGCAAAAAGATAATTTACCTATTATTAATATCGAAACTTCAATCGATGAGGTAATTCATACGATTTCAAGCGGAAAATTAGGTCTAGCCGTAATAATTAATAACGAACAAATTTGGGGGATTATTACCGATGGAGATATTCGTCGAACAATGGAACAACACAAAAGCAATTTTTTTAATTTAAAAGCAAAAGATATTGCAACAAGAAATCCGAAAATTATTACACCTGATTTAAAAATAATTGAAGCTGAAAAATTATTTCATGAAAGTAAAATAAATTCTTTATTAGTTGGTATTAACAAAAAATTATTAGGAGTTTTGCAGATTTATCAAATAAAACCATAGGCATAAATTAAATTGCAAAATTGGTTATATTTCGATCGATGATGACTCGCATTTTGATAAAATAATTTACCAAAACAAAGCCGTAATGCCCCTAGCTCAAGCTATGGGCTGTATGTCAATTAAGTGATAGACAAACTGTAAAGTTTATTTCTAATTCAGCTATATTTATTAAATCAGTAAATTTAATTTCTTGATTTAAAATATAGCCAAAAAGAAAGTGGTTTGACAACTATTTTCGGTTAATAAAAACTATTTATTTATTATAAAAATAATATCAGAATAAATTTCGGTTCCATTAATTGATAATTCAACTAGATTTTCTTCAGAATAATTAGCAAAATAATTTTCAACTTCTGTTTTAATTAAAGAAAGTTCAGCTTTAACTTTCCAATGCTCTTTACTTAAAGTATCATGAACCATAACAAATAAAGTATTTTTACTTTGATCTCTTTGATTAGGTTGATTTTTATATAACCACTCTAGAAGTTCTTTTTTATTTTCAACAGCATATTCAATAGATTTACCAAATTTCAATGGAAAAATAGAAACTTTTGATTCAAACACTTTATTATTAATAGAAAAATCTATTAAATTACCATATTCATTTTGATTCGGAACAACTTTACCAGAATTTGCAAATATATATTGAACAGCTTTTGTATTCCAGTGATTAAACCATCTTGAAGTTGCATAATCTCTTAAGTCTTGCTGATTAAATTGTTCAATTTTTCTTTGAAGTTCATCAAACTTTTGAACTTTATATATGAATCGTGTTGCTACTCTATCAGATTCTTCTGATTTTCGTTTGTAAGGTGCATTTGTCGAAACTTTTTTGAGTTCAATTTCAATTTGCTTTAAATCCATTTTTGACCTTTATTTCTTAAATTTTAATTATTTTCTATTGAGTTTGCTTCTCGCAAACCGTCGCCGATAAACAACAGTGTTACTAACAAAATTGAAAGAGTTATAAAAATCGTTAAACCAATCCATATTGCTTCGATATTATTTTTTGATTCACTTAATAATTCTCCTAACGATGGAGAACCAACTGGCAAACCAAAACCTAAAAAATCTAAACTTGTTAAAGCAGTTATTGAGCCAACTACGATAAATGGAACTAATGTTACTGTTGATATTATTGCATTAGGCAAAATATGTTTAGTAATAATTCTCCAATCTGAAGCTCCCATAATTTTTGCTACTGAAACAAATTCAAAATTTCGCACTTTTAAAAATTCTGTTCGCACTACTGATGCAACAGGCATCCAAGAAAATAATAGCATTATAACTAATAGCGAAAAAAATGAAGGTATAATAAAATCAGAAATAGTAATTATTATAAATAATAGTGGCAAACCGCTCCAAATTTCTGTTAATCGTTGTCCAATAATATCGATTTTACCGCCGTAATAACCTTGAATTCCACCAATTAATATTCCAAAAAATAGACTAAACATCGAAAGAGTTAAACCGAAAATTATTGAAATTCTTAAACCATAAATTAATCTTGCAAAAATATCTCTTCCGTTTTCATCTGTTCCAAGGATATTTTCTAACGATGGTGAAGTTGGAGCTGGAGCTGATAATTCATAATTAATCGTATCAGCCCCGTATTTAATTGGAGTCCATAAAATAAAACCGTTTGATTCTATTTTATTTGTAATATACAAATCTCGATAATCTGTCGGAACTTCAAAGTCGCCACCAAATTCTGTTTCGTAGATCTCATTAAAAATTGGAAAATAGAACCGTTCGCCATATTTAACTAAGATTGGTTTATCGTTAGCTATAAATTCAGCAAATAAAGAAACAAAAAAAATCACTCCGAATAATTTCAAAGAAAATAATGCTTTTTTATTTTTGACGAATCGTTCTATAAAATTCATGATTATTTATTTATGATTGTTTCGATTACTTGCCATGGCAAACCACGAAGATTTAATTCATCCATAAATGGATCTGGATTAAATTGTTCCATATTTAAAATACCTGAACCTGACCATTTATTTTCAAGAACTAATTTTGCTCCAATCATTGCTGGAACTCCAGTTGTGAAAGAAACACCATTTGCTTTTGTATCTCGATAAGCTTCTTCATGTTGAGCGACATTATAAATATAAACAGTTTTTTCAACTCCGTTTTTAATACCAGTTGCAAAAATTCCTATATTTGTTTTGCCTTTTGTTCGCGGTCCAAGAGTTGATGGATCTGGCAAAATTGCTTTTAAAAATTGAAGTGGAACTATTTCTTTGCCTTCAAACATAATTGGCTTAATCGATGTCATTCCGATATTTTCAAGAACTCGTAAATGAGTTAAATATCGTTGTGAAAAAGTCATAAAAAATCTCATTCGTTTTAGATGAGGTATATTTTTTACGAGACTTTCCATTTCTTCGTGATAAATTAAATAGCTATCTCGAACACCGACTTCTGGATAATCCCAATCGATTTTTTGCGAAAGTGCTGGAATTTCGATCCAATTGCCATTTTCCCAATATCTACCGTTTGCTGTAACTTCACGAATATTTATTTCAGGATTGAAATTTGTTGCAAATTGATAACCGTGATCGCCATCGTTGCAATCAAGAATATCAACAGTATGAATTTCATCAAAATAATGTTTTTGAGCATAAGCGATAAATACATTTGTTACACCTGGATCAAAACCGCTACCAAGAATGCCGAGAATTCCAGCTTTTTTGAAAATATCATCTCTCTCCCATTGCTCTTTATATTCAAAATGAGCAGTATCTGGATGTTCATAATTAGCAGTATCTAAATAATGAGTTTGTGTTCGAACACAAGCGTCCATAATTGCTAAATCTTGATATGGCAAAGCAACATTAATAACGATATTTGGGTTATATTTTTTAATTAAGTTTTCGACCTCATCGACATTATCAGCATTAACAGATTCAGTAATTATTTCACTGTTAATTTCACTAGCAATTAAATCACATTTCGATTTAGTTCGACTAGCCAAAATAATTTTTTCAAAGACATCACGATTTTGAGCACATTTATGAGCAACAACTCTACCGACACCACCAGCACCGATAATTAAAACAGTTTTCAAGAGAAACTCCTAGTTTTTATATATGCCATTGTAACAAATATTCGATAACACGGAAATAACTAAAATAACTAATTTATTAATAATAATATGATGATGAGGTAAAAAGTTAAATATTTAAAAAGTTATATTTTTTGTAAAAACTCTTTTTTTTAAATGCATAATAGAGTATTGGAATAGCGGATTATTTTTTATTTTTATATATTTTTCTTTCGCAAATCTCCGCCGTAAATAATTTCTTCAGCTCTTAGATTTTCTTCATTTAAAACTTCAGGAACTGAACCCTCTTTTTCGAATTCAGCTTTTGCAAGATTTAATTCATCTTCACTATACGAATAATGCATATCAGCTGTTATTACACCTGCGATTTTTTCTATTTGTTTTAATTTCGAGATTTCTTCTTCGATTCCACTACCTTCGATAACGATTACGATTCTGCCAAGTTCATCGTGAGTATAAACTTCACAAAGTCCGCTTTCTTGCAATCGAACAACAACTTTTTCTACCTCATCGGCTTTTGTTTGAACCAAAATTCCTGAAATATTCACTATTTTAATCTCCATTCTAAAAGATATTTATCATCACTTGAACTAAATATTTGATAATTATTTATAAATAAAATTTTATTTAATGTTGATTTTTGACCAGATAATTTAAAAAGCTCTTTTTTATTATCGATTTGGAAAATTTTTATTTCGTTTTCTTCGTTAAACGGAAAAGCTCCAAATTTGCCATCTGGCGAAATTGCAACGGCATAAACTAAAAAATCACTCGAAAGCCAATAATTTTCGATATTTTTATTATAAATCGAAACTCGTCTATCTTGACCAGCACCTAAAATAATATTTTTATAAAAAGCCAATTTATAAACATTGTCTAAATTTAAACCTTTTAATATTTCGATATTTTCGCCTGTTAAAATATTTAATATATTTATTTCGCCTGATTCTGACGAAACAGCAATTTTATTTTCAAATATTTCAAAATCTGAAAACGATGAATTTCCTATTTTTTTATTATAAATTTCAGTCATATTTTTTAAGTCAAATAATATTAATTCGTTGCTAAGTGTCGCATAAATTAATAAATTATTTTTTATTAATTTTGCTTTTTTAATTGCCGTTTTTGTCGAAATTATTTTTTTTATATTTTTGTCGTCATCTTTTTTTATAAAAATTTCTCGTTTGCCAAATTCGGCTTCGATTAAAGCCATTGTTAATTTATCGAGATGATCAACAGAATAAATTTTCGGCGAGATATTATCTTCATAAAAATTTGCAATTTTAGGAAACTCGATTTGAGCGACTCGCGAATTATTCATATCAAAAATATCGATAATTCCTTCGCCTGTTGCCATATAAATTAAATTATTATCTATTACAAAATCATAAACAGCACCTGAAGCGATAAATTGCTGATGAGGTCGAATAATTTGCATATCAGCAACCAAAATATTAAAAGCCAAACTTAACGAAGTTAAAAAAAATCTATTTTTCAAATTTAATATCCCCAAATCATATTTTTTATTTTTTTATCGAAATCGAATTATTTGGACATCGTGAAATGCAAAAACCGCAATTATTACAGCTATTCAAATCGATTTCTGGTCGAAACATTCCGATAAATTTAATCGAATTCGATAAACAGCCATCGCGACAACTTGAACAAATTACACCGTGCCAAGCTACACAAGACAAAATATCTAATTCTATTTTGCCAGAAATCATTTTTGGGTTTTCGAAATTTAAAACTTTTTTTTGACAAACTGAAACACAATCGCCACAATATGAACAGCCACTATAATAAAAATCGATTTCGACACCATTTTTTTGGGAAAACTTTAATATATTTTCTGGACAAGTTTTAACACAAGCGAGATCTTCGCAAGTTAAACACTCTGAAAAATTTAATTCATTTCCAGAGTGCGGAGGACGAATCGAAAAGTTTAAATCTCTATTATTAAAAACAGATTCAAAAATATCTCGCCTCTCAAAATTCATTATTCGGCAACCACACCTTCATTAATTGTGTTCATTAAATTCGATGAAGCTTTACCTGTATTATTTCTAAAAGCACCTTGAAATTTATTTTCAACAAGTGGATCAGCAACTGCTTGAGGTGCATGACATTGTGTGCAATTGAAACGACCTTGATATAACTCGCCTAATTCATGTTTAACGACTTTACCAGCTTGATCATCAACTTCTCGAGCAAAATTCCCATTTTTATATTCGACTTTTGGTCTGAAATTCGTAAAATGTGTTTTTGGAATCGATGTAGCTCCAACAGTTGGTGCAATTTCTGGCATATGGCAATCAAGACACATATTTGAAGTTTTTGTAATTGGCAACATATCAGCGACATCATGCGGAATCATTGGAGGAGCATTATCAAAAGCTCGATCTATTTTTTTCGAAGTTCCAGCAACATCTTTGCCATAATCAGCATTTGGAATAGCTTCAGCAACACCGTCTTCAGACGACAACGATTTATTTCGATAGCTTAATTCTTCTGCTTTTATCTCTTTTACTTGAACTTTCTGACTATTATTTGTGTCAGCAACTGCCTCTTTTTTAAGACAACCAGTAGAACCAATTAATAAAACAGATACAATTAAACTTAATTTATTAAATCTTCTCATTTTTTCTCTCCATAATTTATAATATTATTTATATGAAACTCGAGAGCTTTATCATTACAAACATCGATACATCTACCGCAAAGTGTGCATTCTTTATCAGAAACAAACGAACTATTTTTTCCGACCATATTTAACACATCTTTTTCTGGACATACGACTTTGCATTGCATACAATTTGTGCATTTATTTAAATCATATTTGACTTTAAATATCGAGAATTTGCCGATTAACGAATAAAATGCTCCCAATGGACAAATATGCCCACACCAGCCATTTTTCACGACAAATAAATCAAATAAAAAAATCGATAATACGACTCCCCAACCCATTCCAATTCCAAATATTATTTCTCTCGTAAATATCGAAATTGGACTTATATATTCAAAAGCAGTTAATCCTGAAATCGCTGAAACGATTAAAGTCAAACCGATGAGGTAGAATCTTAAATTGCGACTCAAAAATAATTTTCGATCGCCAGTAATATTTAATTTTCGTCTTGACCAATTTGCAAGATCTGTAACTAAATTAACGGGACAAACCCAAGAACAAAAAGCTCGACCGCCAAAAATTGCATAAAATAAAACGATAATCAAAGCACCGATTATTAAATCTATCGATACAAGAGTTCCAGTTGCCAAAATTTGTAAAAGAGCAAACGGATCAGCCAACGGAATAGTTTCAAAAAGTTTAGAACTTGATAAATTTCCCATTAAAATATTCCAGCCCCAAACATTGGCACCAAAATATAAAAATAAAATAATAAATTGCGAGAATCTTCTTAAATATAAATATTTATTCGTCATCGCTAAACTCCATATTTTTTAAATAATCACCAGCTGATTTATCACCGATTCCACCGTCAAGCTCTTTTTGAACTTTTACATCTTTTAATCGAACCTCATCGTTTTGATCCCAACCTTTTATATAACTAGAATCAACTGAACCTAAAACAGAATCACGAGGCAAAACTCTAATTGCAGGTGTTTTCGTGATACAAGCTTTTTCACAAAGTCCGCAACCTGTGCAAATATCACTATCAACTTCAGGCAATAAAAAAGCATGTTTTCCAGTTCGTTCATTTCGTTGATAAACTAATTTAATTGCCTGATCTAAAATTGGACAAGCTCGATAACAGACATCACATTGAATTCCCCAATAAGCAACACATGATTTATTATCAACGATTGCGATTCCCATTTGAGCTTTATTAATATCTAATTTATTAGTCTCTTTATTTGAAACCAGATTTAAATCTAAAGCTCCAGTTGGACATGGTGGCACACATGGAATATCTTCACACATGTAACACGGAATCTCTCGAGGAATAAAATATGGTGTTCCAATTGGCAAACCGTCGCCAGTTTTTGCAAGTTTCAAACTATCAAACGGACAAGCCTCGACACAAATTCCGCATTTAATACATTTTGATAAAAATATATTTTCTGGAACAGCTGCGGGAGGTCTAAGAATAAATGGTGAAGCTTTTGCTTCGTTTAAATATCCACTCCAAACTAAACCGCCCATTGTTGCAAGTCCAATAGCCTTTGCAGAGTTAAGCAAAAATTCTCTTCTATTCAACTCTTTCATTTTTTATCAAACCTTAAGCCTTAGAAATTTTGACAGCACATTTTTTATAATCTGTCTGTTTCGAAATTGGACAAGTTGCATCAAGTGTAACTTTATTAATATAAACTCGTTCATCAAACCAAGGAACATAAACTAAACCGACTGGTGGTCTATTTCTTCCGTTTAATTCGACTCTTGCTTTTACTTTTCCTCGTCGGCTTTCAACCCAAACAAATTCTCGTCGTTTTACACCTAATTTTTCAGCATCTTGTGGGTGCATATAACATAAAGCTTCTGGAACGGCTCGATATAATTCAGGAACTCGCATCGTCATAGTTCCAGAATGCCAATGTTCAAGAACTCGACCTGTTGCTAACCAGAACGGATAATCAGCTGTTGGCAGTTCAGGAGCTTCCATAAATGGTCGGAAAAATATTTTTGCTTTATTTTTAATCGAAACTTCTTCAGGATTTGTAGGTTTTGTTAAATCACCTGTTGCTAATTTTTTCATGGCATCACCATAAAATGCGAAATCGCCATTATTAGCTTTTCGAGCATATGGATCATATTTTGCATTGAATCGCCATTGAGTCTCTTTGCCATCAACAACAGGCCATTTTAAACCTCGAACTTTATGATAAGTATCGAAATCAGCTAAATCATGACCATGACCTAAACCGAATTTTCTATAATCTTCCCATAAATATTTATGAACAAAAAAGCCGTAACCTTTCCATGGTTGTCCATCTGAACCGATAACATTTCGTTTGTCGCCATTTACTTCAGTATTTGGATTCCAGCCCATAATTGGATCTTCAGCTTTAAACGATTTTGCTTCTTTGTTTGCAAATAAAACATCAAATAAACTATCTTCTGGTTTATAGCCCATTTTTTTAGCTTCTTCTAAAACAGAAGGTAAAATTGTTCCATCAGCTAATTTTTTCTCGCCCCAAACTTCACTTAATTTAAATCGTTTTGCAAATTCGAGATATTGCCAAAGGTCAGGCATTGCATCACCAACTGGTGTAACTTGCTGTTTCCAGTGTTGAGTTCGTCTTTCAGCATTACCGTAAGCACCCCATTTTTCATAAATCATTGCACTTGGTAAGATGAGGTCAGAAACTTTTGCCGAAATTCCAGGATAGCCATCAGAAGTAATAATAAAATTATTCATTTCTCGAGCTGTTTTGATCCAGTGATTTGCATTTGCTGTATCTTGCCATGGATTACAAACTTGAACCCAAGCCCATTTAATTTTGCTATCTTCAAGATCTCGCATAATTTGCACAATATGAGAACCATCTTTAGGATTAAGTGTCGTTGCAGGAATTTCCCAAATATGTTCAGTATGTTCTCGATGTTTCGGATTTGCTACAACCATATCAGCAGGTAATCGATGTGAAAAAGTTCCGACTTCTCGAGCTGTTCCACAAGCTGAAGGTTGTCCAGTTAGCGAAAATGCACCTTCACCCGGTTTTGCCTGTTTGCCAAGTAAAAAATGAACCATATAAGATTGCTCATTTACCCAAGTTCCTCGAGTATGTTGATTAAAGCCCATTGTCCAAAACGAAACAACTTTTCGATTTTTTTCGATATATAAATCAGCCATTGCTTTTAGTTTTTTCTTATAAGATTCTAAATCTTCATTTGGATCACCTTTTGAAACTCTAGCTGTATAATCTAAATCATAAGGCTGTAACCCTTTTTTAAAATCTTCAAAACCAATTATCCAATGAGCTCCAGCTTTACCTGAATTTTTCATTTCCATGATTTTATTTTTTTGATCATAGCCAAGATATTTCAACGAAACTAATTCAAAATCTGTTAATTCTTTTTCTTTTTGTTTTTTTGCAGTATCAAGTTCAGAAGGTTTGTATTTTGCATGATTGACTTCTTCTCGCATTCCGTAGCCAATATCAGCAAAACCAGTTGTAAAAACTATATTTTTATTTACGAAATCCCAATCAATCGATTGAGGCGAGTTATAAACGATTTCTCGAGCAATATAATTCCAAATTGCAAGATCAGTCGAAGGTCTAAAAATAATTTCGATATCAGCTAAATCTGAAGTTCTATTCGTATAAGTCGAAAGATTAATTACTTTTACTCGATCGGGATTTGTTAATTTTCTGTCTGTAACACGACTCCATAAAATTGGATGCATTTCAGCCATATTTGCTCCCCAAGTTACGATCGTATCGGTTAATTCGATATCGTCGTAACAACCACTTGGTTCATCAATTCCGAAAGTTTGCATGAAACCTGCAACAGCAGAAGCCATACAATGTCTAGCATTTGGATCAATATTATTAGTTCTCCAACCTGCTTTTGCAAGTTTTAACATTGCATAACCTTCATGAATCGTATGTTGTCCAGATGAAAAAATACCAACACCAGTTGGCCCAAGTTCATTATAAGCTGATTTGAAATGTTTTTCCATTTCATCAAAAGCTCTTTGCCAACTTACAGGTTTAAAATTTCCATCTTTTTTAAAATTGCCATTTTCATCAACTCGTAATAACGGAGTTTTTAATCGGTCAGCACCATACATAATTTTGGCATTAAAATAGCCTTTTATACAGTTCAAACCGCGATTAACAGGAGCTGCTGGATCACCTTTGACGGCAACGATTGAATCATCTTTTGTTGCAACCATGATTCCACAACCAGTTCCACAAAAACGACAAACAGCTTTATCCCATTTCCAATTTGCTTCGGCATTTTGGCTTTCAGCTTGAAGTTTGGCAGGTAAAGAAATTCCTACTGTTGAAGCAACAGATGCAGCAGCAGCACTTTTTAAAAAATCTCTTCGAGAAATTGACATCTTTTTCTCCTTTAGATCATCGCTAAATTTTAAATAATCAAAATCACTAATCTTAACTTTAACTTAATAAATTAATTAAAAGTTTAAAATAAGCTTTTTTGACTTGATTTGAATCTTAGCATTTACAAAAAAATAGGAGATTGACAATTATCAAATTTTATTTAAAATATTGATGTATGTTAATGAGATCAGAATTTTAAAAATATAAATAATAAAAAATGTAAATCGTTGCACGAAACAACGAATTAATTTATATAAAAATTGTTTGTATTTATTTGAGAATTTATATAATAAAAATATTATTTTTGCAGGTTTGCAGAATGGTATAAGCCGAGTTCTGTCGAGAATAACTATTTATCTACACTTTGTTTTACAACTAAGTTCTAGCGAGAGATTTTTAAATGTGGAACTTATACCAAATCTCTCTTGCTATGGGTTGGGTTTATATAGCTCTTAAGATCACTCAAAAGACTGGTAGTCTCTTACTCTACCGTTTCACCCTTACCAAATCAAATTAATTTAATTTGGCGGTCTTCTCTCTGTTACACTTTCCCTCATTTTGCAATGGCTATCCGTTAGATAGAACCCTGTTCCACTATAGCTCGGACTTTCCTCTCTGTGTTCAGAGCAGTTATTTCCATTCTGCTTTTAACATTTTAACATTGTTTAAACTATTTTTCTAACGATGTCTTATGTTTTTATATTTTGTGTTATTTTAATAACTATTTACATTCCTAGTATTCGCGGAATATAACCTAATTTTGAATATTTTGCATAACAACCCCAAGCTTTTTTTAACCAATGTCCAACATATGGAAGCGGAATCATTAATTGTTTATCGTCATCTCGATATACAAAAGCTGCACCACTACCTGTATCCATTACACATAAAATATTCATATGATCTTGATAATTTTCTTTTTGGAAAGGTAAATAATTTTCTTTGATAATTATATTTTGTGCTACACCTCTTGCCATAACTTCTGCGATATGACCTTGTTTCGCTCTCCAATCTGCTCCATCTAATTTTGCAACATCTCCAACGGCATAGATATTTTCAAAACCTTTTACTTCACAGTATTGATTTATTTCGATAAACCCAGCTTCGCTTAATGGTAAATCTGATTGCATTTCTTTGCCAGTGTTACCTGGAACAAATACGATGAGGTCAGATTCAAGATAACTATTATCTTCAAAAATGACTTTATTTTTTTCGAATTCTTTGATTTTTTTACCATAATGTTGTTTTAAATTCATCGCTTCAAAAATTTGATTTATTTTTTCAACTGATTCTTTGCCCATTCTTGCACCTGGTGTATCCATTGGAGCAAAAAAAGTTAATTCAAAATTATCGCGAATGCCTAAATTTTTTAATCGATTATGAACATTAAAAAATAGTTCAAAAGCTGGACCACCACGAACAGCTGAAGAATCTTTTGGATTACCGCCAAAGCCCATTGCGATTTTGCCACTACCTTCAGCGATTAATAATTCTAATTTTCGATATATTTCAAGTGATTCTTGTGGATCACCGCAAATAGATAAAGTATTTTCATAGCCTTTGTGTTTTAATTTTCCAGCACCAATTGCTATTATTAAATAATCAAAAGTTAATTTAGACTTGTTTTTTAATAAAACATATTTTTCAGTGCCTACGATTTCAACGACCTCATCAATAATTAAATTAAAATTTCGTCGTTCAGCAATTTGATTAAGTGGAATAACATTATCTGAAAATCGTTTTTCACCAGTAGGAATCCAAATAGATGTTGGAGAAATATAAAAATATTTGCGATCTGAAATAAGAGTTACATTAAGATAATGTTCTTTTGCAAGAGCAATTGCACTTTCAACACCTGCAAAACCTCCACCTAAAATAAGAATATTTTTTCTAAGCTTATGCATTTAAAACCTTTTTAATAAATATGGAACATCATGATATTGATCTTCAACTGTTCCAAAATAGTGATGAGCAAAGGCATAAATACCTCCGATTATAATAAGACCAAAAATAACTTTACGAATTAAGTTATTTTTTTCAACTGATATTGTATTGCCTGTAAAATCGTCAATTTGATTCATTGATGGTTCGAATTCAGTCATATATTTAATTCCGATCTGTTTTTTTATGATTATATAACAATTAATTTATATTTTTAGTTCGTGGAGAACTAATAAATTAAGAAGAACTTTTAGTCAATTTATGATCATATAAAATATTAATAATTTTTATATAATCATAAAAAGTTTATTTGTTAATTTCGAACATTTCCAGCAATAATAAATCGAAGAGCATTTAATTTAATAAATCCACCTGCATCTTTTTGGTCATAAACAACATCTTCTTCAAAAGTTGCATAATTATTATTAAATAGACTTTTAGCTGAACTTCTACCAACAACGATAACATTGCCTTTATAAAGTTTTAATTTAACTTTACCTTCGACATTTTCTTGAGTTTTATCGATTGCTGATTGAATCATTCGTCGTTCAGGTGAAAACCAAAAACCGTTATAAATTAACTTTGCATATTTTGGCATTAATTCATCTTTTAAATGTGCCTCTTCACGGTCAAGTGTAATCGATTCGATAGCTCGATGAGCTTTAATCATGATTGTTCCACCTGGAGTTTCATAAGCACCTCGGCTTTTCATTCCGACATATCTATTTTCTACGATATCAGTTCGACCGATTCCATGTTTTGAACCAAGTTTATTTAATTGTCGTAATAAATTAGCAGGAGATAAATTTTCGCCATTTATTGCAATTGGATCACCATTTTTATATTCGATTTCGATATATTCAGCTTCGTTTGGAGCTTTTTCTGGTGAATTTGTCCATTGCCACATATCTTCTTCTGGTTCAGCATCTGGATTTTCGAGAATTCCACCTTCATAAGAAATATGTAAAAGATTCGCATCAGTCGAATAAGGAGATTTTTTGCCTTTTTTCTCGATAAAAATTCCGTGAGTTTCAGCATATTTTAATAATTTTTCTCGTGAATTCAGATCCCATTCTCGCCAAGGAGCAATAATTTTAAGTTTTGAGTTTAACGATAAATAGCCCATTTCGAAACGAACTTGATCATTTCCTTTGCCAGTTGCACCGTGAGCAACACCGTCAGCATTGACTAATCTTGCGATTTCGACTTGTCGTTTTGCAATTAGCGGTCTAGCGATCGAAGTTCCTAATAAATATTCGCCTTCATAAATCGTATTTGCTCGAAACATTGGAAAAACATAATCACGAACGAATTCTTCTTGAAGATCTTCGATAAAAATATTTTCTGGTTTAATTCCAAGAGCGATAGCTTTTTGTCTCGCAGGTTCAACTTCTTCACCTTGACCGATATCAGCTGTAAAAGTAACGACTTCACAATGATATTCGTCTTGAAGCCATTTTAAAATAACACTTGTGTCAAGTCCGCCAGAATAGGCAAGAACTACTTTTTTGACATCTTTTTTCTTCATATTTTTATAACCTTTTAGTTTTTTATATTTTATCAAATCAAATAAGATTTAATATTTTTTCTGTAAATATTTTATTAGCTGTTCCATCAAATTTTCTAATTCCCATTTTATCGAGAACCACTTCAACCGAATTAACTGCCCAAGAAATTTCATGATTTTCGATTAAGCCCATATTATTTATTCTGAACATAACATCTTTCATTTCGTCTTGACCACTTGCAACACTAACATTAAACTCTTTTGCCAACATTTTTTTAATAGCTGGAGCTTTGTCGTGATAAATAGTCGTCATTGCCAAAGATGGAACTTTTGGATAAATCGTTAAACCAATTCCAGATAAAGCTGAAATCACCGCTTTGCTTCGAATTGCTGTTCGTTGATAGACCTCATCGAAACCAATTTGATCAAATTCTTCAAGCATTGCAAGAAGACCAATAATTAAAGTCGTTGTTGCTGTATAAGCCGTTGTATTTGTTCTCTGTTTTTTTATTTCAGAATATAAATTAAAATAAAAGCCTTTGCCTTTGCCAATTTTTTCGATTGCTCGATTACTTAATCCGAGAATTGCTAAACCTGGTGGTAACATGAAAGCTTTTTGACTTCCGCCAATAATTGCATCAATATTCGAAATATCAATTTTTTCAACACCCATAGCCGTAATTGCATCAGCGATAATTATAATATTTGGGTTTTTATTTTTTACGGCTTTTGCAATTTCCTCAACTGGATGTCTCAATCCGCCTGAACTTTCGCTAATTTGAATAGCAACTGCATCAATAGAACTATCATTTTCGATTTCTCTCATAATGTCTTCTATTGATGTTGGAGTATTCCATTCGTATTTTAATTCTTTTACTGGAATTTTATGAGCTTCAGCGATGTTTCTAAATCTTTCACCAAATTTTCCTGAATTAACAGAAAGTAATTTCGATGAGGTAAGATTTGTTACGGCACTTTCCATTGCACCAGTTCCAGAAGATGCTAATAAAACGATTTCATCGCTACCGATTAATTTAAATAAAAGCTGTCTAGTTTTTGCAAAAATAGCTTCAAACTCTGGTGTTCGATGATGAATCGTTTCATCGCTCATACTTTTCCGAATTTTTTCAGGAACTGGAGTCGGTCCTGGAGTAAATAAAAGCATTTCTATCCTTTATTAATAAAATAAATTTTGCGAAATCTTATCACAAGGCTTTTTATTCATTTTTTAATACTTTCACGATATCTATTTGACTCGCTTTTCTTGCTGGATAAATTGCTGAAATAACAACGATTAATACCGCTCCGATAATAATTGATGTAAAATCGAACGAACTTAACTCCAACGGTAAATGACTTGTTCCGTAAATATCTGCTGGAAGTGTAATAATGTCAAAATGAGACAAAATAAATAACCCAAAAAGTCCTAATATCGTTCCTGATAATATGCCACTTATTCCGATTACGACACCTAAATATAAAAATATTTTTTCTATTTCTCGATCTGTGCCACCCATTGAAACTAATAGAGCAATTTCACTTCGACGATTCATAACAGTCATTAATAACGAACTAATTATATTTACTGATGCAATTAAAATAATTAGCATTAGAACTATAAATAATGCTCGTTTTTCCATTTCTAATGCTGAAAATAAATTTCCATTTTGTTCCCACCAACCAACAACTCTATAGTCTTTTGACAATTTTGTTGATAACAATTTATGATCTTCTTGAGGATTATTACTCCAAATATGAATTCCGTGATAATTATCTTCTGGCATTCCAAGAACTTTTTGAAGAGCTGTTATTTCTGCAAAATGATAAGTT
Organism: Campylobacterota bacterium; assembly: GCA_030152305.1. Classification (GTDB taxonomy): domain Bacteria; phylum Campylobacterota; class Campylobacteria; order Campylobacterales; family Thiovulaceae; genus Thiovulum_C. The sequence goes on from JASKOM010000011.1 coordinate 43,922, forward strand.
TCATCATATGAACTCAAACCTGAAGAAAATTCAGCTATTGGTTGAAACCGTTTTATTTTTGGACTTGAAACAAGCCCAGCTGGATCTACTTCTGTGAATATATATGTTATTTTTTTTTTAAACGGTATTTGTAGGTCTTCTCTAAATTTTTTTCCGACAATAATCGGAAAATTATCGTTATATAAATTTGTATTATTTAATGCTTTATTTATTACGGAATTTATTTGTCGTTCTAAATCGAAATTAATACCAAAAATAAAACCACCTTTCATTTCTCGACCATATTTTGCAACTACACTTGAAACCACATAAGGGCTTATTTTTGCTTGTGGCAAGATCTCTTTTATAATGTTTGAAGTATTGTTATCAACATGATCCGATGCTGTTGCAACTACTGTTAATGGATAATTCATAATTGACAGTCTGTTTTGTAATTCTCTATCAAAACCGTTCATTATGCTCATTGCAATAATTAACACCATAACTCCAAGAGCTATTCCAATGAAAGCTAAAATTGCTGATAAAGAAATAAATGGCTGATCTTTATCAAATCGCAAATATTTTTTTACAAAAAATAAGACTAAAGTCCTGTCCATACATATATTCTTTCTATCTTTTTAAAATAAAACCTCTATCTAATCCTGATAGATCTTTAAAGAATTCTATATTAATTTGCTGATGATTTGAATTTTCGGTTAAATATCTTGCTAAACTTTCTCGCTGATCGTAACCCATTTCGCATAATAAATATTTTTCATCTCTTTTTAACCATTCGTCAATTATTTTTTTTAATACCTCATCACCGTTTGTTCCTCCATATAAAGCTACATCTGGTTCAAAATCTAATTCTTTTTGAAGTTTTCCTTTTTCATGTTTTGCTATATATGGCGGATTAGAAACGATGAGGTCAAATTTTTCATAAGATTGAACATTGCTAAATAAATCACTAATTCTTAATTGAATTTGATCATCTAAATAAAAATTCGAAATATTAATTTGAGCGATATTTAGAGCTTGTTGAGAAATATCAACTGCTAAAATATTGGCAAGTTTTATTTTTGAAGCTATTGATATTGAAATAGCTCCACTGCCAACACCAATTTCTAAAATTTTTGGATTTTGAATATGTTTAAGAAGTTGAATAGAAAAATCAACAATGAGTTCTGTTTCTGGTCGAGGAATCAAAGCACCGTGAGAAATATAAAAAGTCAAAGAATAAAAACTAACTTGTTGAGTTATATATTCAATAGGTTCACCATTTTTTCGTCGTAAAATATATTGCTTAAATTGTTCAATTTCTTTAGTAGATAAAAAATCTTCATTATGTAAAATAAGATAAACCTTATCTTTTGCAAGAATACTTAATAATAAAATCTCACTTTCATGTTTTGTTCGTCGAGAAACAGTTTTTAATTCGTTTGCACCTTTTTCAATTGCTTCATAAATTTTACATCTATTTTTTAAATTCATTAATAATATAAAGAAATAAGTTCAAAAGCTTGATAAGAAATTAATAAAGATAAAGATGCGATTGCTGAATAGCTAATAGTTTTTTCTCTAAGAGAAATTTTAGAATAAAAAGCTATTCGTTTTTTAACATGAGTTGTAAAAAGTAAAAATAGTTCATCATAAAAAAGAGTTTCAGAGTTAAAAAGATCGTCGCCTTGTTCGAAAAAATATCTAGGTTCAATAAAAATTAATTCTTGAGTTAATATTTCTTCTTCTGCTAATTTAATAAAATATTCAACATCTTTTGAAAGTCTATGTTTTAAAAATAGAATTTTTGCATTTTCGTCGGTTCTTGATTGATTTGCAAAATAACGATCACATTCGTCATTTAAAAGCTGTAAATAATGCTTTACATTTTCAACATAATATTGAATTTCTGTTGCATCATGAATACTTTTAATTTTTTTGTGAATAACTTTGATGCCGACAGATCGAAGTTTATTCAAATTTTCAACCATATTCATGGCAATATTTGCAAGAATATTTAAAAGAATGGCTTCGTCTTTATCGCTTTCAGATAATAAATAAGATTTATCGGCGATATCAATAATTAAACTATTCAAATTTCTAACACTGCGACTATATTCATCAAAATGAGAAATCGTTAAATCAAAAATATTTCGATTTAATCTAAAAAGATGATTTTCTAGTTTTGCTGTTTCTTGTTTTATATGAGTTAAAAGATTTTCTTCTTTACTAACTTCTTCAAGCATAGAAAAACTTCTTTCTAATTTTTCGATTAGATCTTCTATACTTTTTCGATATTGTTCGGCTTCTTGATCAAAAGAATTACTTTTAAGAATACCGAATAAAATCGAGCCACCTCTTAACTTTTGAACAATAACTAAAATATCTCTTAAATGATAAATAGCTTCAATGCCTTCGAGTTCTCTATTTAAAATAGAAAGCATATTTTGATTATGAGTTTGCAAAATTTAAACCTTAAAAAACTATTGGAAATTTTTGCCCATAATAACGATCTCTTCAGATCCGTCAATAACAATCGAAGGATCTTTATCAAAAAGAGCACTATCAACTTTATCTCGATATTCAACTCGTCTTAAAATTTCTTTAACAGTTCCTAAACGAGCTATTTTTTTATTATTAGATCGAATAATAGTCCATGGAGCAACATTCGTATGAGATGCTAAAAGCATAGAATATTTAGCAACAGTATATTTTTCCCACATCTGTTGAGAAAGTTTATCAACTGGAGAAAATTTATATTGTCTTAGAGGATCATCTTCTCTTTTAGCAAATCGTTTAGCTTGTTCTTTTTTACTAACAGAAAAATAAAATTTTAATAAAATAATTTTTGAACTAACAAGCATAGATTCAAACTTAGAGACTTCTTTTAAAAAAGTTGCATGTTCTTCAGCAGTGCAAAAGCCCATAACAGGTTCAACACCAGCTCTGTTATACCAGCTTCTATCAAATAAAACGATTTCACCAGCACTTGGCAAATGTTTTACATATCGCTGAAAATACCATTGAGTTCGTTCAACATCAGATGGTTTCTCAAGAGCAACGATTCTTGCACCTCGAGGATTCATATGTTCGATAATTCGTTTTATGGTTCCACCTTTACCAGCGGCATCACGACCTTCAAAAACAATAACAACTTTTAAGCCGTTTTCTTTAACATGATTTTGCATTTTTAAAAGCTCAACTTGTAAAAATTTAAGCTCCTCTTCATAAGCAACTGTTGATTTTTTCTTTTTTACGGCAATAAGTTCATTTGAACCATTATCGTCATCACTATCAATATCTTTTAATTCGATATCGATATTATTTTCAGAACTGTCATGTTTTAACTCTTGTTTTTTTGCATCAGCTTTTTTACTTTTATCTTTTTTAGCCATGAATATTTTATTCCTTCTATGAAAAATGATGAACTATATTTTATCTTTTTTTTTAAGTAATGATAAACTATTTTTAAACGAAATATTAATTTAAAATCGTTAATTATGTATCTTTTGGCTTAAGCTTATTTTAAGATAAATATATATACAATTCCACTCGTCAAAAGGAAATTTGGTAAAGAAGATTTATCACTCAAAAAATTGACATGTTCTTTTATATAAAAATGAAAAATGAATTATTGAAAACTAAGCAAGTACCAACTTCTACAATTTGAGTTTTGTCTCGCAGAGAGTCAGAATGTCAGGAAATTAAAAATTTCCATTTTTATGGAGA
>JASKOM010000012.1 GCA_030152305.1 Campylobacterota bacterium
ATTTTTTAAATTTTCCGTTCGATGTGCCAAGTTTTTAATAGCTTGACGATAGTCGGTAAAAGATGGATAAATCATATCAGTATCTTTATTTAAAATGTTTGTCCGAAATAATAACAGAATTTGATTATTTCATAATAATATTTATAACGAAAAATAAAACAACACATGAACTTTTGTTTCTGGATCTAATAAGTAATTTGTTTTATCTTCCGAGCAATTCAATCTGTTTTAAGACCTCATCGGCTTTGGTAATAATTTTAAATTCAACACGACGAGATTTTTCAGGATCTTCCAATTTATGAGAATCTTTACATGGATTACTGTCTTCATCAAGTGTATTTGAACTAGAAAAACCAACAGCTCGAAAGCGACTTTTTAACCAATCGATTTTATCTGAAACTTGAGATAAGCTAATAGAATAAGCCAAAACATTTTTAGCACGACCTTGAGATAAATCGAGATTATAAATATAGCTATCGTGAATATTATTATTCCAACTTGAATCAGTGTGTCCTTCAACACGGAATTCTTTTACATAATCTGAAAATTCTTGACTTGAAATAATTTTTATATATCTAGGAAAAAACTCTTTTAAAATAATTTTAAATAATGGTTGAAGTTCATTTTTGCCAATAGGAAACAAAACATCAGGAGATTTAAATCGAATAATATTCGTTGGCAATATTTCAACTTTCCATTTTGTTAATTCTTCAACTGTAAATTCATTTTTTAAAGCTAAATTTAACTTTTGTTCTTTTTCGATAAATTCTTTATATAAATCTCGCATGTTTTCTTGTTTTTTCTCAACTTTTAACATGAAAGCCACAGCAATTAATAAAAATATGAGCATCAATCCAGACATTAAATCTGAAAGACTAATCCATTGTTCGGCATCGTTAATTTCTTCTAATAACTGTTCTTCTTTTTCCATTTTTACTCCTTGTTACAAATAGCATCAGATAATTTAATCTCTTTTATATCATATTCTTTAAAAAAACTGCCATCAACAATTTCAATTTCACGGACATAAGTTTTATAATCAATATTCTCAGCCATAAAATAATTTTCATATAAATCTAAAAAAACTAAACTATAAATTCCGTCATTTAGGTTCAAGTTTAAACTTTTATTATTTATTTTATAAATATGTTTTTTATTCTTTTTATGATAATTTACATTTGTTTCAAAAGTAAAACTTGGCATTTTACATTCACCTTTTTTACAAATTAAAACATGCAAATTACAATTATTATGTAAATTTGTAATATTTATCTGAAGACCTTTTTGATGTTGAGCTTGTTCTTTAACTTTTATTGTTGGTTTAATAATTTCTTGATGAGGTTCTTGCTTAATTGAACTAACTTCAAAGTTGATTTTTAATTTTATTTCGAAGATTAAACCAAAATCAGCCGTTGATTGAACTTTTGATTCAAGAATTTCATAATTTATTAATTTCAAATCAGAATAATTTTGATTATTTTGTAAAGACACTTTGCCATTATTGATTGCATCATCAACAGCTTCTTTATGAGAAAAACCATTTCCACTTTTTACAACTGTTAAACCATATAAAAAAATACTTAAATTAAAAAATATAACAATTAATAACCTCATCTTAATGATTAAAACCTTTTTGATAAAATTTTAGCAAACAATAATATTTTTTATAGGAGTTCATTTGGATATTTTTTCCGATCCAATCACCTTGGTAATAGTTGGAATTATCATAATTTTATTTTTCGCAGAATTCTGGTTCAATAAAAAGAACCACAGTATTCGTCCGCTAATTGGTCAAGTTGGTGTTATTGGAACTTTCATAGGAATTACAGTCGGTTTGTTAAATTTTGATTCCACAAATATAGAAGCTTCTGTTCCTAATTTACTAAATGGCTTAATGACAGCTTTTGTAACATCGATTGCTGGAATGGTTGCTTCTTCAATTTTAGTTTTAATTGAAAAAATTCAGGGTGCAATAAAATATCAACCTGAAGAAAGTCAAATGTCAAAATTAATAAAACTAACTGAAAATATCGAAAAACAGTTTAAAAAATTTGATGATTTAACTAAACGGGCAGAAGAAATTCGCGATAGTTTTACAAAGTTAGACAAACTAGATTCAAAGCTTAATAAACTTGATAAATTAGACACCTTATCAAAACTAGATTCTAAATTAGATAAACTTGACAAATTGGATAAATTAGATGATTTAAATCAAAAATTAGATAATTTAAATGATGAGGTTAAAAAAGGTTTTGGTTATTTAACAAAACTGGATAAATTAGACAAACTTGATAATGTTGCTCAAGCAGTTCAACAAACTGAAAAAGCTATTTTTGAGTTAAAAGATAATCAAAATGCACAAAATGAAATTTTAATTAAAAGCTTTGGTGAAAACTTTGAACATATGAATCAAACACTTGATAAAACTTTTGAAAAGATTTCTGAAGGTGCTTCGAAAGAAATTATTAAAGCTCTTGAAAATGTTATTAAAGACTTTAATAATAATTTAACTGAACAATTTGGTGATAACTTCAAAGCACTTAATAATTCTGTTATTAAATTAGTCGAATGGCAAAATAATTACAAAAATTCTGTTGAATCTATGGAATCGGCTTTAAATAGTTCGTTAATGGCAATAACCGAAAGCGAAAAATCATTATCAAACATTGCAGATCGTAATCAAGAAATCATAACTGTTTATGACAAACTTAAAGTTATTATAGAAACTTACAAACATCAAACTGAAGAAATAAATAGACATTTACAAACTTATAAAGAGCTTTCAGAAAATGCAAAAAATATGTTTCCAAATTTAAAAGAAACAATTGAAAAAGTTTCTGAAGTTGCAAAAGATGAATCAAGAAAACAAAGTGAAATTCTTTCTAATTCAACAATTGAATTAACAAATAAATTAAATAAAGTGAGTTCTGATTTAGAAAATAGTTTTGATTCTGTAATAAAAAAATCTCAAGAACAGTCAATTAAACAAAGTGAAATTACTACTAAATCAATTCAAGATATTTCAACTAAGTTTAATGATTTAGTAATAAATATAAATGCAAATGTAAAAGACAGTAGCGATAAAATCACAAATAGCCTTAAGCATTTTACTCTTGAAATAGATAACAGCAAAACAACTTTAGTCAATGCTATGACAAAACATAATTCTGAAATTACAACAACTTTAAAAGCACAGTCTGAATATGTTTCTAATATTTCTAAAAAATTACCTGAACAATTAGGAACTTTTGAAGCTTCTCTTGTTGCATTATCAAAACAGTTTTTGGCAAACTATAAAGCTCTTGTTCAAGCTTCTAATATTAATAATCGAGAACGAGATTAACAAATGGAAAATTTTACTTTTGGTGATTTATTAAAAGAGTTAATTGAATCAACTGGAATTGAAGTTATTCCAATTCAAAGATCGATAGTTACAATTAATGGAGAATCTAGAATTCTAGAATTTTCAGGTTCACAAAATGATATTGAAATTATCAAACAGTCTTTAGAGGCAAACATCAGTTTTGAGGAATTAAAACAGCTTGAAAAAGATGGAATTGAAATAAATTTTTTAAATGAAAATGGTTGTTCCCCTTATTCAAAAGAGCTTGTTTCTTCGCCTGAAGCTTTACTTTATAAAGGTCGTAGAGTTTTATTATATATTATTAAAGGTAATAGTAAATCACGATCTCGAGGCAACGAACCAAAAAGTTATCATAAATATCATTTGCATTATTGTGATACTCTTAAGCGACAAAAAATGCAAAACAGTTTATCTCGATATCGTGTTTCATTGCGAACTGACGGACTTTTTAAATACCAATATTTTGGTGAGCAATATTTTTCAGAACAAAAATTATTAGTTTGCGGTAATTGTTTGAGAGATTTAACAGATTTAGCGGTTAGAGAACGAGATAAATTTAACCTGCAAAATTTCTTAATGTCGTCTGCAAAAATAGAAGAATATTCTGAAGTCCAACTTGTTTTCGATGGAATTGATGTGTCTGGAATGGATACAGATTTTAACAGTTTGCCTGATAAATATCGAGACGAATGGCGAGAAATATCAATTGCAAGAAAAAAATCAGCAAATTATACTTGTCAAGAATGCAGTTGGAAGCCTAATTCAGATCGGCAAAAGCGATTTATACATACTCATCATCTTGATAAAAATAAATCTAATAATTTATCAGATAATCTCAAAGTTTTATGTATCGATTGTCATTTTAATTATCATCCAACAAACAAAGGCAATCTTGATCATTCAGAATTTATAAAAATGAAAAATGCAAGTGTTACAACAGTTATTAATATTGAAAACTATACGAAAAACAATGAAATGAGAAAAAAAGTTAGTTTCAGAGATACAAACTCAAAAGCTTATATTAGTCAGAAGTATGAACAAGATTTGTATAACGAGTTGGAAAAAAATCAAAAAGTTTCTTATTTTATTCAACAAGCAAAAAATAAAGAAATTCGTAAAACATATGATCGTGTAAAAATTATAGAAATTCTTTATTAAAAATAGAGGTTGAACCTCATCAAATTCGATGAGGTTATTTTATATTTTGTAGATTTCACTTTGGAATATTTTAATTGTTATTCGATGACTTCCATCGGATTAATTCTACTGTTTTTATCGATGACTTCAAAATAAAGTCTTTCTCCAACTTTACCAATGACACTACCTTTTTTTATTTTTTTACTAGGTTTTATATCAGGAGCAAAAAGATCTAAATTGGCATAAATCGTATGCAGACCATTATTATGTTCAATCATGATAAATTTACCAAGTGTTTTATCGTCTTTGACTATTGTAATTGTTCCGTCAAAAATAGATCTAACTCTTGTTGAAGAACCTTGAGGTTCTAATATAACAGCCGAACTAAAAATTTTGAATTTATAAATTGGGTCTGTGTATGTTCCAAAACGAGTTAAGATTTTGTAACTTTCCAAAGGAGAAATAGTCTTATCACCTCGATACTTTTTTGTTCGTTCAAGTTGATAACTATTGCCAAGAGATCTTTTTTGGTCTCCAGTATTAATATCAATAGAATTAGAATTTGAAGCTATTCTTTCTGCGGATGGTTTATTCATAAGTTCAGCATTAGCAATTCGAGCTGCCTCGTTGATTTCATTTTGAATAGCTGTATGCTGTTCTATAATATTATCAAGACGAGATTTATAATCAGTTTGTTTTTGTTCTAATTGTTTAAATCTAATTTCTCGATCTGTTTTCTTTTGATTTATTAATTCTTTTTTTTGTTCAACTCGTGCAATATTTGAACCGAGATTATTAATAGCTTTGCCAATAAGGTCAATTTTATTTTGCCTAAGTCGAACTTCTTGTTGCATTAATTCTAAATTTTTAGCATTTTCTCGATTCAAAATAGAATAAGCTTCATCAACAAAAATTGTTTCAATATCACCAGTTTCGCTATTTTTTTTTACAATTGCTTGAGATACGATACGAGCTGAAATATTAGACATTTGTTCATAAATATTATCTTGTTGATCTCGCAAATTTTCAATGTCTCTAGTCAAACCATCATATTTTTCAAATTCTTTTTTGTATTTTTTTCGATCTTGATCTAATTCTAAATCAATTTTTCTTAATTCAGAATCAATTTTGGAAATATAACTTTGATACAAAAAAATATCATCAGATGTTTGTTGAAGTTTTGAATCTAATTCACCAATAGTTAAATTTAACTCTTTTAATTTTTCGGTTGAACTAATTGCATATAAATTAATATTAAAAATAATTAATAAACTTATTATTTTTTGAAGATAATATAATAAATTAATTGGCATATTAAGACTGATATCTATCTTTGTTTCGTAATATTGTTACTATTGCCAATAACAAAGAAATAACAATAGAAATCGACAATAAATTTAAAGTATCTTCAAAGAATTCGAAGATATCAACATCAATTGAAATCATGCTAAATAATTCATGAAGCCATCCGTTTAGATCTAAAATTATAAAAGTTACAACAACGATAACAGAAGAAATAAATGCATCGATAACGGCTACTTTAAATAAAACGGCACTTCTCATCCATAATGGTGCTCCAAACAATGCCATAATATGCATTCTTTCAACATGTTCAAATTGCCAAATTCTCATTTCTTTAATAACTAATAATGCTGACACTAAAAATATTGCCATTAAAAATACATTACTAATATCTTTAAATAAAACTAATAATTTAAAAATTTGATCATGTGTTTTACTGTATGTTTCAACACGAACAATTCCTTCAACTTTTTCTAATTGCATTTTTAATAATTTTAGATCATCAGGTGTTGGATATATCGATAAAAACACTCGATAAAAAGTTGGTAAATTATCTTTTAAAACACCTAAGTCATCTTTATTTAACTCATCTTTTAATCTTTCAATAACTTTTTGAGGATCAACTGATTCAAATTTTTCTACAATCTTAATTTGATTTTTTATCAAATCTGTTTTTAATTCGCCACTTGCAACAACAACCATTGAATAATTATCTTTTAAAGTTTGTTCATAAATATCAATAGTTCTTTCTATAATAAAATATACTTGCAATGTGAATAAGATCGTAAAAAGAGCAATAATCAGTGATAAATGTTCTCTAATCATTTAATTGTTTATTTCCTTCCATTATAAAATCGATCATCTCCACCCATGACAGTTCCATTATGCAGAGTATAGTGAGTATGTTTTATATTATAAGCTGGAATATCATGTGTTACAACAACAATTGTTGTTTTTAATTGTTCATTTGCACCTTTTAATAAATGCCAAATAACTTCGCTTGAATATTTATCAAGATTTCCAGTTGGTTCATCAGCTAAAATCATTGTTGGATTATGAGCTAAAGCTCTAGCCATTGCAACTCTTTGCTGTTCGCCACCACTTAATTCGATTGGATATCTACCTTTGCGATGCAATAAATCTACATGAGTTAAAAGTTTATCAACTTGAGCTTCACAAACTCGTCTTGAATAACCAGCGATTAATAACGGAAGCATTACATTTTTCTCAATTGTCCATTCTTTTATTAATTTATAATCTTGAAAAACGATACCGATATGTTTTCTAAGAGTCATTAAAATACTTTCAGTTATATTATTCAAAGGAGTATTTGTAATAGAAAGTTCTCCACTTTTTGGCTTTATTTCACCATATAGCGATTTCAATAAAGTTGATTTTCCACTTCCACTTGGTCCTGTTATAAAAACAAATTCACCTTTATGAACCTGAAAAGTAGCATTTTTAATTATTGGCTCTGTTTCAATATATGAAAGAGACATATTTTTAGCAGATATTACTATTTGATCTTCTGACATGATTCAAACAACTCTCTTAAGTATTTATCAATCTCATTATTTTCCTCTATTTCTAAAGGGCTTTTGATAAGATATTCTATCTTATTCTCATTTAATAATAAGAATCTTTCGGTTGGAGAAAAATAACTTCCGCATATAATTTGAACAATTTTATCATTATTATACGAATCTAAAATATCAATAAAATTTATAAACCAGTTATCTTTTAAGACTCTTTTTCCTATTAGTTCTGAACCATTAAAAATTCGTTCTTTGCATGATTCAACGACTCTAATTTGCTGAATATCAAAACTCTTTTTTTCATCTGATTTTTGCAAACTTTCTATTTTTACATTGTAAATATTTTTGTTCATTTTTAACCAACGACTTTCGTATTTACTTGCAACATCGATTTTTATATTTTTTTGAAGTTCAAATTTAATTTGATTTTCATTTAAAAATAGCTCCATTGAAAATTTAAATAATTCTTCGCTATCTGTTCTAAGTTCGAAGAAACCGCCAACTTTCAAAACTCGTTTGACCTCATCGAGAAATCTTTTTGATAAAACTCGTCGATGAGGTTGATCATCCCACGGAACTGGAAAATGCAAATAAATAGCATCAATTTTATTCGATGGCAAAGTTTCGAGAAGTTGTCTTGCATCAAAATCAATAACTCGCAAATTATTTAATTTTTTTATTTTGATTTGTTTAAGAACTTGTTCAACGGCTGGTTTATAAATTTCGATACCGATAAAATCGATATTTGGATTTTTTTCAGCAAGATCTAACAAATGTATGCCACTACCAAAACCGATTTCAATCTGAATATAATTTTTTGAATTGGCGAATTTTTCAACATCATCAATTTCGATTAAATATGCCCAATCGTTTAAATGTGGCGACGGTTTCGTATTTAAATTCGAACTTAGAACTTCCAAATTCAAAAGTTTTGTAAATTCGTGAATTGCAACATGAACGGGATAATTTGGCGAAGGACGAGTGCCTTTTTCACTTTTGATTAAAGTCTGTTCGCCCCGTTTTAAAATTTCCAAAAAGAACTTTTTATCTAGAGCTTCAACATGTAATAAAAAACGATTTTGACTTTTCCGCGATTGAAAAAGCTGACCAAATTTAACAAGATTATTTTGAGAATAATTATTTTGTTGATATTTATTTTCGTTAAATTCTTTTATATAAACATGAGGCATTTTTATTTATCCTCAAAATAAGTGCCGAGCCATTTGACATTTTTGCCATATGGAGAAACGATTTCTTGAACATCGCTATTTTTAAAATTACCGTCAAAATCGATAAAAAAGCTATATTTAAAATGCTGATCTCGTGTTGGACGACTTTGAATTCGAGATAAATTTATATGTTTGTCGCTAAAGCCTTTTAAAAATTTAAATAAAGCTCCAGCTTCGTTATCGTCGTCAAACTTAACGATAATAGAAGTTTTCGTATTAATAACTGATGAATTATTATTATTTTGTTCGATGTTATCAAAATCACTTAAAATAATAAAACGAGTTTTATTCGTGTTTGAATCTTCGATATTTTCGAATAATATTGGAATATTATAAAGCTTACTTGCAATGCTTGAACAAATTGCTCCACTGTTTGGATCTTTTGATGCTAAATAGGCCGCTTTTGCCGTTGATTCAACAGGAATTAATTCAATCTCCGATAAATTATGAGCTTCGAGAAATTTCTCACATTGTTTAAAAGCGATATCTTTCGAATAAACTCGTTCAATATTTTTTAAATTATGACTTAACGAAACAAGACTATGATGAACAGAAATATAAACTTCGGCAACAATTTTTAAATTGCTTCGTTCAAGTAAATCAAAAGTTTCACCAACGATTCCGTTACTGCTATTTTCGATTGGTAAAACACCAAATTTTGCTCGTCCATTTTCAACGGCTGAAACAACATCACGAATTGAATTCAAAGGCAAATAATCGCTAATTGCTCCAAAACGGCTTTCAGCAACTTGATGAGTAAAACTGCCTTCTGGTCCAAGATAAGCTATTTTTTCAGGTCGTTCAAGATTTCTAGCAACCGAAAAAATCTCAAGAAAAATAGCTGAAATTCCAGCTTTTGATAACAGACCATTTTCTGATGAATTCAATTCGTCAAGTCGTTTAATAATTTCTATTTCACGGTCAGGTCGATAAATTGGTGTTTTATCGCTGTTTTTAATTTCGCCAACTCGTTTAACTAATCGCATTCGATCGTTTAATAGGCTAAGAATTTTATTATCGATGAGATCAATATTTCGTCGAACTTCTTTTAATTCATTATTTTGCCAACTCAAATTTTATACTCCAATCTAAAATTAAGATAAATATACAGCATAATTATATTATTGCTAATTTGATTAAAGAAAAAGATCACAAAACTGTTAAAAATTGTAAATAAATTTATAAAAAAAAAATATTTTTTATTTTATAAACATCGTAATCTTGATTCTGATAGAATTTTAACTGACACTTATTTTTTAATTAGGATTTTATATTTGATAAATAAATTTAATATTAATGTTGCAATTGTTGGAGCTAGTGGTTTCACTGGACTCGAACTAATTAAAATTATTTTGCAACATCCGTTTTTTAAAATTAGCTATCTGGCTACAAGTGAAGGCGGTGGCACAGCTTCTCAACTTCATTCTTCGCTTTTTGGAATTCTTGATCTTCCTGTTAAAAAAATTAATTTTGACGAAATTGCAAAAACAAGCGAAATCGTTTTTTTAGCACTTCCACATAAAACTGCAATGGAAACCGTTCGAGAATTAATGAAATTTCCACATATTAAAATTGTTGATTTATCTGCTGATTATCGACTTTCTCACAGTCGTTATATTAAAAGTTATGGCGAACATCTTGATTTAGAAAATTTGAATAAAGCTGTTTATGGTTTGCCTGAATTATTTCGAGAACAAATTAAACAAGCTAGATTAATTGCTAATCCAGGTTGTTATCCAACTGCTTCGATTTTGGCTGTTGCTCCGTTTTTGAAATTTTTAAAAACTGGTGATTCGATAATTATCGATGCAAAAAGTGGAGTTAGTGGAGCTGGTAAAAAATGCGAAACAAATACTCATTATGTAACGATTAACGAAAATATGTTTGCTTATAATCCGTTGAAACATCGACATGAACCAGAAATCGAAGAAAAATTAGAAATCTTCGGTGGCGAATTTCATAAAGTTCATTTTGTTCCTCATCTTGTTCCCGTAACTCGTGGCATGTTAAGTTCTGTTTATTTACGAATCGATAATAATTTAGAATTAGAAGATCCAATTAAATATCTTCGAGAATTTTATAAAAATGAGAAATTTATTCGAATTCGTGAAAACCCGCCAACTATGAAAGATGTTGCAGGAACTAATTTTTGTGATATTTTTGCTCGACGAAATGGCGATTTATTATATGTCGAAAGTGCAATTGATAATTTAATGCGAGGAGCAAGTTCTCAAGCTGTGTTAAATGCAAACCTCATCGCTGGTTTTGATGAATTCATTGGCATTCCGCAAATAGCAATAGTTCCGTAATATTTTATAAAATAAATAATCATGATTATTAAAAATGGGTCTATTTTAATAACAGATGTTCATTATCATAAAAATTTTAGAGATAAATATTTTATTGAATTTCTTGATTTAATAGAAAAAAATCTTCCAACTCAAATTATATTAATGGGTGATATTTTTGATCTTTTATTTGGTGGTGTCGAATATACAGAAAATCAAAATAGAGATATAATCACTCGATTGAATTTAATTGGCAATAAAATTGAAATAATTTATCTTGAAGGAAATCATGATTTTAATTTAAAAAGTCTGTTTCCAAATTTAAAAATTATTCCTATTGAACAACAGCCTTGTAAATTTATATTTAATAATGATTATAATATTGATGAGGTATTCGAAAAAAAGATTGATATATATTTGGCTCATGGCGATTGGAATATAAATGGAATGTTTAAATATTATAGAAAAATTATTAGCAATTCTAAGGTTTTAAAAATATTAAATTATATAGATATTATTATAGATAATATGATTATTAAAAATATAGAACTTCGTCAAACCAAAAAAAATAAATGCTTTAAAATAAAAGATTTTGTATATTTAATAAATCATAGATTACAATTATTAAATTTAAGCAATGGAATGTTTTTGGAGGGGCATTTTCATCAAGGTAATAGCTTCGATTTTAAAGAGTTAAAATATATTAATCTGAAGTCGTTTGCTTGTAGTAAAAGTTATTTTATTGTAAAATCGAAAGGGCATAGTCTCTATTTAGAAGAAAAAAGCTTATAGGAGTTTTAATGGCTAAGAACAAAGATAGCGGTATCAAAGTTGGCTCTAATGAAATAGAACTTGTTGATTTCCGAATTGTTAAACTTATTAATGGAAAACCGTATGAGGGAATATACGGTATAAATGTTGCAAAAGTAAGAGAAATTATTCGAATGCCGAAATTAACAGAACTTCCAGGAGTTCCAAAATTTATTGAAGGTATTTTTGACTTACGAGGTGTTGTTTTACCAGTTGTAAATTTATCGACTTGGATGAATGTAAGTTCTGGCAAAGAATTTGATAAAAAAGTTCGTGTAATTATCGCTGAATTTAATAATATTTTAATCGGTTTTATCGTTCATGAAGCAAAAAGAATACGAAGAATAAATTGGAAAGATATAGAACCAGCATCTTTTGCATCGTCAAATACTGATGGAGATCTTGAAAAAAATAAAATTACAGGTGTAACACGAATTGAAGATAATGCCGTTTTATTAATATTAGATCTAGAGAGCATCGTTCAAGAATTAGGTTTAGTAAAACCGCCAAGTGATATCGATAAATTAACAAGTGGTCATGAATTTTCAGGTATGGCATTATTAGTTGATGATAGTGCAACAGCAAGAAGAGCAATGAAAACAGCTCTAGAACATATGGGATTTGATGTCGTTGAAGCTAATGATGGTCAAGATGGTCTTGAAAAATTAAATGGCTTATATAAAGATATGGGCGATGGAAAATTCAAAAAATCTGTAAAATTAATAGTTTCTGATATCGAAATGCCTCGAATGGACGGTTTTCATTTTGCTTCTCAAGTTAAAAAAACTGATAACCTTAAGCATATTCCTATTTTATTTAATTCGTCTATTAGTGGAGGTTTTAATCAAGAAAAAGGTGCTGAAGCTGGTGGTGATGGTTATTTAGTAAAATTTGATCCAAAGAAATTTTACGAAGAAGTTTCTCGAGTTGTAAAAAAGTAAATTAGGAGTTTAAATTATGGATGAATTTCAAGAGATATTACATGACTTTTTAGTCGAAGCTTTTGAGTTAATCGAACAGCTTGATCAAGATCTTGTCGAATTAGAAAATAGACCAGAAGATCTTGAATTATTAAATAGAATATTTAGAGTTGCTCACACTGTAAAAGGTTCAAGTTCGTTTTTAAATTTTGATGTTTTAACAGAACTTACTCATCATATGGAAGATGTTTTAAATAAAGCCCGAAAAGGTGAATTAAAAATGACTCCTGAAGTAATGGATGTCGTTTTACCTTCGATTGATATGATGAAAGGTATATTAGGTCAAATTCGCGATACTGGAACAGACCAAAATGGCATTAAAATTCATGAAATAGTTCAAAGATTAGATGTCGTTTCAAAAGGAGAAGAAGCAGGTTCAACACCCTCAAAAGCAAAAGCAACAGAAAAAACCGCTAATGCAAAGAGTTCTGGATCTGAAAAAGCTCCTGCTGGGGGAGAGACTAAAAAAGTTTATGTAAATGCATTAGCTGATGAACCTGAAGTAGATTATTCTAAATTAAGCGAAGATGAAGTTGAAGCTGAAATAGAAAGAATGATCAAGAAAAAAGCTGAAGCAGATAAAATAAGAAGACAACAAGTTCAAAGTGAATCAGGCATCGAAAAAGGTAAAAGTGCTGATGATGTCGATTTTAATATGTCAGCTACTGAAGATGAATCTCCTTCATCGTCTTCAAAACCTGAACCTGTCGCTCCAAAAGCTCCTGTTACAACTTCACATTCGTCAGCATCCGAAGAAAAAACAGTTCCAACAAAAGCTATCGAAAAAAATGCTGATAAAGGTGAAGATGCCCAAAAATCAGGAAATAGCACAACTGAACAAACTATTCGAGTTGATGTAAAACGACTTGATCATCTTATGAACCTCATCGGGGAATTAGTTCTTGGCAAAAATAGATTAATGAAAATTAATGACGATGTCGAAGAACGATATGAAGGTGAAGAATTCTTAGAAGAATTAAATCAAGTTGTTTCGATGATTTCGTTAGTTACGACAGATTTACAAATTGCTGTTATGAAAACTCGTATGTTGCCTATCGGTAAAGTATTTAATAAATTCCCACGAATGATTCGAGATTTATCACGAGAATTAAATAAAAAAATCGAACTTGAAATCGAAGGTGAAGAAACAGAACTCGATAAATCAATTGTTGAAGAAATAGGCGATCCACTTGTTCATATCGTTAGAAATTCATGCGATCACGGTATCGAAACACCAGATGTTAGAGCGAAAAAAGGGAAACCTGATGGTGGAAAAATTATTCTTAAAGCTTATAACGAAGGTAATCATATTGTCGTTCAAATCACAGATGACGGTAAAGGCTTAAATCCTGAATTCTTAAAACAAAACAGTGT
The DNA here is from genome assembly GCA_030152305.1 of Campylobacterota bacterium. Taxonomy (GTDB): domain Bacteria; phylum Campylobacterota; class Campylobacteria; order Campylobacterales; family Thiovulaceae; genus Thiovulum_C. Next base: position 14,020 of record JASKOM010000012.1, read on the forward strand.
TGAAAAAGGTGTTATCACTCAAAAAGAGGCTGATAACATGAGCGAACGAGAAGCATATGGTTTAATTTTTAGACCTGGATTTTCAACAGCAGCCAAAGTAACCAATGTCTCTGGTCGAGGTGTTGGAATGGATGTCGTTAAAACAAATATCGAAAAACTAAACGGTATTATTGATATCGATAGTGAAATTGATGCTTATACAACTATTAAATTAAAAATTCCATTGACACTTGCAATTATTCAAGCATTGTTAGTCGGTGTTCAAGAAGAATATTATGCAATTCCACTAGCTTCAGTTCTAGAAACAGTTAGAATTACTTCAGATGAAATTTATACAGTAGAAAATAGACAAGTTTTAAGATTAAGAGATGATGTATTATCGCTTGTTCATTTAGCTGATATTTTTGATGTTAAACGAGTATTCGAAAGTCATGATCATACTTATGTTGTTGTTTTAGGTCTTGCCGAATCAAAAATAGGTGTAATCGTTGATTCACTTGTTGGACAAGAAGAAATCGTTATTAAAAATTTAGGTGAATATCTAAAAGGTATGGACGGAATCGCAGGAGCAACAATTCGAGGTGATGGTGGTGTTACATTAATTGTTGATGTTGCCGCAATTATGCATATGGCAAAAGGTATAAAATCTCAAGCCGTAGTTAGCGAATCAGCATCTTCAAAAACAAAAAGTAGTCCAAGTGATTACACAGTTATGATTGTCGATGATAGCAAAACTGATAGAAAAATTATGAGAAGTGCATTGAAACCATTAGATATTAATGTAATCGAAGCTTCTGACGGTGTCGATGCTTTAACGAAATTAAAAAGTGGTGAATATGATGTTGACGGTATGCTTGTTGATATCGAAATGCCACGAATGGATGGATATACTCTTGCAACAGAAATCAGAAAATATAATAAATATAAAAATCTTCCACTTATTGCCGTTACATCTAGAAATAGCAAAAGCGATCGCATGAGAGGTGTCGAAGCTGGAATGAACGAATATATTACAAAACCATATTCAGCTGAATATATCGCAAATGTCGTAAGACGAAATATTGGATTGGAGTAAAAATGAGTAATAAACTTCAAGAAGTTGTTAGTAAGCAAAAAAAACAGCAAATGAAACCTTCAGAAGGTAGTGCTGATGATATTCTTCAACTTGTTAGTTTTGTTGTTGGTGAAGAGGAATATGCAATTCCAATTTTAACAATTCAAGAAATTATTAAACCGATTGATCACACTCGTGTGCCTCGAACACCTGCTCATGTTCTTGGAGTATTCAACCTTCGAGGTAGTGTTATTCCATTAATTGACTTAAGAATTAAATTCGGTGTGCCAGTTACAAATAAAAGTGAAGATATGAGATATATCGTTTTAAAAGACGGCAATGACACAGCAGGTTTTGTAATAGACCGATTAAATCAAGCTATGAGAATTCGCAAAAAAAATATCGATCCAGCACCAGAAGCCGTAGTCGGAGACAAAAGCTTAATTGACGGTGTTGGCAAACAAGACGATAAAATTATTACAATACTTCGTGTATCAAAACTTCTCGAAAGAGATTTTTAATCTACATAAAAATTACCAATCGCCCATAAAAGGGCGACACATACATTTTAATACTTTCACAATAAATAAATTATTTATTAATATTTTATAAATAATTAACAGATCGGAACTATCTCAAATATGAAAATTACAGTTGTTGGAACTGGTTATGTTGGACTTTCAAACGGAATTTTATTAGCTCAACATCATGAAGTTTTTGCTTTAGATATTGCAAAATGGCGAATTGATTTATTAAATAATGGCAAAATCCCAATTGAAGATCATGAAATGGAACGATTTTTTCACGAAAAACATTTGAGATTTCATGCAACATTAAATAAAGAAGAAGCATATTCTCAAACAGACTTAGTAATTATTGCAACACCTACAGATTATGATCCTGTAACAAACCAATTTGATACCTCATCAGTTGATGCAACAATTCAAGATGCTTTAAAATTTATAAATAAAAATGTTTATATCGTGATAAAATCAACATTACCAGTTGGTTACACAGCAAAAAAACAAAAAGAATTAAACACAGATAAAATTATTTTTTCTCCAGAATTTTTACGAGAAGGAAAAGCTTTAACGGATAATTTAAGACCAAGTCGAATAATTGTTGGAGATAAAAATTATGGAGGAAAATTATTTGCAGATTTAATGCTTGAAAGTGCAGAAATAACAGCTCCAGTGTTATTAACAGATTCAACAGAAGCCGAAGCAATAAAACTTTTTTCAAATACTTATCTTGCAATGAGAGTTGCTTTTTTTAATGAATTAGATAGTTATTCACAAGTTCATAACTTAAACACAAAATCGATTATCGAAGGTGTATCGCTCGATCCTCGAATTGGTGCAGGTTACAATAATCCATCTTTTGGTTATGGTGGCTATTGTCTTCCAAAAGATACAAAGCAATTAATGGCAAATTATAAAGATGTTCCTCATAATTTAATTAGTGCAATCGTTGAATCGAATACAACTAGAAAAGATTTTATCGCTGAATCAATTTTGAAATTTAATCCAAAAATTGTTGGAGTTTATAGACTAACTATGAAAAGCGGTTCTGATAATTTTCGTTCATCATCAATTCAAGGAATCATGAAACGATTAAAAGCAAAAGGAATCGAAATCATAATTTATGAACCAATTCTCAAAGAAGACCATTTTTTTAATTCTAGAGTTATAAAAAATATAAACGAATTTAAAAAATTAAGCGATGTAATAATTGCTAATCGAAAATCAACAAATTTAGATGATGTAGAAAATAAAGTTTATACAAGAGATTTATTTGGCGATTCGTAAAAAGATTCTTAAGAAAAAAATTAAAAACAATAAATATATATAATCAAAGTTTATCAAAGTTATAATTTTCCAAAATAAAAAAATAGGAATATGTAATTATGAAAATAGCAATGGCGGTAAAAACAAAAAGCGAAGAAAGTGCAGTTGCTCCACTTTTCGGCAAAGCTAAATATTTTGCAATAATCGATAATCAAGATAATAAAATTGAATTCATTGAAAATATAAATCGTTCTGGAGTAGAAGCTATTAAGCTTTTATTAGCTCAAAATATTAATATTATGTTAATGTCTCATATGGGTGAAAAGCCTTTTTCTATTGCATTATCAAGAGGTATTGATATTTATTATTTAGGTAATGAACGAATAACTATAAAAGAAGCTTTAGATAAATTAAATAACAACGAATTGCCACTTGCAAAAAACTTAAATACAGATTTGTTTTTTAAACATGGCAAACATGATCATGGTCATGAACATGATCATGGTCATGAACACGATCATGATCATATTCATTAAAACTATTTTGAAAAAATAGCTATACTTGATATACTTTCAATCTAAATTTTAAGGATTTAACATGCCAAAAATGAAAACTCACAAAGGTGCTGCGAAGCGATTTAAAGCTAAGAAGAACCTGATTAAACGAGGCTCAGCTTTCCGAAGTCATATTTTGTCAAAATTTAGTGCTGGTCAAAAACGAGCATTAAGATCACCAAAACATGTAAATAAAGCGGATGAAAAAGCTGTAAGAAATATGTTGGTAATCTAATTAAATTATTTTAATTTAGATTATTTTTATATATTCACTCCACAAATAATAAATGTGGTTAAGTCTTGATATTTTATCAAGCACCTAAAAAATATTAAAAGGTAAAGAATGAGAGTAAAAACAGGAACGGTCCGCCGAGCGAGACATAAAAAAGTTCTTAAACAAGCAAAAGGTTTTTATAGCGGTCGAAGAAAACATTTTAGAAAAGCAAAAGAACAACTCGAAAGAAGTTTAGTTTATGCTTACCGAGATAGAAAAGATCGAAAAGGTGAATTCAGAAAATTATGGATTATCAGAATTAATGCAGCTTGTAGATTACAAGATATAAGTTATTCTGTATTTATGCATGGATTGAAAACTTTAAATGTCGAACTAGATCGAAAAATTCTAGCAGATATGGCTATGAATGACAGCGAAAGTTTTAATTCTTTAGTTGCACAAGTAAAAGCTCTTCCAAGCCAAAATTAACGAATTTAAATAAAAGGTTTTAAAATGACACTAAATCTTACTAACGAAGCGATTTTAATTCAACTTGGTATGACTAATATTAGCGATGCTTTATTAAATCAAGTGTCAGCTGTTAAAGAAGCAACTCATAAATTTGAATCTATCGAGAAACATATTTTTGATTTACATAAAAGTTTAGAAAAAATTAACGGATATGTTGCTTTATCAAGCACAAATAATTATCTAAAAGTTAAACATCACGAAAGTGCAAATCGAGTTCAAAATAATGAATTTAACGAACTTGTTGAACACTGGGCTGAAAGATATAAAATTGCTCTTGAAAAAGTTAATCACAGCACATATTATATTTTAGGACTTCATCACTAAAATTTTCTTCATTTCCTCGAATTTTCTTCGAGGCTTTTTTAATTGGTTCGCTACTTTTTTTGTTAAAATGTGTAGCCTAAACCAATTAAAATAAAATTTCCAATTAAAAATTCTTTTCCTATTATTACTGGTGAAATATAAGCTATATGTAAATTAGCCTGTGATATTTTGTATTTAAATCTTATGCCATATGATAATAATAAACCGTTTAATGATATTTTTTCACTTTCGCCAATGTATGCTGATTTTCCTTCGATATTTGATATTACTGAATTATCAACTTTATCGGCATCCGATTCGGCTACATATTTAAATTCTTTTCTATCTCCAAATGAAGCACCGCCACCTACACCACCAAATATTTCAAAGATGAAATTTTTATTAGCATAAAATATCGATGGCGACATATCAATTGTTACGAGACTCGATGAGGTGTCGATATCTACCTCATCGTTGTAAATGCCTCCACTGGTTACAAAAGGTCGTTGTGTTGAAAAATTAATAAATCTAGCTGTTGAATTAATATAAACTCCCCAATTATTCGAAATATCAAAAGCTCTTGATTTCATTGAAATATAAGGCGAAGGGACTTCGGCAGTTGCTGTATGTTGAAAATCATGTGTGTGATTATCAGCAACAATAGAATTTTGAAATTTAATTGATTGAAAAATAGGGTAATCTATACCTAATTCTATTTTGTGATTTAATAAAGACCCAAAACTGTAATTCTTTTCAGCAAATAAATTTTCTGTAAAAAACATGCTTAATAATATATATAGATATTTAGATAATTTACTATTCAAACTATAACCTTTTTGTTTTATCTTGAATTATAACGAAAAAATTTCGAGCAAATTATCTTAAAAATAATTTAAAATAATGGCAAAAGTAAGATAAAAATATTCGAAAAATTTATATAGACCATTTTGTTAAAATTCTTGATAATTTTTAGAAATATAATTTATAAAGTTGTATTTAATTAAGTTTAAATAATATGGAGAATCTATGGTTATTAAAAAAATACAAGGAAAATCAATTCAAGATGCAATGAAAGAAGCAAAGGCTCTTTATGGTGATAACATTTCTGTAGTAGAAATAAAAACTATAAAAGGAGGGCTGTTTTCAAGAAATACATCGTATGAAGTTGTGGTTTCTGTTCCTGAAGAAAGCATTGCTGATAATAGAAAAAGTCGATTTCAAAGTCAATTTATTGAGCGAAATAAAAAAAGTTTTGATTTAAAAATTGATACAAATATCGATGATACTGACGAATTATTGGGTTTTAAATTTCATAATAATGACGAACCTGAATCAGGAATTTTATTATCTGGAACAAATTCAAGAGAAAAAGAAAAATTAGAGAGAAAAATAAGTAGTCCATATGGACAAAATTCAACTGTATCACAAGAAAAACAACAAAATAATAAAAATATTAATAATGTTGTTGATCAGAAAAAACAACAATCTATTTCAGCATTTCAAAAAGCTGAACAATTTGTAGATGCTTCAGAAAATGTTAATAAAATTATGGAACTTGTAAAAAAAAGACAACAAACTGAAGAAAATAGAATACAACGAAATGAACAAAATTTTGATATCGATATTCCTGAAGTTGTTGTTCAATCAAATCAAAATCAACAAAATCAACAAAATTCGAAAGAAAAAATAATTGTAAAAAATAATTCAGATAATCAACTTTCAGAGATAAAAACAGAATTATCTCAATTAAACGATAAAATAAAGTTAATTCAAAATATGTTTTGGGAAGAAAAAGGACCAAATACAACAGCAATTCCACCAGAATTTTCGGAAATTTATCGAATAGCAAAACAAAGTGGAATGAATAGAGAACATCTAGATATGATCATGAAACTTTCGATTCAACATATGCCATTTAAAATGAGACAAAGTAGCGAAACAGTCAAAAGATATTTTAAAGCTTTATTAAGAAAAATGATACCAATAAGAACAGAAACGATTATAAAACCACCAAATAAAAAAATAACTATGCTTGTTGGTTCAACAGGAGTTGGAAAAACAACAACTATTGCAAAATTAACAGCTAGATTTGCTTTAAAAAGTGATATCGATTACAAAGTTGGTTTAATAATTCTTGATACATATAAAATTGGTGCCGTTGAACAGCTAACACAATATGCAAGAATGATGAAAGTTCAAATAGAAACAGTTGTATCACCAGTCGATTTTCTAGATAAACTTGAAAGAATGAGACATAACGATTATATATTTATAGACACAATGGGAAGTTCGCCATATGATTTACAAAAGATAGATACTATTAAAGAGTTTTTAAATACAGCCATGAATTTATACGAAATTGAGGTAATGCTAGTGTTACCAAGCAGTTTAAAATATGAAGATCTAAAAGAGAGTTATAATAGTTTTTCAAAACTAAATATCGATACAATAATGTTTACAAAACTTGATGAAACCAAGGGATTTGGAAATATTTTTAGCCTTATCCATGATGTGCAGAAACCTATTAGCTACTTCTCAATAGGGCAAGAGGTTCCTGAAGATATTATTGTTGCAAAGAGCGAGTATCTAGTAGATTCCTTGCTACACGGTTTTAAAAGAGACGGAAAGAGTGAATGACAATGGTTTCTAACAGCGAAAATGCAAATGTAAATCAAGCTAAAAAACTCAAAGAGTTAATGGATATAAAAAATAGCGGTAGTAATAATAACAAAGAGAACGGTTTTGCAAAAAAAACTACTCATTTTATTGCTGTTACAAGCGGAAAAGGTGGAGTTGGTAAATCTACAATAAGTGCGAATTTAGCTTATGTTTTTTCAAAATATGGTTATAAAGTTGGAATTTTTGATGCTGATATCGGTTTGGCAAATCTTGATGTTTTATTTAATGTCAGAGTCAAAAGAAATATCGTTCATGTTTTACGAGGACAATCAGAATTAAAAGATATATTAGTTCAAATTAGTCCAAATTTAATTTTAATACCTGGAGATAGCGGTTCTGATATTTTTGAATTTACAGATTCAAAAGCATTTGAAAAATTAGTTCAAGAATCAACAGTGTTAGATGATTTAGATATTATGGTTATTGATACAGGAGCAGGAATAGGTGAAAAAACACAAATGTTTTTAAATATAGCTGATGATATTCTTGTTGTTACGATTCCAGATCCAGCAGCAATTACTGATGCTTATGCAACGATAAAAATGACAAGCAAAAAAAGAGATGAAATAGGAATGGTATTAAATCAAGTAACATCTGAAAAAGAAGCTCTTGCAATATTTGGCAAAATCGATAAAGTAGCAAGAGTAAATATCGGAGGTAATTTGCATCTTGAATATTTTGGCAAAATTGCTGATGATCCTATTGTTAGTTCATCGATAAAACGAAGAACACTTTTTGCAAAAGAAAGTCCATATGCAATGGCAACGCAAGATTTAGAAAAAATTGCTAGACAATTAGCAAAAAAATTAGAACAAAATATATTAACAGGTGCAGAATTAGATGCAAGTGGTCTTTCTGGATTGTTTCATAGACTAATTCAACATTTTCGTTAATAATAAATAATCTAGGTAATATATTATGGTCTATAATATTCAAGGCTTTTTAACAGTTGTTGGTTTTTTCACAGGACTCTTTTTTTCGGTAATTGCATCTGTTTCTCCACTAGATTTAGTAGTAAATGCTATTCTTACAACTGTTGCTTTTCACGCTTTTGCTAATTTATCTCTTTCGTTGTATATTAAACATTGGGATGTAAATCTAGCTAGTAAATTTCCTAAACAAACTCTTGAAAGTGAATTAGATCAATTAGTAAAAGATTTAGATAAAAAAGAGGAAAAATTTATGCCACAAAAAGAAAATTTTAAAATTATTATAGATAAACAAATCGGTAACATTGAAGCAGGTCAAAAAAATAGATGAGTTATATAAACGATGTAAAATATCAAAAAGATCTTCTTGCTATTGAATATCTTCCAGCCGTAAAATCAATGGCATTTAGATTAAAAGAACGATTACCAAGCTTTATTGAATATGCTGATTTAGTTTCAATTGGAACTGAAGAATTAGTAAAACTTGCTAGACGATATGATGAAACACAAAACGACTCTTTTTGGGGTTATGCAAAAAAAAGAGTTTATGGTTCAATGTTAGACTATTTGAGATCATTAGATGTAATGAGTCGAAATGGTCGCAAACTAGTTAAAACTATTGATGCTATCGTAAGTAATTATGTAGCCTCTTTTGATGAAGAACCATCGAATCAATATTTGGCAGAAAAATTAGATATGCCGTTGGAAAAAATTCGTGAAGCTCGTCGTGCTTCTGAAGTTTATTCTGTTTTACCATTGAGCGAAAATATGGATGTCGAAGATACAAATGCCAATGTTCTAGATCGATTAGAAACTGATGATTTAATATCAAAAGTAACCGCTGTTTTAGAACAGCTTTCAGATCGAGAACGATTAATTATTCAGTTATATTATTTCGAAGAATTAAATTTAAAAGAAATTAGTGCTATTTTAAATATAACAGAATCACGAATATCTCAAATTCATAAATCAGTTATTAATCGAATTAAAGATGAACTAAAGGAATAGAGCATGGCTGATATATTAACTCAAGATGAAATAGATGCCCTTCTCGGTGATGTCGGAAACGAAGACTTAGCTGGTGGCGATGACGAATCCTCCACGACAGCAACGGGCAGTAGTTACACTTCACAAAATCCAGATGTTCAAATTACACTTTATGATTTTAAACGACCTAATCGAGTTAGTAAAGAACAACTTCGAGCATTCAGAAGTATTCATGATAAATTAGCAAGAACCTCATCGTCTCAAATTTCCGCAATCATGAGAGCAATCGTTGAAATTCAATTACATTCTGTTGATCAAATGACTTATGGCGAATTTTTAATGTCTTTGCCAAATCCAACAAGTTTCAATGTCTTTTCGATGAAACCTCTTGAAGGTAATGGAATTTTAGAAGTTAATCCTTCGATTGCTTATCCAATGATCGATCGTTTATTAGGCGGTAAAGGTGATCCTTTTGAAAATAATCGTGAATTTAGTGATATCGAAATTTCGTTATTTGAAACTATTTTAAAAGTATTCATGGATAATTTACGAGATGCTTGGAAAATAGTTGAAAATATGACTCCAACAGTTGAACAAAAAGAAAGTTCTCCAAATGTTGTTCAAATTGTTGCTCAAAATGAAATCGTTGTCATGATCGTCATGGAAATTATTATTGGTCAATCAAGCGGAATGATGAATATTTGTTATCCTGTTATTGCTCTTGAATCGTTATTACCAAAATTAGCAAGTCGAGATTTAATGCTAAATGAATCTGGTTCTAAAAAAAGCCGAAATCAAGATTTAAAAGTTATTCTTGGTGGTATTAATGTCGATGTCGAAGCTTATTTAGGTGAAACACAACTTTCGTTAAAAGATGTTTTAGAATTAAATGTCGGTGATATTATTAAATTAAATAATCATCATGATGACGGAATCGCTTTATCTGTTAATGGCAAAGAAAGATTTGTTGGTCAAATTGGTGTTCGACGACATCGCAAATCTGTAAAAGTAGTCGAAAAAATATTTAATGAACAAGATGAACTTAAAGATTTATTAGAAGAAATTGCAACTTATCGAGGTGAGGAGCGACAAGAATTTTGAACCTAAAAAAAGGACATTTGGCTGAAGAAAAAGTTATTAAGTTTCTTTTAAATAAAGGCTTTGAAATCTTAGCTCGTAATTATTATAGTCGTTACGGCGAAATTGATATCGTTGCTAAATTAAATAATGTTTTTCATTTTATTGAAGTAAAAAGTGGCAGATTTTTTAATCCAGCTGAAAATTTTACTGATAAAAAAATGTCAAGACTTTTAGAGACTATTTATATTTATTTAAATGAACAGAATATAAATTCTGAAGAAAATAATTATGTTATAGATCTTGCTACCGTCAGAGATAATATAGTCGAACTATATGAAAACATCTCGTTTTAAAAAAAATAACAATGGAATATAAAAATTTAATATGAAAGTGAAATTTGGAATTACTGCATAATTTATTAAGAGTTAGGATTTTAACTAATTCGATTTTGGCTAAAAAATTTGGCTTTTCGGTGAATGAATTAAAAATTTTTAAATATTTAACAATAAGATATTTAAAAAATGAATCAGCTCCTGAAATTTCTGATTTAATTGAAACTTTGTTTTCTGTAAAAACTTTTGAATCGAAAATAGAATATTTTGAATTAATTAATAAACTTAGAACCGATGGCTATTTAGATATTGGCATGGGCGGTTCTCATGGTTTGTTTATGCTTGATCAAATGAGTCAATTTGGTGGCAGATTCAGTAGAAATCAATCAGTCTTAGAAATTATTCATTCGTCTGTAACTCTTTCGAGTAAATTTTTAAAACTTCTTGAACAAGGCAATCTTGAACAAGAACTTGATATAAAAAAAGAACCTTATGAAAGTCATTTTGAATATATTGATGATAAATTTCATAAATTAAAAGCTTTTGCTGATAAAACTATTTCTCTTGAATCGGCAAAAATTAAATGCGATGAGGTCGACAAAGCAATTGAAAATCGAGTTAGTTTAACTCCAAATATGGACTTTCCACTTAGAACTTTTTTACTTGAGAAAAAATTTAACATCAAAGAAGAAATAATTTTTTTAGCTATTCTTGGTGAAGAATATTCTATTTTTTCTGGTGAAACAAATTTTAGAACTGTTGAAGGACTTGTTAATTTAATTAGTTTTAAAAGTTATGAACGATTCGAAAATCGATTAATGTTTCACGAAGATTCAAGATTTGCTCGTGAAAAAATATTTGAATTTGAAACATCAATTCAAATTAATGGAATGACTCAAAAGCCAACTTCGAATGATGAATTATTTATTTCTGATGAAATAATTAGAAAAATAGAAGGCGGTTCGATTCATAAACGAAAAAATAGCCTGAAAGATATCGTTGAAAAACATGAAATTTTTGAACTTGTTGAACCAAAAAAAGATTTATCAAATGTCGTTTTGCATCGAGACACTCGAGATATTCTTGACAAAATATTAAAACAGCTTGATAAAACAGTTTCGGAGCGATTATATAAATGGGGCATAAAAGATCGTGAAGGTATCGATGCCAGAATTTTATTTCATGGTGTTCCGGGGACTGGAAAAACTTTGACGGCTTCAGCACTTGCAAAAAGTTTAAATCGAGATTTATTGCATTTTGATTGTTCGAAAATTTTATCGATGTATGTCGGTGAAAGTGAAAAAAATGTCCGAAATATTTTTGATACTTATAAAAAAATCGTCGAAGAAAGTGGAACTGAACCAATTTTGTTATTAAACGAAGCTGATCAATTTTTAACAAGTCGTTCAACTGATACAGCAAGTTCTATTAGTCAAATGTATAATCAAATGCAAAATATATTTTTAGAACAAATAGAACAATTTAAAGGTATTTTAGTTGCTACAACGAATTTGTTAGAAAATTTAGATAAAGCTTTTTCGCGAAGATTTAATTATAAAGTCGAGTTTAAATTGCCAAATCGAGATGAACGAAAACAGATTTGGGAGCAACATTTACCAAAAAGTGCAAATTATTCAGCTAATTTTTCAGTTGATGATTTGGCTGAATATAAATTAACTGGCGGTCAAATCGACCTCATCGTAAAAAATACGGCTTTTGCTGTTGCAATAAAAGAAGATCCAATATTTTTAATAGAAGATTTTATAATCGAAATAAAACGAGAAAAAAATTCAAGTTTTGAAGGTAATCGAGTTATGGGATTTTTAAAATAACATGAATATAAACTATACAATATCAAGCGATGCATGTATTCAATGTGCAAAATGTGTTCCGACATGCACGATTCATATTGCAAATCCAGATGAAACAACTTCACCACGAGGCTTTATAGCCTTATTAGGTGAATATTATCGTGGAAATCTCGAACTTGATCGAGAAGTTAAATCTATTTTTGAAAGCTGTTTTTTATGCACAAACTGTGTCGATGTCTGTCCTAAAAAATTGCCGACTGATAATTTAATCGAAAATGTTCGATATGACATCGTTAAAAAATTTGGTTTGTCGCCACATAAAAAGATATTTTTCTCGCTATTAAAAAATAGAAATATGATGGACATGTTTTTTAAAGCTGGTTATTTATTTCAAAGTTGTGGCATAAAAATAAAAGAAGATATCGCTTCGATGAGGTTGCCAATTATTAAAAAAACAGTTCCCGCTGTTTCTAAAAAATCATTTTTGAATTCATATCCAGAAATGATAAATAACGGTTCAAATAAAACTGTTGCAATATTTATTGGCTGTTTGGCAAATTATAATTATACAAACATCGGCGATTCATTAATTAGAACTTTGCGACATTTAGATTTTAATATTTTTCTGGCAAAAAATCAGCTTTGTTGTGGAGCACCAGCATATTTTACTGGCGATTTTAAAACAGTTGATTATTTATCAAAACATAATATAAGCTATTTTGAAAGTTTTATCGATAAAGTCGAAGCGATAATTATTCCAGAAGCGACTTGTAGTGCAATGATTCGAGTTGATTATAAACACTATTTTCACGATCAACCTGAATGGCAAAAACGAGCTGAAAATATTTCGAAAAAAATTTATCTTGCTACTGAATGGCTTTATAAATTCACAGAAATTAATAATATTTTAGAAACTCGAGAATCTAAAAAAACAGATAAAAATAAAAATATTACTTATCACGATCCATGTCATTCTCGAAAAATGCAAGGTGTTTATGCTGAACCTCGAAAACTGCTTTCTAAAAATTATAATTTAATCGAAATGGAAAATTCGAATCAATGTTGCGGTTTTGGTGGTGTAACAATTCAAACAGAAAAAAGCGAATTTGCTGAAAAAATTGGTGATTTAAAAGCTGAAATGATAAATGACACAGGAGCAAATATCGTATCGGCTGAATGTTCGGCTTGTCGTTTTCAAATTACTGATTCATTAGAACGAAATAATATAAATACGATTTTTAAAAATCCAATCGAATTAATCGCTGATGCTTTAGACGAGCGATGAGGTCTAAAAATAATGAACGAAAATAAAAAACTGCCAACATTGGAAGAGCTAAAAGGCAAATATCAACCTGAAGAATTGAAATATTTAACCGACGAAGATATTTTAAAAATCTTCGAAGGTGTTGAAACAGTTTGGGATTATAATCCAACACAAATAGAGTTAGGTGGATTAACCCTTGATCGATATCGCAATAAAGTTGAGTATTTTAAAAGAAAAGGCAATTATTCAGACTTGTTTTTTGCAGATATGTTTGGATTATTTTTCATAAGAGGGGAAGTAGGTAAGGCTGAAAAATATTTCAACCTTATTGAAGATAATGAAACAAAAGAAGATGCAAATATTAGAAGATTACCTTTTGATTTGGTTAGATAGCGATTTTAAATATGCTAAGTGAAAATAAAAAATTGCCTACATTAGAAGAGCTAAAAGGCAAATATCAACCCGAAGAATTGAAAGATTTAACCGACGAAGATATTTTAAAAATCTTCGAAGGTGTTGAAACTGTCTGGGATTATAATCCAACACAAATAGAGTTAGGTGGATTAACCCTTGATCGATATCGCAATAAAGTTGAGTATTTTAAAAGATATGGAATCGACGATGATACTTTTGCGGGGGATTTATTCTCTTTATTTTTGTTGAGAGGAAATGAAAATAAAGCCGAATATTACTTTAACCTTATTGAAGATAAAGAATATAAAGAAATATTGGAAATCAAAAAGTTACCTTTTGATTTGGTTAGATAGCGATTTTAAATATGCTAAGTGAAAATAAAAAATTGCCTACATTAGAAGAGCTAAAAGGCAAATATCAACCCGAAGAATTGAAAGATTTAACCGACGAAGATATTTTAAAAATCTTCGAAGGTGTTGAAACAGTTTGGGATTACAATCCAACACAAATAGAGAAAGAGGAAATTCCAATAGATCAATATCGCAATAAAGTTGAGTATTTTAAGGAAGGTTATTTTTGTGATAGTTTTAATGCTGATTTGTTTTCACTATTTCTCCTTAGAGGCGAAGAGAAACAGGTTGATAAATATCAAAATATAATTCAAAATGATAGTTTTAAGGAAGAATTAGTAATGAGACGAAGCTTTGTTTTCGATCTGATTAGATAGCGATTTTAAATGAACGAAAATAAAAAACTGCCTACATTAGAAGAGCTTAAAGGCAAATATCAACCTGAAGAGTTGAAAGATTTAACCGACGAAGATATTTTAAAAATCTTCGAAGGTGTTGAAACAGTTTGGGATTACAATCCAACACAAATAGAGAAAGAGGAAATTCCAATAGATCGATATCGCAATAAAGTTGAGTATTTTAAGGAAGGTTATTTTTGTGATAGTTTTAATGCTGATTTGTTTTCACTGTTTCTCCTTAGAGGCGAAGAGAAACAGGTTGATAAATATCAAAATATAATTCAAAATGATAGTTTTAAGGAAGAATTAGTAATGAGACGAAGCTTTGTTTTCGATCTCGTTCCTTAGATTATTAATTAATTTTTCATTATTAAATCCTTTAAAATATCGGGTTTAGCGAATTATTCATAATTTCATGATATATAATTCCAACCCAAAATTTTTAAAGGAGTCGATTTGTCTTTTTTTTATAAAACGATTATTAATAATTTTTTATATAGTCGTTACTCACCTGAACTTTTTACAGTTTTAAAAAATAATTATTCATTTAGAAATTTTTTAACTGATTTATTATCTGGTTTAACTGTTGCAATTGTTGCTTTGCCTCTTGCGATGGCAATTGCGATTGCTTCAGATTTACCACCAGAACGAGGACTTTTTACGGCAATTGTTGCTGGATTTTTAATATCGTTTTTGGGTGGAAGTCGATATCAAATCGGAGGACCAACCGCCGCTTTTATCGTTACAGTTGCAACTGTTGCCATGAAACATGGTTACGAAGGTCTCGTTATTGCAACTATTCTTGCAGGAATTATTTTAATAATTCTCGGTTTTTTACGAGCTGGTGAATTAATTAAATTTATTCCGTATCCAGTTATAACTGGTTTTACTTCTGGAATTGCTTTTTTAATATTTTTCACACAAATTAAAGATTTCTTAGGTTTAAATATCGTTGGACACATGCCAATTGACTTTTTAGACAAAGTTATATTTTATTCGAAATATTTTTATACTTTTAATCAATGGGCTATATTTATTGGTTTAATTTCGTTAATTATTATGCTTGTTGTTCCGAAAATTATGCCAAAAATTCCCGCTCCTATGATTGCCGTTATCGTTGGCGGGGTTATCGCAACATATTTTAATATTCCAATTGAAACAATCGAAAGCAAATTTGGAACGATTCCAAATTCGTTACCACCTTTTTCGTTGCCTGAAATTACATTTTTTAAAATTCGAGAACTTTTACCTGATGCTATTACGATTGCAATTTTGGCGGGAATCGAATCTTTATTAAGTGTCGTTGTTGCCGACGGAATGACTGGCGGTCGTCATAAAGCAAATGCTGAATTAATTGCTCAAGGTTCAGCGAATATTTTCTCGGCATTTTTTGGTGGAATTCCCGCAACTGGTGCAATTGCTCGAACGGCTACAAATATTCGAAGTGGTGCAAAAAGTCCAATTTCTGGAATAATGCATTCGATTTGGCTTTTAATTTTTATGATGCTTCTCTCTCCAATTATTATAAAAATACCGTTAGCTACACTTTCAGCTATTTTAATGGTTGTTGCTTGGAATATGTCCGAAATAAAACATGTTAAAAAAATCATGAAAGCTCCTCGAAGTGATCGAATTGTTTTATTCGTAACTATGATTTTGACAATTACGGTTGATTTAAACTTTGCAGTTCAAACAGGAATTTCATTGGCACTTTTATTATTTGTTCGATCAACAATTGTCGCAACAGATATTCGTGGATATGATCCAATGTCGATTTTACCCGAAGGATTTGACGATCCAGATGCAATTTCTAAAAAAATAGTTCATGATCATGTTGAAGTTTATGAAATAACTGGACCTTTGTTTTTTGGTGTTGTTGATAAATTACAAGATACTTTGCAATTATTAGAACCAAAACCAAAAGTATTTATTTTGCGAATGCGATATGTAACTTTGATAGATTCAGCAGGAATTCATGCACTCGAAGAAGTTCATAAAAGATGTCAAAATGAAAATATCAAATTAATTTTATCAGGTGTTTCGCAACCGTTATTTAAGACTTTAAATAAAAGTGGTGTTATTGATTTAATCGGTAGAAATTATGTTTTTGATCATATCGATAAAGCTATCGAACGAGCAAATTTTGAATTAAATAAGGAATAAAAATATGATTACAAATATATCAAGTGGCAAAATAAAAGAATATAAAAAATCTAATGGCGACATATTTAATAGTGGCTATTTAAAAAATATAAATTATGAAACTGTTTTTATTAACGAAAACGGAATCGAAAATGATCAACAAGCTGATCGTCGTTGGCACGGTGGAATTGATAAAGCTGTTTTATTTTTTGCGAATAAACATGTCGATAAATTCGACAAATTATTATTTGGAGCAAATATTTTTATTGATAATTTATCTGAACATGATGTTATGATTGGTGATATTTATCAAATTGGCTCAACCCAAATAGAAATTTCTCAACCTCGTCAGCCATGTTGGAAAGTCGCTTTTTTTGGCGGAAACGATGTTTTGAAATATCTTGTTTCAAGTGGATATTCAGGTTTTTATGCACGAATTATTAAATCTGGAGAAATAAAAATAAACGATGAGGTTAAATTAATTAGTCGTGTTTCTGATTTGTCGAATTTTGAAGCAACTCAACTTTTGCGAGGTGATAATTTAAAAATATCACGAATGAAAGAAGTTATGAATATTTCAGCTCTTGCTGATAGTTATAAAATAGATTTACAAAAAGTAATCGATAAAAATTAAATCCCCGCTTTTGCGGGTTACATACAAGTAGCGGATACACTACAATAACCTACAAATAACTACAAAGGAGCACAGAATTGTATGTCAGTTCAAAAAGAGCCAGCAAAAAGTAAACAGGTCTTAAAGCCATTCTGGACAGAAGCCTTAAAGGAGAAGTTATCACACTTATGGTTGCCAACTGAAAGAGACTTAACTCAATCAGAAGAGCTATCTCGAGGAATGGTGGAAAAATCGTGGTTCTCGACAAATCTACTCACAAGTCAGAAAGAAATTACATCCTGCCTATCTTACGATGTAGATCTGAAAGAGTCCGATTACGAAGCTACAAAGACAAGATTAAACAGGCTTTATCCGACATACGAACAGAAGAAACTCTTCAGAAGTTGGACCGATGCATCGAGACATATCTATAATATGACAGTAGCTGAGCTTAAGAAATATTCAGGAAATACTCCTAATTGGATGTTCTACTGGAAAGACCTCATCGACTGCATGTTATTGCCTAGTTGGGCTGATTCTATCCCATTCCAAATCAAAAAGATAGCAGTCAAAGATGCAATCCAGTCATTGGAAGAAGGGAAGAAGCGAGTAGCAACTGGAGTCATACCTCGATTTGAGCAAAAGTTCAGATCGAAAAAGAACCCAGTTCAATCATGTTACATTCCGTCAAGTGCAATCAAAGACTACGGGATTTACCCCCAAGTTACAGGTTCTAAGCCAGTTACGAAGTCAAGACCGAACGGTGAAAACATCCTTCGTTATGCTGAACCTCTACCATCTAAACCTCTCGATTCAAGATTAGTCATTAAGAATGGAAAGTTCTATTTAGCCATACCGTCAAAATACACATTCAAGTTAGCCGAAAACCAAGGAACTCGAATCGTGTCAATTGACCCAGGCATTAGAAGTTTCCACTCTTTCTATGATGGACAGAATGCTGGACATCTAGCAAAAGGTGATTTCTCGAGAATCCAGAGACTATTAAGCTATGCTGACGACTTAATCAGCAGAGCAAGTAACCAACCTACCCAACGAAAAAGACGAATGCTACGAGCTAAGAATAGACTCCTCGAAAAGGTGAAGAACCTAATTGACGAACTGCATCACAAAGTAGCCTTGTTTTATGTTAAGAACTTCGATGTAATCCTTTTGCCAACCTTTGAGACATCAGAAATGTCGAAGAGAAGTAGTAGGAATACTAACTCGGAATCTGTCAGAAACATGCTTACATTCGCTCATTACAGATTCAGCCAGTTTCTTACTCACAAAGCGAAGGAATTCGGCAAGAAAGTAATCTCTGTATCCGAAGCTTACACAAGCAAAACTGATCCACTTACTGGAGAAATCCGAAATGTCGGATCAGCTAAACGACTAAGAGTGGGAAATGCTTGGATTAACAGAGACTTACTAGGCGCTTTTAACATTATGTTAAAAGCTTTGGGAGATCTCCCCGGACTTATGGTCCGCAGTTACAGATTGCAAGAACCTCGAGAAATCTGGACTTCTTGTGGCAATTTGTAAGAAAAATAGATCGGTAACTTAAATATTAATTATGTTCTTCTTCTTCTTCGATATTTCTTTTCTTTTTAACTACGACTTGATCTTCAGCATCTTTTCCAATATATTTTTTGTCAGATAAACTTCGTTCAATTTCGCTTGAAACTTTTGATAGCCACATTGCAACATTTTGAATTTCTTTTGTTGCTTCTTTGTTTTTCTCTGTAACATCTTTTAATTGAAGCATCTGTTTAGAAATATTTTCAATTTCGCTTGATTGTTCATGAATTCCTTCAACTGTTTCACTTGTAGCTTGACTTAAAGTATTAATAATCATTTCGATTTCTGAAAGTGATTTTTGAGTTTTTTCAGCTAATTTTCGAATTTCTTCAGAAACAACAGCAAAACCTTTTCCTTGTTCACCAGCTCGTGCGGCTTCAATTGCAGCATTTAATGCAAGAAGATTTGTTTGTTCAGCAATATCACCAATTAAGTTCATAACACTTTTTATTTCGTTCGATTGTGTATTTACACCTTCTGTTTTTGTTACAACTGATGTTATAGAATCGTTCATATTTTCGATGGCTGTTTGAATAGTTTTGAAATCTCGACCTTGTTCATTAGCTGTATTTGTTAATATAGATACAAGTCTTGAAAGATTATTTGAACTGTCTTTTAATTTTACTGTGTCTTTTGCACTTTTTCGTAACATTGAAGACATATTATCGCCTCGAATATTAACTTGTCTGATTAGATTTCCTAATTCACCAGCGATATTTTCCTGTTCAACTTTATAAGTATAATTATGTTCAGAGAATCGTTCAAGATTAACAATAACTTCAGATAATTTTCTATGTAAGAAATCTAACATTGAGTTAATAACATCTCGTAAATCATTAAGCGATTGATTATTTCCTGTTTTGACAATTCTTTCAGCTAAATAACCAGCTTTAATAGATTCAGCAACTTTTACAGCATTTGCAATTAAAACAGTGTCTTTGTCTAAACCTATTTTAGTTTTATCGATATTATTATTAATTACGGTTACCATTTCAGACATTTCATCTTGCGAATCGATTTTAATTGGAGAAACATCTTTTGTTTCACCATTTGCATATCTAAAGAATGCAACCATTCCGCTTTGGAACTGAACGATACTATTTGTAATTGAACCTGTAACCATTGCTCCAACAATTAAATCGATAATTACACCGAACATTGTTACGATAACTAAAATTAAAATAACATTATCTTGAGCGATAGTAATATTCTTTTTAGATTCAATTGCAGCAAGGAACGCTTCTTCAAGAACGATATCACCAAGTCGTTTCATTTTTGGAAGAATATCTTTTGAAATATTTTTTTGAAGTTCAACCAATTTATAAGCTGATCGCTCATATCGTTTTGCGGCATCTGAAAATATTTGAATTTGTTCAAGATTTGCTTTTTGTTTTGAGATTGATTTAAGAGTTGAAAGTTTTGTCATCATAATTTCAAAATCTTTCTTCATTTCTTCAAAAGTTTCCTCTTTTTGAGTCATCATATATCTTTTTTCATTTGCACGAATAGTATATGTTAATTTCCAAATATCAGTAGCAATATTTAATTTTTCTAATACTGATTCTATCTGTTCTTTTGAAGTATTTTCTTCGATTTTTGCTAAATCTTCTCGTTTTGCTATAACATATTGTTCAGCTTGAATTGAAGCGGTTGTTCCAGATTGCTCTAATTTTTTGCCTTCTTCCGCAAGTTCTTGAAGCAGTTTAACACCGTCATTAAGCATATCTGAATATTCTTGTGTGCTTTTTCTAGCTGAATCAGATCGAGAAATAAGTTTAGGCGAAATAGTAAGTTTGTTAATTTCGTTGAGAGTTTCCATAATAATTTGGATATTATTTTTTGCTTCTGTGAAAGCTACTTTCATAGCGGTTTCGTCCATTGTTGAACCACCGCTATTTAATAAATAGTCTTTTTGTGCAGAAATAGTCTTAAATGCGGCTCGTTCAACAGCCGTTGTGAATAGCATCTCATTTATTTGAGTGTCAATTTCTACTAACCCATCTCTAGATACAAATGAGAGGGCAATCCCTGAAATTATACTTGTTACAACAAGTATTAAAATCTTCACTTTAATTGTGAAGCGATCGAAAAATTTAGCAGAACCCAAAGTTACTCCTATAAAAAAAATATAAATTTGAGCTAATTATAATTTATAAAGTCTGTATTTTTTATTAGTAATTAATTTTAATTTTGTTTTTAAGTTAATGTTTATTTAAGGTTAAGATATTTTTTAATTAAAATAAATTATATAAAACGAATAAACATTAATTTTTATGAAAAAACTATACAATTAAATAAAAAGGATTAATTTATATGGAACATATAGATTTAGTGGCATTATTAACGATTGCTTTTATAGGCAGTCTCGGACATTGCAGTGGAATGTGTGGAGGTTTTGTTTTAGCTTACACACATTCAAAAATTGACCCAAAATGGCAAAAAAGTTATCAAGCAATTGCTCACATGTTTTATAACATTGGTCGAGCTTCGTCATATGCTATTTTAGGTGCTATCTTTGGAGCAATTGGCTCTGTTTTATCTTTTGGCATGACAATTAAAGGCATTATTTTTATATTTGTTGGTTTAATCATGATTTTAATGGGTTTATCATTTATTGGTAAATTTAAATTTTTAACACGAATTGAAGGTTCTATTGCAAATACTGAATTTTTTAAAAACTCTTTTAGAAATTTATTAGAAAACCAGAATTTACGAAGTTTTTATTTATTAGGTGTTCTTAACGGATTTATTCCTTGTGGTTTTGTTTATTTCTTTTTGGCTGCCGCTGTTGCTACCTCATCAATAATTGACGGTGCAATCGTCATGTTTATTTTCGGAATAGCGACAATTCCAACATTATTTTCAATTGGTTTTGTAACAGGTTTTTTAAAAAGTATCAAAGTAAGATCTATTATTACAAAGATTTCAGCTATATTAATAATTATGTTTGGTTTATTTACAATGTTTAAAGGGGTTATGCTAGTGAATGGTAAAATGCCAATGAATATGAATATGGATATCGAAAAAATAATAAAAGATAATCCAAATAATTAATATATGTATATTACATGAAAGGTAATAATTGAACTTAAAAAAAATTGCGATTATAGGCAAACCAAATGTTGGCAAAAGTTCTCTGTTTAATAGAATCGTAGGAGAACGAGATGCAATTATTTCGGAAATTGCTGGAACAACTCGAGATGTAAAAATTAGAGAAGTTCTTATTGAAGACCGTCGAGCTATTTTGCAGGATACAGGCGGTTTTGATGGCACTTCTGAACTTTTTCAACAAGTTTCAGAACGAGCTTTAGAAAGTGCTGAACAAGCAGACATTATTTTATATATGATCGACGGTCGAACTCTTCCTGATGACGAAGATCGAAAACGATTTTTTAGATTGCAAAAACAAAATAAAAATATCGCTCTTGTTATTAATAAATTAGATAATGATAAATTAGAAGAATTAGTCTGGGAATTTTCATCTTTTGGTAATAGTAAAGTCTTTTCGATTTCTGTTTCGCATAATAGACGAGTTGGTCATTTATTAAATTGGGTTTATGACCGTCTTGTTGAACTTGAAAAAATCAGTGTATTAAACAATCCTGAATTAGCTAATCAGACAGATATGTCCGTTTTCGCTAATAGTTCCACCGATGAAATTCGTGTTGCTATTATTGGTCGTGTTAATGTCGGCAAAAGTTCTTTATTAAATGCTCTCACAAAAAGCGAACGAGCAATAGTTAGTCCAATTGCTGGAACAACGATCGATCCAATCGATGAGGTAATCGAAGTTGATGGCAAAAAAATAAGATTCGTTGATACAGCAGGAATTAGAAAACGAGGCAAAATCGAAGGCATTGAAAAATATGCATTAATGCGAACAGAAGATATGTTACAACGAAGTCATTTAGCAATCGTCGTTTTAGATTCTAGTGAAGATTTAAAAGATCTTGACGAAAAAATAGCAGGTCTTGTCGATAAATATAAATTAGCTACGATTATCGTTTTAAATAAATGGGATAAAAGATCAAAAGAACATAAAGAAGCCGTTAAAGAAGTTCGAGATAAATTTAAATTTTTATATTTCGCTCCTATTATGACTCTTTCAGCTTTGACACATCAACGAGTTCATAAATTATATAACGAAATATTTAGAATTTATGAAAATTTCTCAAGACGAGTTTCAACTTCGCAATTAAATAAAGTTATCGCTGAAGCTGTTTTAAATCATTCGTTACCTGCTCCAAAAGGTAAAGTCATAAAAATTTATTTTGCTGTTCAATATAGTTCAACTCCTCCAAAAATTGCCCTAATCATGAATCGTCCAAGTCTTTTACATTTTAGCTATCACAGATATTTAATAAATCAATTTCGTGAAAGTTTTGACTTTGAAGGTTCGCCAATTATTTTAATTAAGAAAAATAGAAAACGAGATGGTGATATTGAACAAGAAGAAAATTTTTATATCGATATAAAAAATATCAGTGAAATCGTAAAAATTGATGATAGCGATTTTGATGATTCAGATAGTTCTGAATTAGATAACGATTTTATCGATATCGATTTTGAAAAAAAATGAGAATTTTAATAAATAAAAATTAGGATTGTTTTTAAAAATGAGACATTTTATTACGACAGATGATTTTAGTAACAATGAGATTTTAGAAATTTTTAACGATGCTGAAAAATTTTTAAAACATGAAGAACGAGGTGATGAACTTGCGAAAAAAAATGTCATGACTTTGTTTTTTGAAAATTCGACAAGAACAAAAAGCTCGTTCGAAATGGCTTTGAAAAGATTAGGCAGTCGAGTAGTTCATCTTGATATTTCAAAAAGTTCAACAAGTAAAGGCGAGACTTTATTAGATACGGCTTATAATTTAAAATCGATTGGTGCAAATGCTTTTATAATTAGACATAGTGATGCTGGTGTAACTTATAAATTAGCTGAACATTTAAATAATAAAAGCAGTGTTATAAATGCTGGTGATGGAGCTTTCGCTCATCCAACTCAAGCAATGTTAGATTTATTTACGATTATGCGATATTTTCCTGATCCAACTGGCAAAAAAATCGCTATCGTCGGCGATATTCGAAATTCACGAGTTGCAAACAGCAATATAAAATTATTGCCACGATTTGGAATTGATATAACTCTTGTTTCGCCACCTCATTTTTTGCCAAAAATTAATATAAAATCGACGAATAATTTAAATGAAGTTATAAACGATGTTGATATTATTATGAGTTTGAGAACTCAAACAGAAAGACATAATCAGCAAGTTTATTCGTCATTAAAAGATTATGCAAAAGATTTTTGTATTACGGAAGAGCGGTTAAAAAATAAAAATGTTATTTTAATGCATCCAGGTCCTGTAAATAGAAATATTGATATTTCAGATGGCTTAATGAATGATCCTCGAACGAAGATTTTAGAACAAGTTGAAAATGGTGTTGCTGTTCGAATGGCAATTTTAAAATTTTTATTAGCAGGTAATAAATAAAAATTATGAGTTTTGCGGAAGCAAATAGGCTTGGCGAGAGGGGTGAGCCTTTTATAATTATTTATGACTATCAAAAAAAGAATGTCATAACGATTCCACTTGATCAACTTCATTTACATGACATCGAATTCGAGATTAATAATAATTTAAATAATTTTAATAAATCTCGCAATCTCGAATTTAAAAAAATTCCCGTTTCTTTTGAAAATTATCTTGACAAATTTAATAAAGTTATCGATTCGATTAAATTAGGTTATAGCTATTTATTAAATTTAACTCAAGAAACTGAAATAATCGTTGATTCTAATTTAAAAGAAATTTATGATTATGCACAGGCTAAATATAAAATTAGATATAAAAATAATTTTGTTTGTTACTCGCCAGAGACTTTTATTAATATTGACGAAAATAATAATATTTCGACTTATCCGATGAAAGGGACTTTGTTAGTTAATAATATAAACAATCCTGAAGATTTGCAAAATAATTTAAAAGAGAGTGCTGAACATGTAATGATTGTTGATTTATTGCGAAATGATTTAAATATGGTCGCGAAAAATATTCGTGTTTCTAAATTTAAATATGTCGAAAAAATAAAAAGCGGTCGAGGCGAACTTTGGCAAATGAGTTCTGAAATTGTTGGAAAATTAGAAAACGGTTGGCAAAGTCGAATCGGTGATATTCTTGAGAAAATCTCTCCAGCTGGAAGTATCACAGGCACACCAAAAAAACGAACGGTTCAATTAATAAACGAAATTGAAGATTATGATCGCGGTTTTTTTACAGGTGTGTTTGGAGTTTTTAAAAATAACACTTTTCAAAGCGGTGTAATGATTAGATTTCTTGAAGCCAGAGATGGCAAACTATTTTATAAAAGCGGAGGTGGAGTAACTTTGGATAGTGACTCGAATAGCGAATATACAGAAATGATAGACAAAGTCTATTTATTTTAATAATTAATTAAATAATGAGGTTTTTATGACAACTCTTTTGATCTATCTAACCTTTACGGTAGGGATCTCTTTTATGTGTTCTATTTTAGAGGCAGTTTTATTATCAACGACTTTTACATATATTGATACACTTGTTAAAAACGGTGTCAAAGGTTCAAATAATTTAAAATGGGTAAAAATGAACCTTGAAATGTCAATAAGTTCTATTTTGACTTTAAATACGATTGCTAATACTTTTGGTGCTTCGGCTGTTGGTGCTCAAGCTCTTTGGCTTTTTAATCAATCTGATCCCGCAAATGCTGAATTATATGTCATGTATTTTTCAATGGGTCTTACGATTTTAATTTTATATTTTTCTGAAATTACTCCAAAAACTATTGGTGCAACTTATTGGCAAACTCTTGCAATTCCAGCTTCTTATGTTATTCGAATTGTTATTTATGTTTCTTATCCGTTTAGTTTTTTAGCTATTAAAATGACTAAATTTTTATCGAAAAATAGACCAACAAGTGAATTGTCAAAAGATGAAATCTTAACTGTTATTGACAACGGTGCTGAAACTGGATCAATTTCAGAAAAAGAACGAGATATTGCCAAAAATTTATTTCGTCTTAAAAATATCAAAACTCGTGATGTTTTAACTCCTCGAAAAGTTGTTTTTGCTCTTGATAAAGACTTAACGATCGATGAGGTTCTTGCAGATCATTCAAATCTAAAAAAATTAAAACATTTTTCACGGATTCCTATTTTTGCAACAAGTCGCGATTATATTCAAGGCATCGTTTTTAGTCAGGCTATTTTCGAAGAAAGTAATTCTGAACATGGTTCTAAAAAATTAAGTGAAATCGCAATTCCTGTTTTTGAAATAAACGAAAATATAAATTTATCAAAAGCTCTTGATTTATTTATTCAAAGAAAAGAACATATGTTTATCGTAAAAGATGGCTATGATCAAACTGCTGGTGTCGTAACTCTTGAAGATGTTTTTGAAACTTTGCTTGGTCGAGAAATCATGGACGAATTAGACACGATTGAAGACATGCAAAAATTTGCTAAAAATCCTGATCACACGAATAATAATAACTATTTAAAAAAAGAAAAAGGCAAATTAAATTGATTGTAACTAGAAATTGGTTAGACGAATGGTTAGATCTCTCGAATATAAAAACTGAAGAGATCGTTATTAAATTAAGTGAAATTGGGCTTGAAGTTGGTTCGGTTTCGCAAGTTCTCGCTCCTCGCGGGGCAGTTGTTGGCAAAATCTTAGAAATTGCACCTCATCACAATAGCGATAAATTGCGAGTTTGCAAAATAGATATTGGTTCTGAAATTTTGCAAATCGTAACGAATGACCAAAATGTAAATATAAATGATTTCGTTCCACTTGCAACTGTTGGAACAATGTTAAAAACTGGTCAAATTGCAACTGGAAATTTACGAGGTATTGATAGTTTCGGAATGCTTCTCGCAACTGAAGAGTTTGGTTTGCCACGAATTTCAACAGGTGTAACAAAATTAGATAATTCAATTGGTGAATTAATAATTGGTCGTGAATTAAGCGAATATAAGTTATTTAACGACACGATTATCGAAGTTGAATTAACTCCAAATCGGGGCGACTGTTTAAGTATTCACGGAATTGCAAGAGATTTATCAACGGCTTTTAATCGAGAAATTTATAAAAAGTCAAAAGATATTTTATTTAACGAAAATAATAATTTTATAAATTATCCAGATTTTAATCTTTCGGTTTTATCGTTTGATAATCAACAAGATAATTTAATAAATAAATTGCCGTTAAAAATCGCTCAACGATTAATTTTATCAGCTGAAAATATAACTTCAAATTTAAGTTCGTATTTAAAATATGCTTCGATTTTAACAGGTGTTATTTTTAAAGAAATTGATTTGAATTTAGAAAAAATCGCTGAACCGATAATTATCGATGAGGTTTTAACTTTTGGCGATTCGCAAATTGGAATAAATTCGCAAAAAGCTACAAATGGCGGTTTTATCGAAGTTTCATATGTTGAACCGAATTATATTTCAGATTTAGTTTTTGTTAAAAAATTAAAAACAGATGGCAATTTTTATAATTCATCTCGAGGTAGCGAACCTGATATAAATTTCGGAATTGAGTTTTTATCAAATTTATTAAATATCGAAATATTAAATAATTGGCAAAAATTCTCGAAAAATAAAATTATCGAAACAACGGTTAATAAATTAGCTGAATTTACAGGTTTGAATTTAGAAATAAATCGAATCGAACAGATCGTTAAAAAATTAGGTTTCGAAATCGAATCGAATTCAGATTCGCAAAAATTAAAAATAACTGTTCCGCAAAGACGACCAGATATTTCGAATTGGCAAGATATCAGCGAAGAGCTTTTGCGAATTATCGGAATTGAAAAAGTTGAAAGCCGACCGTTTATTTTTGGCGAAAAACGACGAGATAATCAAACTTCGGAACGATTTAAATTAAAATCGCTAATTCGAAGTCGAGCAATGGCTTCTGGTTTTTCGGAAACGATTATTTATTTATTTGGTCATGAATTAACTTTTAAAAAATATGGTTTCGAAACGATAAGCGACAATCAAAAATTATTGAATCCGATTATCGACACGATGGATACACTGCGACCAACAATGACAATTGGACTTTTAGAAGCCGTTGAACGAAATTTAAATTTTGGCAAAAATCGAGTTGCCCTTTTTGAAATTGGACGAATTTTTAACAGCGATCGATCAGAACGAGAAATAGCAACTTTTATTTTTAGTGGCGATTTATCAAGTCCATCAATCGAAAATAACGGAAAACCAGCTCAAATTTATTTTAATAAATTCGCTGAATCGATTTTATCAATCGTTGGAGCTGATGAGGTTCGAGAAGGTTTGGCAAATTCGCCGTTGCATCATCCATATCAAACAGCTGATATTTATCGAAATAATCTAAAAATTGGTGTTTTATATAAATTAAATGAACGAGTTGCTCGAGATTTTAAATTAAAAAACACATATTTGGCTGAAATCGAAATAGACAAAATCGAATTAGAAATCAAACAGACAAAAGCATATTCGAAATATCAAAGCTCATGGCGAGATTTAAGCTTAGTTATAAAAAATGAGATTAACTATTCTGAAATAAAAAATGCAATTTCTGAATTAAAAATCGAAACTTTGACAAGCTTTGCACCGATTTCGATATTTAAATTGCCAGATGGTTCAAACAGTTTGACAATTCGATTTTATTTGCAATCAATGGAAAAAACACTTTCAGAAACTGACTTAAACGGTGTAATCGAACAAATTCTCAAACAGCTTTCAGTTAAATTAAATTTAGAGCTTCGAAATTAAAAAACAAAATATCTAATTTACTATATTCTGCAACTTCCCCGTCATTCCGTGCATCAACACGGAACCTAAAAAATATAAAATTTATCAAAAACCTGCTAAACTAACGAACATAATTTTGAAATTTTTTTGCAAACAATTTCTTTCAATAAGGCTTACCAAGTGCCTAGTAACAGCTTATCCTCCAGATTCTGGAGGAAGTGAGGAAGTTTTGAGTCAAGCTTTATTGAAGTAAATTGAGATTAGCTGTTACTGAAACTTGGTAACTTTCACGAATGGCTCTTCAAACAAAACAATTTCTTCTAATTTAATTTTTTAACCAGTTTTTTAATGAATGAAATAATTCAAATTTTGCCTCAAAAAATAGGGGATCAGGAACAAAATGTCGTATCGGCTAGAGAGCTACATAAAGCTTTAGGTTTGGCAAAAAGTCAATTCACAAGATGGATAAAAAGCAATCTTTTGGAAAATATATTTTTCGCTCAAAACATCGATTTTACCGTTTTTCGACATGATGTCGAAATAGGTAATGCTGGTGGTTTAATCGAAATTGAGGATTACCTTTTGACAATTGAAACAGCGAAGCATTTAACGATGTTATCACGGACAAAAAAAGCTCATGAAATTAGAGAATATTTTATTCAGGCTGAAGAAAAATATCGAGAATTATTAAAAGCTGATT
>JASKOM010000013.1 GCA_030152305.1 Campylobacterota bacterium
GAGTTGGGAAACAGCTCTTCGACTAAAAAGAAAAGCCTTTCAAATTCCGTAAGCTTTAGCGATAAGGTTAGCTAGGAAGCCCACACTTCCAAAATCCTAAACGGATTTTTAAGTGGTGGGTATTTCACAAAAATGTAAATCGCGGTTTTGATATCGTTGTTGGAAATCCGCCGTGGGAAAAAGTCAAATTCGACGAAAAAGATTTTTTTCCAAAGTTCAAGCGAAAATATCGAACTCTTTCTAATATCGAAAAGGCAAAAGTTCAAAAAGAGCTTCTTCAAAACGATGAGGTCAAATATGAATACGAAACTAGAAAACATATGTTTGATATGACTAATAAATATCTTTCGGAATATTATCCGTTAAATCGTGGAGTTGGTGATAGCAATTTGTTTAGATTTTTTGTTGAGAAAAATTTGTCAATGCTTAAACAAAATGCCAATTTAACCTATATTTTGCCTTCGGCAATTTTTCAAGATGACGGCAGTATAATTTTGCGAACATATATTTTAGAAAAATATAAACTTAACTATTTTTTCAGTTTTGAAAATAATTTGCCCGTTTTTAAAGATGTTCATCGTTCATATAAATTTGCGATTATGCAAATTACAAATGGCAAAACTGAAATTATCGATAGCTTTTTTTATAAAACGAATCCAGAAGATTTATGGAACAAAAATGAATATATAAATTATTCGTTGGAATATATAAATAAAATAGCACCTCATCATAAAAATTTGTTTGAGATTCGTTCGAAACTAGATTTAGAAATTATTGCAAAAGCTTATGCGAAATTCCAGCCGTTAAATGCTGAATATTTTGATTTTCGTCGTGAATTAGACATGACAAATGATAAATCGATTTTTCACGAAATT
Source organism: Campylobacterota bacterium (assembly GCA_030152305.1). Taxonomy (GTDB): domain Bacteria; phylum Campylobacterota; class Campylobacteria; order Campylobacterales; family Thiovulaceae; genus Thiovulum_C. Next base: position 876 of record JASKOM010000013.1, read on the forward strand.
GACAAAAACGGTTTTGTGCCACTTTTTGAAGGCAAAACGATTCATCAATTTAATCCAAATTTCTCAAAAGGCAAATATTTTTTAAATCCTGTTGAATTTGATAAACATATTCTTTCGAAAGAAATCGGTCGGCTTGTTGCTGATATTTTTCCGCAATTGCCGAATGAATTTGAAAATTGGGGCAAAGAACGAGCAGTTATAAAATTTATATACGACATCGATATCAAAAATCTCAAAAAAGAGGAACGAGAAAAAACAATCGATAAACTAAAAGAGTTTGTGAAATTTGACCGTGAATTTTTTAGAATTGGTTTTCGAGCAATTGCAAGAGATACAGATGAAAGAACAATAATTTCAACAATTTTACCAAAATCAATAGGTTGTGGAAATTCTATTTATTCTGAAATTCCAAAAATCTATATTTTAAACAATCAAAAAGTTGAAACTCTTGAAAACTCAATTTCAAAAAAGCTGTTTTTATTGGCAATGTTTAATAGTATAACTTTTGACTTTTTGGCTAGATTAATCGTTCAAATAAATGTAAATAAAACTTATTTCACTCGTCTTCCAATTCCGCAACCAACAGAAAATGAATTTGCAGAAAATAAAATTTACAAAAAAATCATCGAAAACACAAAACGACTTTTGACTTATCACAATGATTACGGCTTTGAAAATATCGAAAAACCGAAAAATCAAAAAGCTTATGACATGTTGAGAATCGAAAATGATATTTTTATTGCAAAACTTTATGAAATAAAATCAGATGAACTCGAGCATATTTTAACAACTTTCAAAGTTTTAAATAAAAACAGCCCTGAATTCATCGAAACTTTAAAAAGCAAATTTGCAAATTAAAACAATTAGATCCTGAAATAAATTCTGGATGAGGTCATTCTGAAGCGATAGCTCCTGTAACTCGTTTCAGAATCTACCAAAAAACAAATGAATTTAGATCCAGAAATAAATTCGGGAAGATAGTTTTGTTTCGGGATGACGATCAAGGCAAAAATATTAAAATTACGAAAAATCAAATTAATCAAAAGGATTTATTCGTGAGTGAAATTGAAAAAACCGAAAAAGACAAAGAAGAAAATCTAGTTAAAAAAACATGTCGTGAATTGGGCATAACTCAAAAGGAATTGGCGGAAATGATTGGTGTTAGTCCGAAAACTGTTTCAGATTGGACGGTTGGTCGCTTACAAATTACAACTCCTATAAATAAATTACTTAAATTACTTATAAAAGATAAGAATTGTAATGTTTTATTGAATTCTATTGACTTAGTTATTGCAAAAAATAAAGAAATAATTTGACTTTGAATATAATTATATTATATAATAATTGCAGAGGAAGAGAATAAACTTACATCTAATAACTAACATCTCTTCCTGACAATCCGTTTTTAAGGAAATATCGTGGATATTTTAACACATAATTTTAGTTTTGAGACAAAAAATCTTAATACTTTTTCTTTTGATTTTGACATTTGGTTTATTGCAAAAGAAATTTCTGACATTCTCGGCTATTCTGAAACAAGCAAAATGTTAAAAAGACTCGATGACGACGAAAAGAAAACGGTCGCCCGAAATGAGAGATCGTTTTCGTTAGAGCTTTTTGGAAATCAAGGAAGCTTGATTTTAATAAATGAAAGTGGTTTGTATAATGGAATTTTTGGCTCAAATTTGCCTCTTGCAAAACAATTCAAACGATGGATTACAAACGAAGTTCTTCCGTCAATTCGCAAAACTGGAAATTATTCAATTCAGCCACAGCCAAAAACTGAAAACTTACAAAATCATGACTTTCCAAAACTCACAAATGAACTTAACGATTATGAAATTTATTCGAACAAACTTTTAGGTTTTATTGAAAATTTAAGAAATCGAAATCAAATTGATCTTTTTCGTTTTGACAAAATCATGCTCCAACAATTTGGAACTTCTCCACTCGAAACTTTCAGAATCGATCTCGATTCGCAATTCTTTCTTCCAACAGAATTAGGCAAAATGATCAATAAATCAGCGGTCGAGATTAATTTGATTCTCGAACATAAAGGTTTTCAAATTCGTGAAAATGGTGTTTGGCAATTAACAGAATCTGGTCGTGATTTTGGAATTGAGATAAACGGTCATTTTAGTCAGATTAAGTGGAACATTAAAACTGTTTTGTAAAAAATAAAAGATCCCGAAATAAATTCGGGATGACAGAGATTATTCGTCATTCTGAAGCGATAGCTCCTGTAATTTGTTTCAGAATCTTTGACAAATTAAATTAGATCCCGAAATGAATTATTTTCTAGCTAATATATCCTGACTAATTTTCTCACTTTCAAAATTTATTCTCATTTTTTCAATATATTCATTTGGCAAATGTTTTAAAAGATAAAACAAAAACTCTCGCCCTTTATTATTAGATTTTTCCCAATTTCTAAGAGTAGTTCTATGTAATCCAAATGTTAAAGCTATTTCATTATTTTTCAAAGGACACCCTTTTTATCAAAATTTAAGCACAAAAAGAATATTATTTATTCAAGAGATGAATTAATCATCTTGAATCAGAAAAGCATGTGCAAGATACTTTTCTGATATTTTGAAGACTAAAGGCTTAGCTCAATGAGTGTTATTCTAACAAAAAGATTTAAAGATCAAGAAATTATTTTTGAACAAAAAAATAATTCAACACAATTATATTTAAATGCTACAAAAACAGCGAAAAATTTCAATAAAGATATAAATGAATGGAAACGGTTACCTTCAACAAAAGAATATATTGAATCAATAATCCATTCTGGGATAATTCCAGAACGACAAATGTTCATAGTTAAACAAGGTGGCAAACCCCAAGAACAAGGAACAATGGATTCATAAAAAATTAATTATCGCTTTTGCAAGATGGCTATCGTCTGACTTTGCCGTTTGGTGTGATATGACAATTGAACAAATACTTTCTCAAACATCTTCAGTTCAACCACAAACTCAAACTTCACAAAACCTACAACTTCCAGAAATTGGAAACTCAACACAAAAAATTATCGAACTTGACAATTATTTTATGGCAACAACAAACTTACTCGCAAACTTGCGAAATACAAATCAAATTGATCTTTACCGACTTGATAAGTTTTATAGCAAAACACAAAACTTTTCACCGCTTGAATATTTTGAAATCGATATCGATTCACAATTTTTTCTTCCAACAGAATTAGGCAAAATGATTAATAAATCTCCCGTTGAAATCAATTTGATGATTGCAAATCGTGGTTTTCAAATTCGTGAAAATGGAGTTTGGCAATTAACAAAATCTGGCGAAGAATTTGGAATTGAGATAAACGGTCATTTTAGTCAGATTAAGTGGAAAATGAAAACGATAATTTAATTTGTAATTCGTAGGGAACGGTCTGCGACCGTTCCGATAAAATATTAAAATTACGGACATATTATAAATTGTTTTGAAGTTTTTCTTGCAAATATTTTTCTCTTTCATCAATTGGTAATCTTTCAAAAAGCTCCAAATTAATAATTGCATATTGCGGTATTCCTATTTTTTTCCATTGTCTAATCGTTTGTTCAGTTAAACCAATAATTTGAGAAAAAGCTCGAATTGTAAGTCTATGTTTTTTGAGAATTTTACGAAAATCTAAATATTCCATTTTTACCTTATGATTATTAAATAATATTTTTGCTATAAACAGAAAAATAATTGCTTTTTTAAGATTATTTTAATAGAATTAGTTCTAAAATTCAAGAACAATATTTAAAAAATCTTGTTAAGTAGTTAGGTTGAGAGTTTTGGCGAACAGAACAACCTAACCGCAATATTTAATATAAATTCAAGGAAATTTTTATGAACTTAATCGTTAAAGATTTTAACACCTTTTCAGTAAGGATTCTCTTAATAGACGATCGTGAATGGTTTATTGCAAAAGATATCGCTGAACTTTTAGGCTATGAAAACACAAATAAAGCCATTATCGATCATTGTAAAAACAGCTCAAATTTATCAACTGTCGTCAAACATAACGAATCGTTAGGGTTGAATTTATCAAAAGAATTTGGAAATAACCACAAAAATATGAAACTAATTCTTGAAAGCGATGTTTGGCGGTTAATTATAAAATCGCATTTGCCAGAATCTGAAAAAATTGAAGCTTGGATTATGGAAGAAGTTCTTCCGTCAATTCGCAAAACTGGAAATTACTCAATTTCACAAAACCAACAAACTCAAAACTTTCCAAAATTAACAAAAGAACTTAACGATTACGAAATTTATTCAAACAAACTTTTGGGTTTTATTGAGAATTTAGAAACACGAAAACCAACAACTCTATTTCGTTTTGACAAAATTATGTTCGAACAATTTGGTAAATCACCGCTTGAACATTTTGAGATCGATATCGATTCACAATTCTTTCTTCCAACTGAATTAGGTCGAATGATAAATAAATCACCAGTCGAAGTTAATTTGATGCTCGAACACAAAGGTTTTCAAATAAAAGAAAATGGAGTTTGGCAATTAACAGAATCGGGTTGTGATTTTGGTATTTCGATCGTTGGAAAATATAATCAAATCAAGTGGAAGATGAAAACGGTTTTGTGATTCGTGAAAAAGAAAAGCCAAAAATATTAAAATTACAGAAAATCAAAATTAATCAAAAAGGATTGAAATATGAGTGGTAAAGATGCCGTAGAATCAATATGCAACGATTTAGGAATCAATCAAAAAATCCTTGCCGAAACAATTGGAGTTTCAAGAAATACTTTATCAAATTGGAAAAACGAAAAGCAAGAAATACCTTATTGGGCAACAAAATTATTCGAATTGTTAAAAGCACAAAAAGAATGTATGGAATACAAAAAATTTGTATCTGGTTACAAATTAACAAACTAACTTGTAAATATTGTGTGATATAATCCGAAAATGATTTGAGTTACCGCAAATAACCCAAATAAAAACTCTAAAAGGCTTTAGATATGTTGATTATAGCACGAACTTATAACAATTTTGAAATAGATTTCTCAACTTTTGAAACAGAAGAAAATATATTTATTAATGCAACAAAAGTAGCAAAGCAGTTTAATAAAAAACCAGACAACTGGTTAAGAAATCAAGATGTCAAAGATTATATTTTTGCATTAGAGAACCGTTTCTCTAATTTGAGAAACGAGTTAGTTATTGTAAAACAAGGTGGCAAACCTCAAGAACAAGGAACTTGGATTCATCAGAAATTAATCGTTGCTTTTGCAAGATGGCTATCGTCTGACTTTGCAGTTTGGTGCGATATGACACTTGAAGAAATATTAAAATCGCAAACTCAAACTTCACAAAATCTACAACTTCCAGAAATTGGAAATTCAACACAACACATTATCGAACTCAAAAACGATGTTCTCGAAACTTCAAGTTTAATCGAAATTCTGCGAAATCTCAATCCGATTGATCTTTACCGACTTGATAAGTTTTATCGTAAGTTTCATAACTTTTCACCGCTTGAACATTTTGAGATCGATATCGATTCACAATTTTTTCTTCCAACAGAATTAGGCAAAATGATCAATAAATCAGCGGTCGAGATTAATTTGATTCTCGAACATAAAGGTTTTCAACTTCGTGAAAATGGTGTTTGGCAATTAACAGAATCTGGTCGAGATTTTGGAATTTTGATTGTTGGAAAATATAATCAAATTAAATGGAAGATAAAAACTGTTTTGTAAAATAAATAGATCCCGAAATAAATTACAGGAGCTTTCGCTTCGGGATGACAGGTTTTGCTTCGGGATGACACAAAGCACAAAATAGACTCGATTTTTTATTTTTTGTAAAATATTAAGAAATAAAAAAACGAAAGGTTTCAATGATTGAAGAATCCGAAAATATCGTAAAAAAAACATGTCGAGAATTGGGAATAACTCAAAAAGAGTTGGCGGAATATTTTGGAGTAACAGCAAAGGCGGTATCAGATTGGGGAGTTGCAAGATATCCATTGCCAAAACACTTTTATATTATTATTGACTTAATAAAAAATAAACGAGATTGTGAAACTCTTAAACGAATGCTAAGGATAAGTTAATTATTTGATATCATAAGTGAATTACTGTAAAATTTGCTGAAACAGTGGCAAAAATCATTTCGAACCGACAAATACCACTGTTAAACCAAAATAAAAGGTTTTATATGCAAATATTACCATTTTTCTTTGATGGCGAAAAAGAAATCAGAACAATTATAGACGAATACGGAAATATCTGGTTTGTCGCAAAAGATATCGCTTCAGCTTTAGAATACAATAAAGCTTCGATAGAGTCAATAGCTAAACTTTTAGCAAATGTGCCTAATGAATGGCGAGACCATAAACCGATTCATGGCAGAGATAGAGTCCAAAATATGGCTGTTTTATCAGAACAAGGATTATATTTTTTTATAGGTCGTTCAGATAAACCGAAAGCTTTACCTTTTCAAAAATGGATCGCTGGTGAAGTTCTTCCATCAATTCGCAAAACTGGAAATTACTCAATTTCTCAAAATCAACAACTTCCAGAAATTGGAAACTCAACACAAAAAATTACTGAACTCAAAAACGATGTTCTCGAAACTTCAAGTTTAATCGAAATTCTGCGAAATCTTAATCAGATTGATTTATTTCGACTTGATAAGTTTTATCGCAAGTTTCATAACTTTTCACCGCTTGAACATTTTGAGATCGATCTCGATTCACAATTCTTTCTTCCAACTGAACTTGGCAAAATGATCAATAAATCAGCGGTCGAGGTTAATTTGATGTTGGCTCATAAAGGTTTTCAAGTTCGAGAAAATGGAGTTTGGAAAATGACCTCATCGGGCGAAGAATTTGGAATTGTGATCGTTGGTAAGTTTAATCAAATCAAGTGGAAAATGAAAACGATAATGTAATTTGTAATTCGTAGGGAACGGTCTGCGACCGTTCCGTGAAAAAAAAGATATTGAATTGTTTGTTTCGATAATGGAAAAGATGATTTTACTTTGTGAATTAATTAAAAATTTAAAATTCACCATTCAAAATTAGTTCGTATCTCGGACACACAAAACTAAATTATCAATGGCAATCTCCAATCGCTGTAACCGTCAAGATTTAGATTTTCGCAATAGCTTTTTGCATTGTGCCAATTCATTTCGTTACTTTTCGGTTTTTCCCACATATAACCGTTTTTGTTATATGTAAAAGTTTTCCCTCGAATCGAAAATCGCGAATTGCAAGATTCAACTTTGCCACTTTTTAACTGTTTAATTTCACTTTCGAGCTGTTTTATTTTCAAATCTTTTAATTCGGCTTCAAGCTGTTTGATTTTTTCATCTTTGTTTTCTTCAGCACAGGCATTAAAAGCAAAAATATTCGAAATCAAAATTAAACTTGCTAATTTTTTCAGCATATTTTTTTAAACTCCAAATTTTATTTTTTAATATTTTATCAAAAACGATAGCGATTTATATAAATAAAAAGGTTTTCAAATTCGTGAAAATGACCTCATCGATTTATGAGTTTTGGATTTTGATAAACAAAAAGTTAAATAAAATTAATCTGAAATTAAAATTTATAATAGAAAGCGAACCGAAAGAGTTTGAATATTATTATTATTTTGTTTTTTACATTTATTATTGATACAATAAATATCTCAATGTAATTACATATATTTTATTTGTTTGTAACTTGAAAAGTTAGAAAGGCGGTTAAATTGAAAGTTATTCCTGAAGGCAAATATGTTGCCTATCCAAAAATCGATTTACCAGATCGAAAATGGGTAAATAATAGCATAACAAAAGCTCCCATTTGGTGCAGTGTTGATTTACGAGATGGAAATCAGGCATTAATTACTCCAATGGACTTAGATAAAAAATTAAAATTATTTAAGTTATTAGTCAAAATTGGTTTTAAGCAAATTGAAGTTGGTTTTCCATCGGCTTCAAAAACAGAATTTAATTTTTTAAGAAAATTAATAGAAAATAATTTAATTCCAGATGATGTTACGGTTCAAGTTCTTGTTCAAGCTAGAGAACATTTAATTAATAGAACTTTTGAGGCATTACAAGGTGCAAAACGAGCAATCGTTCATCTTTATAATTCGACTTCTGTTGCTCAACGAAAAATCGTTTTTCAAAAAGATAAAAATGAAATTATCGATTTAGCTTTATATGGTGTTGATTTAATAAAAGCTCATGCCGAAAAAATAAAACATGAAAGTGAAATAATTTTAGAATATTCACCAGAAAGTTTTACGGGAACAGAATTAGAGTTTGCTAAAAATATTTGCAATGCCGTGATCGATCGTTGGGAAGTTAATATAAATAGAAATATTATTATTAATTTACCTGCTACGGTAGAAATGGCAACACCAAATATTTATGCCGACCAAATCGAATGGATGAGTAGAAATTTGCATCATCGTGAATTTGTAAAAATTTCAGCACATACACATAATGATCGTGGAACAGCAATTGCAGCTTCAGAGCTTTCACTTTTGGCAGGAGCTGATCGAATTGAAGGCACTCTTTTAGGTAATGGCGAACGAACTGGCAATGTTGATATTTTAACTGTTGCTTTAAATTTAACAACTCAAGGAATCGAATCAAATTTAGATTTTTCTGATGTTAATCAAGTGTTAGAAATTGTTGAATATGTAACAGAAATTGATACACATGTTAGACATCCGTATGTTGGTAAATTAGTTTATACAGCTTTTTCTGGTTCTCATCAAGATGCAATTAATAAAGGTCTTGCTTATCAACAATCAAAAAATGATCCATTTTGGGAAGTTCCTTATTTGCCAATTGATCCAAATGATGTCGGTCGAAGTTATGAAGATATTATTCGAATTAATTCACAATCTGGAAAAGGTGGAGTTGCTTATATTCTTGAAAATAGATTCGGTTATGAATTACCAAAAACGATGCATCCAGAAATTGGTAAATTAGTTCAAGCAAAAAGTGATCAACAAGAACAAGAACTTTCAGCAAATGATATTTTAGAATTATTCGAGTCTAATTATATTAATCAATCAAATAAACATATTTTATTTGTGAGTTTTAAACGAAAACAGGTTGAAACAGGTGTTCGATGTAAATTAGAATTTAATTATTTAAATAAAAATTATGTTGTTACAGAAAATGGCAACGGAATTTTAAATGCTTGTAAAAAAGCGATTGCAACGGTGTATCCAAATAATTTTGAAATAGTTTCGTTTCATGAACATTCTCGAGGTGGCGGTGGTTCAGAGGCACAAGCGGTAGCATATATTCAAATACAAACTGATAAATTCGAAAGAATTTACGGTGTTGGAGTTGATACAGATACAACAGGAGCTTCAATCAAAGCGATTTTTTCTACACTTAACAGGGCTTTTAAAGATTTATATAAATAGAGTCTCTCTTGAAAAAGATACTCGTTTTATTTTTATTATTCTTAGAAACTTTTTTATTTTCGGCAACTCCTGAAGTTTTACGATGGGAACAAGGTTTGTCATTTACTCGTTTTCTTGAAAAAGAAGGTTTGCCAATTTCGATTTATCAAAATGCTGATAACGATGATAAAACAGCAATCGAAGATATTCAAGCAGGAGATATTTATTATATTTTAAGAGATGATAACGGAGTCGTTTTACAAGTTTTAATTCCACTTTCTGAAGAATTACAGGCTCATATTCGCAAAAGTGGAGATGAATATATTTTTCAAAATATTCCTATTGAAGTTCAAGAATTAGAAGGCAGTTTTGTCGTTCGTTTAACAGGTGCTTCTGTTGAAACAGATATTTATAATGCAACTGGTTCAAGAAGTGTTGCAAGAACTTTCGCACGAGCCTTTGAAAATAATATAGATTTTGAAAAAGATATTTATAGTAATTCTGTTTTAGCCATGAAATATAAATATAAAATGCGACTTGGAAAACCTTTTGGAACTATTGATGTTCAAGTTGCTTCGATTCAAACAGGCAAGAAAAAAAAATATATGATTAGTTATAAATCTGAATTATATAGCAGTGATGGAATCGGATTTAAACAAAAAGATGTTTTTAAATTAACTCAACCTATGAAAAGTGGCACTTTTAGAATTTCATCACCTTTTACTAAAAAAAGATGGCATCCTATTTTGCACAAATATCGAACACATTTAGGAACTGATTATGCTAGTCCAATTGGAACAGCTGTTTATTCAGCTGGAAATGGTATTGTTGTTTTTGCTGGTGTTTCAAGTGGTTACGGTAATTTAATTAAAATTAAACATCCTGATGGCTATTTGACTTTGTATGCTCATTTGCATAAATTTCAATCAGGTATAAAAGTCGGCAATAGAATAAAACGAGGTGAGCAAATTGCATTTGTAGGCACAAGCGGTCTTTCAACTGGACCTCATCTACATTTTGGTTTATATAAAGACGAAAATGCAATAGATCCAGAAAGCATTAATACAGTTTCTATTATTAAAAATGATGTATCAATCGAATTTAAATCTGCTAAAAATAAATTAATTAAAGAAATAGATAGTTTAATAACACGATGGAAATCAAGAAATTTTGATTTCTTAAAATTTAGTGATTTGAAATTAACTTGTGAAACAGCTATATCAGCAAATAAAAATCAAGATAAACATGATAATAACAATGATGATTCGTCCAATAATCAAAAATTGTTTGATGCAAATGGAGATAGATTTAAAAATAGTGAAACAAAAGATGGCAAAAAAATCAAAATTAAATTATTCGATGAAGAAGAAGATAATCTTGAATTATCAGAAGATTTTATGAGTGAATAATATTTGTTAAAACATAGCTTTTATTTATTTTTAATAATTTTTATTATTGATTTATTTTTAGTAAAAAATATAAATTATATATTTGATAACTTCGGTGAAAGATTTGCAGTTAATTTATTTTTCTCGATAATCGGATCGGTTTTATTAATTATTTCGATTTCGAGATTAAATAAAATTTGGCAAGTTTTTATTATTTCAATTCCGTTAATCATCGAAGCAAACTATTTTAATATTTATAATAAATTAATTACTCCGTTTGGAATAAAAACTTTTTTTGAAGATGGCAAAATGGTTCTCGATTTAACTTTTAATAATATAAATTATATAAAATCGATCTTTATTTTTTTAATTATTTATATTTCGATAACTATTTTATTAAATAATCAAACACAAATCAAAACTAAAAATATAACTATTTCTATTATTTCGTTAAGCATTTTATATATTTTCTCGCTATTTAGTTGGTATTCTTTGACAAATGCTCAAAATTCGCTTTTTGCTTTTTATGGCTCGATTTTTGAAACTTTAAAAAATGGCAAAAATATAAATAAAAAGATTTCACGACCAAATTTAACAAAAATCGAACGAGATAAAAATAATTTGCCAAATATAATTTATATTATTGGCGAATCTGCAACTTTGAGTCATACTTTTTTTGGAAATTACGAACGAGACACAACTCCAAATTTAAAAAAATTAGCTCAATCTGGCGACCTCATCGCATTTAATAATGCAATTTCAATTGGAACAAAAACGAGACTTTCAGTTCCGTATATGTCTGTCGGTTTAACAGGAATTGATCCAAAAGGTGAAATTTATAAATATCCAACGATTTTAAATTATGCAAAAAGTGTCGGTTACGAAACTTATTTAATTTCGTCGCAAGATTTATCGTGGGGCGGTTTGCGAGATTTTTTATTGGATCGCGATGTTGATAAATTTGTAAATGGAACTGATGTTAATCCAAATGCGAGAGTTCATAAAGGTGCTGATGATCTCGAAATGATTCAAAAACATATTTATCCAATTATCGAAAAAAACGACAAACCATTTTTTATTTTATTTCAAATGGACGGAAATCATTATCCGTATTCGAAACATTCACCTGATAATTTTAAAATTTGGCAAGAAAACGGTGAAAATTCTGTTGAAGCTTTTGATAATTCGATGAGGTATAGCGATTATGTTCTCAACGAATTAATAATTAAATTAAGATCAAAATTTAAAAATTCATGGCTTTTTTATTCGGCTGATCACGGGCAAAATTTTGGCAATGGCAACGGAATGTTTAATGATAATTTTTCGTTAAATATAGTTCATAATTTATTTTTTATTTCTGCTCCAGAAAATAATCGAACAGAATTAATAAAAAAAATAGATTCGCCAATTTCTCAAGCTGATATCGTTCCGACAATTCTTGATATTTTAAATATCGAACCAATTTATAAATTAGATGGAATTTCGTTATTTAAAAATATCGATAAAAATCGATTGCGAATATCTTCGAATTACATGCCAACATTGCATAATAATCCCGAAGCTTCGATATTTTTTCCTGATTTGACATCAATCGAAATTGATTTTTCTCACAATAATGCAAAATTGCCAAATAATAAAATAATCAAATTAAATGATCTAAACGAAACAGTTAAATCAATTTTTCAAGAAAGATTAAAATAAAAATAAAATGAACATGAAAAATAAATTATATATTTTATCGTCGGCGATATTTTTCTCGGCTTGTTCAAGTCATCAATTAAGTTCAATTCAAGACTTTAAACAAATCGATAATAATTTAACTGTTTCGTCGCAAATTTGGCAAGACAAAAATATTATTAAAAGCGATAAATGGCAAATTTATTTAATTTCTCAAAATAAACATGATAAAAATCATTTAATAAATATTTTAAAAAATATCAATCAAATCGAAATCGTATCAGATATAAATAACAGCAATACAGATTTTATTTTAGAAAGTTTTGTTGAACAAGAAAATTTTGATGGGCAAATTTTATTAAATGGCATTATAAAAATTAAATATTCAAATTATGAACAGATCGAAGAACAGATACCGTTTTCTCAATGGGATGAACTTGAAAATGAGTTCAAGAAATTATTTTCATCTCAAAAGGGTTATATTCTTGAAAAACGAATTAATCGAGATGGCGATTCAATTTTTAAAATTTCTCTTGGCAAAAAACATAATATCAAAGTTGGCGATAGTGTCGGAATTTATAATATTAAAAATCGTGTTAGTTTTTTACAAAATAAATCTCAAAATCAATTATCTAAAATTGGTGTTGGCAAAGTTGCATATTTAACTAATAATTACAGTTGGATAGTTGCTTTTAAAAATATAACAAATCAAATTTCTCTTGGATCGATTGTTAAATTAAATCGAGAACGAGATTTTGGAAATTATCTTGAAGATGGAACAGATTTTTTTAAAATTAACGATGAGGTTCTTGACAGAAAAATAAAATTTTTATTGCCATTTGGCGAATAAAATATATATTTCACAAAATCCCTATAAGGGTATTTAAATTCGTGTTTTGTGTTCGAGATCTATATTTGATGAACTCATCCCTATAAGGGATATTGAAATTGTAATAATTTCAATTCGTGGATTGTTTATTTCGCTTTTGATATCAAAATCATCCCTATAAGAGAAAAGCTTGTTTTAATTGTATCAGATAAATACTTAATATTAAGCTTAATAATTTTATTAAATTAATATTAAGTTATGTTTTATGTCAAAAAGTAATTATTTATTTAATAGGATCGTTAATTATTTTAATTAATTGTTGAACACTGACATCAAAATCACTTTTTTCATATGGCGGTTGTTTCATAAAGTCTTCCATTTTATTTTTTCTTGCAATTGCTTCATCTAATTCTTTATCACTGCCTTTATGATAAGCTCCAATTCGAATTAAAGTTTCATTTTCTTTTAAAAGCGAAAGCATTTTTTTGAATTTTTGCGAAGATTTTAAATGATCTTGTGAAACGACATCGGACATGACTCGCGACGAAGATCTCAAAATATCAATCGGAGGATAAATTCCGCTATCTGTTAAACCACGACTTAAAACGATATGTCCGTCAAGAATACTTCGACTTTGATCAGCAATTGGATCGCTCATGTCATCACCTTCAATTAAAACAGTAAAAACAGCCGTAATTGATCCTTTGCCTGATTCTTTTCCAGCTCGTTCCATTAATTGAGGCAAAAGCGATAAACTTGATGGCGGATAACCTTTTGAGGTTGGTGGTTCGCCAAGTGCAAGACCAATTTCTCGTTGAGCCATTGCAAAACGGGTAACACTGTCCATCATGAATAAAACATCTCGACCCTGTTCTTTAAAATATTCAGCAACACTCATTGCCGAAAAAGCCCCATATTTTCGCATTAAAGCCGAATCATCACTTGTTGCAACAACGATAACCGTATCTTTTAAATTTCCGCCTAAATTTTTATGAATAAATTCTGGAATTTCTCGACCTCGTTCGCCGATAAGAGCAACAACTTTAACTGGTGAACTTGAACCTCGAACAACCATTCCGAGAAGAGTTGATTTACCAACACCGCTACCTGCAAAAATTCCTATTTTTTGACCTTTGCCAATCGTTAAAAAACCGTCAATACTTTTTACACCGACTGAAAATTTTTGATCGATAATGCCTCGTTTCATTGCACTGATTGGCGGACGAATAACACTCATTTCAACTTTGTTACCGATAATTTCCCCTTTTTCGTCAATTGGTTGCATAAATGGATTAACAACTCGACCAAGAAGACCATTTCCAACAGGAATAGTCAAACCGTTAGAAATTTTCAAAATTTTATCGCCTGTTTTAAAGCCTTCGACAAAACCAAACGGAGTAACAGAAAAACTATCTTCAGCACTTTCTGTAACCATTCCGAGAGTTTTTAAACCGATTTTTTCAGCGATAATTTCAACACTTTCACCAACTCGAACGGATAATTTTTCACCAATAATTTTCGTAGAATCGATTCTTTTAACACGACCAAAAACTTGAGACAATTCGATATTTTTATCGATAAACGATTCTTTAACTTGTTTAAATAAACTCATAATTCTATAACCTCAATATGCGAGATATTTCCTATTTTTTCTCGACTGTTTGTTAAAAATAGTTCGCAATTGTAATTTATTGCTGTTAAATATTGAACTTTGTATTCAAAATCTGCACCGTGTCGTTCAACTGATTCAAGAGCTTTATAAATAATATATTTATCAACAGCAACAATTTCAAAAAGAGAAATCAAATCTTTTAACTTTTCGATTAACCAACTTCTGTCTTCATTTTTGCCAAAAAAATGATATGTAAATAATACAACTTCGCTACTTATCAAGACTTCATAATCATTTTGAATTAAATCAATAATTGGTTCAAGTTGCGAATCATCAAAATCGCTATTTAAATTTAACATATCAATAATTATGTTGTAATCAACAAAAACTCGTTTTTCTTTAAAAAGAGACATTTTATTTAACCTAATTCCGTTGCTTGTAAATTAAGGCTTTGTCTTAATCGTTTTAAAATTTCAATTTTTTCATTCTGCGAATATTCTTTTATAGTGCTTAATTCTAAAAAATGTTTGTATGGCAAAATAACAGCATACGGCTTACTTCGTTTTGTCAATAAAATATCACCTTGTTCTATTTTATTAACTTCAGCAACATGATCTTTTAGATAAAAGACATCAATCTCTCTCACTTCAATCCTATCTATTTTGTTTTTGTTATTTTGACATGAATGAAAAATAAAAATATTATTTATCGTTGAATTTTCAATTATTAAATTAACAAATATATTTACATGCTTGATATCGTTAAAAATGTATTTTCAAAAACAAAACATAATAAAAAAATAATTATTTCTCTAAAAATAATCAAAACTTTAATTCTTAAATATAAAAATATTTATATCCAAAATGCTCAAAACCGTAAAAACCGCCGACTTTTTTCAGATTTTCGAGGATCGAATATATATCTATTTGAATTTAGCTTTTGCGACAAAACCGTATTTTTGATAAATTAGCTTAAGAAAATTATTAAAATTTACTTAAAGTCGTAAAAAGTTCAAAAAAACTGTTCAAAATTACAATTCTTAAATATAAAAATATTTATATCCAAAATGCTCAAAACCGTAAAAACCACCAACTTTTTTCAGATTTTCGAGGATCGAATATATATCTATTTGAATTTAGCTTTTGCGACAAAACCGTGTTTTTGATAAATTAGCTTAAGAAAATTATTAAAATTTACTTAAAGTCGTAAAAAGTTCAAAAAAACTGTTCAAAATTACAATTCTTAAATATAAAAATATTTATATCCAAAATGCTCAAAACCGTAAAAACCACCAACTTTTTTCAGATTTTCGAGGATCGAATATATATCTATTTGAATTTAGCTTTTGCGACAAAACCGTGTTTTTGATAAATTAGCTTAAGAAAATTATTAAAATTTACTTAAAGTCGTAAAAAGTTCAAAAAAACTGTTCAAAATTACAATTCTTAAATATAAAAATATTTATATCCAAAATGCTCAAAACCGTAAAAACCGCCGACTTTTTTCAGATTTTCGAGGATCTAATATATATCTATTTGAATCTAGCTTTTGCGACAAAACCGTATTTTTGATAAATTAGCTTAAGAAAATTATTAAAATTTGCTTAAAGTCGCAAAAATTAGCCAAAATTTGCAAAACAGACTATATGTAAATTTATACTCGAAAAATGCATTTTTCGAAAAATCACAATATGAAACTTTGGAATTTTCAAATTTGACTATAAGCCCATTTGAATTTAACCTTTTTTGAAAAAATATTTAAAAATCGTCTATTTTGTGTTATGTGAGAAAAACCCACTTCATTAATTTTAATTATAATTCTTTGAAGTGGTTGTTTTTTTATGTATATTTAGCGGTAATTTAATTTGTTAGTTATTCGAAAAATTTACCTCATCGATAATTTTTTTAATTGCATCTTCATTTTCCATGATATTTTGAGTAATTTTATAAGCACAAAATTTAGGACCACACATTGAACAGAATTCAGCTTCTTTAAAAACATCTTGAGGCAATGTCTCATCGTGATATTCTCTCGCTCGATCAGGATCTAAAGCTAATTCAAATTGCTTATTCCAATCGAATTTATATCTTGCATCGCTCATTAAATCATCTCGATCTCTTGCACCTTTTCGACCACGAGCAATATCTGCTGCATGTGCGGCAATTTTGTAAGCAATAATTCCTTCTCGAACATCATTTGCATTTGGCAAACCTAAATGTTCTTTTGGTGTTACATAACAGAGCATACTCGCACCTTTCCAACCTGCAACAGTTGCCCCAATTGCCGAACTAATATGATCATAACCCGCCGCGATATCCGTAACAAGTGGTCCAAGAACATAAAACGGTGCATCATGACAATATTCTCGTTCGAGTTTCATATTTCGTTCGATTTGATTTAATGGAACATGTCCCGGACCTTCGATCATAACTTGAACATCTTTTTCCCAAGCTCGTAAAGTTAATTCGCCAAGAACTTTTAATTCACCAAGTTGAGCTTCATCACTTGCATCTGCCAAAGCTCCCGGTCGTAATGAATCACCAAGTGATAACGAAACATCATATTTTCGACAAATATCTAAAATTTCATCAAATGCTGTATAAAATGGGTTTTCTCGATGATAATGCAACATCCACGAAGCCATTAAACTTCCGCCACGGCTTACGATTCCCATTTTTCTTTTTGCAATTTCTGGCATCATTTTTAATAAAAAACCTGCATGAATCGTAAAATAGCTAACTCCTTGTTGAGCTTGTCGTTCGATAACTTCTAACATTTTTTCGATTGTTAAATTTTCGATTTTATTTCCGACATCATGCAAAATTTGATACATTGGAACTGTTCCAATTGGAACGGCACTGGCATTAATAACTGCTTTTCGAATTTCGTCTAAATTTCCACCAGTTGATAAATCCATGATCGTATCAGCACCATATTTTTGAGAAACAAGAGCTTTTTCGACTTCACCGTTTATATCACTTGCAAGTGCTGACGAACCAATATTTGAATTAATTTTGCATTTTGTTGCTAAGCCAATTGCCATAGGTTTTAAATTAACATGATTAATATTTGCTGGAATAATCATTCGACCACGAGCAATTTCACTTCGAACAAATTCAGAAGTTAAACCTTCAATTTCGGCTATGTATCGCATTTCACCTGTGATTTCACCCCGTTTTGCATAAAACATTTGAGTTCGCACAGGATCATTTTTTCTAGTTTCTAACCATTCTTGTCTCATTAAAAAATCACCTTTTTATTAGAATTCTAGAATTTTATCGAGAAAAGTCAATTTCAAATTTAAATTTAATAATTATTTTATTCGCAAAACGATCTATTAAATAATTGTTTGATCGAAATATTCATTCCATGAAATTGGTTTGTAATTTTCGATATAAAAATTTGCGATTTCTTTTATTTTGTTTGGATTGTCAATAAAAAAGGTCAGTTTATTAATTACCTCATCAACTGTTATTTCATTTAAAATAATATGTTCTCGATATTTTGTAAGTTTTTCATTTGCTCCAACATTTGAACCAACAATAGAAACAACTCCTGATGCAATTGCTTCAGAAACAACGAGACCAAATTCTTCAAGATATGATGGCAAAATAAATATATCCAACATAAAAAATAGATTTTCGATGAGGTCATAATTTGAATAATAAACTAAATTTTGTTTAGAATTAATATTTAAATGGTCAAAATATAAATTAATATTTTTTTCTTTGCCAACAAGCACAAATTTTAAATTAGAATAATAATTTGATAATTTATTAATAGCTTGTAAAAAAATATCAACACCTCGTTTTTGAAAATCGCCAGATGAAATTAACCCAATGACAATATCAGTTTCTTTGATTCCATGTTCATGTCTAGAAATATCACGAGTTTTATTTTTAACAGTTAAATTAAAGCGATTTAAATCTAAAGCAGGATAAATAACTTTTATATTATTCGTCGAGATTTTATATCTGTTAATAAATTCTTTTTGCATTAAATAAGAATTAGCGATACAAATTTTATATATGCCATGTGCAAAGATTTCATCGTGAATTTTGCCAACAGAGAATATTTTTTTATTATTAGAATAAGGAACTAATTTATTTGCTAAATGAATCGTATTATGCATAAATAAAATATCTTGATAAAAAACATCTCCATGTCCAATAATTAAATTATAATCTTGTTGTTTAACAATAAGTTCAAATTTATTAGCAAAAGATTTTCGTTTTTGATAATCCGTAAAAGCAAAAATATTAATATTAATCTTAATAGGATTACCACCATGTTTTTTAATAAGATCTGTATTAAATTTATAAGAATAAACATCGACGATGTAATTTTGTTGAGAGAAATATTTAATTTGATTTAAAATAATTGCACTTGCACCAGTTCCGCCTTGTAAAGTGCGAATAGCTATAGCTACTTTTTTCATTTATGATTATCTTGATTTTCTGAAAGATAAGCTAAGTGTTTAAATAACTTAGCTTGTTTTGGTAATAAAAAATTAATTATTTAACAACTATTTTTCGTTCATAAATAGAATGGAAAAAAGCGATACCGATAAATAACATGCCTAAAGTTCCTGTTACAGCTTCAGGAATATGCCAGAACATTTTTAAAAACATAATCGTAGCTAAAGCACCAATTGCATAAAAAGCACCGTGTTCTAAATAAATAAAATTAGACAATGTTTTTTTCTCGACGAAATATAAAGTCAAACTTCGAACAAACATTGCACCAACACCTAAACCGATCATAATAATAAAAATATCATTAGATAAAGCAAAAGCTCCGATTACACCGTCAAATGAGAAACTTGCATCAAGAACTTCTAAATATAATAAACCAACAATTCCACTTTTAACACTATCGCTAGATAAAAGATCATCAATCGAATTTAATAAAGAATGTAATAAAACACCTGAAAAATAGGCAATCGTTATACTGTTATGACCTTCTTTCATAGATAAAAATATTCCAACAGCAATAGCAATAATTAATTCGATATTCGCGACTGACGAGAATCGATTAACAACAGTTGAATCTTCGATTAATTTAATCCATTTTATATCTCGTTCTCGATCAAAAAAGAAATCTAAAAAAACCATTAATAAAAACGAGCCACCAAAAGCAAAAATCATTTTTTCATTTGCGACAAGATTTTTATGATATTCTTCAGGATTATGCAAAGCTAAATCAAAAGTTTCATAATAACCCATATTTCCAGCAATTGAAACAATTAAAATAGGAAAAAACAGTCTCATACCAAATACGGCAATTGGCATACCGACATAAATAAAAGCTTTTTGCCATTTTGGTTCCATTGTTGCAAGAACTTTTGCATTAACAACGGCATTATCAAACGACAATGAAATTTCAAGAACAGCAAGAAGAACTGTTATATATAAACCAGCCCAACTTTGATAATAAAAAGATATCGTTAAACCAATAATAGTTACGATAAACGAACTGTAAAAATGCTTCAAGAGAAAACTCCTTGTAAATTATATTAGCTAATAAAAAAGCTATTTAAAAATTATAAACTATTTGTAATTCTCTTTGATTTAAACAGCCTGTTATCGAACACACATAACATTAATTTCTGAAGTTTTTTCTCCAAAATAGCCGTATTTATCAACCAAATAAATTCGCCATGCAAAATTTTTATTTTCGCTGTGTTCCAAATTTGACCAAAAATATTTTCTATCATCTTTATTAATGAGATTAGCTTTATCTGCGATTATTATTAATTCATTTTTATTTGGTAATCTCCAATCTGAATAACCTTCGAAAGATAATTCTGAACAGAATGATTTTACTGATTTCCAATCTAAAAATAGGTTTTTGAAAATTACAAATTGATATGAACCTATTTTTATTGAATACGATGATTCGTTGTTCAATTTCGAATAATCGGCGATTCGAACGGTTGGAGGCAAACCGCCATTTAGCAATTTTTCGAGATTGATTTCACGGGCATATTTATTTAAGTTTTCACCTTCGATTGCTCTTGCTATTAAATCGGGTCGTTCAAACGGTTTGAATTTATCAACTGATAAATATTTTGCACTTTGATTTGCTCCGTTATTTATGTGAAAACCGATAAGCGATTTACCGCCGTTTGAAGATGTATAAAAATTGTCTGGTGTCCAAGCGACCCATTCGCCCGTTGATGAGAAAAATAGCGAAACTTGCGGATTCATATTTTTTGATATTTTTGATAAATCCCAAACTTTGATA
>JASKOM010000001.1 GCA_030152305.1 Campylobacterota bacterium
TATCAAAGTTTGGGATTTATCAAAAATATCAAAAAATATGAATCCGCAAGTTTCGCTATTTTTCTCATCAACGGGCGAATGGGTCGCTTGGACACCAGACAATTTTTATACATCTTCAAACGGCGGTGAAAATTTGTTAGGTTTTCATCTCAACGGCGGTTCAGATCGTGAAGCGATTTATTTACCAATTTATCAAATAAAAGAGCTAAACCGACCTGATTTAATAAAACGGGCTTTCAACGGCGAAGATATATCAAAATATAAAAATACAAACCTCATCGAACTTATAAAAAACTCAATCGAATAAAAAATAAATTTCTTAGATTCCGTGTCAAGCACGGAATGACGAATCGAAGCTCCGCTATTTTTCGATGGTTAATTTAATTCAAAATTGAAAATTAACTATTCAAAATTATTTGTGGTTTGGTCTAGCCACGGCAAAAAGCCGTGTCTAACGAGATCTACGAATTTCTAGCTTTATTTAAAAGTCAAAAACTCATAGGTCTCGGACACACAAAACTAAACTATCATCAGCCTGATGACTCCAACTGCCATTCACATGAAGGAAATGAACAACCTTATAGGAGTTACTGTCGTATATAGTTGGAAGTCCAATACCAAGAAGCTTTTGTAACGAAACTTAAAGGTTTCTTGATATAAAGTCTATAGCCATCTGCATTGTTCAAAGTTGCATTTTTGTCAATTAATGTTTTTAATTCGTCTAAAGTTGGTCCGCCACTCATGGCATCCCAGTCCATATTTTTACCGCAAGCCTCTTTTAAGGGCTTTTTTCAAGGTCTTTTCGACCATGGCGTTTACCTCATCTTGAAGGCTTTTCGACCCCATCGCTTCCGCGACTCCTAGGTCAATCATACCTCCAAGATTTTGTACTAAAGCATTTTTTGCTCGATTTTGATCTAATAATTTTTGATCAAATTGCTTTAATTTTTGTTTGATTTGTTCTGGTTTTTCAGCTTTTGCTTTTTGCAAATCGTGAAACCAGCTATTTTTAAAATCAAAAGCTTTGTAATTGTCATAACTGTAATTTGCTGTAATCTCAACAATGTTATAACTTTGATCAAAACCAACAGAAAAATATTTTACACTTGATTTAAAATATTCTGCTGAATTAATAGGAATCTTGATTTTAAAATGCAAAGATTTATTAATCGAAACTGAAAAAGTTTCTTTGTCAGCATTGTATTTCATTTCAACCATTTGATTTCCCAAATAGCTATTAAGATATTTTTCTCGTTCTCTTGCAGTTCGTTGATAAAAGTCAGCTGTTTTCTCAAATTCGCTTTTCACAAAAACCTTTGAAACAATTTGCTGAAAAGTCAAATTAGAATCAAAGTTTCTATATTCGATATATTGTCCAGTCCAAAAAAAGATCGCAGGTAATTTATTTGAACTGTTATTTTGTTTATTTTGAAACTGATCAGAATGTGGAACACCACCCATTTATGTTTATCCTTAATTTATTATTTAATTATTTTCTACGATAAGGATATACCTCATCGTCGTCATCGTTATTAATATTTTTGTTATCGCCATACGGATCAAATGTTGAATCTGAATTATCTAGATCGTCATCATTATCGTTAATGTTGTCAGTTTCGTTATCGTTTTCATCGACATCATAATTATTTTCAAAATATTCTTCTAAGAAAATAACACCAGAAGCAACTTGTTGAAGATGTCTAGAAAGATTATTACGAAAAGAGGCAACTTCAACACGAATGCTCATTTGTCGTAATTCTTTAATAAGAGGAACGAAATCGCTATCACCAGAAACAATAACGATAATATCAGGTTTAGATGTATGAGCGACTTTCATAATGTCCATTGATATTTCAACATCGAAATCGCATTTATAGCTATTACCTGCGATTGTGCCAACTTTTGAATGAACAAGAAAACCGCTATTCCATAGAGCTTCAATTTCTCGATCTCTTGAATGTTCAGATCGAGGATCTTTAGGAACATAGGCAACAGCCCCAGTTAAAAAGCGACCTTCATCAACTGAAACAAGAATGTCATTTAATAAAACTTTATAATCTATTACATAATTTAATTGTCTTGCGATTGACTGTATATTTGCATAATCTAAAAATAATTGAACATTTTCCATTAATTATTTCTCCATAAATTCTAATTAATTAAAAATAATTTTATAATATTATGGAGATTGATTATGTCTAAAAAAAAGGAGTTTTAAAAAACATATCCAAATTGTTCTAACGATTTTTTATCTTTTGACCAGCCTCGTTTAACAGAAACAAAAAGCTGTAAATAAATTTTCTTTTTGATTAATTCTTCGATTTTTTCTCTTGCATTTTGTCCAATTCTTTTTAAACCAGAACCGTTTTTACCAATTAACATAGCTTTTTGATTAACTTTTTTTAAAATATCTAAATATTAGTTTTATAAAATATAAATATATTTATTATAATTTAATATTTAATCACCTTAAGCTTAACTTAATGGGGGGGGGTAATATACTTTCAATATCCTTAAATGAACTTAATCAATAGGAAAAATAATGAAAAGATACACATATATTTTTTTAGCACTGGCTTTAAGCGGATGTAACAGCGACAAAAATACAACTAATACGACAAGTTATATTGATAATGTAGAACTTAATAGAACTCTGACATATTTAACTGAAACAGTTGTTTTGGCTGATGGCAAATGTTGGGAACAACATGTTGAACCAAAAGAGATTGATGGTGTAACAAAATATGTAGCTCCTGAAAATATTGTTGGAGTAAGATTTGCAGGTGAAATTGGTGTTTGGACAGCTATCAATGATTGTTCTCAATATATAAACAATAATCCTTTAAGAGTAGGTATGTATCCATATATGGTTGATCGAGAAACTGTTGATTGCTATACAATGAATGAACAAGAATGTCAAAGTTATTCCGAGTGTTCAATTGTCTCATCTAATGATCATATGTTGTTTAAAACATATAATAATGAAAAAAGTTGTTATAACGGTTTATCGATTTTTATAGGATGTGTTCGTCAAAAAGATATGCATGCTCTTACTTTCACACTCGATGCAGAAAAGTTTAGTCATTATGCAATATTTTCAAATAAAGAGACTAGTCAATCTGTTACAGCACATCAATCGACTAGTGACTTGATAACAGAAAATCAAGATAGATCTCCAGACTTAGCAAAATGGCAATTTGACGAGTTAGCAACAACAAAAATGTATCTTTATTATCAAGAACTTGGAAAAATAAATGGTCAAGATTATGTTCGTCCATTAAGTTGTAGTTCCGAAGAATTAAAAGATATTAATCTATCAAAATAATGAAACAATACACATATATTTTTTTAGCACTGGCTTTAAGCGGATGTAACAGCGACAAAAATACAACTAATACGACAAGTTATATCGATAATGTAGAACTTAATAGAACTCTGACATATTTAACTGAAACAGTTGTTTTGGCTGATGGCAAATGTTGGGAACAACATGTTGAACCAAAAGAGATTGATGGTGTAACAAAATATGTAGCTCCTGAAAATATTGTTGGAGTAAGATTTGCAGGTGAAATTGGTGTTTGGACAGCTATCAATGATTGTTCTCAATATATAAACAATACTCCTTTAAGTGTAGGTATATCTCCATATATGGTTGATCGAGAAACTGTTGATTGCTATACAATGAACGAACAAGAATGTAAAAGTTATTCTGAATGCATGACAGCATCAGCTCCTTCATATAGTAGGTATGATCCATATAATAAAGATAAATATTGTATTGGCGGTTTATCGATTTTTGTAGGATGTGTTCGTCAAAGAGATGGAATAATTATAGATTCTGCTAATATGATGAATTTGGGTAAATTGACAATATTTTCAAATAAAGAGACTAATCAATCTATTACAGCATTTCAAAATGCTAGTAGCTCAATAACAGAAAATCAAGACAGATCTCCAGACTTAGCAAAATGGCAATTTGACGAGTTAGCAACAAAAGAAATGTATCTTTATTACCAAGAACTTGGAAAAGTAAATGGTCAAGATTATGTTCGTCCATTAAGTTGTAGTTCCGAAGAATTAAAAGATATTAATTTATCAAATTAATATCTTTGATTATATAAGCAATTTTTCCAAGGAACGATCTAATTTTTAATCGTTCCTGATTCCAATAACAAGTTTGCTAATTATTGTTTAATTAAAAAATATATCCAAATTGTTCTAACGATTTTTTATCTTTTGACCAGCCTCGTTTAACAGAAACAAAAAGCTGTAAATAAATTTTCTTTTTAATTAATTCTTCGATTTTTTCTCTTGCATTTTGTCCAATTCTTTTTAAGCCCGAACCATTTTTGCCAATTAACATAGCTTTTTGATTTTCTTTTTCGACAATTATCGTTGCATGAATTTTATCGATTTTATTGTCGTCAAAAATTTCTTCGACTTTATCGATTACGACATCGCTTTCATATGGAATTTCATCGCTAGTTCCATCAAAAATTGCTTCACGAATAAATTCGCGATAAATATCTCGTAAATGTTCAGTCGTTAAATCTTCAGGATTATATAAATGCGGAGATACTGGCAAATATTTCACGATCGTTTTTAAAATATATTCTCGATCGATGCCTCGTTTTGTCGAAACAGGAATTAACTCAAGAAATTTATCTGAAAACTTTTGATATTTCGTTATCGATTCGAGAATTGCCCCATTTGAGACCTCATCGCTTTTTGTTAATAATAAAAAATGCGGTTTTTTACTTAATTCGAGAAAATGCTCATAATCTTTTGTCGAATCCGTAATCGGAGCAAGAAATAAAATTAAATCACAATCGCCAATAGCTTTTAAAGCCTCTTCGAGCATAAACTGATTTAATAATTTTTCTCGTTGATGAATACCGGGAGTATCAACAAGAACGACTTGATCTTCGCCATGCATAACAATTGCATTAACTCGTTTTCGAGTTGCATTAGCTTTATGCGAAACAATCGCTATTTTTTCACCTAAAAGCCAATTTAACAATGTGCTTTTTCCTGCATTTGGTCGCCCAACAATCGAAACAAGCCCTGTTCTACTTTTTACATTTTCGTCTAATATTTTCATGCTAATAAGCCACTTCCTATAATTTTTTTGCTTCTTGATTCAGCATAAATTCGTTTGCTATCGATTAAATCATATTTCCAAATTGGTGCATTTGCTTTAAAATCTTCAACAAATTCAACAATTAATCTAAGAGCAACTTCTCTTTTTGGTGATAAAACAGCTGAAACATACGAACTTTCATGAACCAAAACATCACCGATCGAATGAGCAAATTTTAATTTTGCACCATCTTTTTCTGCTCGAGAAACCCAATTTTCAAACCAATTTTTTAACAATGGTTCATAAACATCAAAACTTAAACCTGAAATATTATTTTCATCGCGAACGATTCCGACAAACGGAATAAAAGCTCCATAATTTAATAATTTTTCAGATTCATACCAGCGAGTTAAAATTTCTGGAACATTTAAACCATTTTTATATAATTCCATGATTAATTTTTTATTTTAACCTCCGCAAACAGGTGGCAAAATCGCAACGACATCACCACTTTTTAATTCGATATTTCTATCAAAAACTAATTTACCATTTATTGCAACTGCTGATTTCTCAAGCCAATCAATTAATTCACTGTCATTTTTTAAAATTTCAGCTAAATCATTTAAATTTTTAATATTAAAATATTCAGCTTCTCGATTAATTGGTCCTAAAAATTCTATTTTAACCATTTAAATTATTTCACCTTTCATTTGAGTTCGCATCGATTCGATAATTTTTACATTTCGAATTTGCCCCAAATTATAAATATCGCCTCGAGATTTAACCAAAAGACCGCTTGAAGTTCGACCGATTAAACAGCCACTATTTTCATCAAAAGTATCAAATAAAACCGAATAAATTTTATTAATTCGCTCTTTTGCCAATTCTTCCATGATTTTTTGATGAGTTGATTGCAAAATAATTAATCGTTCTGAAGCGACCTCATCGATAATTTGATTATTAAAATCTTTTGCTTCCGTCAAAGGTCGTGGCGAATATTTAAAACTGAATAATTGCTCAAATTTTGCCCGATTTAAAATATCGATCGTGTCGTTAAAATCGCTATCGCTTTCATCTGGAAAACCGACAATAATATCAGTCGAAATTGCAACATCAGGAACAGCTCGTCGAATTCTTTCAATTCGATCAATAAACCATTCTCGATTATAACCTCGTTTCATCATTTTTAATATTTTATTCGAACCACTTTGTAATGGAACATGAATTCCTTTTGCAATTTTTGGATTATTTGCAAATTCTTCAATAAATTTATTATCCATATGTAACGGATGTGGCGAAGAAAATCTTATTCGTTCAAGCCCGTCTATTTTCGAAACTGCTTTTAATAATGCCGTGAAATTAATATCTCGATGAGGTTGAGAAAATCTGCGACCATAATTATTAACATTTTGACCTAATAATAAAATCTCTTTTGCTCCAGATTCAACCGCTTTTTGAACTTCGTTAATAATTAAATCAGCTGGAATCGAAATCTCTTCACCGCGAGTAAAAGGAACAATACAAAAAGTGCATTGTTTATCGCAACCAATCGAAATATTTATCGATTTTCGAAAATTCGAAACTGGCGACGACGGATATAATTCAAGCGATTCATCATTAGAAATATCGATTTCGACAGCACCTTTTTTATCAAGAATTGCATCGATTTTCGAAACATTTCTAGCACCAAGAACGAAATTTACATATGGAGCTTTTTGAATAATTTCTCGTCCCAAATGCGAAGCCGTGCAACCTGCAACTCCGATTTTTGCACCATTTTTTTTAATAGCATTAAAACTGCCTAATTCCGAAAATAATTTCTGAATCGGTTTTTCTCGAACCGAACATGTATTTATAATTATTAAATCAGCTTCTTGAATTTTATCTGTTTGAACGGCATTTCGTTTTTCTTTTAATATCGCTAAAATATTTTCGCTGTCTTTATGATTCATTGCACAACCGAAAGTTTCGATATAAATTTGCATATTATATTAACTCTCTTTTTGCGATTTCTTCTAATAAATTTGTTGCATAACTGCCTTTTGGTAAATAAAAATTTAATTCATACCAAAATTCTTCTTCGCGATATTTGCCACTTAAATTTTCTGGAAAAATCCAAGCATATCTTCGTTCGCCGTCTAAGTTTTCACCAAGATCAAATAAATCTTTTTCATAAATCGATGCATCATTCAAAGCTTTTATCGTTCGATTTCCGATTAATAAACCTGACGGTGAAATATCCCGTTTCATAAATCGTTCGACCTCATCGGCAAATTTTTCACGATCAATATTAAAAGCTTTGCCATGTGGATAATGCAACATGACATCGCCGACCAATAATTTAAACGGATGAATTTGTGCTTTTAAAATATCTGGATGTTCAAATTTTAAATTTAAAGTTTCGAAAACTTTTGGTAATTCTTTTGCCGAAAAACCATCGATTAAACGACCTAATTTAATTCGTTCCGAAAGCCAATTATTAAATAAATAGCTTTGATAAGCATTTATAAATAGTCGTTTTTTAGAAGGATCTCGCATTTCAATTTCGCCATTGACGATTTTTTTGCCAATTTCGAAATTATCGCCATCATTGCCAAATCGTTGATAACCAAAAAAATTAGGAATTCCGAACTCTTTTATTTTTTCGATTGCTCCGTTTATCATCGAAGCCGAAGTCGGATTAACTTTTTTTAATCTGACAAAAAATTTGTTGCCTTTTAAATGACCTAATTTTATTTTATTATTATGATAATTTCGAGACAAAATATTTATATTTTTTTCGTCAAAATTATCTAATTTGGCTTCAAGTTTTCGCGGAACTGAAATATATTGCATTGTCATGCCGTTTTTATCTTTCATTCCAGCATAGCCAATTTCTCGATCTTTTATACCTAATTTTTTAGAAATTATCGAGATCATTTCCCAAGTCGTCAAATCTCGTTTTCTAATTTTTAAGATGAGGTGTTCGCCTTCGCCACTAAATTCATATAAAGGAACTTCTTCGACAACGAAATCTTTATTATTTTGAGCAAAATGAAATTCGATTGGTGAATGATTTAAAAAATATTCTTTAGTCATTTGCATGTAATTCTCCTACTTTGTGAAATGCTTTCCAGATTTCGACCATCTGTTTATGTTCGCGAACATCATGAACTCGCAAAATCGAAGCTCCATTTTCGAGTGCCTTTTGATGTAATGCAAGAGTTCCCGGTAATCGTTCTTCAATTGGAGTTGGAATAATATGATCAATTAATGATTTTCGACTAACTCCAACAAGAAGCGGTAATCCAAAAGTAGCAAAAGTCTGCAAACTTTGAAGCAACGAAATATTATGTTGCAAACTTTTGCCAAAACCGATACCGACATCAAGAATAATATTTTCTTCTTTTATGCCAAATCGTTTTGCTTTTTCGATCATTTCTTGAAAAAATCGATAAACATCACGAACGACATCGCCATATTGAGGATTATCTTGCATTGTTTCAGGAACTCCTTGCATATGCATAATTACGATTTTTGCATTATGTTTTGCAACAACTTTTGCGACCTCATCGTTTCGCAAACCAGTAATATCATTAGCAATCGAAAAACCATGTGAAAGAGCATAATCGATAACTTTCGGAGTATAACTATCGATACTTAATTCAACTTTTTCATGAATTTTATTTAAATATAAAACATCGATAACATTTTTTATTCGATCAAATTCATCATCTTCGCTAATTGCTTTGCTATTTGGTTGAGTTGAAACAGCACCAAAATCTAAAATTTTTGCACCATCTTTAATCATTCGTTCGGCATTTTTTAAAACTTCACTTTTTTTGAAACGACTACCTTCGAAAAAACTATCAGAATTAATATTTAAAACACCCATTAATGACGGTTCAAAATCTTGAAATCTATAAGCTTTTAAGAAATTTTTTAGCTCTTTTGCGACATCTTTTAAACCAAAAGGTTGAACAAGCTCTTTTTTAGAAAGAGTTTCTAATTGTCTATAAGTTGCGATTAAAACGGCATCAACTTTTTTAACAGAACATGTAATCGTATCTTTTGGAACGGCAAGATCGGCTCCAATCGAAAGAGCATCTTGTTTTAAAATATTTGCTCCAAAAACATTAAGATCAGAAATATGAAGAAGATATGTTTTCATTTTACGGCTCAAAATCGTATGAGCTCCTTTATCGACATCTAATTCTTTTAAAATATTAATGCTGTTCTTCTCTAATTCTGTAATATCCCGAATAAACATCTAATATTCCTATTTTTTATATAACATGTAATTTTATCGAGAAATAAAACATTTCAGTTTTAGAATAAGACAAGATTTATTAAATAATTGATTGATTAAAAATTTTCATGTTAAAATTTTCACGAACCACAAATTCAAAAATAAACAAAAATATTTAGAAAGAAAATTTTATGAGTCTAAATTTTATTCAAGCTGACAATGTTCCAAAAGCGATTGGACCTTATTCTCAAGCAGTTCAAACAGGAAATATGATTTTCACTTCTGGACAAATTGCTCTTAAACCAAATGGCGAATTCTTAGACAATACAGATGTTGAAATTCAAGCTGAACAAGTTTTAACAAATCTAAAAAATTTATTAGAAGCAGGTGGAAGTTCATTAGATCGAGTTGTAAAAACAACAATGTTTTTAGTAAATATGGATGACTTTTCAAAAGCAAATTCGATTTATGCAAAATATTTCGGAGATCATAAACCTGCTCGAAGCACAATCGGTGTTAAAGTTCTTCCACGAAATGCTCTTATCGAAATAGAAGCAATTGCAAAAATATAATCAAGTTAAATTCGGAGAAAAAATGTTAAATAATATTTTATTAAATGATGAACTGTTTTTTTATAATTCAAATTATAATGATCAAGATAATGATGAAACAGATGACGACGAAGAGATCGATGACGACGAAGAGATCGATGACGACGAATCAAATTATGACACTCCATCAAAATATGATGACGATGATTATGATTCTAATGATAGTGAATACGAAGATGACGACGATAATGATTCCGAGGACGAAGACTATTAATATTACAAAATATAAAGCAAAATATTTATTAATTTTTGCTTCGGTAATGTCTTCTTTTTTGTTTGGTGAAGTTATTATAAAAGATGAAATTTCATTAAATCAAAAATTTCATGAAAGCATCGAAAAAATTGGAACTGAACTTTTGGCAAAAACTGGAGTTTCAGCTCATATTTTAATTTTAAAAACAACGAATAATCGCAATTTAAATATTATCGGTGCCGAAGAATTAGATAAATTTACTCAAGCTAATAAACAAGCTGTTATTTTAACTTTTGCCGAAAATGAACAAAAAGTTGATATCGTCGCATCGCCTGATGTTTTGACAATGTTCGATAAAGAACAAATATTAAGTCCATATCCTTGGGTAGGCACAATTTTGCCAATTCTTGGAGAAAAAATAAAAATAGATCCTCGAGAAAAATATAGTGTTGCATTATTTAATGGTTTCGCTGATATCGTTGAACAAATAGCTGAACATAAACAAATAGTTCTAGAAAATAGTGTCGGCAACAGTAATAAATATGTTTTAAATATTATTCGAGCAATTTTTTATTCGATTATTTTTATAGCTCTTGGTTATTTATTGTTACGAACTTGGAGAAAAAATGATCGCTAAAAATTATTGGCCTCACACGATTAGTTTAATGATTTTTGGTTCTATTATTGCTTCGTCAATGACAATAAAAGTTGCAATCGAAAATCCAGTTCAAGATTCTAATTTATATTTAAATAATTATCATGTTACTGATAAAAATATCAACGAAATTTTATTAAATCAAACAGCTTTTCAACAAAAATTTCAAATTAAACCAGAAATTATTAATTTTTCTAACGATAAAGTTGAAGTTAATTTTAATATTTATTCTGGCAACGAAAAAATTAATAACAAAGCTGAATTTGATATTTCTTTGACTAGACCAGAAACAGTAACTTTAGATAAAAAATTCATCAATGAAAATGTAAATTTCGAATTTAATAAAGCTGGAAGATGGAACATTTATTTAAAAATAAAAATCGAAGAATTAACAGGCTATTTTTATTACGAACTTGATTCACGGAAAATTGGTGAAATAAAAAAATTAGATCCTTTTATTTCGAATCAACGACTTGAAAAAATAGCTCAAATGCGATCACACATGAAAAATTAATTTCAAATAAATCTACTTCACAATCTTGCAAAATTATTAAAATTAATTTTGTAAGATACTTAATTTACCTCTTTTTTTTTATTTTTTTTTTTTTGAAAAGTCGATATGTTTATAAGATTTGCAATAAGTAAGTCTAATATTTTAATTAAGTAGGAAAAAATAAAATGGGCAAAACAAATCGATTATCGATAGTTGTTGCTTCTTTGCTAAGTTCATCTTCGCTTTTTGCTGGTGATTTTTCTGTTCAATTTGGTTCAACTGGTTCAGAAAATATTTCAGCTATTGCAAATGATGAATTAGGCAATATATTTGTAGCTGGTGAAACAACAGGTTCAGTTTCAACAGTTATAAACAAAGGTTTTAACGATATTTTTGTAATTAAATACGATAAAAATGGGCAAGAACTTTGGAAAACTCAAACAGGTGGAGCTGGAGACGATCGAATTAAATCCATGAAATATATTAAAGGTTCATCTGCTGGAAATGGAACTTTATATTTAGCTGGTGATTCAAATGCTTCAACATCTTTTACAACTGCTACCTCATCAACAACCGCAAAAGATATTTGGACAACTTCAATTTCTGTAACAACAGGAGCAATATCAACAATATCAACAAAAGCTGGGACTGATTACAACACAATAATAAAAGCAAATGATATATTAAATAATGTTGCAATTAGTCCAGATGGAAAAAATATGGTTCTTGTTGGTTCAACAAACGGTATCTTTGGAACTGTTACAAATGTTGCGAAAACAGTAACTACTGGCAAAATCACAAAAGATAATTCTATAAGTGCATTAATTCAAAAAGCTTCTATTTCTGGTGCTGAATCATGGACACGACAACTTGACGGAACTGTTTCAAATTCAGTTGAAAATGCAACTGCTGTTGCTTATGGAACAAATGGCATTTTTGTAGCTGGAACAACAACAGGCAATTTATATAAAAATGACTTTGATATTAATGTGCTTAAAACAAATTCAGCTTCTCAAAATGGTTTTTTAGTTAAATATAACGAATCTGGTTCAAGACAATTTACCAAAATGATATTTAATAGCAATGAAGTTAATAGTTCTCATGTTATAAATATTTCAGGTGTCTCTCTTTCTCCAAAAAATGATCGTGTTTATATATTAGGCGATTACAACATCGATAATAATAAAACTATTTTTGTTGCTGATTTTAATAGTTCAGATGGTTCTCGAAATAACATCAAAGCTTTAATTAACGATAATAATTCTTCTGTTAGTTCTTTTACAGTTGATGAGGTCGGCAAATTATATATTTCTGGAAAAATTGGCGACGATATATTTTTAAAAGTTCTTGATAGTAATTTATCATATACAAATAATATTGGCGATTTATTAGTCGAAAATTCAGATTTTAATATTTCTTCGATTGAAAATTTTACTGTTTTAAATGATGGTCAAATATTTGTAGCTGGTGAAACTTATCCAAATCAGGCTATTCTTGGTTCTGATTCAGCTGGTGGAATTGACGGTTATGCAAAAAGCATAGATAACAGTTTTGCACTATTTAATTTAAAAAAAGGTTGGAATTTAATTTCGATTGACAATACAAAAGAATTTAAACATCCAAATATTAATCGTGTTTATACTTTTGATAGTATTTCTTATACTTGGGATGATAATATTTCTCAACCGTTAAGATATTATCAAGGTGCTTGGATTAAAGCTACAAAAGATATTAAATGGGAAATTCCAATTCAACGAGTTGGTGCCTCTTCTGTTCTTAAGCCAAATTATATAAATGTTCCTGCTAAAGGTTGGAATCTTCTTGGCACAAATATCAACACAACAACAAAAATGATTATGTGCAATAACGGTTCAGCTCCTGAAATTACTTGGAAATTTAGTAATGGAACTTGGTTGATGAACAACAAAACGACCTTATCAACATTTGAGACAATTTACAAAAATGAAGGCTTTTGGACTTATTGCAACACAAATCCAATCAACGATAAATTATTATCAGATGAAATCAATGATACGATCGTCGAAGAAAATAGAGCAAATTGTCAAAATTGCAATAATTCGATTAACATAACTATTAACAACGATGGAAATATAACTGATGAGGTAGAAAATTCAAATACTGGTAATTTCGATCAATTTGTTAATATTCAAACAAGTTCAAGTTTAATTTCAGGTTCTGCTGTTTCTGATGCTTATATTGTTAATAGCGGTTCAACTGTCAAAGTAAAATTAGATCTAAAAAACATCAGTTCGAGATGTTTATGTTCTTTTTACAAATACAAATGACACAGACTTAACAACTGCTCCAAAAGTCGTTTCGAATAAAACAGCTCCAAATGTTAATTTAAACACGACACCAATTGAACAACCAAAAATGATCGATGATTTAAATTACATTCCAGCTCATATCACAGAGTTTAATAACAATCCTGAAAAATTTATTGGCAAACAGCCAATAAAACAAACAAGTGATCCACTGTTTAATGGGATTGCAAGTCCAAAAACAGCTGACTATGAAGGTATGACAAAAGTATTTTTAAATCCTTCTAAGTATGGTGGTGATGTTAATGCAACTTGTAGAAAAGTTGTTAATGCACATGGAAAAACTTTAAATATCTGGGTTGCAAACAATAGTTTTGGTGATGGTTGCGGTAAATCAAACTGTATGACTCAAGATCGGAAAAATATATATCGCTGGAAAACATGTTTCTAACAACAATGTATTTTTAGATATTTATAATCCTGATTTTTCTCTTGATTCAGGTGATAGAATTTTCGAAAATAGAGACGAGCTTAATATAACAAGTGCCGAAGCTGTTACAGTTTTAAATGACGGTCAAATCTTTGTAGCAGGTGAAACTTATCCAGATCAAGCTCTTTTAGGTTACGATTCAACAGGTGGAATTGACGGTTATGCAATTAACATCGATAACACATATTCACTACTTAAACTTAAAAAAGGTTGGAATCTTGTAGCTTATGACGATAACAGTTCGTCAAATCCGAATCCAAACATCTTAGCGGTTTATACTTTTGATTCTGTTAATAAAAATTGGAATGTCAATATAAATCAAAATGTTAAAGCAG
This sequence comes from Campylobacterota bacterium, assembly GCA_030152305.1. Taxonomy (GTDB): domain Bacteria; phylum Campylobacterota; class Campylobacteria; order Campylobacterales; family Thiovulaceae; genus Thiovulum_C. The sequence goes on from JASKOM010000001.1 coordinate 14,368, forward strand.
ATCAAGGTATTTGGGTTAAATCAGCTCGAGAAATGAATTTAGCTATTCCGTTTCAACCGTTTTCAAACAACATGTTACGACCTGGTGAAATTGTTATTACAAATTCTGGCTGGAATCTGATTGGAACAAATATCGAAGTGCCAACTCAATTTATCGTTTGTGATACAAATGTTACAGCACCAAAACAACCAGTTGTTAGCTGGAAATTTACAGGCGGTGCAAGTGGTGTTTGGAAAATAAACGGCACAACAGATTCAACAACAATATTTAACAAAGTTCTTAAAAACGAAGGCTTTTGGTCTTATTGCGAATAATTAATCTTTAATTATTTAATAGACTTGTCGAGAACAACGATTTTGCCACCATTTCTTGAGATAAGCCATTCAACGATATCGAGTCCATTTCGATCAGTAACCACAAGTGTGATACCTTCGCCTTTAAGGCTTCTGTCCAAAATTGTTTTCAGGTTGTTTTCGTTTTCGATATCTGTAATGATTTCCGCTTTTGGGTGTGTGATTTGCATAGTTTCGACTTGTCTATTTAAATCGTCTTGTTTTTCTGCTGAACTAACCCGACAATATCCAATTGTTGTTTTTTTCAGCTTTTTTAAAATATTCGAAGTATTAAATTTTCTTTGACGATTTGGAGTGGTTATAAAGTCGATGCTTCCTTTTTTAGCCCAGTTTCGGAGTGTGTTTGGATGGACTCCTAACTCTTTACATGCAATTCTTGAACTTACATACATTTGTATTCCTTTAGTTAATATTTATTAGTTAAGTGTAGCATATTTAATAATTTTTAATTACCTCATCGATGCTAATTAATTGTTTGATGAGGTTTTATAAAATAAATCACTATTAAAATAAGTTGTGTTTATATTATGTATATTTTTTTTTGATTCCAAAAAGTTTCTTAAAAATAATAATATTTTAAATGTAACTTAAAAATAGGAGCAATTAAATGATTCCAAAATATCGATTGTTAAATGTGATCTCAAATATTACGGTTCTTTAAGTCCCTCAAAACGAAAAAGTCTTCATTTATTGGATATCGAGCTTTCGAATAAAAATCCATTTATGAAATGTTCAATAGAATGCGATATTGGTGTATATTTATTTCATTTTGATAATGGAGTATTTCATGTTTCTCATGTTGCATCTTCAATTGAAGAACTCTTCGAAAAAATACAAAGTTTTAGAACATCCTTTAAAAATCTTGAATGTGATTTATCTTTGACATCAGAACAAGAAGGTCAATCAAAATGTCTTTCCCAAGAATATGCAAAAGCCGAAAGAAAAGAAAAAGATAAAGTCAAGGGCAGATATGCAAAATATATCGTTGGTCTTTGTGGTTCTTAAAAATATATTTTAAATTATAATTATTTATCGTTTATTGTTTAATTTTTTTATTATCTATTGTTTTTTAATATAAAATAAATTTATGACAAAGATTTAAATATATCTTTTAGTTATTTTAACTTTTCTTTCACTTTTATTTAGATATGATTTCAGATATATCTATTCAAGAAAGGTTAATAGTATGGTCATAGATACTCATACTCATCTTGATAATCATCGATTTCATGCGGATTTGGAGACCATTCTTCAGCAAAGTATAGAAAACGGTGTAACAAGGTGGATTATTCCCGGTGCTGATCCTCGCGATCTAAAAAGAGCCATTTCTCTATCTGATAATCATAATGGTATTTATTTTGCTGTTGGTATTCATCCATATCATATGAAAGATTGGGATGGTAATGAAAATATTTTTATTAATGCTTCTCATATTAAAAATGTTGCAATCGGTGAATGCGGACTTGATTATTATCGTTTGCCTGAAAATGAGATTGCCAAGCAAAAAGAAATTGCTAATCAAAAAGAACTTTTTAAACAACAAATTCGTATCGCTAAAAAATTAAAAAAACCTCTTATTGTTCATATTCGTGATGCAAGTGAAGATGCAAAAAATATTCTTTTGGAAGAAAAAGCTGATGAGGTCGGTGGAGTTTTGCATTGTTTCAATGCCGATGAAACTTTGTTATCGTTAGCATCTCATAATTTTTATTTTGGCATAGGCGGAGTAATTACTTTTTCGAATGCAAAAAAATTAATAAATATTTTGCCAAGGATTCCGTTAAATAAATTAGTCTTAGAAACTGATGCTCCTTATTTAACACCTCATCCACATAGAGGTGAAAGAAATGAACCAAAATACACATCGTTAGTTCTCAACAAAGTATCAGAATTATTAAAACAATCACCTCAAAAAATAGCTGAAATTTCAACAGCTAATGCAAAACAACTATTTAAAATAAAATAGATGTTTAGATTAATAGTTTTATTAATTTTTAATATGTTTCCAGTTGGTTTAATTGGAAATAGTTTTGATTTTGGAGACGATTTTCAGAAACAAGCTTTAATATTAAGAAAGTTCGATGTAAAACCAAGTTATATAAGACATCCAGCATTATTCCAAGTATTAGATAAATATAAAAGAAATAAGCATATTAAATATGTTTTACAGGCAATGAAATCAGCTGATGTATTTTTACCAAGTATTAAACAAATATTAAATAAATCTTCTGTGCCTGATGAATTTTTATATTTAGCAATTACAGAATCAAGTTTAAATACAGAATCTTTATCAAATAGAGCAGCCGCTGGAATTTGGCAATTTATTCCTTCAACCGCAAGATTATATGGTCTTAGAGTCGATAATTTCGTAGATGAACGATACGATATTATTAGATCAACTGAAATAGCAATAAAATATCTAAGTAATTTATATCAAAGATTTGGTAAATGGTATCTTGCAGTAATAGCTTATAACTGTGGTGAAGGAGCTTTAAATAATGCAATTAATAGAGCAGGAACAGATGAACTTGAAGTTTTGATAAATCAAAAACGAAGTAATTTACCAACAGAAAGTATTAATTATATAAATAAAATTTTGGCATTAGCTTTACTTGAAGCAAATGATGAAACTTGGGATAGTGAATATAGCTATTTATTAAATAGTGTCGGAAGTCGTTCGATAGCAACTATTCGAGTTAGTGGTGGTCAAAGATTAAAGGATATCGCCCAAAGTATAGATTTAAGTAATGACGAAATGCAAAGATTAAATGGTCATATATTAAATGGAATCACTCCAGCCGATGGCGAAAAATATAGTTTATATATTCCGTATGTAAAAGTTCCAGAACTTGAAGCAGTTTATAAAACCCGTCGAGTTTATAAAGGTGAAGCCGAAGAAGTCGCATCAAGAAATATAACTAAAGAAATTAATAAATTTAATAATTATAATTCGAAAAATTATAGAAATTATGACAAAGATGATCGATATTCTCAATTAAAAAAAGTAAACAGAATTCCAAGTGATCGTATTTTAACTGGAACTAGAGTTGATGTGCCGATTTTGTATAATAGCAAAGGTATATCGTTTTATAAAAATAGATCAGCTGATAATGAACCAACTTTGTCAGGAACAAGAGGGGACAGTAAATATAGAGTCCGAAAAGGTGATACTTTATATTCGATTGCTAAAGAATTTGATGTTGATGTAAAAACATTAATGCGAAGAAATAATCTTAGAACCATAGAATTAACGATAGGAGATGACTTAATTGTTAAATAATATAAATATAAAAAAAATGACTCATTTTTCAGTAGTGTTAGCCGTTTTATTTGCTAGTGGTTGTAGTAGCAAATTTGATAATAATCCTGAAGAACCTGCTACCAAAAGTAAATTTGACAAAATGACACCGTATGAAATTAATGGCAAATGGTATTATCCAAAAAAAGAGCCTGTTGGAACAAAGTTTAAAGGTATTGCTAGTTGGTATGGCGAAGATTATCACGGTAAAAAAACAGCTAATGGCGAAATATTTAATATGTATGCTAAAACCGCAGCTCATAAAACTTTGCCAATGAATACGATGTTGTTTGTTAAAAATGTTGATAACGGCAAAAGCACAATTATTAGAGTTAATGATCGCGGTCCTTTTGTTGATGGTCGTGAAATCGATCTTTCTAAAAAATCAGCTAGTGAAATTGATCTTGTTAATAAAGGTTCCGTCGAATCTGAAATAATTATTCTTGGTTATGATGGCTTAATAGATGATGATATTCTTCGAAAAGCTCAATTAAATAATGATAACAAAACAACAAATAATAACAATAATAGTTCTAAAAATAACGATGAAAAAAATGGAATAGTTAGCAACGGTTTTGATGGTCTTGGAATAATTGACGAAACTGATAATCAAATTGATGGCAAAATATCAAATGTTGTTGTTGTTCCTCGAGATGAAGAAATCGAAATTATCGATGGTGTAGGTTCGAAATATAATAATAACGAAGAAGATTATATTCCTATTTCTAAACAAAATTCAAAAAATGTTTCTCAAAATAATTATGCTTATAATTCAAAAACAACGACATCATCTAAAAAATCCAATAATTCATCGTCTGGCAAAAAATATTATGCTCAAATCTTATCTTCAAGTAATCCAGATGGCATTATTAAATTTATTGCCGAAAACGAAAGAAAATTGCCATCTCATTTGAAATTTATTAAAAAAGAAGAAGGTGGAAAAATTAAAGTTTGGATTGATGGCTTTAGAGATGAAAGAGAAGCTCGAGAATTTGTAAAAAATAAAGAATATTTTGATAGTGCTTTTTTAGTAATTAGAGCTGGCAAAGAATAGATAAGTGAAAGCTGAATATTCTCGCAAAACACGAGAGACAAATATAAAAGTTGTTTTAGATACTGACGGCAATGGTAAGAATTCTATATTTACAGGTGTAGGTTTTTTTGATCATATGTTAGAAGCTTTTGCTAAACATAGTTGGTTAGATCTTGATCTTCAAGCCGAAGGCGATATTCATATTGATGATCATCATACGGTTGAAGATGTCGGCATTGTTTTAGGCACTGCTCTCGCAAAAATTTTATATCCTGTTGGAGCTATCGAAAGATTTGGTGGAGCTGAAATCGTCATGGACGAAGCTTTGATTTCATGTCAAATCGATATTTCTAATAGACCATATTTATATTTTGATCTGCCATTATCTGGAAAAGTTGGCAATTTTGATACTGAACTTGTCGAAGAATTTTTTAGAGCATTTGTTCAAAACAGTAAATTATCTGTTCATTTATATATGATCCGTGGAAAAAATCAACATCATATTATTGAAGGAGCTTTTAAGTCTCTTGCTGTTGCAATTAGACGAGCTATGAAAAAAATAGATAAAGATACAATTCCAAGCACAAAAGGAGTTTTATAATAAATTTTATTATAAAAATAAACAATGACTCTTTATGTTTCTATATTTATAGCTATTATATTAAATATAATAATATTGGTTTTTTTAAGACCACTTGAAAGAAATTTATCTGAATCAAACAATGATAATAATCAAACGGATGTGCCACAAATAATTTTTAAAGATTTTCAGCTTTTTGATATTGGTGATGAAAATATTTTAACTACTACTCTTCAGGGTGAAAGTGGTTCGGGTTATAAAGATGGTCGTTATGAAATCTCAAAAGTAAAATTAAGCTACAAAAAATATGAATATCAAGAAGAACTAACAAGCGATTCTGCTTTATATAATCAAAATGGTTTTCAATTGTCTGGCAATGTTAAATATAACCGTTCTGATAATAGTTCAATTGAATGTAATAATATTATTTATGATATTCCAAATGAATATGCTTATATTCCAGATAATTTTATATTATATTGGACTGGTAAAACCAGTGAGATTAACGGTAAAGAGCTTGTTGTATTATTAAATAATAAAGAAATTTATGCTTATGATATAAAAGCTTCTTTTAAAGATGCTGATTCTGATTTTTATGTAGATACAAACGATACAGATATATTATTAAATGATTCTGATCTAAATCTATCAGCAAAAAATAAAAAATAATATACAAAGGGAAACTATGTTGAAGAGACTTATAAAGTCAATCTTGGTAGTATCTGCGATATCTTCATATTTAAATGCTCTTGATGATGGAGAAATTAGAATAGAAGCCACTTTTTTCGAAGCAAAAGAACGAGAACGAGTTTCTATTTTTAGCGGTTCAGTTAAAATATCTAAAGGTCGCGATACGATTTCATCATCTAGTGCAAAAATATATTTCGATAAAAAAAACCAGCCAATTAAATATGAATTTCTAGACGGTGTTTCGTTTAAGATTCATTTACAAAAAAATAGCACTTATGTCGGCAAAGCTGAACAAGTATTTTTATTTCCAAAAACTCAAAAATATGTTTTGTCTAAATCAGTAGAAATTACTGAACTTCAGACAGGCAGAAAAATAACAGGAAATCAAATTTCTCTTGAAGGTGAAGATGGCAGTGCAAAAATTGCTGGTGATAATAAACGACCCGTTGTTATGAGTTTTAAAGTCGGTGATAAAAATAATAATAATGACGATGATAATGATCGTGAAGAACGAAAAGAAAGAAGAAGGAGATAATAAATGATTGTTGTTCGTGATGTCGAATTTTTAAAATCAGCAACAAAGATTTCTCAATCGCCTGATTATAATTTAGTTGAATTTGCTATTTTAGGACGAAGTAATGTCGGTAAAAGTTCAACGATTAATAGTTTAGTTAATCGTCGTGATATGGCAAAAAGTTCTAATACTCCTGGTAAAACAAAATTAATTAATTTTTTTCATGTCTGGCTTAAAGATAATTCGTCTAATATTAATAATATTGATTACCGCGAGTTTGTTCTTGTTGATTTACCTGGTATCGGTTATGCAAGTGTTTCAAAATCTCAACACCAAGATTGGGAAAAAGGTCTCGTTGATTTTATTGAAAAACGAGAAAATATTAAATATTTTATTTATTTAATCGATTCCCGTCATCCAGATTTAGAACTTGATAACGGTGTCATCGAATATTTAAATAGTCTTAATCGTGAAATTATTATTTTATATACTAAAACTGATAAATTATCCAATCGCGAATTATCTAATTTAAAAAATAATAAATCTGATAAAAATAAAAATATTTTTTTTATTTCGAATGAAAAAAAACATGGCATCGATGAGGTCAGAAATTATATTTTTAATAAAATTCCAAAAATAGATACATCAATCGAAATAATAAAAAATATTAATTTATAGGTTTAAATAAATGCTTGAATTTTTAAAAAAAGCTAAAGAAAGTAGTCGAATTGTTTCGCAATTGACTGCTGGTGAAAAAAGCAAAATATTAATCGAAATGGCAAATAGTTTATCGAAACATGCTGATTTGATAATTGAAGAAAATGAACGAGATGTTAATTATGCCCGTGAAAATGGTTTGCAAGATTCGTTAATTGATCGATTAATTTTAAATAAAAAAAGAGTTGATTCAATGGCTCAATCGTTGCGAGAAATTGCATCGTTGCGAGATCCTGTTGGTCGAGTTCTTGACGGTTGGATAAATGATATTGGCTTGAAAATCGAAAAAGTTTCTGTTCCTATTGGTGTTATTGCTACGATTTATGAAAGTCGTCCAAATGTAACTAGCGATACAGCTGGTTTATGTTTCAAAAGCGGAAATGTAGCAATTCTCAAAGGCGGAAAAGAGGCTGAACATTCGAATAAAGTCATTGCTCTTTTATTGCAAACTGTTCTCGAAGATCACGGATTGCCACGAGAAATTATTTCGCTTTTGCCTGATAGTTCTCGTGAAGGTGTCGCTCAATTAATTAAACAAGATAAATATGTTGATTTAATTATTCCTCGAGGTGGTGAAGGTTTAATTCGTTTTGTAAATGAAAATTCGACTGTTCCAGTTGTTAAACACGATCGCGGACTTTGTCATACTTATATTGATCGCGATGCTGATTTAAATAAAGCGGTTGAAATTGCAATTAATGCAAAAACTCAACGACCGGGGGTTTGCAATGCAACCGAAACTCTTCTTGTTGATTATCCAATTGCCGATGAGGTTTTACCTATGTTAAAAGCTCGTTTTGATGAAACTGGAACAGAATTAAAAGGTTGCGGTGTTACTCAAACAATTGTTGATATCAAAAAAGCATCGGACGAAGATTTTAATACTGAATATTTGGCAAATATATTAAATATAAAAATTGTCAATAGTGTTCATGAGGCGATTAATCATATTTCGAGATATGGCTCTGGTCATTCAGAAGCTATTATCACAGAAAATTATCAAACAGCTGAACGATTTTTAAATGAAGTTGATGCCTCAAGTGTTTATTTAAATGCTTCAACGAGATTTACAGATGGTGGAGTTTTTGGTTTTGGTGCCGAAGTTGGAATTTCAACAAATAAATTACATGCCAGAGGTCCAATGGGAATTAACGAATTAACGACATATAAATATAAAATATATGGTAACGGACAAATTAGAAATTAAAAAAATAGCTAATTACTAATACGAACCGTTTTTTAAGCAAAACCCGTCTTCCCCGAATTCTTTTCGGGATCTTTTAATTATTTTAGGTTTTTAGTCTTGATATTTGTAGTTTGCGATCATGTTTGATAATTTTATTAGATCAGTTATGTTTAATTGAGCGATTATCATTTCAGCGAAGATTTGAAGTTTTGCAATTCGATCTAATTCTAATTTTTCGAAATAATCTCGAGTTAGTTCGCTTTCTTTGATGTGTCGTTCTTCGCGAATATCTTTTGCTTTTTGTTGAGTAACTCGCAAATTTATAAAGTTTGCAATTTGTCCATAAATAATATCCGCTTTTGTTTTTGTGTTTGCTGGAATTACATATTTTTTAATTGCACTTGTGAGAGGCAAATAATCTTTTTTAGTCGTGTTTCGAATTTCATTCCAAGCAACACCATCATTGACAAGTTCTAAGATTTTTTTTGAAATCCAGATTGAAAATTCTGGATCAAGCCAACGAGCATATTCAATTGCTAAGTCTCTATGAATCCAAGTTCCTTGAATTGCTTTACCATTTTCAGAACCTGATAAGTTACCTTTTTTCACTTCAATTAATCCAATTTCTTTTAAGAGTTTTTGCAGTTTGTTGTCATCTGATTGTTTAAGAAGCTCTAAGTTTAATAATAAGACACCAGAATCAATAAGATTCTCATCAAACAAAGTTGTATGATGAGTGAGGTGATGGCTGGTCACTTCACTCATAATCACGGTTTTGTCGATATTTTCTTCTTTAGCCCAAGTAGTAATTATTTTTTCAAGCTTTTTATTTTTTTCTTCTAATTTAACATTAATCAAAGCAGAAATAAAAGCTTTAGTTGAAGAGATTCTAAACCAATCTAAAGGTTTTGCGGATGGTTTAAATTCTTTTGTGATTTCAGTAACTTTTAACATAACAACTGGATTTATAATTTGACCAGAAAGTAAAAAATCAGAAACGATTTTATAATTTGCTATCGAGTATTCGAACGATTTCAGCACAGATTCATATTTGTATGCCATAATTTCAGCCACTTTCTTTTGGATTTGATCATTTCTCACATTTGCAAGTTCGTGAGGAATGAAGTTTTCGAATTATAACTCAATGCCTCATTTTCAAATAAATTAAAATTAAATAAGTTAATAAAAAATAATAAAAATATGTTTGTGGAATTTAAAAAAAAAGAAGATTTTTGTCATCCCGAAGCGGTAGCTCCTGTAATTTATTTCGGGATCTTATGATTTTTGTGTATTTTGTTGAAGAGAAGAAAACCTCATCGACTTGATAGATTTTTAAAATCTAGCGATGATGTTTCTTTAATTTACATTAGAATTCTATTTCTTTGACATTTGGATCGTTAAAAAATTATAATGTAATTCGCCCTCTATTTTTTTGTTTTGCTAATGAAGCGAATTCAACGGCTTTAGCTAAGGGATTATCTTTAGCCAAAGAAACAATAGTAGCTAATACACTTTGAACTATTTCAATATTATTACTTTCGATAGCTTGATCAAGACGAACAAAAAGCTCATCTATTTTTGAATTCTTTAAGTCGAATTCTTTATTAAGAAGTTTTTCAATAATTTCTCTTTCATTCTTAATAGCTTCGATTGTAGCATCTTTAATAGCTGAAATCTCATGTCGTCTTGTTTGTTGCTCTTCAGTAATTTTATGATTTTCAGCTATTGTATGAAGAACATCAACAATAGACTTTCCAGTCAATTTTGTTCCAACGGCACTTAGAATCATTAGTTAATACCTTCTAATAATTTGAGATTTTTAACATCTTGATTTTCTTTTAACATTGAAACTTTACTATCAAATTCTTTATGTAAAGACTTATTTTCATCAAGTATAGGTATATCTATCGTCTGTTTTAGCAATGAACCAACAATAAAGAACATAGTCAAAGATTCCATATTACAACTATTTTGAATATTTCTAGAGTTATATATTTCTATATATCTTTTATCAATTGCTTTAATAATTCTTGTTAATTGAGCAATTCTCTTATCAACTGATCCTAAATATGATTTACTACTTTCCATTTTTTCAACAGCTACATCAACTTCACTTTCGTATTCTCTAGCTTTAGTTAAATTTTCTTCGGCTTTTGAATCCATATACAAACCCGTAACAGCGATAAGTGGTCCAGCAACGATTCCACCAAGAACAGCAGTTCCGAGTGCCATTCCACCACCACCAGCAGCAAGAGCTCCACCACCAAACCAAGCAAGAGTTGCATTTGTTGCCGCAAGCACCTTGAAAGTCCAGCGATAGCTGTTCCAGTCGATGCGGTAGCTAAAGCACCAACAGATCCATAAGCTCCAATAGTTAAAGCTACTCCTGTAGATACTCCTGCAACTGAACCTTGAACAAGAGAATTGGCAAAAGATGTTAAAGTTTGCATTTCTTTTAATTCTTCTTGTATTTTCTTAAATTTGTCTGGATTTTTTTTCTCCAAATCCGCTCCTCCAAATTCACATCTAGTTAGAACCTTATCTATTAAAGGCAAAGAGTTTGTTAGAACGGATAGTTTTAATTGTCCAAGTTCAACGAAATTTTGTTTTGTTGAATCGTTTTTAGAGTCAAGTTCAGATTTTGCATCGTCATATTTTTCTTTTGCTCGTCGAGATCTTCTTTTTGCTTCATCGTTTTTCTCCGAAGCATCGATACCTTTTTTAACACCGTAACCTGCCGCCGCCAGTGCAATACCAGCTAATATAAATGGAATTGGCATATTTTCCCTTTAACTTATAAAAAAGCTTTCGCCTTCGATTGTTAAAGACAATATCGCTTTTGTCCATTCAGCATATTTATTAACAGTTTCGCTATCGATATTAAAGTTATTCGAAATGCTGTTTATAACTGCTTGTTCTTCTGAACTAAAAACACCATCAGCAAAAACCAAACCCATTAGTTCAATCAAAACTATTTTTTGACTTTGCGATTTTGCAAACACAGATGTAATTTCATTTAAATTAAAACTATCTTTGTTGTAACCAGAATCATTGATTCCCATTTCTGCACAATAAACATGAATAACTGCTTGTTCTGATTCTGCAAATTCACCATCAATATATGAAATATGATAAGCTAATTGTAAAAAAGCCTCTTTCTCGTTGCTACTTAATCGATTTAAAAACATTAAATCTTCCTTATTAAATTATTGTTATTCTATAACTCGAATCAAATCCGTAACTATTTTGTAAAAAATTACAGACATCAGCATTTAATTTATAAAATTCAAGTTTTGTATAATCTTTGTGATATTGCAATTCAAACATTTTATCAACTCGACAAATATCTGGACGAGTTTCATAAATAAGACAAAAATTATTCTCATAATTGAAATATTTACAAACTCCATTACCTAAATCAAAATCTTTCAATTCTTGAACTTTAGAAATATTCCGACAACATAAACCGCAACCGCTACAAGGAAACATTTTTTAAACCTTTCTTTATAATTTCGTGGAATCGTTGTAAAACTAAACCCGTCAAAAAACGAGCTGTCAAATTGTAAAAAAAAAACGGTTTTGTCAAATTGAGTTTTAATTTAATAAAGATTTAACAAAAATATATTTTATAAAAAAGTTGCATGTTATTTTTTTGTTAAGTTGATTTGTGTTGATAAAATCAACGACATATAAATATAAAATATATGGCAACGGTCAAGTCTCGGAATAGCTTGAATTTAGCTATTCCTGATTGATAAATATTATTTAAATTCTAATAATAAACTTATTAATATAAACAAAATTATTATAAATCTTATTAATTCGATGTTTTTAATTATTTTATAAAATTTATCCCAACCAAATTCATTAATTGTAAAAATTAATAATGCCAAACTGCTTAAAGTTGTTGAAAGTGCTAAACCACTTGCTCCCATTGAACCGCCAATCGATGACAAAAACAAAAACGAAAATATAATTTTTATAATTAACGAATATGTTGATATTTTTGCGGTTTCGATTGCTTTTTCATGTGCATAAAGCCATAATGAAAATAATTTTGCAATTCCGTAAATCGTTAAACCTAATAAATAATATATTAATACTTGTGCTGTTTCTAATTTATCCGAACTATTAAAATTTCCTCGTTCGAATAATAATTCGATTATTTTTTCTGCGAAAATAACACCAATAATTGTCGAAATCGTTAATAAATATAATAAAATCCAAAAGCCTTTTTTTAACATTTCGATTGCCATTTCTTGACGATGCGATTTTATATATTTTGATATTCGTGGAAAAATTGCCATTGAAACGGCAAGAGCAAAAATTGCAAGTGGAAATTGAAATAATCTATTTGCGAAATATAAATAACTTATTGCTCCAGTTGATAAAAATGATGCAATAACAGTATCTAAAAATGATGATATTTGTGTTGTGCTTCCGCCCCACATTGATAAAAAGAATTTATTAAAAAAGCTTTTATTTTCATGTTTTACCTCATCGAATCTGTGCCATTTGAAAATTCCACCTATTGCAAATTTATTCATGTTTGTTAATTTCAAAGCGATGAGGTGAGCAATAATTTGAGCAATTCCACCCGCAACAACACCATAACTTAATGCAAAAACGATTTCTCGTTCTGTGTTACCTTTTGATAAAACTAAAGATATAATTAATGAAATATTTAACAAAGCAGTTGAATAAGCCGTCGTTGCAAAATGTTCTCGATAATGCAAAACAGAAGAAAAATATGTAACGATAAATATTAATGGCAAATATAAAAAATTAATCACGACAAATATTTTTGCTTCTTCGACAGTTTGATCAGAAAAACCTGATGCAATTAATTTCGTAACTTCGCTATCAAAAATAAAAACTAATATAGTCAAAATAGAAACAGCGATTAATAATTTATTAAAAATTGCACCAGAAAATAATATTTTTTGTTTAACTCGTGTAAAAGCGGGAATAAAAGTTTGAGTGAAAGCACCTTCGCCAAATATTCGTCTGAATAAATTTGGCAATTGAAAAGCGACGAAAAAAATATCTGAATAAATATTAACACCGAGAATCGATGCGGTCATCATATCTCGAATCATGCCTGTTATTCGTGAAAATAAAATACCTGAACTATTACTAAAAATTGCTCGAAATAAATTCATATTATTTTTTATAAAACTACTAATTCATTTTCACGAACAGCAACACCAAGATCTATTCGAATAAAATTATTTAAATCAGAATCTTCGATATTTGAAATATATGCATATTCCATTTCGCCATCACTACCTTCAAGTTCGCGACCATATAACGAAACAATATTCAAAGTTTCAGAATGTTCATTATCGCGAATAATATTTTCGATATATTTTGTTCTAACGATTTCTTCAATGCCTTGTTCCCAAATTCGTTTATAAATTATTCCATCAATTTCGATTTGAAGTCCGCCAATTTTTGGATGAGTTTCTTCATCACCATCAAGCCAACTTTCCCATTCTCGAACTGTTCTCGGATTAATAATTTCATGATGAGTTAATAATTTAGCAACAGAAATTACACCGTTAATTAATTCAATTCTAAGAGTATAAAAATAAGTTTTGCTATCGATTCTATCGGCAACATAAACATTATAAATATGCAAATTATCATCTAATTTTATAGTTCCAATTGCTGTAATATAACCTTTGAGATGTTTTGGAATATTCATCAAGAATTTTCCACGATTAGCAATTAATCGATTGCTTACGGCTTCAAGATCAACGACACCGCCTAATCTAACATCAAGCGGAAGTTCTTTAATTGGTCGTTTGCTTTTTTTATATCTTAAAAATACAAATAATGCTGTTCCTATTATTAAAATAGCAAAAACAGGAATTGCCGTGTGAATAGGTTTTGTTTGTTGAACAGTTGAATTTATATCTTCGCTTGAAGATATTTTTTCTTGTTGAGCTTCTAAATAGTTATACACAAGAAATAAAATAAATATAATTTTTATGACATTTTTCATTAAATTTTTACCAATTGAAATCGAATCCGAAAGATGTTCTAAATGTTGAACCATAGCCAAATTTATCAGTTGGCATATAATCAAGATTTATTTCTCTTCCATTTTGTTCTAATGAACTATATTGATAAACAGGAAAATCGTAACTTATTTTCCAGAACCAGCCAAAATTATAAGATATCGTGGAACCTAAACCAAAAGCCAAACCGAGCGAATGTGAAAAAATACTTAATTTGCCATCTCCATAATTTTTAAGAGATTCACCTCGAAGATCTTGTTGATTAAAATACCGAACATCATAATCTCCAAATCTACCGATTAAATTTAAATCAGCATCGATATATAAACCACCGATAAATTTTTCAATTATCGAAATATTCGGATAATATCGATATTCTAAACCGATTTGATAGCCGTATAAATAACTAAAATTAATCGATTCGAAATTTTTATAACCATTAACATCAGCAGTTTGATCTCCAATTGAACCAAGAGTTCGAAGCCAAACATCACCAAGCATTTTCGAGTTAAATATAAAACCTAAATTCGTAACAATTCCGCCAGTTAAAACTCTAACCGATAAAGGAGCTATTTTTTTACCGTCATTTACGATGTCAGAATAACCATAATTAATTGCCCCAGTTAATAAATAGCCTTGCCAATATGGAACTTTGACAGATTGAAAATTATTATCTGAATTATTTCGATTAATAATTTTGCCAACTACCTCATCACCGACGATATTTTTAACAAAACCAACAGCAAATTTATCATCATCGATTTCAAAAATTAACGGCGATGATATTTTTAATTCACCATATTTTGCTAATTTTTTAAATTTAACAGTATCACCAATGATATTTTCAAGAGGAGTCGAAGATTTAAATCGATCATCCATTTCGATATTTTTTAATAATTCGATAAGAGCTAATTTATAATTTTCCGAGAAAATATTTTTTAAATCTTCTGTTAATTGTATTGCATCAACAGGAAGCGATTTATATTTGCTATCAAACATATTTTTTGAATAAAGTGCTTTTATATTCGCAGTTGAACTAATTCCGATATTTTTACCTTCGATATTTGCAATTGATTCATAAATATTTTTAGCTCGATTAAATTTATAAATTTCAGCTTCAAGAATTAAATCTAACGATGGTTCAACGACATAACCGTCATCTTTTCTGCTACCAATTGCACGAAATTCGATATCAGCTGATTTAACTCGAATATCCAATAAAAAACCTTTTTCATAAATTAATTCTTGAAGTGTTTCTTTATTTGGATAGCTATTTTTCAAAGTTAAATTATTAGGAAAACTTTTTTTTAATAATTCAAGATTTTGATCTTTAGTTTTTAAAGTTAATAGTTTATTAGTTGTTTCAACTTGATGCAAATAATCTTTCATGATTTCTTTCGAAACATTTTTTTCAACATCTTTTAAATAATTAGCTTTTAGATTAATAATAAGTTTTTTGTTTTCGTTACAGCTATCTCGACAATCTAATAACGATGAATTCGAAACAAGATCTCGTTCAAAATCGTCAATGATAATAAATAATGGTTCTTGGGCTTTGATTATATTTTTATCGATTTCACCAGATATTAAAAATATTGGCACAGCATAAACTATATATTTCCACACAGCTTATTTTCTCCTAATTTAATTTTAAATTTTTAATATATTCTCTAAATTGAGAACCTCGATCTTCGTAAGATTTAAATTGATCAAAACTTGCTGAAGCGGGAGATAAAACAGCAACTGTATTAATACCGTCATGTTCTTTTGACATTAAATCAATTGCATTTTTCATATTCATAGCATCTATATAATAGATATTATATTTATTTGCTAGTTCGCTAACTTTATTCATGCTTTTACCGATTGAGAAAATTTTTATATTTAATTCTGTGAAAATTTTAAACATTTGATTCCAATCAGCATTTTTATCTTCACCGCCGAGAATTAATAATAATTTTTTATTTTTATCAAAACCTTCGATAAAAGCAAGAGTCGAATCTGGATTTGTTGCTTTGCTGTCATTTATCCAGATTCTGCCAGACTGATCAATAATTTCTTCTTGACGATGAGGTGCTTTAATAAACGAGTTAATTTTTTCGTAATCGACCTCATCAAACAAAACTTTCACAGTAGCAAGAGCGAGTAACGAATTTAATAAAAATTTGCCTTTGAATTTAATTTTATTAATATCTAAATCAAATCGTTTAGCCAAATCATCGATATCTCGATAGCCGATAACATAACCGTCTGTATCGATATGAGAATATTGTTCTGGAACAATGGCAACTTCACCTTCGCGAAGAGTTTTTAACGGTTTTAATTTGCTTTTTTCATATTCTTCAAATGAACCATGCCAACTTGCATGATCATCAGTAATTGGAAGAAGAACATAAAAATTTGGCGAAGCAATATTCGAATAATGCAAATTAAACGAACTTGTTTCAAGAACCCAAATATTTGCATTTTGAGAAAGTTCGCCAAGTGGAACACCAATATTTCCACCGCTGACTGCACCACGATCGGCTAACAAATGAGTAATCATGCTTGTCGTTGTTGTTTTTCCATTTGTTCCACTAATCCAAATCGAATAAGGCATTTTATTATTTAAAGCAAATAAATCATATTCGCTATATATATTTTCGCCAAATTTTTTTACAATTTCGTGATACGGTGGAATTGCTGGAGTTGGAACTAAAAAATCGTTCTCATTTAATTCAATTGGAAATTTAGAAGTGTGCTGACAAATCAAATTATTATCTTTTATTTCTTTGTCATCATAAATTTCATTAATACCAAAAGTTTTTGCAATTGCTTTTGTTGTTTTGCCACAACCCAAAAGATAAAGTTTCTTCAAAAAATTCCCTTATAATAAAGCTATATCAAAATTATTGTATCTAATATTTTTAATGATATTTACTTTTATTGGAAATTGCAAAAAGTTATATTCCGTGTCGTAAAAAACCACGGAATAAATAAAATTTAAATTAATTAATTTGTCTTTTTGTCGATGAGGTAATTTCTAATTTTTGTCAAAAATTCATCTTTGTGAGCATTATTTAAACTTAAATATAACCATATTTTACATTTTCGATAAATTCATGATTTATTAACATATATTTCTCAAATATATTTTTTTAAAATATTCAAAGCCTCTCGAACTTTTTCGCTTTCTTCAACAAGAGCAACTCGAATAAAATTTTCACCAGCTCCATTTCGTCCAAGATATCGCCCCGGTAAAACTTTCAAATTCTCATTTCGATATAAATCGATCGTTGTTTGCAAATCATTTTTTACAGGTAACCATAAATAAAAAGTTGCCTCCGTTTCGATTTCGAGAATTTCTTTTGCCAATTTCAAATTTTCTCGATAAACCGCCCGAATTTTTTCAGCATGAACCTCATCGTTCCAAGCTTCAGCACTTGCCATTTGCAAAGGCAACGGAATCGCAGTTCCCAAATATGTTCGATATTGACCATAATCTCGCAAAATATTTTCATCACCAGCAATAAAACCGCTTCGCAATCCCGGAGCTGAAGATCTTTTCGAAATCGAATTTATCGCCAAAATATTTTTAAAATCAGCGATGTCCATATCTCGAGCAACTTCCAAAATCGATAACGGCTTATTTTTTTCGTCTATATAAATTTCAGAATAACATTCATCATTCATAATAACAAAATTATATTTTCTCGATAATTCGATCCAATGTTCAAACTCTTTTCTCGATAAAGTCGAAGCCGTTGGATTATTTGGAAAATTCAAAATAACTAAATGCGAATTTGCTAATTCGTTTTCATCAATTTCAGGACGAAAATTATTTTTAGGATTTAAATTTATATGATGAACTTTCGCTCGTGAAGCAATTGCCGAACCTTCATAAATTTGATAAAACGGATTCGTAAAAGCTATTTTTGGCTCTTTTTTATCAAATAATAAAAACTGCGGAAAATTAAACAAAACTTCTCGAGTGCCAAAAGTTGGAATTAATTCGCTATTTTTTAATTCGACATCGAATCTTTTTTTGACGAAATTAATCATCGAATTTTTTAAAATATCTTCACCTGCACTTTTTGGATATTTTCGCAATAACGAAGTCGTATTTTTTAATCGACTTTGAATAATTTCAGGAGTTTCAAATTGTGGCTCACCAATCGTTAAATCAATCGCCTTTTTATTCGAATTTGGCTGAACAGAAATTAATAATTCTCGTAATTTCTCAAACGGATATTTTTCAAATTGCATTATATTTTTTTCCTTTAATTAACAACAATTGCCATATATATTTAACGAAATATTTTTTATTTCGCCTGTTAAATTTTGAATTTTCACAGAAACCTCATCACCAAATTTTAAATCTCGAACATTGCCACATTCTGAACATATAAAATGTGGATGTTCATCAAATGAGATTTCATATTTATTTTTATGATTCGGAATAGCGATTTCACGGATAATTTCGTTATCAAGAAATTGACCAACATTTTTATATAAAGTCGAAAGTGAAATCGCTGGAAATTCATTTTTTAAATTTACATAAAGCTGATCAATATCGATATGTCCTTTTTCACGAATAATTTTCATCATCGTTAATCTTTGCGGAGTAACTTTTAATTTATGCTCTTTCAAAATAGACATTAATAATTTCATATTTTTTATTTACCCGAGACTATTTTGCAAAAAAGTTTTTAACTCTTCCATTTCTAATTCAAGAATCGAAAGATCAGGACCTTCTAATAAAATTCGTAATAAATTTTCAGTTCCAGAATATCTAACAAGATGTCTGATTTTATAACTTTCAACTTTTGAGATTAAATTATTAAAACCGTCAATTTTATCAAGCGGGATTTTTTTAGCAATTTTTATATTTTCATTTAATTGCGGATATAATTTAAACGGTCGTAATAAACTACTTGCTTTTTCACCTGTTTTTATTAAATAAGCGAGAATTTGCAAACCTGTTAATAAACCGTCGCCAGTTTTTGCAAAATCAGAAACGATAATATGTCCGCTTTGCTCACCGCCAAAATTACAATTTTCTTTTTGCATCATGTCTAAAACATATTTATCGCCAACATTCGATCTATTTAATTTCAAACCCATATTTTTTAAATAATCTTCTAATGCACTATTGCTCATCAAAGTAGCAACGATACAATTTGACGACAGCATTTTTTCATCAAATAAATATTTCGATAATGCCCCGATGAGGTGATCGCCATGAACTGTTTCGCCTCGTTCATCAACAATAACAACACGATCAGCATCGCCATCAAGTGCAAGACCAATATCAGCTCGATATTTTTTTACTTCGATTGCAAGTTGTTGCGGATGAATCGCACCGCAATTATCATTTATATTTGATCCATTTGGCGATTTATTTATCGTAATAACTTCTGCTCCAAGCTCTTCAAGAACTGTTGGTCCAACTTTATAACCTGCACCGTTTGCCGCATCAAGAACAACTCGCAAACCTCGCAAACTTATCATTTTTGGAAACGAATGTTTAAGATGAACGATATATCTTCCAATAACATCATCGATTCTTTTTGAAGAACCTATTTTTTGATCAACTTGCTGACTATTTTCGATTAATTCATCATCGAAATATATTTTTTCGATTTCTCGTTCAAGCTCTTCGGAAAGCTTATTTCCCATTGAATCAAAAAATTTAATTCCGTTATCACTAAAATGATTATGCGATGCACTTATCATAATTCCTGCATCACATCGCATATCTTCAGTTAAAAAAGCAATTGCTGGAGTTGGCATTGGACCAATTTGCATAACATCGTAACCAACTGCCGTTAAACCGCTAACAATCGCATCTTCAATCATATAACCGCTTAACCGTGTATCTTTTCCGAGTAATATTTTTCCTGTTTTTCGTTCTCGTTTAAAAAATATTCCCGCCGCCATTGCAATTTTTAAAGCCATTGAAGCTGTTAAAAACTTACCTGCTTTTCCACGAATTCCATCAGTTCCGAAAAGTTTCATTTTTATTTCGTTCTCCATATTAATATTATTTTTATATTTTTTATTAAAAATTTCCATTGTTTGAGAAAGAATTCTATTATTTTTTTCATTTTTTAATATATTATCTTGAAGCCAAATTGCATGTTTAATAATTAAATAACTAGAATAAATTTCAAAAACGACATCGGCTAATTTATTTAAATTTGGCTCAATTTTTTTTAATAAATTCAAAGCCAGATATAAATCATCTTTATCTCGAATAAATTTATAAATTTCAATAATATTAATATTTTTTTTATTTTTAACTAAACCAATAAAAACAGTTCTAAAAACATGAGAAAAATGAACAATATAATTTGTAAGCGAAAGTTTATTTTTTAATAAATCAGGTGAAATATTTATACTTAAAATTGCAATGACCTCATCGAAAGACCATTTATTAATTTTCGAAAAATAATATAAATCATGTTCTGAAATATATGGAAAAATTTCAGACATGACATTTAATTCAAATAAAGTCTCAAAAAATATAAAAACATTGCCTTTGTCAGAAACTTTTTTTAATTCTAAATTTACTCGTTCGCGAGTTAAACTTTTTAATTCGCCCGAATCGACAATTTCGCTAATTAATTTTTTTGTTTCTGGAGCAATTATAAAATTATCAGGCAAAGTGGCACGAAAACGGGCAATTCGCAAAACCCGAAGAGGATCTTCTTTAAAAGCTTCAGTCGTATGTCTTAATATTTTTAATTCGAGATCTTTTTGTCCATTAAAAGGATCGATGAGGTCGCCGTTTTCATCTTCAGCGATCGAATTAATCGTTAAATCACGACGAGCTAAATCTTCAAATAGCGAAATTTGATCGATATTAAATTCGAAACCGTTATAACCTTTTGAGACTTTTTTTTCTCGCCTAGCAAGAGCATATTCTTCTTTTGTATCAGGATGCAAATAAACAGGAAACTGATTACCGACCAAGATAAAACCGAGAGTTTTCATTTTGTGATGAGTTGCACCAACAACAACCCAATCAGAATCATTTGATTTTAAACCAAGAAGCCGATCTCTCACGGCTCCACCAACACGATAAATTTTCATATATTTTAATATTTATGTTTTAATAACAAAGACTCTCTATATTCTTTTGCTTCAGGAATTTTGATAAATTCCACATGTGGATAAATACTTAAGACTTCCTTTTCAATTTCATCAATATTCACATTAAAAAATTCTTTACGATTATTAACTACATTGACTCTTCTGTCTGCAAATTTTTTATGTAATTCAGCTTCTATTTTTGGAGCATCTTCAACATAAATTAAAGCATGTATGTCAAATATAAATGGAACACTTGCACTACTTAATTCATCTATTCTTTCTGTTGGATCTATTCTTCTTGTCATACCTATTTTATAAATATTTTCACCAAAAGAGCCTATATTTGAAATGACATATATATATCCTGATTTTGTTTGTTGAGCCATTGATGTAGCTTTGATATTTTTTTCATGAGATTCTTTTAATTTACTTTGTAGTTCATTGATCTTATCTGTTAATTCCTCAATATTTTGATATGTAGCTTTTTCAATATCTTTTTGAGCTTTTGCTAATAATAATTTATATTTTTCTTCATCCTTGTTAAATTCTGCAATTTCTTGAGCAAGTCTTGTTTCTTCTAATAACTTTTGTTTCATTTCTGATTGAATTTCTTTTTGGGCTTCTTTTTCTTGTTGTTTTTTATTTATATAGCCATAAGTTAAATGAAGTTCTTTTAATTTTAAATCTAAATATTCCTCTGAAATTACTATTTCATTGATTTCATTTAATTTATTAATTGAATCGTAAGCTTTACGAATTCGTTCAATTAGAATACTTGAGTTATTCCATTTTAATTGTGCAATAGCAGAATCACATTCATTATTAAAGGCTCTTGATGTTAATTTTATTTGCTTATCCGAAAATTTTTTTCCCTTTTGCTTACTTCCTTCTACAAGCCATTCTCTTTTAGCATAAATGGCTCTATTTTTACCAATCAAAAGTTTCTGCTCATCTTTGACTTGATCAATTTGTTCTTTGAATATTTCAGAAGTATCAAAGTCAAATAAAGGTTCATAAAAACCTATTTCTATTAAGTCTAATTGATTATTATATAAAGCTACCTGTTTACTTAGCTCGTCATATTGTTGTTTTTTTAATTTAAATTCTGCTGATAAATTCAATATTGAATCTTTTAAATTTAAAACCTCATCATCAACTTCTATAATGTGTGAGTATTTTTGTTTTAGTAAATAACTAGTTCTAAAAAAATAAATAGAAGTAATTGCAAGAATTACAATTAATATATATGTAATATTAAATATATTGTCCATTTTTATATTTCCTTTTAAAATTATTATGAATAGTGAAAATTATGTATTTTTTAATAAAATTAAATTATTTTACAACAAACATTTTAATTCTTCTTTTAATTTATACATTTCTGCTTTTATAGATTCTCTTTTTGTTGCATCACAATTTAAACTTTCATACAATAAATTAAATAGCTTTTCATTTACATCTTTTTCTGGCATACAATTAAACATTCCACTATTTAAAATAAAACTTACAGCAAAAATAATACTTGTAATTTTTAGCATAATAAACTATCCGATCTATTTTTTATAATTTTATCAACAATAATTCGCAACTAAAAAAACATGTTTAATGAACTTTATACAAATTCTAAAAAGCCCGTTAAATAAAAATTAACAAACAACAAAAATAACATGCACAATAAAAATAATTTTATTAAATATTTTATAAATATAAACTCAATTTGACAAAACCGTTTTTTTTTACAATTTGAAGGCTCGTTTTTCGACGGGTGAAATATAAAATTAGGTTATTTTTGATGGCTTCTATAAATTTAGGCAAAGGTGCAAGAGTAGATCTCGGTAAAGTTGCTCCAGCATTAAAACAAATTGGTGTCGGTCTCGGTTGGGATGCAAATAGTTCAGATACAGGTTTTGATTTTGACTTAGATGCTTCAGTATTCATGTTAGGTTCAAATAGCAAAATTCCAGCAAATGAATTCTTTGTTTTTTATAACAACTTGCAATCACCAGATGGTGGAGTTAAACACAGTGGCGATAATCTCAAAGGTGCTGGTGATGGCGACGACGAAACAATATTTGTTGATTTAACAAAAGTTAGAGCTGATGTTACAGAAATGGTATTTATCGTAACAATTCATGAAGCTCAAGAACGAGGTCAAAATTTTGGTCAAGTTAGAAATTCTTATATTCGACTTTATAACAAAGAAGACAATCAAGAAGTTGCAAAATATGAACTTGATGAAAATTTTTCAATAGAAACTGCTCTTGAATTTGGTCGTCTTTATAAAAAAGATGGTTCTTGGAGATTTCAAGCTGTTGGAACAGGTTATAAATCTGGACTTCAATTTTTTGTAGATAAATATATAAGTTAATTAAAATGGCTGAAATTACTTTAGTAAAAGGTCAAAAAATTGACCTAAAAAAATCAAACGGTTCTTCTTTAACAAATATGTGTCTAGGTTTAAACTGGGGCATGATTGAAACAAAAGGCTTTTTTGGTGGTGTATCCAAAGAATCTGTTGATCTTGATGCAAGTTGTGCAATATTTGACAGTGGTAAAAATTTGTTAGATGTTGTATATTTTGGGCAAAAACTATCAAAAGATGGAGCTATTAAACATAGTGGCGACGATTTAAGTGGCGATGCTGACGGCGATGATGGCACAGATAACGAAATTCTCATGGTGGATTTATTAAAAGTGTCTCCACAAGCTGATCAAATTGTATTTATATTAAATAGCTACAAAGGTCAAGACTTCGCAACTATTCCTTATGCACGAATTCGTATTTTTGAAGGTGATTTTCAAAAAGTTAACAATGTTGTAGCTCAATTAGATATAGCAAAAGATAAAAAATTCTCTGGTTATGTTTCTATGGTTATGGGTAAATTATACAAACGAAATAACGAATGGAAATTTTCTGCAATTGGCGAACCAACAACTGACAAACGACTACAAGATACAATAGTTACTATTCACAACAAATATCTCTAATTTTTAATAAGCTACATAGATTTTATTTCAAATCTGTATAGCTTCCGCCTCACATATTTTTTCTTTTTTTTTATAAAGGTTATTTTACGATGAAGAATTTTATTGGTTCTTTTTTTATCACAGCATTAGGTTTAAGCATTGCTTATTTTTATGGAAATTGGACCGCCGTGTATATCACATTTTTACTTGCAATTCTCGAAGTGTCGCTTTCGTTCGATAATGCCGTCGTTAATGCAAAAGTTCTCGAAACAATGACACCAGCTTATCAAAAAGCATTTATCTGGTTTGGTATGCCAATTGCCGTATTTGGTATGAGATTAATATTTCCTATTTTAATCGTATCGATAGCAAGTAGTATTGGTTTTATAGAATCATTTCAGTTAGCTATTAATAATCCAACTGAATATCATAATAAATTAGTTGAAAACGAAAAATTAATTTTTGCTTTTGGTGGCTCGTTTTTATTAATGGTTTTTCTTGATTTCTTATTTGATGAAGATCGAGAAATCAAATGGATAAAACTATTAGAAGACAATCGAGTAACTAATAAATTGTCATCAGTTGCAAATATCGAACTTATTATCGCAATAATCTTAGGTTTATTTTTAATATATAAATTAAATAGTTCTAGTATTGCTTTAGCATATTTTTCAGGTGTTTTATTACATTCTGTGCTTAATTCGTTAGATGATTTATTATCAGCTGATAATGTCAAAAGCGGAATCGTTGGACTTTTATATTTAGAAATTCTCGATGCAAGTTTCTCATTTGACGGAGTTATCGGAGCATTCGCTTTATCGAACGACATATTTATTATTATGATAGGTTTAGGTATTGGAGCAATGTTTGTTAGAAGTTTGACTTTATATTTCGTCGAGAAAAAAACATTAAGCGAATTTAAATATCTTGAACATGGTGCAATGTGGGCAATTGGTGCTTTAGCATCTATTATGTTCTTGAAATTATTTTTTCATATCGATGAGGTAATCACTGGAACTATCGGTTTAGGATTTATCGGTTTAGCTTTTGCACATTCGTTAATATCAAATAAAAGAGAAAATTAAAATGGGTTTTATCGATTGGAATTCAATTAGAGAACAGACAAATATATTGTTGAATCAAGCGGAAAAATTAGTCAAACAATACACACCTGAAAGCTGGAGTAAAGAAAAACAGTTTGTTAATGCAATCGTAGCTAGTCTTGCTCTTATGACCGTTGCAGATAAAAAAATTGATGTTAGAGAAATCAAAGGCTCTGTTGATATGATTAACTCAATTGATCAAATAAACGAGTTAAACATGCAAACTGAAGCTGTAATGCTGTTTGAACGACATGTTGACAAATTAACTGGTGTTTTAAATAACGAAATTAAATTCACTATCGAAGTCGCAAAACTTGTTGGAGATATTGCAAAAATTAAACAATATCCTGAATATGCTCCGATGATTTTTGCTTTGCTTGATTATGTTGCAAAAAGCGATGGCGATATTTCTTCTGAAGAACTTGCAATGAAAAAAAATATAGAAAGTTCTTTAAAGTAGTCAAAAAAATAAAAGGTAAAAAGAATGGTTGAATCACAAATTAAAAGTATGAATATAAATCTTGAAAAAGAACTTAAAGATACAAAAGCATCTAAAAAGAAATTTCACCGTTTGTTTCGATTGCTCCACCTTCGATAAATAAATTCTCAACGAACATTTCACTATTTTATAAATTTAGCTTTGCCGTTATTATCAAATATCGAAAGTGCAATTAGCAAATTAATTGATCACGAATTAGAAGTTGGAACTTTTTATAAAACTATTTTCAAAAAATAAAAGCAAAAATAGATCAGTTTGAGAATTTTTTATTAAGTTAAATAACAAATAAATTAGATCCCGAAATGAATTACATGAGCTTTCGCTTCGGGATGACGGTTTATCTATTTTTATACTTACCGATCTATTTTACTTAACAATCTCTACATTTCTGTAACAGTTGCTAACTGCGGACTGTTAATCCGGGGAGATCTCCCAAAGCCTCGAGGGTTACTCAAGGCGCTTTTTACCATATATCTGCCCTTGGTTTTCGGCTACAGACATCGGTATATGTAGGTTATTGTGGCTTATTTGTTACAAGTAAACAACTAACCTCATCATAATTATTTTATATATTTAATTTGATCGATTTCACCAGCAATTTTAAAACCGTTTAATCTCAAACGACAACTATCGCAAACTCCACAAGCATAATCTTCTCGTTGATAACAGCTCCAAGTTAAATTTAAAGGCACTTTTAATTTTATTGCTTCAAGCACGATTTGACTTTTTTGCAAATTAACCAATGGACGAAATATTTTTATATTTCCCGATTTTGTGCCAAGATTTAAGCTTTTTTCAAAAGTCGAAATAAAATCTTCTCGACAATCTGGATAACCGCTACTATCTTCTTCGACAACTCCGATCGCGATTCCAACGGCATTTTCTTTTTCGGCAACCGCTCCAGCAATCGCTAACATTATTCCATTCCGAAACGGAACATAGCTATTTGGAATTTTCGAATGATCAACTCCAGCCTCGTTTATTTCTAATGAATTATCGATCAACGAAGTGATTCCGACTCCAATTTGACTAAAAAATGGCAATTCGAGATGATATCGTTTTGCGACTTGCAACGAATCAGCAATTTCATTAAAAGCTTTTAATTCGCGGTTTGCAGTTCGCTGACCATAAGAAAAATGCAACGGAATCGGTTCAAAACCCATTTCTCGAATTTTATAAGCTGTTAGCGAACTATCCATTCCGCCACTAAGCACAGTTATAACTTTTTCTCGAGCTATATTTTTCACGAAAGTTCAACCTGTGAAAATTCCGCCAAAATATTATAAAAATTTGGAAACGATGTATTTACACCTTCGACATCTTCGATTTTCATGCCACAAATTAAACCAGCAATCGAAAAACTCATTGCAATTCTGTGATCGCCAAACGAATCGATAACGGCAGGTAATAATTTGCCACCTTCAACTGAAAAACCATCTTTGAATTCTTCGACTTTGATTCCGCAATTTCGTAAATTTTTAACAACAGCTGAAATTCGATCGCTTTCTTTAACTCGCAATTCTTCAGCATTTTTTATAACACTCGTTCCGTTTGCGAGACTCATTGCAATTGCAAGAGCAGGAATTTCGTCGATTAACCATGAAATGTTTTCGGAAACTTCGACCGCTTTTAATTCACCGCTCGAAATAATAATATCGCCGATTTCTTCGTATTTGCTTTCTCGAACGATAATTTCGATTTTTGCACCCATTTTTTCGAGAATTTTATATGCCTCAATTCGTGTTTTATTTAAAAGCATATTCGTTAAATGAATTTTCGAATTTGGAATAATTGCTCCAGCAACAGCAAAAAAGAAAGCACTTGACGGATCTGTCGGAACTTTGATATTTATCGGTTGAAGCGGTTTTGTAATCGGCGAGATTTCAATTTCAGTTTCGGAGATATTTTTTATATCGACTCCCATTCCGCGAAGCATTCGTTCAGTGTGATCTCGTGAAAGTTCAGGTTCTCGATATCGCGAAATATCGTTGCCATAAAGCGAAGCAAGAATAAGAGCTGATTTAACTTGAGCCGAAGAAATCGAACTTGTGTAATCAAAACTTTTGATTTCGCCACCACGAATAAACAGCGGAGCTAAATTGCCATTTTCACGACCATCTAAAAAAGCACCAATTTCTTTTAACGGTTTCGTAACTCGTTTCATTGGTCGTCGTCGTAAATATTTATCGCCTGTTAAAAAAAATGCCCCTTTTTGAGATGATAAAAGTCCTGCAAATAACCTAATTCCAGTTCCAGAATTTCCACAATCGAGAACATCGTCAGCTTCTTTGGCTCGTCCTTCAGAAGTTATAAAAATTTTGTCATCTCGTCGTTCGACTTTTGCACCTAATTTTTCGACTATTTTTAATGAGTTTTGAGTATCTTCAGCCTCGAGAAAATTCTCAACGACACTTTCGCCATTTGCCAAAAGTGCAAACATAACTGAACGATGTGAAATCGATTTATCAGAACCGATTTCAGTTTCAGCGAATTTTCGATTTATATTTTTATCGTTCATCAACGGAAATATTTTTGCTATTTTCATATTTTGCCTAATTATTTATTTTATAAAAATATTCTAGCAAATAATATATTAGTTTGCTGGACGATAAAATATTAAATAAAAACGAGTAAATAAAATTATGAATTCGAAAAAAGATTTTCGCAAAGTTGCACTTTCAAGATTGAAATCGCAAACAAATGCCTATAAAAGAATAGCTTCAAAAAAAATTAATTATAAATTAAAAATTATGTTAAATATTTTAAAACCACGAAATATTTTATTATTTATGCCGTTAAAATTTGAACCAAATATTAAAGAACTATTTCAAATAGCTTTAATAAAAAATATTGAGATATTTATTCCTTTTATAGATAAAGATAAATTTAAAATGGTAAAATATCGATTACCCCTTAAAAAAAGTCGTTTTGGCACATTTGAAAGCGGTAATTCAACGAGAAAAATCGATGTAGTCGAATTGGCTATTGTTCCTATTGTTGGTATTGACAGCAGTGGAAAACGAATTGGTATGGGAAAAGGCATGTATGACCGTTTTTTTACTACTCTTCGCTATCGACCTATAACTATTTTTATACAAAATTTAGACTGTTACAGTCAATCCAAGATTACAGATAGTTATGATATAAAAGCTGACTACTATATTACACCTCGTGTTTCAATAAAAATAAAGGGATCTGATAATTATGTCATTAGAGATCAATTCAAATTATCTAATTATAGGAGTCGTTGCTCTAGTTTTGTCTAACATTATTACAAGCCTATTAACTAGAACTTTTGTTAGAAGTAACAGCACCTCTTTTTTAAAAGATGCTAAATTAAAAGCAAAAGCTATCGAAAAAGATGCTGATTTTATTTTAAAAGATGCAAAAATTAGAGCAAAAGAATATGAACTTCAGCATCGTCAAGATTTTGACAAAATCTTATTAAATCTTGAAAACGAGATAAAAGAAAAAATTCAAAATCTTAAACTCGATGAAAAAGAGATTTTAACTCAACAAAACAACTTAAAAAAATTACAATCTGAATATGAAGAAAAAATTCGCGAAAGTAATAAATTAATTGAAAAAAGCGGTGGTTTAACTCGCGATGAAGCTCGTGAAATTATTTTTCAAAAAGTTGAAGCCGAAGAACAATCAAGGCTTACAAATTTAATTAGAAAATATGAAGAACGAGCAAAAGATGAAGCTGAAAAAAAAGCTCAATATATTTTATCTCTTGCTACAACTCGTTTTGCTGGTGAATTCGCCGCTGAAAGATTAGTTAATACAATTAAATTAGCCAGTGATGACATCAAAGGTCGTATTATTGGTAAAGAGGGTCGAAACATTAAACGACTTGAGGCTATTCTTGGTGTTGATATTATCGTCGATGGCACTCCTCGATCTATAACTTTATCTAGTTTTAATTTATATCGTCGAGCTATTGCTGTTAAAACTCTTGAACGATTAATTGATGACGGTCGAATTCAACCTGCACGAATCGAAGAAATTTATGAAAAAGTTTCTCAAGAATTTGATCGTGAAATTCTCAAAGATGGTGAAGATGTTATTATCGAATTAGGTCTTGGTGTCGTTCATCCAGAATTAATAAAATTAGTTGGCAAATTACGATATCGAGCAAGTTACGGACAAAATGCTCTTGCTCATTCTATTGAAGTTGCTTATCTTGCTGGAATGATGACGGCTGAAATTGGTGGCGATGAAATTCTCGCTCGTCGTGCTGGATTACTTCACGATATTGGCAAATCTTTAACTCACGATAGTGGTGGAAATCATGTCGAATTAGGTGTCGAAGTCTGTAGAAAATATGGTGAAAGCGAAGATATTATTAATGGCATTTATGCTCATCACGAATATGAAATTGCTAAAACTGTTGAAATTGCTACTGTTTGTGCTGCCGATAAATTATCAGCTGGTCGCCCTGGTGCTAGACGAGAAGTTCTTGAAAATTCTCTTAAACGAATTCAAATGGTTGAAGATATTGCTATGGAACATAATGGTGTCGAAGGTGCTTATGCTGTTAATTCAGGTCGTGAATTGCGAGTTATCGTTAATTCAGTGATGCTTTCTGATGACGATGCTCTTATTTTATCAAAACAAATAGCTAGACAAATCGAAGCAAAAATTGAAAAATTCCCAGGTGATATTATTGTTAATGTTATTCGTGAAAAACGAATTCGATCTGTTGCTAAAAGTGTTTAACTCTTTTTATTAATTTATTCTTCTTTTCTTTTTACCTCATCACTCGATGAGGTATCATATTTTAATAAATTTATTATAACTTTCAAATATATATATATAAAATTATTATTTATATTTTTCAAAACTTACTATCATCTTTTAGATAAAATGCTACAAAAAGGAATAAATAAAAATAGCATGAAAAAGTTCTATTTTTTTATTTTTTCATCTTTTCTCTTTGGTAGCGGTGATATTAATTTAGCTACGGTTGAAGATTTTGAATCCGTAAAAGGAATTAGTAGCTATACAGCAAGTGCAATTGTCAATTTTCGAGAACGAAATCGTGGAATAAAAGATTTTAACGAACTACTAGAAATTAACGGAATTGGTGAAGTGCGACTTGAAGCCTTAAAAAAAGAGTTTTTCGTAGCACCAGTTGCAATTTATCGAAATGAAAATGATGATGAAAATAATATACAAGATTCAGAATCAAACTCTAACGGAAATTCTAAATTTATAATAGAGGCAGTAAATGATTAAATTAAAAGCAATTAAAAAGTTCTATTTTTTTATTTTTTCATCTTTTCTCTTTGGTAGCGGTGATATTAATTTAGCTACGGTTGAAGATTTTGAATCCGTAAAAGGAATTAGTAAACATACTGCTCAAGAAATTATAAAATTCAGAGAAGAAAATGGTGGCATAGCTAATTATAATGAACTATTAAAAGTAAAAGGAATTGGTAAAAAAAGACTCGAATATTTACAAAAAGAGTTTTTTATTAAACCAGTTTATACTGTTTCTGAAACTGGTTCAGAAATAACTATCACTAAAAACATAGACAATCCAGAATATAATAGACATAAAGAAGAAAAAGCTTATTCTGTTTCAGAAAATAATTCAGAAGTAAATATTACTAAATTAAATGATTCCGATAACACTCAAAGCGAAAATAAATAACTACAAGGAGAAGATTTGACAGATTTAGAAAACAATAACAACAAAGAATATACTGCTGATAGTATAAAAGTCTTAAAAGGGCTTGAAGCAGTTAGAAAACGACCTGGAATGTATATCGGTGATACTGGTTCAAAAGGGTTACATCATATGGTTTATGAAGTCGTTGATAATTCGATTGACGAGGCAATGGCTGGTTACTGTTCAGAAATTGATGTTGAAATTAATATTGACGGTTCAGCTCTGATTCGTGATAATGGTCGTGGAATTCCAGTCGAAATTCACCCAACTGAAGGAATTTCAGCGGCAACAGTTGTTTTAACTGTTTTACATGCTGGTGGAAAATTTGATAAAGATACTTATAAAGTTTCTGGCGGTCTTCACGGTGTTGGTGTTTCAGTCGTAAATGCTCTTTCAAGTCATCTTGAAATGACTATATATAAAAATAAAAAAATATATAGACAACATTTCGCTGAAGGTATTCCGCAAGATGATTTAATAATTATCGGCGATACGAATAAACATGGAACAACAATTAAATTTTTTCCTGATAAAAAAATATTTGAAACAACTGTTTTTGATTCGTCAATTCTTGAAGATAGACTAAAAGAGTTAGCATATTTAAATCCAAGAATAAAAATTAATTTTATCGACAAACGAGTTAATAAAAGTTCAAGTTTTAAATTTGATGGCGGTTTAGAAGAATTCGTTCGAGACTTAAACGGGTCAACTGGAATTGTTGCAAAACCAATTTTCTTTACTGGAAAATTAGATGACATGGAAGCTGATATTGCTCTTTTATATAACGAAGGCTATTCAGAAACGATGTTAAGTTTTGTTAATAGCATTCGAACTCCAAACGGTGGAACTCACGAAGTTGGTTTCAAAAATGGATTAAGTCGAGTTATATTAACTTATAATAAAAATAATGGCAATGCAAAAGAAAAAGATATTCCGCTGACTATCGAAGATATTCGAGAGGGGCTTGTTGCAATTATTAGTGTTCGAGTTCCAGAACCGCAATTTGAGGGACAAACAAAAGGCAAACTTGGAAATAGCTATGTCAAAACAGAAGTTTATAAATTCGTAACGGAAGTTTTATCTCGTTATTTCGAAGAAAATCCGCTTGAAGCAAAAATAATAGTTCAAAAATCTATTTTGGCATCTCGCGGTCGCGATGCTGCTCGACGAGCCAGAGAATTAACACGAAGAAAAGATAGTTTATCGATTGGAACATTGCCTGGTAAATTAGCTGATTGCCAAACAAAAGATCGAGATATAAGTGAAATTTATCTTACAGAAGGAGATTCGGCTGGGGGATGTTGGGCGAAAAACACTGAAATTTCGGTAGCTGATGGAAGAAATTTATCAATAGAAATTATAGCTGAAGAGTTCAAAAAAGGAAAGGATAATTTTATTTATACTTACAATTCTGCAACTAATTCTATTGAGTTACAAAAAATTGCCAATGCTTGGAAAACAAAAATAACAGATGATTTAGTTTATGTAACTCTTGATAATGGCAAAAAAGAATTATGCACTTCTGATCATAAATGGCTATTAAGAAATGGCGAATATATCGAGGCAAAAGATTTAAAAGCTGGTGATTCTTTAATGCCAATTTATCGAGATAAAAAAGTGTTAGGTAGTTACACTTTAAAACATTCTAATGAGTTGAGAGAAATTGAGTATGAAATTGTTATTAGTCCAAATGGAAAAGAGGAATTTACTCATTGGTTAGCTGATAAATGGAATATTCAAAATGCTGTTTATAAGTCTGGTCAAAAAGGTTTTCATCGACATCATATCGATAAAGATAGATTTAATAACAACCCAACTAATATTAAAAGGGTATCTGTTTCTGAACATTCATCTATTCATGCAAATGATTTTGATAAGACCTCATCGGAATATCGAGAATATATGTCTGATAAAATGAAAGAGCAATCTGATCAAATTTATGAACGAGTAAAAGCTGATTGGGATAATCCAGAATATCGAGCAAAATTTATCGGTCATCATAAAAAAATGAGAGCAAAACAGCTTGAAAATGGTCAAACAAATTCAGAACATTTTGCTGAATATTGGGCAAACGATGTAAATCGAAAAGAGCAAAGCAAACGAACAGCTTTATATTATAAAAATAATCCTGAAGCTATCGAAAATAACCGACAAAAAGCTAATCAGCAATGGCAAAATGAAGAACTTCGAAAATGGAGATCTGAAGAAACTAAAAAGCAAATGTCTAATCCTGAAAATATCAAAAAGATACAGAATATTATTCGAGAAAACAAAATTAAAAATAGTCTTCAATTTTTAAATAAAGTTGGAATTGATTCTTATTCGGAAAAACGGAAATTTGATCGAAATTTATATAAATTAGATACTTTGTTGGAAAAATTAAACGAAAGTCAAAATTATCCGTCGTTTCATAATGTCGAGGAATTTACATACAGTGATTATTATCAATATAATCATAGAGTTGTTAAAGTTGAAAAATATATTGGCGAACCTATTGATGTTTATGATCTTGAAATTCCAAATACTCATAATTTTGCTTTAGCTTCGGGTGTTTTTGTTCATAATTCTGCTAAGCAAGGTCGAGATCGAGTTTATCAAGCAATTTTGCCATTAAAAGGAAAAATTCTCAATGTTGAGAAATCTGCTCTTGATAAAGTTTTAAAATCAGAAGAAATTACAAATATGATCACGGCTTTAGGTTGTGGTGTTGGCGATGAATTTGATATCGAAAAGTTAAGATATAACAAAGTTATTATCATGACGGATGCCGATGTTGATGGCTGTTTGGCTGGTGAAACAAAAGTTAAGTTATTAGATGGAACTCTTAAAACTATGAAAGAACTTTCTGAAATTTATCCAAATCGTGAAACTGAATTTTGGGTTTGGGCAAGTGATGAGGTCGGAAATCCAGTTCCTGCAATTGCACATAGTGTAAGAATCACAAAACGAACAACTAAACTTTATAAAATTACTCTTGATAATGATTCTGTTATCGAAGCTACGGATAATCATCCATTTAGATTAGTTACAGGAGAATATAAACGAGCTGACGAATTAGAAATAAATAATAAATTATTATCTGATTCGAGAAATATATTTATAAAAAATATCGAAATTATTTCTGTTCCAGAAACTGATGTTTATGATTTAACAGTTGACAAATATCATAATTTTGCAATTGCAACTGGTGAAAATAGTTCAGTTTTTGTTCATAACAGTCATATTCAGACTTTGCTTTTAACTTTCTTTTTTAGATTTTTAAAACCTTTAATTGAAAATGGTCATGTTTATTTAGCTCAACCTCCGCTTTATCGTTTGAAAAAAGGCAAAAATGAGATCTATTTTAAAAATGATTCTGAACTTTCTAGCTATTTAATCGAAGGTGGAATCGATGTTATCGGTGATTCGACAATTCCAAATCATGAATTAGTTAAGTTTTATAAATGGGTTGCTAATTATCGGCTTTCGATTGATGAACTTGGGCGACGATATTCGTTACCAACGATTATTAAATATATAATCGAAAGATCAAATGAGTTTTTATTTGATGGCAATTTTATTTATCACGAAACTCAACTTGAACAATTGGAAAAATTTATTAAATCGATTAAGAATTCTATTCTTTCTCGTGATCTTAGATCTGATTCGTTGAGTTTAACTGTTCAAACAAAAGATGGTATCGAATCGATAATTATTGATAATTATTTGACCTCATCGTCAATATTTAAATCAACACTCGAAGCTTTTTCGCAATTAAAAGATCATCCGCAATATGAATTTGATTCGAATATTCTTGCTACATTGCATCGAATCGAAGAAAGTTCAAAAAAAGGAGCTTATATTCAGCGATATAAAGGTCTTGGCGAAATGAATCCGCAACAGCTTTGGGAAACAACAATGGATCCAACAGTTCGACAATTAAAACAGATTACGATTGAAGATGAAAAATTAGCCGATGAGACTTTTAAATTATTTATGGGCGATGAGGTTGAACCACGAAGAAATTATATTCAGCAAAATGCTAAAGCCGTTTCGTTCTTAGATATATAAAATATTAATAAAGGTTGTTAAAGTGAAAAAATTGTCGTTTGTTTTATCTGCTATTTTATATAGTTCAGCTTTGTATAGTGATGAATTAGATATAGCAAATAATTTTATAAAATATAAAAATATTGATCGAGAAATAGTTTCGAATGAGTCGTTATTTAATAAATATGGTTCTGTTATTGGAACAGTTTATTATTTATCTGGAGGCGGTTATATTGTTGTTCCAAAATCTCGTTTGTCTTCGCCGATTAAAGCATATTCGTTAGATGGAAAATTTGCTGAACCATATAAAAAGTTTTTAGAAGAACAGCTTCAATTAGAATCGCAATCAACTAACGAAAATGAAAAAATAAAATCTCGTTGGACTTTTTTTGAAAATTATATAAATAGCAATCGTCAATTAAATTCTTTAACTGCTGAAGCAAATATATCTTTTTTAACAACAAGTTGGAATAAAGATTATCCGTATAATTCAAAATTCCCAAAATCAGCTGATGGTTCGCAAACCGTTACGGGTTGTGTTCAAACTGCTCTAGCTCAAGTTATGAAATTTCATGCACATCCAAAGTTTGCTCACGGAATTATCGAGTCGAATCTTTCGATTTCTGGCAAAACTGGATATGAACGAAATGAAACTATTCAACGAAATTTATATCGAAATTATAATTGGGATTTAATGCCTGATAATTTTAATAACGAATTTAATCAATCGTCGGCTGATGAGGTCGGAAGATTAATGCTTGATTTGGCTGTTTTGAACAGTGCAGATTTAGGTGTAACTGAAACTTCGGCATCAGTAAATACTGAAAAATTAATTAAATATTTTAATTATTCGAGAACTATTGCAACAAAAAAAGTTTCAAGTTCTGTTTCGTATGATCAAGTTGTTGAAATTATTGAAAGCGAAATTAAAAATGGCTTTCCTGTTTTAATAGCATTACCAGGGCATCTTGTTGTTGGCGATGGCTATTTAGATGACGAAAGCGGTGAATGGGTTCATATTAATATGGGTTGGGGCGGATCAAAAAGTGATTTTTATAATCTTGACGAAAATGTTTTAGATTTCGAACAAACGACAAATAATTTTTCGGTTATTTATAATATTAAGCCTTGTTCTGTTGAAGCTGGAGATTGTTACACAAATTTAGAAAATAGCGATAAACTCGTTAATATAAATCCGACTATTGAAATTGATGATTTAAAAAACTTAAATGAGATAAATGGTAGTTTAGTTGATGGCAATGACAGTGATTTTTATGAATTTATTTTGTCTGGTGATGTAAATATTTCGAGAACATCACAATATTATAATATTGCTCTTTATGATTCAAACGGTTCTTTAATTGCTGAATCCAGAACAGATAACTTGAATATTTCAAATTTAAATAAAAATTATTATTTCGTCAAAGTTTCACAACCAAATAGTTCTGGAAGTTATTATTCAATTACTTTTCCGTTTAAATATTCATTTAAAGTTGAACATAACACCTCATCCGAAGATATCGAAACCGTCGAATTAGCTCGAGAAAACATTTTTGTTAATGGAATTCTCGAAGATATGCCAAATACAGATTCAGATGAATATGAAACGATTTTAGGTGGTAAAACAACAATATTAAAAGCATCAGCTGGACATTTTTATAATTTTGCTCTTTATCGTGGTTCTGAATTATTAGGTGAAACTTTTGGCAATGAAGCCAATAATAGCTTTTTATATTTTGATAACTTAGATCTTGATATTTATACGATAAAAACATCGATTTATAATAGCAAAGGTGTCTATTATCCAAATTGGGATGGCAATCGTTCAAAACCAAAATTAATAATTAACACAGCAAAAAATAGTCAAGAAAATAAAGATATTATTTATAACTCGAAAAAACTTCCGCCACAATTTGGTGAAAAACCTGCTGATTTAATTTTGTCAAAAGATAAAAATTTCGTTCTTGATTTTGCTGATCCAAATGGCGATGAGGTCAATTTATCAATTACGGCAACACCAAACGGAGCGATAAACTGGACTCTTGATCGAAATATCTTAACTTTGCATCGACTTGTTGATAACCGAAAAGTTAATATAAATATCTCTGCTCAATCGAGCGATGGTTCGAATTCAATTGCTTTTGATTTAATTACTCAACCGAATGAAATAGCTTTTGGAAAAGTGTTTTCAGTTATGAATAAATTTTTAGATGGTCAATCTATTTCAACAAATCGAGCAATTTTATCTGGAGATTGTCAAATCGAAAGTCCATACGAATATGGTTATATCGCTTTATTCGATGATAAAAATGTTTCTGTTGCTGATTGGAGTAGTGAAACAATTTCAAAAAATATTTTACTTGGAATTTATGATATTTCAAAATCGCTAAAAAATCGATCAACGAATCATTCTTATCCTTTTGATGAAAACGAAACAAATTATGTAATTAATATTTCTTGTCCAACGGCTCCAGAAAAAATAGCTGATATCGAATCGTTATTTGCATTGACTACTGGAGATATTTCTATTTTATTAAATAAAGGTTGGAATTTAATTTCTTCGCCAACAGTTAGCGGTGTTGTTTTAAATAATTCAAATAATAATCTTTTATATGGTTTTAGATACAACAGCAATTCTGATAATTGGGAATTATGGAATAACGGCTATGTTTCATCTGAACGAGCTTCGACTTATTCGTTGTTTTCACACATTGAACCGTCAAAAGGTTATTGGCTTAGAACTTCTGAATCAACTTCGTTGTTGTTTTCTGGTGATAATATAAACGATAATTCAAAATGTCCAGATATTTCAAATTTAATTAGCGGTTGGCATTTATTAGGTTCGTGTTCAACATCAACACCAAATGATTTATTAACTCAAAATGAAAAAGCTTTGATTATTTATAAATATGTCAATGGCAATTGGAAAGCAATTGGAAAAAATCAGCAAATAAACGATACGATTGATTTTTATAAAATGTCTGGATTTGATAGTCTTTCAGCAAATGAAGGCTTTTGGATTTATATCGAGGAATAATATAAATGAAACCTATTAAATTTAACCTCATCGTCGATGGTTATCCTGTTAGAACTCTTGAAGAGTTGAGAGAGCATTTTAATATCGATGACATGCTTCAACATTTTTATAATGGAACTCTTCTTCGATGGCTTTCAGTTAGAAATTTCAAAAATGAATTCGACAAAGTTTCTTTGATTATGTCGTCTTATACTAATAAAGATATTGACACGATATTAATTATTACAGAAAAATTAGTCATGATTTTTTTAGGCAATCAGCAATCAGACAATGAACTTCATATTTTAGATAACGATAAATCAGATTTTTTTAAAAGAACTGTTTTTCATATTATTGCCGAAGATGAACGACATAACAGATTGTTAAAAATCGAACAGTTGAAATTAAACAATGAAGAAATAATTAATGAATATCTCGAAAGATATGAACTTTTGAAAACAAATTTGTTAAATGAACGAAAAAATTTAATGGTTCTTAACGAAACTGTCAATGAATTGAGTGGAGAATTTTTTAGATTATTTCAATTGGAAGCAAAAGAACTTTTACATAATTATCTTAAAAATAATATGTTGGCTGTGATTTCGATTTTATTAAATAAACGAATGAGAGAATTTCCTTTGAAATTTAAAGAAATAAAATCAAAATTAGGTGAAATGTTATTAGTTCGAGATGAATATTTAAAAGATATTTATAATGATTTCAAAAGTTTTAAAGGACTTGATAACGATTTGGCTGATAAAGTCAAAACTTTTCAAGGTGATACTGGTCAAAAATGGATCAAAATTGAAAATCGCGATATCTTAGTTTTGCAATCTAATGCTGGAACTAAGTTACGAGATAACTATGACGAAGAATTAGAAATTAGTCATGTTTATGCAAAAGGTTTAGTCATGCGAGGCTTACAGTTTCAATCTTTTAAGGAAAATCATTTTGTTAAATATTTGCCTTTAGATGAAATCGATGGCTTTATTGGTGTTATTTCAACTTTTCGAGGAGCAACTGGTGGCTATTGGAAAGATCTTAAATCTGCCAATGGTGATTATTTAATTATTAAATTAGGTAGCGGTTGTTTTATTCGTTCTATTGGTAAAGTCGGTGAAGAATTAAGTGCTGATGAGGTCAATGGTGAATTTCCATTATTAAATGGAATAGACTATAAAAGTAATTCCGATACAGAACCATTATATTTTGTAAGTCCGATTAATTAAAATTATTATATATATCCCCAGTTTAATTTTTTTCGTAAAGTGTCAAAAAAATTATAATTATTTTCTCGAATTAATCGAATTTGATCTTGATGAATTGAAATTTTTGCTATTGAATTTCGGTCTAATTTGAGATTTTTTTGTCCATCGATAGCGAGGATACTATCAGATTCTGCACTGACACAGATTTCCATTGAATTTGGAAGAACAATCGGTCGTTGGGTTAATGAATGTGGAGCCATTGGAGTTAAAACATATCCGCCCATTTCGGGATAAATTATTGGTCCGCCCGAAGATAAATTATAAGCCGTTGAACCTGTTGCCGTTGAAATTATCAAAGCATCGCCACTGTAACTATTTATCAAAACTCGCGAGTTTCGTTTTTCGTCAAATTTATGAACATGAACCGTTGTCATTTTCATTCGTTTTGTGTTCGTAATAAATAAATCGTTTAGGGCAAATTCGCTTTCACGATTTTTAAAATCTATGTTAAAAGCTTCTCGTTTTTCAATAAAATATTCACCGTTTAATAATTTTGGAATAAAGTTTTCAACTTGTTCAACAGTTAAATCAACAAGAAAGCCTAAATTTCCGCCGTTAATTGGCAAAATAGGTTTTTTGTAATAAAAAGTTCGTCTTGCAGTAGAAAGAAGAGTTCCGTCGCCACCAAAAGAGATTAAAATATCTGATTCTTCAGCAAGTCGAGAGCAAACTTCTCCAGATTCGCCGATCATTTTTGCACTTTCGCTTTCAATCGAAACCCGAACACCAAATTTATTAAAAATATCTTTTATAATATAAAATTTTTCAGCTAATTCTGGTTTATTTGGTCTTAAAAAAAAACCAACTTGTTCTATTTTTTTTGGTTTCATTTATTATTCCTTTTTGTCATCCCGTTTATTTTTAGATTCCGAAATAAATTCGGAATGACGACATTGTGAAAAATTTACTCACGAAAATGCAACTTGTTATTTTAAAGCGGTTTTTTAGCCTCAACAGAAATATTATTATTTGCTTGTGGCTGACTAGAATTTTGATTTGAAGCTAAGACTTCTGGCTTTGTTTCGTCATTGTCTTTTACGGCTTCTTTAAA
The DNA here is from genome assembly GCA_030152305.1 of Campylobacterota bacterium. Classification (GTDB taxonomy): domain Bacteria; phylum Campylobacterota; class Campylobacteria; order Campylobacterales; family Thiovulaceae; genus Thiovulum_C. The sequence goes on from JASKOM010000001.1 coordinate 55,446, forward strand.
ATTTTTAATTCCTGTTCCAATTCCTTTCATTAATTCTGGAATCTTTCGACCACCAAATAAAAGAAGAACAACAAGTAAAATAAGAATCAGTTCAAAACCGCTTGGCATACTCATAATGAGCCTCCGAATTTGCTATTTTGCATTTTGCCAAAATTTTTACTCCACTCTCGTTGATTCCACGGTTGAAGTTTTGAAATTTTGTCCATTAAATAATTAAAATCTTCAGGCAATAAAGCTTGATCGCCGTCAGATAATGCACAACTTGGACATGGATGAACTTCGATAATTGCACCGTCAGCACCAACAGCCATTCCTGCATAAGCTAACGAACTAACAAATTCTCGTTTTCCAGCTGAATGACTTGGGTCAATAATAACAGGCAAATGAGTTAATTTTTGCATATACGGAACAAGATTAACATCTAAGCTATTTCGCATAGCAGTTTCATAACTTCGAGTTCCTCGAAGAGCGATAATAACATCGTTTAAGCCACCGCTCATAACATATTCAACTGACATCAAATGTTCTTGAACAGTCGAAGCGATTCCATTTTTTAAAATAACAGGTTTGCCTAATTTTCCAATTTCTTTTAAAAGGGCAAAATTTTGCATATTTCTAGCACCAATTTGAATAACATCAGCATATTGATAAACTAGATCGATATCTTTTTCGCTCATTAATTCTGTTACGATTGGAAGTCCAGTTTCTCGACGAGCTTCAGCTAAAAATTCTAAACCTTCAGCTCCTTTGCCTTGAAACGAGTAAGGACTTGTTCGAGGTTTAAAAGCTCCACCTCGTAACATTGTTGCACCTGCATTTTTAACAGCTTTAGCAATTAAAATTAAATTTTCATAGCTATCAACTGAACATGGACCAGCAATAACACTTTTATATCCACCACCAATTTTTACACCATTGACATCAATAACAGTATCATCAGGATGAAAAGCCCGACTTGCTTTTTTATATGGAGCTGAAACTTCAAGAACTTTATCAACACCTGGTAAAGTATGAAGCGGTTTTCCAGCAAGGTCTTGTTTATCTCCGATGATTCCCATAACTGTTTGAAACTCACCTCGAGCTAAAGTTACTTCATGTCCCCATTCACGGATTCGTTTTGAAGTGCTTTCAATCTCTTCAGTTGTTGCTCCATTTTTCATTACTAAAATCATTTAAATTCCTTTTTCTAAAAGAAGAGTTACCCACTCACCTTTTTCTATTTTTTTAATAAGCTTAAATTTATTAAATCTTTCGATTACAGCATTTTCGCGACCGTTTAAAATTCCTGATAAAACTAATTTGCCACCAGATTTAACACGATTTTTTAAATGTTGCGATATCGCAATTATGACATCGGGAATAATATTTGCAAGAACAACAGAATATTTTTCTTCTGTTAAATTAGCAGAACCTTCCCAAGCATTTCTATAATTCAAATTATTTTTTTTAAAATTATCGATTGCACTTTCAACTGACATTGGATCTATATCACAAAAATCGATAGTTGCTCCAATTTTTGCTGAAACAAGTGCCAATAAACCGCTTCCTGTTCCAACATCTAAAACGACATCATCATTTTTAATAATATCTTTTAAGATTTCAACGATTGATGAGGTAGTTTCGTGATGACCAGAACCAAAAGCGAGAGCAGGATCGAGCAAAATATTAATAGCTCCTTCTCGAGGTTCATTCCAACTTTGATAAATATAAAAAGGATCTATAAAAATAGGTTGAACACTATTTTTAAAAGCTTCAATCCAATCTTTATTTTCATGTTCTGTTTGAGAAATTTTTAAATCTATTTTAATATTTAAACTTTTTTGTAACTCTTGATTAAAATAATCTAAAGCCCAAATAATATCGTCGAGAGGTTCGTTGTCTCGTAAAATAAACGAACCGTCTCGCTCCTCAAAACCAGTTTCGCTGATTTCAAGAAGAAAGTCTAAAAAAATATCGTAGTGTGTCGAGGGAGAAACTATTAATTCATAATAACGAGAATTACTCGTCGTCTGATCCAGCATCGACACCCATAACTGCTGCTAGTTTTTCTTTTAAAACTTGAGGTGTAAATGGTTTAACAATATAGTTATTAACTCCAGCTTTTAATGCTGTAATAACTTCTGTTTTACCACCTTCAGTTGTTACCATGATAATTGGTAATTCATTAAAATGTCCAGAAGATCTAACTTTTTTTACAAGTTCAAGACCGTTCATTTCTGGCATATTCCAGTCTGTAATTAACATTCCAAGGTCTTTATTGGTTTCCATTTGTCCCCAAGCTTCAGCACCATTTTCAGCTTCAAGAACATCTTTATAGTTAAGTCTAGCAAGTGTATTTTTTATAATTCTTCTCATCGTAGAACTGTCATCAACAACTAGGATTTTCAATTAGGATCCTTCCCAAAAAATTTGATTTTAATTTTAAATTAGTATTATATCACATAGAATTTAGCTTAAATGTTAATACAGTTTTAATAAAAATTAGAATCAATTGATTATTAATATAAAAAATTTTGAATATGAAAAAGTTAGAATAACTCTATAAAACAATGGAGAAATCGTTAAGATTAGTTTCGCACTATAAAAAATATTTTTGCTATATGAAGTATTGTCTAGTCTAAGCATGACTAGTCTTTATTGGGTAGTTTTAATTAAAAATATAAACAAGATTATATCCATTCATTATAATTTCTAATATGTAATGCAATAATTTGCAAAAAGTAATTTATATGTTATATAATTGCAAAGTTTTAATATTTAATTCTTTTCTACCTGAATTTGGAGAGGATTTATAGAAACATATCTCCCGTTTTCTTTTCTCTTAAAATAATATCTTCTAAGATTAAGATCATCAGCAAGATAAAAAGATAAATTTCCATAGATTCTGGTTTAAACACAGCCTTTAAACCTAAGAAAAGTGTTAATTTTAAAACAATACTTAATAAGGTTTGAAAAGCATGAAAGTACGAGCATCAGTTAAAAAGATGTGTGATAAATGTAGCATCATAAAAAGAAAGGGTTCAGTTCGTGTTATTTGCGAAAACCCTAAACATAAACAAAGACAAGGATAGTCGATGGCAAGGATTGCAGGGGTAGATTTACCTAAAAAAAAGAGAATCGAATTTGGTTTAACATATATCTATGGTGTAGGTGTTCATACATCTAGAGCAGTTCTTAAAGAAGCAAATGTTAATTTAAATAAAAGAGTTTATGAATTAAACGACGATGAAATAGCTTCTATTTCCAAAGTTCTTCGAAGTGAAAAGTATGTCATCGAAGGAGATTTAAGAAAAAAAGTAGCTATGGATATTAAATCTCTTATGGATTTAGGAAGCTATCGAGGTCTCAGACATCGAAAAGGATTACCTGTTAGAGGTCAAAGAACAAAAACAAATGCTAGAACTCGTAAGGGTAAAAAGAAAACTGTTGGTGTTGCATCGAAAGCATAGTGGGGATAGGTAATGGCAAAACAAGGAAAAAACACAGCAACAGCTAATGGCAAAGTTGCTGTCAAAAAGAAATCTAAAAAAAATATAGCAAGAGGTGTAATTCATATTACAGCTACTTTTAATAATACAACTGTTGCAGTAACAGACGAAATGGGCAATGTTCTTGCTTGGAGTAGTGCAGGAGCTTTAAAATTCAAAGGTAGTAAAAAATCTACACCATTTGCTGCTCAACAAGCAGTTGATGATGCTTTAACAAAAGCTAAAGAACATGGATTAAAAGAAATTGGAATTAAAGTTCAAGGTCCAGGTAGCGGACGAGAAACAGCAATTAAAACAGCTGGTTCAACAGAAGGCATACGAGTATCTTATATAAAAGATGTTACTCCTCTACCACATAATGGTTGCCGACCACCAAAAAGAAGAAGAGTATAAGGATAATATAAATGGCTAGATATATTGGACCAGTTGAAAAGATCGAAAGACGATTTGGTGTTAGTTTAAATTTAAAAGGTGAAAGACGACTTGCTGGAAAATCTGCTCTTGAAAAAAGACCTTTTGCTCCAGGGCAACACGGTCAGAAAAAAGGCAAAAGTTCAGAGTATGGTCTTCAGCTTAACGAAAAGCAAAAAGCTAAATTTATGTATGGTTTAAGTGAAAAACAATTTGCTAACTTATTTAAATTAGCTCGTAGAATGAGCGGAAACACAGGTTTTAATATTATTGCTCTTCTTGAACGAAGATTAGATAATGTTGTTTATCGAATGGGTTTTGCTACAACTAGAGCAGGTGCTAGACAAATTGTTACACATGGACATGTTCTCGTTGATGGTCAACCTGTGAATATTCCTTCTATGAAATTAAAAGCAGGTCAAGCTGTTTCTATCGTTGAAGGCAAAAAAAATAATTCACAAATTCAAAAATCACTTGAATTAACAAAACAAACAGGTATTGTTGAGTGGGTATCAGTCGATAAAGATTCAATGAGTGGAGTGTTTACTAGAGTTCCTGACAGAAAAGAAGTAAATATTCCTATTGAGGAACGACTTATCGTTGAACTATATTCTAAATAATATTTATAAGGACCTTGTGTAATGAGAAAGATTAAAACTGCTCCTCTACTTCCTACTAAATTTGAGATTGAAGAGGTAAATGAACGAGAGATAAATATTCGTGTATCTCCATTTGAATCAGGAATGGCTATTTCGATAGCACATCCTTTAAAAAGACTGCTAATGAATAGCACAATAGGTTATTCTGCAGTAGCTATTAAAGTCGAAAATGCTTCGCATGAATTTGATAATATTTCTGGAATGTTAGAAGACATATCAGAATTAATAATTAATCTTAAATCTATTCGTTTTAAATTAAAAGATGGTCTAGAGAGAGCTGAGGTTTCATACTCGTTCAAAGGTTCAAAAGAAATTTATGGTGCTGATTTAGAAAATAATGAAGTTGGAATCGTTACTCCAAAAAGTTTTTTGGCTACTTTAAATGAAGATGGTCAGCTAGATTTTAAACTTATTATTTATCAAGGTATGGGCTATGTTCCAAGTGAAGATATTAGAGCAACTATTTTAGAAAATGAGTACGATAATTATATTCCACTTGATGCATATTTTACACCAATTAGAAAAGCAAATTATAAAATAGATAATATTCTTGTTGATGATGATCCTAATTTTGAAGCTGTAACATTTAATATTGTTACAGATGGACAAATTTCTCCTAAAGAAGCTCTTTCTTATACATTGGCTACTTTTGATACTCAATTAGGTGCCTTTAAGAAAATTAACAGCGATGCAGTTGAACCTATGCAAAAAATTTTTTTGCCCCTAGAAGAGACTAATGTAGTTGTTGATGAAAAAGAAATTGAAGAAGAATTAGAAGTTTTAACAAAAGAAGAAGAAGATATAGTCAATAAATTGCTTATGGAAATAAAAGATATTCCTGTTAAACAACGAGTCGCTAATACATTAATTTCTCACGGTTATAAATACACAGGTGATGTAGTTTTTTTAGATGATAGAGATTTAAAAGAACTTAAACATTTTGGTCAGAATTCTGTTGTAGAATTAAATGCTGCTCTTGATAAACAACAATTAGATAAAGCTATAAGAGAAGAATTAAGCGATAAAATAAAAAAAGAGTTTGAAAGACGAAGAAAAATTAACGAAGAAACAATTAGTTAATATATATTTCTTGATACGATCGATTATCGAATAGAAATAATCAAATTCAAAGAGGAAAAAAAAGATGAGACATAGAAACGGTTATAAGAAACTAGGATTGACTTCTGCTCATAGACAAGCACTCCTAAAAAACCTTGCTATCTCAATTGTTACTGAGGGTCGAATTGAGACCACTCTAGCAAAAGCAAAAACTTTTAAAAGTTACATTGAGAAATTAGTTACAAAAGCAAGAGTTAATGATTTTAATGCACACAGAGATGTGTTCCAGTTGTTACAACATAAAGAAGCAACTAAAAAATTAATTAATGATATTGCTCCTAAATTTGTAGGTGTTAATGGTGGCTATACAAGAGTAATCAAAACACGAACACGAAAAGGCGATGCCTCTTTAATGGCAATTATCGAATTTACAAAATAATATTTATTTTTTTATACTTCTCGATTCTCATCGGGAAGTAAATATCTCAATTCTTAAAATTGAGGCATGTCATATTCGTCATTCGAATCAAATCTAAATGGCTCTGTTATATTTATTTTTGTTGGCTGTTGAATAACATAATTCTTAGTTTCTCCGTCATAATAATCTGTAAATTTAGTTAAATGTTTATGAAAGTGTAATTTCACCGTTCCAGTTGGACCATTTCTTTGTTTTGCAATAATTAATTCAGCTTCAACAACTATTTGTTCAGGTTCACTAACTTGTTGCTGATTTGGTTGAACATTTTTCTTTTCAAGTTCAGCTTTTTTTCTATAAACATCATCTCTATAAACAAATAAAATAATATCAGCATCCTGTTCAATAGAACCAGATTCTCTAATATCACTCATTATTGGTCTTTTATCTGTTCTGCTTTCCAATGCACGATTAAGTTGCGAAAGAGCCAAAATAGGTATTTTTAATTCTCTTGCTAATAATTTTAAGTTTCTACTTATTTCTGATATTTCTGCTTGTCTATCTTTTGATCCTGCTGAATTCATAATTTGAAGATAATCTATAACTGCAAGAGATAATTTTGGATTTTTGCTTTTTAGTTTTCGTAATTTTGTTCTTAATTGATTAATATTAATTCCGCCATCATCATCAACAAAAAGCATTTTATCTTCGAATTTCTTGAGTGAATGATGAATTCGTGAATATTCATTATCAGACAAAGAACCTGTTCTAACTTTTTGAAGTTCAATTCCAGAATCTATACTTAATAATCTTAACATTAATTGTTCAACTGGCATTTCGAGAGAAAAAAAAGCAACTCCACTATTATTTTGAACCGCTTGATAAACAACATTTAGAGCGAGAGCGGTTTTGCCCATTGATGGACGAGCTGCAAGAATAACTAAATCACCAGCATTGAAACCAGTTGTCATTTTATTTAACACTTTAAAACCTGTATCGATGCCGATTAAATCTTTATTTTCTCTTTCTCTCATTTTATCGATATACGACGATGTAATTTCAATAATTTCATTACTTTCTTTGAAATCGCCTCCACCATTTTGTCCGATTGCAAAAACTTTACCTTCAACAAAATTTAATAATTCATCACTTTCCATATCTTGCTGAAAAATAGCATGTTCTATTTCTTTTGCTAAATTTAACAATTCTCTTTTAATACTTTTATTTTTTAGTTCAGCAATATAGTGTTCAATTTTTGTAACAGCCATTTCTGTAAAAATATTTAAAAATTCATTTTCGTTAAATTTTCTTTGTTTTTCTAGATGTTCTTTAATCATTTCTTCAGTAATTATTTTCTTGGAGAAATATATATGAATAATAGCTTTATAAACATGTTGATGAAATTCAAAATAAAAATCTTTTTCAGATATTTCAGAACTTACCTCATCAATAAATTCTGGTTGAAAAATTAAAGATGATAAAATAACTCGTTCAATGGAACGATTAAAAATCTTGTGATACGGGATATCCATAAAACCTCCAAAAGTGAAATATATGTGTTAAAAACATTAAGCTATGAATCATATCAGAAAATAATTATCATGAATAGGTTAATTAACACATACGGTAAAATAAGAAGCTAGAAATCCATGGAGATTAAATAATGATTAATAAGTTAGAGCTAGATAAATATATAGAAAAGATCCCGCCAAAACCAGATATTATAATAAAAGTAATTGAACAAGTTGAAGCTGGAAATTTAAAAAAAGGGGCAGAAATAGCTCGAGAAGATCCAATATTAGTTCGTTATATGCAAAATTTAATTAACAAGCCTATATTTGGTTTTCGAAAAACAGTAACAGATATAGTTCAAATATTTGCACTATTTGGAATAGATCATGTTCATGAATTATTACATCACTATTTATTAACTTTAATGTCTCCAAAAAAATGGAGAATATTTAAATTAAATGATAACAGCTTTAGAGATCTACAAGCTGAATTAAGTTTTTATTGGGGTCGAATTCTGGAATTTGAAAACATTCAAAATCGAGAAATGGCTCTTGCAATATCATTATTACCGTTATCAATTATTGTATGCGACGAATTATTTCATAGTTACAAAAATGAAATATCTTTGTTGGAAGACACATCAACGATCGATTATGATTTTTTGTTACATAAATTAACAGAAGTAAGATTATCAGAATTAAGTGCAAGAATTGGTAATTTTTGGGGATTTCCAAAAACAGCATTAGATATTTTACTAGCATCATCACCAAATTATAGAAACAATAATTATAACTTTCAGAATTTAGTAAAAAATATTGATAAAAATAAATTACCTGTTTCAGAATTAGAAAAGTTAGAACGATTAGAAAAAATTAATAGACTTGGGAGATGGATGCATTTAGTATTTTTCTATGTATTAAGCAAACCTTTATTTATAAATAGTAACTTAAACACTTTCATAAAATTTGACACAGAATATATAGAACCTATATATCAAAAATTTAGCGAACTTTTCTTATACGAAAAAAATGGTAATACTTGATGAAACCAGTTGTAAGAAAAAGAATAGCAGCATTTTATCCACAAGGTTTTATAGATTCAAACAATGCATATTACATAGTTACAGAAGAAGATATAGCCTATAGTTTAGAACGAGAAGTAAGAATGGTTCTTGTTTCATTAAAAAGAGTAGTCTTTTTTAATGTAAATGGTTTATCAATTATTCTTGATAATTTAAAAAGAGTAAGAGAAAGGTCATCTATTGTAACAATAGGGTTTTGTGATTATAATCAAATGCAATACGATACGATTCGTCGTTTTTTTGATAAAAAAATAGATTTTTCGTTATATAAAACTTTTAAAGTTGCTTCTCTTTTTACGACTCCAAGTATAGGTGGCGAATCTATTCTTGTGTGGAATGAAAATTATGAACAAAGAAATTTACAAAGCATTGAATTATTTGAAAGAGGTTACAATCCAATTGTTGTTCATCGAAAAGTTGATTTTGTAGAAAAATTAAAACATGAAGGACAATTTGATGATATAGTTGAAGATACTTTTATAGGTTCAGTTGGAATAGTTCCTTTTGCAAGAGTAAATGGAAGTGCAATAATTTATACATTAACAGGTTATCTAGATGCAACAATAGAAAATCAATTTGATCATGCATATCACAACAAAGCAATAAGAACAGGTTTTAAATTATTTATTTTTGATATGAAAAACATTGTTTCAATGAACATAAAAGTAATAGATTTTTTCAAAAGAATAGTAATCGATGCAAAAAAAAATGAAGGTAATATATGCATTGCAAACTTAGTTGAAAGCGATTCATTAAGAAGAATTAAAAATGAATTAGAAAAAATAGATATAAAAATTTTTAAAACATTAGAGGAAATACTTAATAATAAAAAACTTGTTGCTCAACTAGGTGGAATATTAAAAGATGAAAATAAAGCTAATAAAAATGTTACAAAAAAACTTGTAAATCATTTGCCAAGTTTTATAAATGCAACAGTTTCAACACTCGAAATGATGATAGGAGTTGATGCCGTAAAAACAGGATCTATAAAATTACAAGATTTAACGGTTGAAGATGGCGACAAGAAATTAGCAAGTTCAATAGGCTTTCATGGTGATTTAGAAGGTATTATAATTTTAGTTTTTCCATTTCAATTGGCAAAAAAAAGTTGCAGTATTATGTTGGGAGAAGAAATAAACACTTTGTCAGAAGTATTAGATTCATTAGCGGAATTTGTGAATGTAATTGGAGGGCGAGTGAAAACTCATTTAGCTGAAAGCGAAGTTTCAATATCGATAACATTACCTAGAACATATTCATCAATGTCTGATTTATTTGAAGCTTTTTCAGTTAACAGAGGAATTCAAGTTAATCTTGATTTTAATGGAGATATATTTACATTTTTCTTAACAAGATAGAATAATTATTTGTTTATTAATGGTGCGGATGAGAGGACTTGAACCTCCACACCGTAAGGCACCAGATCCTAAGTCTGGCGTGTCTGCCATTTCACCACATCCGCATTAATAAGTGGTGCGCCCTACACGATTCGAACGTGTGACCGACGCCTTAGAAGGGCGTTGCTCTGTCCAGCTGAGCTAAGGACGCTTGATTGGTATAAATGGTGCGCCTGAGAGGGGTCGAACCTCTAACCTACGGATCCGAAGTCCGTTGCTCTATCCAGTTGAACTACAAGCGCAAGTTTTGAATTTATTATTTTGGAAGTAAAAATGGGGTGAGCGACGGGAGTCGAACCCGCGACCCTCAGAACCACAACCTGATGCTCTAACCAATTGAGCTACACCCACCATTTTTGTAGTAATTTATTTTTAATGGTCGGGGTGAGAGGGCTCGAACCTCCGGCACCTTGGTCCCAAACCAAGTACTCTACCATACTGAGCTACGCCCCGAAATAAAAACTTTTGAAATTATAGTTTGTTTTTTTTTCAATGTCAAGATTTATTTTACACTGATAAATTGATAGAATAGATAATTTTGATACAATCGAGAAAATAATATTTATACAAAGGAAATGTTAATGCTGTTTAATAGCTTTGAATTTATTATTTTAATGATAGTAAGTTTTATAGTTTATTACATTAAAATACTTAAAAATCTTCAAATTTATGTGCTGATTATTTCTAGTTTGGTTTTTTATTCATACACACAGTTTGATTTATTATTGTTATTATTAATGTCAGCTTTTGTTAATGCAATCACAAGCTGGAATGTTTTTATAACTGAATATCAGGCTAAAAAGTTTATATATGCTTTTATAGGTATTGCTATTAATTTATTAATTTTAAGCATATTTAAATATAGTCCTATGTTTGGTAAATTATTAGCTGATATTAATGCTGTAAAACATTTTAGTGAGTTTTTGATACTGATTCCTTTGCCAATTGGTATTTCTTTTTATACATTTCAAGGTATAAGTTTAATCGCAGATATTTATAAAAAAGATTTTACTATCAAAACAAATTTTTTTACACATTTGATTCATACGATATTTTTTATTGCTTTTTTTCCACAATTGATAGCAGGTTCAATTGTAAAAGCTAAAAATTTCTATTCTCAAATTGAAATAAAATATATATCAAATATAGATTTTCACGGATCTTTAAAAATATTAATTTTAGGCTATTTTTTTGAAAAGTTTTGTAGCAGATAATTTACAAGCTCAAACATCATTTTTTATGGTTTATCCAAATTTTCAAACAGTTTCATCTTTGACATTAATTACCCTAGTTTTTGGATATTCAATTCAAATCTTTTCTGATTTTGCAGGGTATAGCTTAATAGCTATCGGATTAGCAAAACTATTCGGTTATGAATTACCTAAAAATTTTAATTTTCCTTATATTTCAAAAAGCTTTTCTGAATTTTGGACAAGATGGCATATATCTTTATCATCGTGGTTAAAAGAATATTTATATTTTCCATTAGGTGGAAATCGAAAAGGCATTTATAGAACATATATAAATGTATTTATTGTAATGTTGTTGGGAGGATTGTGGCATGGTGCAAGTTTAAATTATTTGGTTTGGGGAGCATATCATGGTTTATTGCTTATTATTGAGAAAATATTTAGTAATGTAAAAATTAATTTGTTTAATTCACTTAAAATAATTATTGTTTTTATTTTTGTTAGTTTTGGTTGGCTTTTATTTAAATTTGATTCTTTTGATGTTGTTATTAAATTTATGCAGTTTTTACAAATTATACTTATGATCATCAATATGGAATTATTTTTAAAATAAAAATTTATTCGTTTCCTATAATTATTTATTATATAAATCATATTGTAAAAGTTTATAACAACAAAAGTTACTTAGATAATAAAGATTATGTTTATTCAATAATGCTATTTCTAATTTTTACCAACAATGGAGCTACAAATGAATTTATATATTTCCAGTTTTAAAATTATTGGTTATTTTTTTATTATGTTTATCGCATATAATTTATATCTTATTGTGTTTGAACCACAAAGCTCAAGACCACAAAGTCAATATAAAGACAATTTAATAATTGCTGAAAAATTTATATATTCAAATAAAGATAATATGGATACTGTGATAGTCGGTTCATCAATGGCAAGATTAATTCATAAAAATTTGCTTCCTGAAAATATATATAACTTAGCTTTTGGTGGAGATAGTGTTTTAACTGGACTAAATATTATAAAAAAGTCTGGATTTATGCCTAAAAAAATTTTGATTGAAGCAAATATTATTTTTAAAGATAAAAATCAAGAAATGCTTAATTCACTATTTCATCCTGCTCTTTTTTACATAAAAAAATATATTCCAGCTTTAAGAGAAAACTCGCAACCTTTTAACCTGTTATTATCTCTTGTATTTGAAAATACATATTCACATGAAAAACTAATGAGCGAAACAATAGACTTAAATATGTTTAATATTCATTTGAATACAACATTAAATACTTATCAAAAAGCCCTATTAAATTATGAACAACAAGTATCTGAATTAAAACAACTATTTGAATTTTTCAAATATCATAATACAGAAATATTATTTTTTTATATGCCAAATCATACAAAGATTATGAATTCTAAATTAATGCAAGAACAAAATAATGTTATTTTGCAAAACTTTAAATATAAATGGCTAGAAACTTCTCAAGACTATCAAACCCAAGATGGTATTCATTTAACATATGAACAGGCTGATATCTACACAAAAGACTTTGTTAATTTATTGAAATAACCACTAAAATTAACAAATGTAAAAACTTTAAAATTATTTTTATGTTCCGTGTTGTGCTTTTGGCACAGAATGATTGATTTTGCTTGTAATGATAAAACTAACTACCTCATCATACTAGCTATTAATTTTCATGTTTCGATAGAATTATTAATAAATCATAAAAAATTAAAAACATGGAGTTTATATTATGAAAAAAATTGAAGGTGGCTTTCAAACACCAAGCGAAAAAAAAATAGCAATAATTGCAAGTCGTTTTAATCATATTATTACTGATAGACTTGTTGAAGGTGCCGAAGATGCTTTTTTAAGACACGGAGGCAATGCTGATAATCTTGATTTAATTCTTGTTCCAGGGGCTTTTGAATTACCAATGGCTTTAAATCATGTTCTTAAACAAAATAAATATAGCGGTGTTTGTGCCGTTGGTGCTGTTATTCGCGGTTCAACTCCACATTTTGATTATGTCGCGGCTGAAGCAACAAAAGGTATCGCAACAATTTCTTTAAAATATGATATTCCTGTTAGTTTTGGTCTTTTAACGACTGATACACTTGAACAAGCAATCGAACGAGCAGGAAGCAAAGCAGGAAACAAAGGCTTTGAAGCAATGGTCGGTTTAATCGAAATGATGAATTTATATTCGAAATTAGGCGAATAATTCCGTGGCTACTATTCATGTTGCACGAGAAACTCTTGTTTCACTTTTATATGCTGTTGAACTTGGAACTGATGATTTATCTAGTTTAACAGATGAATTATTAGCAGAACATAAAATTAGAAATAAACAAAAAAAGTTTGTTGAAGATATTTTGTCTGGAGTAACTGAAAATATTGAGTTTTTAGATTCGATGATTGCATCAAGTTCAACCGATCGTTCTTTAAAAGATATTGGCATTCTCGAAAAAATTATTTTGCGAATCGCTATTTATGAAATATATTTTACAAAAGTTGATAAACCTGTTGTTATAAACGAAGCAATCGAATTAACTCGAGATTTTGGCATAAACGAAGCATCGAAATTTATCAACGGTGTTCTTGATAATATTAAATAAAAATGACAAGAAAAATTTATATTATTGATACTTTTGGGTTTCTTTTTAAATTATATACTGGCTTGAAAGAGCCTTTATTTAATCGCAACGGTATTTCGACAAATTTAATTTCTGGATTTGTTAGATTTTTAATCTCTCTCAAAAAGAAAAAAATCGATTTTTCAAATGTCATTTTTGCCCTCGAAGGTGAAAATAATTTCCGAAAAATATTATCTGCTAATTATAAAGCTCATCGTATTCCAGCAACTGAAGATTTTAAAATTCAAAGTTCAAAAATTATTGAATTAATTAAAAAAATGGGTTTTCCAGCTCCAAGTTTGTATGGCTACGAAGCCGATGATATTATTGGAACTCTTTCGCGAAAATTTTATGAAAACGGCGACGAAGTTTATATCGTTTCAGCTGATAAAGATATGATTCAACTTATGAATAATCGAATTTTTTTATGTCGCGAATATGATTCGCCTGAAAAATTTATAACTCGCGATGAGGTTTTTGACGAATTTGGAGTTTATCCTGAACAGTTTGTTGATTTTTTATCGCTTGTCGGTGATGATTCGGATGGTGTAAAAGGTGTCGGCGGAATCGGTAAAGTTACGGCTAAAAATCTTTTGCAACAATTTAATTCGTTGGATCAAATTTATTCGAGAATTCGCGAAGTTTCTAAAAAAGGTGTCGCTTCGAAATTATTAGAAGATCGCGAAAATGCCTATTTATCGAGACAATTAGTTTCTATTAAACAAGATTTAGATATTTCGTTGCCAGAATTAAATTTAACAGGTAAAGAACCTCTTTTAAAAATATTACCTGATTTATTAGAACTTGAAATTTATTCAGCAACAGATTATTTAATTAAAAATGGTCTCGTTACAGCAGAACAAATTCGCGATTATGATAATTTTAATTTTAAATTCGAAGTTGAAATAATTAGAGAAATCGATGAATTAAATAAAGTTCTTGATAGTTTTAATATTGATGATATCGTTTCGTTTGATACTGAAACAGATGGAACTGATATTTTTAATAGTCAAATCGTTGGTTTTTCATTTGCAAATGAACGAGATATTTCTCGAGGCTATTATGTTCCGATTGGTCATTCATATTTAGGTGCTGATCCACAAATCGAACTTAAAGATCTTAAAAATATTTTATATAAATTTAATAATTTTAAGCTCGTTGGACATAATTATAAATTTGATCGACATATTATTTTTTCGAATTTTAATATTAAATTAAATTTTTATAATGACACGATGATTCTCGCTTGGCTTCTTGATTCTGATGATAGATCTTCGCTTGATCATCTTTCGTATAAATATTTAAGTCATAAAAAAATTAAGTTTTCGTCACTTGTTCCGTCAGGTTCAAAAGGCACTTTTGCTGATGTCATGATCGAAGATGGTGCAAAATATGCCGTCGAAGATGCAATTGCTACTTTGCGACTATTTTTTAAATTAAAAGAAATTTTGCCTGAAAATTTATACCTCATCGGCAATTCGCTAGAAATGGAAGTTTCAAATTCGATATTTGACATGGAAAGATTAGGAATCGGAATCGATAAAAAATATTTAGCAGAAATCGAAATAATTTATAAAAATGAAGTCGATAAAATCGCAAAAGATATTCATAAAATTGCTGGTCATGAATTTAATTTAAATTCGCCAAAACAGGTCGCTGAAGTAATTTATGACGAGTTAAAACTTGAAAGTTCTGTTCGATCAACTGACGAAGAACGATTAAATAATTTATATGATCAACATATTATTATTCCAGAAATTTTAAAATATCGCGAAAAATTTAAATTGCTTTCGACTTATATTATTCCACTTCAAAAGTTTGATATCAAAGGTCGAATTCATTCACAGTTTAATCAAACTGGAACAACAACAGGTCGGTTTAGTTCGCAAGATCCGAATTTGCAAAATATTCCAGTTGGATCAAGTATTCGAACAAGTTTTGTTTCTCCTGAAGGTTATTCGCTTTTATCGTTAGATTATTCTCAAATCGAATTACGATTTTTGGCTCATTTTTCTGAAGATGAAACTTTGTTAGAAAGTTTTGCAAATAATCGAGATATTCATGCCGTTGTTGCAAATCGATTAAATATTTCTCGTTCGTCAGCCAAAAGTGTAAATTTCGGTTTGATTTATGGAATGGGAACTAAGAAACTCGCTCAAACTATTGGTATTGCCGATGAGGTCGCAAAAAAAATAGTCGATGACTATTTTCGAGAATTTTCGAATATAAAAAAATATCAAACTATCGTTTTTGAACAAATGCGAAATTTAGGTTATGTCGAAACAATTTTGGGACATCGTCGAAGATTTCAAAAAGCTAAAAATATGATGGAAGAAGCGACTAATAATCGAGAAGCTTTTAATACGATTTTTCAAGGTTCATCAGCCGATTTAATAAAAATTGCAATGATCGAAATCGAAAAAAATCAAAAAAATATCGATGCTAAATTATTAATTCAGGTTCATGACGAATTAATTTATGAAGTCAAAGATTCTCATATCGAAATAGCTAGAGAGCTTTTCTCAAAGATTATGAGCGAAGTTATGAAACTAAAAGTTCCGTTAATTGTTGGCAGTAAAGTTGGCAAAAACTGGGGCGAACTTGTTTAACAATAAATATATACACAATGTATAATTTTTTTGAAATTTTGTTTATAAAAAAGGTAATTAATTATGTTTAAAAATATTTATGCTGTTGCTTTGTCTTCAGTTGTTTCAATGTCTTTGTTTGCTGGTGAATTTTCAATCGATGAAACTCATTCGAAAATTGGATTTTCGATAAAACATTTAATGATTAGTAATGTTGGCGGTGAATTTAAAAAATATAATGCTGAAATAATTTATGATGAAAAAAATCATAAATTTGTAAATTTAACAGCAATTGTTGATTCTGGATCTATATATACAGGCATCGATAAACGAGATGATCATCTTAGAAGTCCAGATTTTTTTGATGTAAAAAAATATCCAGAAATTAAATTTGTTATGACAAAACAATCTTCTGATAATATTATCGATGGCAATTTAACAATGCACGGAATAACAAAAGAAATCAAATTAAATATCGATTTTGGTGGTATCGCAAAATCTCCAACAGGTGATAAAAAAATAGGTTTTTCACTTAATGGCAAAATTAATCGAAAAGATTTCGGTTTAAATTGGAGTAAAGCTCTTGAAAATGGCGGTTTTGTCGTTGATGAAACTGTAAAAATTATTATTGATATCGAAGCTGTTTCATTAGACGATTAATAAATATATATATCATATTTATCTAAGAAAGGAAAAATATTTTTCAAAATGATTGAAGAATTTGATTTAAAATTAGAATTAAAAAGAATGAATATTCTTTATGTTGAAGATGAAGAAATGATAAGAAAAACATTTGAACGATCTTTAAGTCGAATGTTTGGAAATATTTTTCAAGCTGAAAATGGCAAAGTTGGATTAGAAGTTTTTCAAAAAGAACACATCGATTTAATATTAACTGATGTTAATATGCCAGAAATGAATGGTCTTGAAATGTCTCAAGCTATCAAAAATATAAATAATCGTGTTCCAATTATTATTTCATCGGCTTATAATGACAGCAATTTTTTAATGCAAGCAATTGATATCGGAATTGATCATTATATTACTAAACCCGTTTATATGCGAAAATTTCGAGCTAAACTTGACGAAATTGCTTTGAATTTTTATAATAAAAGAATTCTTGAAGAACGAGAAACTGCCCTTACTCTTGAACGAAAATTATTCGCTACTGTTCTTAATTCACAATCTGCAATCGCAATGCTATTTACAAAAAATGATCAAATTTTATTTATTAATGATGCTTTTTTTCAGACTTTCGGTTTTAAAGATGTTTCTGATTTTAAAAGTCATCATAGTAATATAAATGCTCTTTTTATAGATTATCCAGAATTGCATGATGCAAAAGGTTGGGCTGAAATCGTTCTGCAAAAAAATATTAAAAAAGTTGCAATTATCGATAAACATGGCAATAAACAAATTTTTAATTTAGAAATGATTCGTTTGCCAGAAGAAAATGAAGCGGATTATAGTATTACTTTAAATAATATTACTAAATTAGAAGATGCAATCGTTCAAGCTGAAGCATCTAATAAAGCAAAAAGTAAATTTTTGGCAAATATGAGTCACGAAATTAGAACTCCAATGAATGGTATTATCGGTTTCGCTGAAGTTCTCAAAAAAGGTGATTTAAATTCACAACAACGAGAATTCGTTAATATTATTTCAAAAAGTGCTTCAAGTCTTCTTGATATTATTAATGATATTTTAGATTTTTCAAAAATTGAAAGTGGCAAACTCGATCTTGAAAATGCTACATTTAATTTGTTCGAAGAATTAGAATCTGTTATTGAACTTTTCAGTGCAAAAACTTATGAAAAAAATATTAAATTAATCTCGTTTATTAATCCACAACTTCCTGCAATTGTTTATGGCGATTCATTACGAATTAAACAAATTTTAATTAACCTCATCGGCAATGCCATTAAATTTACTCCTGATTACGGTGTAGTTAGAGTAAATATAAATAAAATATCTGAAAGCGAAAATTCAATAAAATTATTATTTTCTGTTGAAGATACAGGCATCGGCATTCCGCAAGAAAAACAACAGTTGATTTTCACTCCGTTTTCTCAAGCCGATTCTTCAACATCCAGAAAATTCGGTGGCACAGGTTTAGGTTTGGCAATTTCTACAAAACTTATTCAATTAATGAAAAGCTCTTTGAAATTAGAAAGTGAAGTTGGCAAAGGAAGTAAGTTTTTCTTTGAAATAGAATTCCATATAGAAAATAAAAATGTTCAACATGAATTTACAGGAAAATCAAAAGATTTGAATGTAGCCGTTTATAAATCAGCTGATATGAATATTTATGAAGATCTTTTATTAGATTATTTAAATGCTTTTGGTCTTCATTCAAAACGATTTTCTAATATATCTGAACTAGAAAATATCTCTTTTTCAAAAACAGCAATATTTTTATCAACTGTAATCGATTACGAAATTCTTGAAAAATTAGAAGAAAATCGGATTGCAAAAATATTAATTACTGACAAACAGTTTCAATTGTCTGATATCGAAAAAAGACATTTTAATGAAATAGTTTATCATCCGTTAAATGGTTCGAAAATTTATAATTCGTTAATTAAATATGTTGATGAATTTTCTCAAGTTCCATTGAATGAAAATTTTGATGACGAATTTGCAACTTTATCGTTTGCTGGAAAAAAAGTTCTTGTTGTTGAAGATAACGAAGTTAATCAACAATTAATTTCTTTTATGCTTGAAATGGCTGAAATCGAAGTAGAAATTGCAGATAATGGAAAAATCGGTGTTGAAAAATTTTTATCCGCTAAATATGACTTAATTCTTATGGATATAAATATGCCAATTATGAACGGACTTGAAGCAACAAGTGAAATTATTCAACTTGAACGAATAAAAAATTTCAAACATGTTCCAATTGTTGCTTTAACAGCTAATGCAATTAAAGGCGATCGCGAACGATTTATTTCTTATGGAATGGATGATTATTTGTCTAAACCAATTGATAAAAATGAACTTGATCGTATTCTTCAAACTTATCTTAAATAATTAATTAATTTTTATGGCAGATATAAATTCTATTTCTAATGTTTTAGCATTAAAATACCGTCCTAAAAATTTTGGTGAATTAATAGGACAAGAGTCTGTTTCGCAGACTCTTCGATATAGTCTTCAGAATAATAAATTAGGTAATGCTTATCTTTTTTCTGGTTTACGAGGAAGTGGTAAAACTTCAAGTGCTAGAATTTTTGCAAAAACTTTACTTTGCGACAAAATGCCAATTGCTGATCCATGTGATATTTGTGATAATTGTCAAATGTATAATCGAGGTAATCATATTGATATTATCGAAATGGATGGTGCTTCTAATCGTGGCATCGATGATATTCGCGAATTAATTAATCAAGCTCAATATAAACCGTCTTTTGGCAAATATAAAATATTTATTATCGATGAGGTTCATATGCTCACAAAAGAAGCATTTAATGCTCTTTTGAAAACACTTGAAGAACCGCCATCTCATATTAAATTTATTTTAGCAACAACTGATCCTTTGAAATTACCACCAACGATATTAAGTCGAACACAACATTTTAGTTTTAAACGAATTAATAATAATTTAGTTTTAACACATCTTCAGTCTATTTTACAAAAAGAAAATATAACTTACGAAATAGAAGCTTTGAAAAAAATAATTCGTGTTGGTGAAGGTTCGTTACGAGATACTTTGACAACTCTTCAACAAGCTATATCTTTTGGTGGCAATTTTATTAAATTAGATTCTGTTATCGAAATGCTTGGTTTAGTTGATCCATATATTCTTGAAAATTTAATTGAAAATATTTTAAAACAGGATCGTGAAAAAGTCTTAGAGTTATCAAAAAATTTATTAGAATATGACACCGAACGAATTATTGACGAATTAATCGATTTTATTAAATTAAAAATGTTTAATAAATCATTGGATTTAAATAGTATTGAAAAATTTTTCGTTGCTTTGAATAGTGGCAAAATGCTTTTAAGCAGTGGAGCAGATGGCGAGTTTGCTTTAACTTTGACATTATTAAAAATGATGAGCAATCATGAAAATGTTGTTTATATCGAAAAAGAAAAAGAACTTACTAAATCTGAATCTGTTCAGCAAATTTCAAAAACTCAAATCGTTGAAAATAAACCTGAACAGGAAATAAGCGAAGAACTTTCACCAAATGATATTTTTTGGCAAAAAGTATTACCAACAATTATCGATAGCAATCCTAATGACAAAATTTCAGATGAAGCATTAGAAATATGTATAAAAAGTCATATTTCTGAACTTAATGTAATTGATGCAAATAATATTTCGATACATATCTGTTTTGAACCAGAACATTTACATTCTAAATGTCAAAAAATTATAAAACAACGATTATCATTAATTGAAGGTGAAATAACATCTGCATTTAAAAATAATAATATAAAACATAAAATAAATTATAAATTATGTAATAAAGAACTAGAAAAAACTGAACCAATTATTGAAAAACAAAGTCCAGATCAAGAAAATGATAATCAACAATCAGATATTCAAATCTTGTTTAATATGATGCAACAAGTTTTTCCAAATCATAAAAGAATAGAATAATTTAAAAAATTATATATTCTTTTATATTTTAATAATTAAAATTTATAATGATTTATAACATCTTGCACGATATTTTTATCATATGCTAAATTTAGCCATTCAAAAGTTTCACCACTTTGTTTTATTCCTTGAATAATATCACCACCTTTTCGATTTGCTAAATCCATTGATGCAATATCGAAACCATTTAATGTTGAAGAAAAATCTTGTAATCTAATAAAAGCTTTTGGATCGGTTGATTTTGTGTATAAATAACAAAAACTTTCCAAACCTGTTCTGCTGACTCGACCTCGTAATTGATGTAAAGTTGCCAAACCTAATCGTTCAGCACCAACAATAACAATAATAGTCAATCGTGGCAATGAAATACCAACTTCAATTACAGTTGTTGAAAGTAATATTTTGCCTTTTTCTCTGAAATCCACTAAGACTTGATTTTTATTTTTATCGCCACCATGAGTAACATAAACATCTTGAAAATTATTTTTCCACCACGATTCACTTTCTTCAAGCGATTGATATTTAATATGATCAGACTTTTCAACAAGTGGATAAACGATAATAACTTGATTATTTTTATTTATTTCTATTTTAATTTTATTAATTAATTCTTCAAAATTTTTAGATCTAATAATTATCGTTTTTATATTTTTTTTAAAAGGCATTTCTTCGATTAACGATTGTTTTATAAAAGTTCCATTTATTAATGCCTGTGTTCGTGGAATTGGAGTTGCTGAAAGTTGAATAAAATGAGGTCTTAAATTATCTCGTGAAACGATATTTTCAAGAATTAATCTTTCACGAGTTCCAAAACGGTGTTGTTCATCAACTATTAATAAAGGCACTTCAGGTAAATCTCGATGTAAAATTGCACTTGTTCCAATTAAAACATCAAAATTAGTTAAATCAGTTTTCTTTGTTGTTTTTTGAGTTAATAAAACTATTTTATAATTATTTGGCAAAAATTTAATTGCTTCATTATAAAGTTGTTCAGCCAAAATAGATGTTGGTGCCATTAAAATAGATTTATTTGGATATGAAATTACCATTGAAGCAAGAATGACCATTGTTTTTCCAGAACCAACATCACCAACAACAATTCTTCGCATTGCAATATCTTTTTTAACATCAATTGCTATGTCATTTATTGCTTTAAGTTGATCGCCAGTTAATTTTATTGGCAATGTTTCAATCCAATCTTGATAATTTCCATCTAATTTTTTTAACGGAGGATAATCAAGAATTTTATTTTTCATATTATTTATATAATAAAATGCTTCAATAAATTTCAATGCATATAAAATATCTGGTTGAAATTCTCGAAATTGTTCAAAATATGAAACGACCTCATCATTAGGATAAAGATGTAATTTCATAATAGAATTCATTACTGCATAAGGCAAATTATATTTTTTTAAATTTTCATAATTCAAAAATTTTTCGATAGCAATTCGATAATTATCTTTTTTATAAACAGGTTCAATTTTATTATTTGGTTCAGCAATTTTAAAAGGATTAATTATTTGTAAATATCCTTGTTCATTTAAAAAAACTTTGCCTTTAAGATAAACTTGATTACCGACTTGCAAATGTCGTGTTTTGCGATCAATAGCATTAAAATAAATACCTGATATCGTAAAACGATTAAAAATACCTTTTGCATAAAAAACCAAAGTATTGCCTATTTTTTTATTAGAAATGATTTCGACATATAAAATATTAATTCTGTCTTTTTCTGGTTTTTGGAATAATTGTTCATTTTTAAAACCGATTGGTGCGATAAAAATCAGTTTTAAAAAAGGAATGTTTTGACTTTGTTGTGATTGAAGATTCTTATTTAATTCTTCTTCTGTTTCGTGTTCTTGTTTTTGTTCGTTTTCCATTTTCACTTAATATATTTTATAAACTTTTTGATAATAAATAAACATAGTTATAAAAATCCAAATTATTGGAAATATCAAACTTAATAAATCAATTTCTTTAACAATGCTGAACGATATAATATAATATAAAATGACAGCGATACCAATAAATAAATTTGTAATATTTTTACCATGTCTTGAATTTTGTATTCCAATTGACGGAATTAATAAAATCGTTGCAATGGGAAAAAACGACAATAAAATAGCTGAAATTAATTTTTCTCTTCGTTTTTTATCATCGAGAGAATTTTTTAAATAATCAATCGTATTTAAATATGGCTGACTTGTGATGGCTGTGATATCACTAATTTTCATTTCACCGAAATAAACTTGAGAAATTTTTTCTTGCTTATACGAAAACAGCGAACCATTTTTTAATGAAAGTTGAATAAGTCCATGATTATTTACGATATTTGCTTTTTCTGCAATAATAAATTTTTCTTCGGTCTCTTTTTGATAAAACAGAGCAATATTTTTATAACTTTTTTTGTTATTTTCTTCTTTTATCGATTCAATAAAAACAGACCAATCTCCAAATTCTTGACCAAATTCTGTAGCTCGAATATTAAATACGGCTTCTCGCTGTTTCCATCGTGTAAAATCTTTATACATCTGTTTTGTATGCGGAACCATAACAAGAGTTATAAAAACTAAAAATATCGATAAAATTAAACTTAGTGGCAATAATATTTTTATAAATTTCCATGGCGAAACTCCGAGAGCGAAAAAAACAACCATTTCAGAATCGTGAGATAATTTATTAAAAGTCGTAACAGCTCCAATAAAAAAAGACAACGGAACAGTATAAAATAATAAATCTGGAAAAATAAATAAATATAATTTAAACATTTCCCAAGTTGTGATTTCGATAACTGATGTAATCGACGAAGCCCGAATTAAAAATACGACTGAAGCAATAACAAACAGCGGAGTAAAAATCGAGAAAATATTTACTCCTAAATTTTTAAGAATATATTTATTAAAAATTTCCATTAAAATTTAAAAGTCTCTTGCTAATTTAAAAATATCTGAAAAATCTCTCACGAAATCTCGACATCGATCGCAAATGACCTCATCGCTATTTCGTTGAATAAAAGGTGTTTTACATTCGGTGCATGTTTCAAGATGAAATTTTGCTAATTCGTCGGCTCGATATAATCTTGAAAAATCAAATTCATCACTATGAGAAATTGCTTTCGGTTTGCAAATGTGATTACAAACTCCACATGAAATACATTGATTTGAACTTATCCAAATCGATAATTTATCAGACGATGTGAAAATCGCACCAGTTGGACAAAATAGCGAACAATCTCCGCAATTTGTGCATAAATTATAATTTATATCTTGCGACGAAATCATTTCGCCAACTGATTTTATTTTCTCGATATTTTCGCTATTTTTATTCGAAATCGTTCTAAATTCAGATATAAAAATTTTATGTTTAACTGGATACATTTTTTTGAGATGAGGTAATTTAATTAATTTTTTATTAATTTCATCACGATCAAGATCTGATATTTTTGCAATATTCGAAATCGACGAAAACGAATCTCGAAATTTTGCAAACAGCGAACTATTTTTTTCTTGTTTTTGTTCCTGATTAATAACTATGTTTTTGATATTAATTTGATCAAGAATTTTATTTGCATCGTCGATTCTTTTTTCGATTGAATTTTTTAACGAACCGATTTTACATTTATCGCAATTTGATAAATCAACTTGAACGATTTCGCTTTTTTGCATTGCCATAATCGAAAAATGATGTGAATCAAAACGACTTAAACATTCAGAAATATTATTTTTGCATGACAAAATATTATTTTCGTTAAATTTAAATTCTAAAGCTTCTCGATTTGGATCAATTCCGTCGATAACAATTGCTTCAGTTGGACAAGTTCCGAGACAAGCCGAGCAAAATGTGCATAATTTAGGTTCAAATTTAATTTTATTTTGAACAACCGAAAAAACATTTTCGGGACAAGTCGAAACACAATTTGAACAGCTATTATAAAAATAGCTATTTCTTACACAATTGTCATTTTTATAAACGATTAAACTCATGAAATTCCTTCAAGATTTTCTCGTTCGGCTAATAAAAACTCAATCGTGAAACTAAATATATCTCGATAAAACGGAGTTCCTGCCATTGCTTTCATTCCAATTAAATATGGCACAACCCATTTTATTAAATGTCGATCTAAAAAATCTCTTGCTGTTAATAATTCGCCTCGAAAAGCCAAAGTTTGCATAAAACCAAATTCAATTGCAATATGATCAGGAGCAAGAATTTCTGTCTGATTCATATCGATTTCAAAGCCATTTCGAAAATAAAATTCCATAACTGGATTTTGCAAACCAACAAGAGCCTCCTGTTTTGCATCAAGAATAAACGATTCAATCGGTTGAGTATTTAATAAAAACATCGAAGTGAAATCAACATTTAAATCTTCAACTATTTTTTTTATCGAACTATTTTCAAAATATAATTTTGTCGATTCGCCTAATAATTCTAAAAAAGCCGAATTATTTTTTATATCAAAAACGGTCTGTTCATCTAATAAATCAGAAAAAATTCGCGACAAAGTTGCATAAATAATTGCACTGTTATTCATTAATTTCTCGCTTTATAATTTTTGCACTTTCAACAATTTTTGAAATTTTTTCAAGATGTGAAATCGAATCGTCTAATAATATTTTTACAAATGCACTTCCGACAATAACTCCATCAACATTTTTAGCTTTTTCTTTTGCTGTTTTTTCATTGACACCGAAACCGACATATAAATCATTATCAGAAACCGAACGAACATTTTTAATAATTTGTGATAAATCTTCGCCTCGACCTGATCCTGTAATTCCTGCATAAGCAACAAGATAAATAAAACTGCCTGTTTTAAATTCTAAAACTTTTTTGACTCGTTCGAAATTATCAGTCGGAGCAATAAACTGAATATTTTCGCGACCATTTTTATAAAAGATATTTGCATATTTTTTATTTTCTTCGAGTGGCAAATCTGGAATAATCAAACCTCGAATATTATTTTCAGCGAGTTCATTTATTGCCTGTTCGAAATTGCGATTATAAAAACTATTAAAATAGCCCATTAAATAAATATCTGTTAATTTAGATTTTTTAGCAATTTCAAGAACATGATTATATTTAATGCCTTTTTTTAGAGCTTGTAAATTTGCTCGTTCGATAATTTCGCCATCAGCAACAGGATCAGAAAAAGGGACACCTAATTCTAATTTATCGATATGCCCCGATTGAGCGAGAGCTTCGATTAAATCGTGTGTGAAATTTATATCTGGATAACCAGAAGTTAAATAAGCAACTAATTTTTTCATGTATATTTTTTATATTTCCTCTAAGTCTATTTTAAAATTCTATCAAACATCATAACAAACTGCGAACGATAAAATAATCAACTTAACAAAAAACAACATGTAACATATTTATAAAATATATTTTTGTTAATTTTATTAATTTAGAACTTGATTTGACAAAATCGTTTTTTTTTACAATTTGACAGCTCGTTTTTCGACGGGTGAAATAAATTTCTTTTAACAAATAGGAGTTTGAAAAATGGAAATAAAAAAGTTAGCTTTTTTAGGTTTTGTTGCAATTGGATTAAGTTCAACAATCTTATTAAAAGCGGATCTTATTGCGGATTATAAGGAAGAATTTATTGATACATGTGCTGTAATGCTTGTTAAATCAGGTGCTACTAAAATAGGAGCTTCTTATAATTATTGTGAATGTGCTTGGAATAAAACAACAAAGAATATGTCAAGACAAGAAATTATATATACAGTAAATTCAACTAATAAAGAAGTTCTTGCTGAATGGTATAAGAAAAGTTATTTAGCTGGTGCTGAATGCCTTGAAGAAATGGTTCGTTATTAAATTATTAATTTTAGGAGGTAAATAGTAAATGTTTAGTTATGCTGGTTTTTGGAAAAGGTTCGCGGCTGGTTCTATAGATGAAATTGTAATTTATATTCCATTGTCTGTCATGTTGTATTTTTTAGAATTAGATTTAGCACAAGACGGTCTATCATATGATGATATGGAGATAGTTGAAATTATTGTAAATATTTTTATTTGGTGGTTATACAATGCTGTGATGGATTCATCACCAACACAAGGAACATTAGGAAAAATGGCTCTTGGGATTAAAATTACAGATTTAAATGGAGAAAGAATCAGTTTTGGTAGAGCAACTGGAAACCATTTTGCTCAATATCTTTCAATTTTCACTTACGGAATAGGCTATTTAATGATAGCTTGGACTAAAAGAAAACAAGCTCTTCACGATAAGATTTCTGGTTGTATTGTTATTGAAAAAAACAACCAAACTATCTAATTTATAATCTAATTAATATTCTCAAAACTTCATCACTAGATTAAAAAATATTTCTCGCTGATGAGGTTTTCCTCTTTTTAACAAAATACACAAAATACAAAAATCATAAGATCCCGAAATAAATTACAGGAGCTACCGCTTCGGGATGACGAAAATATTCTTTTTTTTAAATTCCACAAACATATTTTTATTATTTTTTATTAACTTATTTAATTTTAATTTATTTGAAAAGGAGGCATTGAGTTATAATTCGACAAGAGTTCATTTCCCACGAACTGACAAATGTGAGAAATGAAAAATTCCAAAAAGAAAGCGGTGAAATTATGGCATACAAATATGAATCTGTGCTGAAATCGTTCGAATACTCGACGGAGAGTTATAAAGTTATTTCTGAATTTTTACTTTCTGGTCAAATTGTAAATCCAGTTGTTATGTTAAAAGTTACTGAAATTTCGAAACACTTTGGCAAAGAAGCAAAATATTGGTTTCGACTACCTTCTACAAAAGCTTTTATTTCAGCTTTAATAAATGTGAAATTACGAGATAAAGATAAAAAGCTTGAGAAAATAATTACTAAATGGGCTAATGAAGAAAATATCGATAAATCGGTTATTTTTAGCATTGCTATAAAAAATAACCCTGCTAAAGATTTAAATTTTGCATTGTCATCAGAAGATGAAACAATACAACAAGTTCAATCTATGAACTTAAATTTAGAGCTTTTGAAACAATCAGATGATAGTAAATTGCAAAGACTTTTAAAAGAAATTAAATTAATTGATGTTAAAAGAGGTGGTGAAACACAGGCAGGTTCATCAAGTTCAACAGCTGGAACTTGGATTCATAGAGATTTAGCAATTGAATATGTAAAATGGTTGATTAGTTCGGAAAATCAAACTTCAGATGGAATTTATGTTATAAAAAGAGGTGGTGAAACACAGGCAGGTTCATCAAGTTCAACAGCTGGAACTTGGATTCATAGAGATTTAGCAATTGAATATGTAAAATGGTTGATTAGTTCGGAAAATCAAACTTCAGATGGAATTTATGTTATAAAAATTAGTGAATTTTATAAGATTGGAATCACTAACGACATTGAACGACGAATAAAAGAGATTGAAAGTCATAGTCCTTGTGAAAGTTCCATATTTTTATATGAAAAAGTAAAAAATGCTTCTCAACTTGAATCTATTCTTCATGAAAAATTTAAAACATTAAATATTAAAAACGAATGGTTCAAATTATCTGAAGAAAATTTATCTGAAATCAAAGAAATTATTTCGAAAAACTTGAATTAGATCGAATTGCAAAACTTCAAATCTTCGCTGAAATGATCATCGCTCAATTAAACATAACTGATCTTACAAAATTATCAAATATGATCGCAAACTACAAATATCAAGATTAACACAAAACAGGCAACTTCGTCATTCCGTGCATCGACACGGAATATAAGATTAATTTGCAAGTTTTGTTTTTGTATTGTTTTAGATTCTGAATTGAGTTACAGGAGCTTCGCTTCAAAATGACTGATCATTACAGACAACTTTGTTGTCCGTGCTACAATATTAAAACTACGAATTATTACTTATATTATTTTGATTTTTTTATATAACAAAAAAAGATATTTGTTATGTTATAAGCTATGCTTATAAATTAGCAGTCCCCACTAGCAAAAGCCAGGGGATTAACGGATTTTCTTTTGGTAAATATTAAAACTTATATTAAAGTTGAAATATTTATTTGAATTCTAGAGAGTCTTTGTTTATAAATTAAACCTTCAAGGGCTAACTGTGTTGTTTTCTCTAATTTTCCATTATAAAAATCTCTACCCCAGTTTGAAACAGTTTGAGCTGAAACACCCATAATTCCTGCCAATTTTTTTTGTGTGATCCCTAGTTCTCGACAAGTTTTTTTTACTAAATTGTCGCCTTGTTTTACTTCAATAGTTTTGTCTGCTGACATCTCTGTTAATTTAGTAATAATTGTTTCTACATTTTCCATCATGATAACTCCCAAAAATTTTATTTAAACGAAATTTTATAGAATCTTGAAAAATCTTAATATATTTTCAAGAATAATTTTGAGATTATAATATATTTTTTAAAAAATATATCAACATTTTTGTTTTATTACATGTTTTTTTCATTGTATTTTAATAATAAAAATATTTATAAATTATTAATGGATTGATTGTCTTAGCCAACATATATTTTAAATAAAATTAATGTTTATATATCAAAAAAATAGTGATTTTTATTATTTTTAATTATGATTTTTTTGTTAATAAATTTATTTATTTGTTTTGTTATTTAATTTTATAGATTGCTTTTTAATAATTCTTAAGTTATTATGAGTTTAGTAATTTGAGAATTTTTTATAAAATAAAGGAGTTGTAAATAAAAATGAATAGTCATCAATCAAATCTTGTAATTTATGATTATATAATTGTTGGTTCTGGTTTAGCTGGATTATATTCGGCTTTTAATATTCCAGAAAAATATAAAGTTCTGATTTTAACAAAAACGATGCCTTGGGAATGCAATTCATTTTATGCTCAAGGTGGAATTTCTGTTCCAAAAGATGATAAAGATATATATTTACATATCGAAGATACAATAAAAGCAGGTGCTGGTTCGTGTGATATTTCAGCTGTTGAAACTCTTGTTAAAGATGGCAGAAAAGAAATTGATAAATTAATTTCAATGGGTTTGAATTTTGATAAAACTGTTGATGGCAAATTATTATATACAAAAGAGGGAGCTCATTCAACAGATCGAATTTTACATATTGGCGGAGATGCAACTGGTCGTTATTTACATTCATTTTTAATTCATAATTTAAAACATAATATTTGGACAAATAGTCAAGTAATTGATATTCTTGTTGATAACTCTCGAGCATACGGTGTAACTGT
Source organism: Campylobacterota bacterium (assembly GCA_030152305.1). Taxonomy (GTDB): domain Bacteria; phylum Campylobacterota; class Campylobacteria; order Campylobacterales; family Thiovulaceae; genus Thiovulum_C. The sequence goes on from JASKOM010000001.1 coordinate 85,716, forward strand.
TTATATAGACGGCATTATCGAAAATTTATATTGTAAAAATTTAATATTAGCTTCAGGCGGTATTGGAAGATTATATAAATATAGCACTAATGCAACAACTGTTTCAGGTGATATTCATGGCATTGCTATCGAAAAAGGAATCAAATTGCGAGACATGGAAATGCTTCAATTTCATCCTACGACTTTATTATCTCAAAATAACGAAACTTTTTTAATTAGTGAAGCATTGCGAGGCGAAGGTGCTTATGTCGTTGATGAAGATGGCGATCGATTTTTATTTAAATATGATAAACGAGGTGAATTAGCTTCTCGTGATATCGTTAGTCGTGCTATTATTAAACATCCTAAACAAGCATTTTTGTCTATTTCTCATTTTAAACGAGATTGGTTTATTAATCGTTTTCCAACTATTTCTAGATTATTAAAAAATTATGGCTTTAATATAACTGATGATTTAATTCCTATTTCACCAGCTTTTCATTATACTATTGGTGGCATCGAAACAGATTTATATGGTCGAATTCCAAATTATATTAATTTATATGCCGTCGGTGAAGTTGCATCAACTGGTGTTCATGGTGCAAATCGTCTTGCATCAAATTCTCTTCTCGAAGCTATCGTTTTTAGTAATCGAGCCGTTCAACATTCTTTAAATAATCAACATTTAAATATTTACACACATAAAAATTTTCCTAAATCTAATAAAAAATTAATTTTAAACGGTGATGATTTTATCAAAAAAGAGTTAAGTAATTTGCTTTGGAAATATGTTTCTATTGAACGACGAGGAGCAGAATTACAAATGGTTCTTGACAAAATAGATGTTTTATTAAGAAACGAAAACGGACGACTAATAAAATTAAATTTATTAGTTGCTAGAGAAGTAATTATTTCAGCATTAAAAAATAATAAATCGCAAGGTGCTCATTTTAGAGCTGACAGTTAATTATTATCTTATTTTAAATATTTCATTATCGATTATAAAATCCGATATGTATCTTAATACATAACAATGAATTTGATAGATTGGAGGAATCAAAATATGATTTCTAATATTGGTAAAAATCCATATTTACAAATTAATAACGACAGAAAAATCGTTCAAGTAAATAAAACAGAAAATATTAATGAAACAACAACAGAAAATAATCGAGTAAATGAGATTCGTAAAGCATTAGAAGACGGATCTTATAAATTAATTCCAGCTAAAGCTCTTGCAAAAGTTTTTGCTGAAGCTGAATTATTAGTATAATAATTTGGTTAGCTATTTTAAATGTTAAAAAAATATCTCGACGGTGCAATAGGAGATCTTAAACAGCTCTACAAACTTTCAGAAGATGATATTTTAGATATTAAACAGGCTAATCATGGAGCTGTTTTTGAACGAGTTACAACCAAAGAAAAATTAATCGAAACTTTTGAAGCTAAAAAACGGGCTATCGATGAACAAATTACTAGAAAAGCTTCCCAAAAAAATGGTATAGCTCTTGATTCTATTTTAAATGATGATGAAAAAAGACTTTTGGAAGAATTAAAAAAAAGACTATTCGAATTAAAAAAAGTGAATCGGAGATATGCCAGACTTGTTGTTAGTGTTGGAACTTTTTATAGTGCTTTGTTAGAAAAAATTGTGCCTACTGAAATGGAAGGTTACGATACAGTTATTCGACAGTCTGCTTCATTTTTAGAAATTAAAGGATAATTTTACATGGCTTCAATTTTTTCAGGACTTAACACAGCTGTTTCTGGTCTTTCTGCCGCACAAACAGCTGTTTCTACAACTAGCCATAATATTTCTAATGCCGAAAATAAAGATTTTACTCGTCAAAGAGTTAATTTAGAAACTAATCCAACTGTTTCAATCGGAAATACTACTGTTGGTGCAGGTGCAAATGTTCAATCAATTGCTCGTATTCATAATGAATTTGTTTATTCTCGATATCAACAAAGTAGCGAACGAGTTGCTTATTCTTCGGCTCTTGATCAAAATTTAAAAGAAATATCTTCGTTCTTTCCAGATATGGAAGGTGTCGGTATTAAAAATGATCTTGATAATTATTTTAGAAGTTGGGCTAATCTTTCTACTGATCCTTCTTCGGTTGCTCAAAAAAGTGTTCTTGTTGCTTCAGCTCAAAATTTAGTTACAGGTATTAAAACAAGTTACGATAAATTAGACAGTATTCAAAAACATATTAACTCTGAAATTGGAACTTCTGTTGATGAGGTTAATAGAATTATTAAAGATATTTCAAAATTAACTGGTGATATTCTTGCTGTCGAAACAAACGGAGATAATGCAAATGATTTACGAGATAAACGAGATGCTTTAGAAACAACTTTAACAAAATTAACAGGTGCAGAATTTGTTCATGGAAATGAATCCGACACTGGCGGTGAAACTTCTATTTATGAAGCAAAAGGTTTATATAGTGCAATTATTGGCGGTGTTGCTATCGTTAGTGGCAATACTTATCATCCGCTTAAATTGGAAAATAAAAATAGCAAAGATGGATCATATACGATTAAATATCAAAATCGTGATGGAACATTTATGGATATGTCTCAAATTATCACAAAAGGTAAAATAGGTGCTTTGTTAGAACTTAGAGGCACTAAATTCGATGAAAGTGGCAGTTTAATTAATGGATTAATTCCAGATTTTAAAAATAATTTTAATTCTTTTGCAAATGGCTTAATTGTTCATACAAATAGCATTTATTCACAAAGTGCTAATAATTATATGCGAAGTAATCCTTTGAATAATATTCAAAATAGTGATAATGCCGTTGAAAAATTAGGAATTTCATCTGGAACTTTTAATATTGTTGTTTATGACAAAAATGGTGTTGAATCAAGTAAAAGAGTTGTTTCAGTTGATGAAAATACAACTTTTGGAAACATAATGGACCAACTTCAAAAATCATACGATGATAATAAAGATGGATCGTTATTAAACGATTTTTCTTCACAGTTTAAAGTTTCGATTAGTAATGACAGATTAATTATCGAATCCAAAAATAAAGATTCTGGTTATACATTTGGTATCGAAGACGGTGATACTCGTTTTGCAGGAAAATTAGGTCTCAATAGATTTTTTGACGGCAATGATGCATCAAATATTATTGTTAATAAAGAATTAGCTCAACGATCTTATAAAATATCAGGATTCAAAGAACCTGTTGATGGAAATAATAGTGTTGCTGATGCAATGTTTAAATTACAAGCTGAAAATTTAACTTTTTCATCAAAATCAAGAGGTGCATTTCAAGATACTGTTTTTGGAGTTTATAACGATTTTGTTACCGACATTGCTGGAAAAAGTGAGGCAATAACTTTAAGAAAAGAAACTATCGATGTTCAATATAAATCAATAGAAGATCAATTAAATAGTATTTCTAAGGTTTCAATTGATAATGAACTCGCTTCGTTAATAAAATATCAAACAGCTTATTCAGCTTCTGGTAAAGTTGTCTCGACTATTGACAAAATGATCGATACTTTACTTGGCTTAAAACAATAAATTTATAATTTATTATATTCATGAATATAATTTATCAACCAATCGAACGAGGTGTTTATCGTTATAATAGTGATACTTTCGCTCTTTATGGATTTATTAGATCAATCGGAGAAATCAATGGCATTGTCGCTGATATTGGTAGCGGAAGTGGTATTTTAGGGATTCTTCTTGCAAAAGAGAACCCTAAGATTGAATTAGAATCTTTCGAAATTCAACCTAAGTTTTTCAAATTAACAAAAAAAAATTCTCAAATAAATAATATTAAAAATAATTGTCATCTTGGCAATTTTTTAGAAATTTCTAACACACAAAAATACGATTTGATCGTATCAAATCCTCCTTTTTATTCAGCAAATTCATCACAAAGTAATTCTGAAAATTTACAAACAAGTCGTTATGATAATAATTTGCCAATTGATAAATTTATTTCCCGTGTTTCAAAAAGCTTAAATAATCGAGGTAGATTTTTATTTTGTTATCGAGCTGATCAAACTCCTATTTTGTTTTCTATTCTTGAACAATATGGAATGAGAGTCGAACGAGTAAGATTTTTATATTCGACAAATACAGGTCATTCTTCGTTAGTTTTGATTGAAGCAAGAAAAAACTCAAAAGCTGCTACTAAATTTGAACAACCTCTTTATATATTCAGTGATGAAATGCAAAATATTTATAAATTTGCATCTGTTCATTCTATTCTTGCAGATTTAAGCGAACTTGAAATATAAACAAAATATATTACATCGTAGAGCTTTTGCCCTTATTTTTGCAATAATTTTATTAGTTGTTTTTTCAACAATAACAGGCTTAATTGTTTCGTTATCAACAGATACCTCATCAACAACCGCAAAAGTTTATCTTTATAATCAAGCAAAATTATATTCTCGAAGTGGAATAGAAATGGCATTATTAATGATAGAAGATCGAGAACGAAATGATTCAAATAATTGTCTTCAAGAACTTAATTTAACCGTAGATGACTCTGGCATAAAATTTAATATTTTAGTTTATATAAATTATATTGGTTCGAATTTAAAATGTGGAACTAAAAACCAAATTTATACAGTTGGTTATCCAGAATCAAACGGAACAGTTATGATTGATGCATATGTTTCGACAGTTGATTTACAAGAAAATATAACTTTTTATCGCAGAACTGTTCAAAAGCCGTAAATATTGTTTGATAGAATTGCATAAAATAAAAAAGAAAGGCAAAAATGGGAATTTATCGAGTTCTTATTAAAACTTACGATCAAAGAGAATTGGTATATAAAATATCAAAATTATTTTCGGATATGAATTTAAATATTATCGCCAATAGTGAATATGTTGATCATGATGAAAATCTGTTTTTTATGCGAAGTGAAGTTGCAGGTGAAAATCTAAATAGTTATGCCTTGAAAAATGAACTTGAAAATATATTGCCAATTAATAGTGAAATTTCAATTATTGATAGTTCAAAAAGACGACGAATAATTATATTCGTAACAAAAGAAGTTCATTGTCTCGGTGATATTTTAATGCGACATGTTGAAGACGAATTAAATGCTGATATTGTTGAAGTAATTGGAAATTATAATAATTTAGAAAACACTGTTAAAAAATTTGATATAAAATATATAACGATTTCCCACGAAAATTTAAGTCGTGAAGAACATGCTTTGAAAATTATAGAACATCTCGAAACGATAGAAAAGTTTGATTATATTATTTTGGCTAAATATATGCGAGTTCTTCCTGCTTTGTTTGTTGAAAAATATAAACACCGAATAATTAATATTCATCATTCGTTTCTTCCTGCTTTTGTTGGTGCTAATCCATATAAACAGGCATATGAACGAGGTGTCAAAATAATAGGAGCAACGGCTCATTTTGTTACGAATGATCTTGATGAAGGACCAATTATCGAACAAGGAATAGCTCATATCGATCATTCTTATAGTTGGAAAGATATGCAAAAAGCTGGTCGAGATGTCGAAAAAATAGTTCTTTCCAAAGCTTTAAAACTTTTACTCGAAGATAGAATATTTATAAATAAAAACAAAACTGTTATATTATAAATATTTGTTATAAAATTTAAAAATAAAACTAAGTTTCTACGGATATTTATTATTTTTTACTCTTTAATTTTTTTTATTAATAAATTAATAGCTAAATTCTTATAAAAATTTGTAAAATTACAAAGATTAAAAGAATTTAGGAGAATATATTGAATATTTTACAGCCAAACAACAAAAATAATAGATTATTAATAACTCGTTATTTACAAAACCTCTCAAAGTCGTTCCTATTATTTTTTGAACGAATAATTATCGTAAGTATTACATTGCCAATTGTCTTAATGTCTGCTGATATTGATTCAAATGAAACATTGTTAAAAAAAGTTTCGATCGAATCAAGATTACAAGATATTGATGATAATCTAGCTATTTTAGATAAAAAACTTGCTCCAGATAATTCAATTTGGTTAAAAAGTTATAGCAATTATAATTTATATCTTGATATTGAGAAAAAATTAGACAAAATCGAAAAAGATATCGTTAAATATGGTGAAACAAAAAATTTAGTTAGTAGTCGCGATTTGCTTTTGCAACAAATTCAACTTTTTGGCGAACATATTGCACCTTTTGAAAAATTAATGCAACCTCCATCAATTGAACCTAGTCAGCAAATTACAAATCCTGTTGCTATTATTTCTGCGATTTCGAAAATTAATCAAAATAATCAACATCGCGAAGCTTATACAAAAAGATACGAAGAACTTAATAAAATTGTTAATTTATTAAAAGAAAGATTAAAATTAATTTTAAAAAGAAATGAATTATCTAGTGATGTTGATAATGCTACTATTAAAGCATTAAAACGAGAAATTACTGATTTTAAATCAGCTCTTATTACGATTGAAAAAACATCTGAAATATTTAATCGAAAAATCGATGAGGTAAATCTAGAAATAAAAGATCGGATTGCTGAAAGCACAAGAACATTAATTTCTCTTGGAATAACGATTGCTATTATTATAGGATTGTCTATTTTGATTAAATGGCTAATTGGTCGCTATTTAAAAGAAAACAGACGAATTTATATGAGCAATAAAGCCGTCAATGTGATTACATTTACGATTATAATTTTTGTAATAATATTTACATATATAGAAAATGTAAGCAATTTAGTTACGATTTTGGGATTTGCTTCAGCAGGTTTGGCTATTGCAATGAAAGACGGATTTACATCGTTTTTTGCTTGGTTCGTAATTATGTTTGGAGGTTCTATTAAAGTTGGCGATCGAATTAAAGTTTCAATGGGCGGACATACATATGTTGGCGATATCTTAGATATTTCGCTTTTGAGAATCACACTTCAAGAAGATGTAACTTTTACAACTTTCGAAACAAATCGTCGTGCTGGTAGAATTATATTTGTTCCAAATAGTTATATATTTACAAATATTGTTGCTAACTATACACATTATACACTTAGAACAGTTTGGGACGGAATAGATATTATGATTACTTTTGATTCGAATCATAAAAAAGCAAGTCATATCATGAAAGAAATTGTTAAAACTTTTGCTTCTGGTTATACAGACATGACTCGAACTCAATTGAATTCACTTAGAGATAGATATGATTTGAGAAATACAAATGTCGAACCAAGAATGTTTACTTTTATAGACACATACGGAATAAAATTAAGTATCTGGTATTTAACAAATGCTTATGGAACTTTGGTATTAAGATCAAATATTTCTGCGAAAATATTAGAATCGTTTCATGCTGAAAGTGATATAAAAATTGCATATCCAACACAAACATTAAATGTTAATTCAACAAAATTTAATCCAGAAACCGTTCAGCAATCAAATTTTATGAACAATGACATATCAAGAGAAACATTAAATATAAAAGATTAATTATTAAATAAAAATACGAGATAGCTGAAAGATTCTATCTCGTTGAGAAGAAATAATGATTTATAAAATATTAATTAGATTTTTTAGATCTTTTTGATCGATAATAATATTTGCTTCTCGCTTTAAAACTTCTTTTGCACAAAATGCAACTTTATGATCTGCATGTTTAAACATACTTAAGTCATTTGCTCCATCGCCAATAACAATAGTTTCATGTTTAGAAATTCCTAATAAATTTTGTAATCTCGAAAGCATGTCGCCTTTACTCCAATCAAACATCATATCACCGCCAACAAGACCAGTTAAAACTCCATCTTTTGAATGTAATATATTTGAAAAATCAGCATCAAAACCTAATTGTTCTTTTGCATACGAAGTCGCATTTCTAAATCCACCGCTGAAACAAACAACTTTTATATTATTTGATTTTAAATATTTAATCGTTTCTAATGCACCGTTCATATATGGCAAATTGTGGCAAATTTGATCAACTCGTTCAACTGGCAAACCTTTTAATAACGAAACTCGTTTTGAAAGACTTTCAAAAAAGGAAAGTTTGCCATTCATTGCTTCTTCTGTTATTTTTGAAACTTCAGCTTTTAAGCCTAATTCACCAGCAAGAATATCGATAGTTTCGCCATCCATTAATGTCGAATCAAAATCAAAAACTGCTAATTTTATATTTAAATTCATGTTTATCCTATTTTTGTATTAAAAACTTATATTAATTTTATCAAAAAATTAAATTTCGATTCCAATTAAAGTAATATCATCTCGTTGTTCGGTTCCGTCCATAAATTTTACAAGTGCTTCATGAATAATGTCTTTTTGATCATTCATTGATTTATTTTGAACAGATTTTAATAAATCTTCTAGTCTTTGACGACCGAAATTAAATAAATCTGGATTATGACTTTTTTGATCGATAAATCCGTCTGTTAATAAATAAATTTTCAAACCTTCTCCTCGATCATATTCGATTTCTTTAAAATTAAAGCTTTCTCGAGATCGTTTATAACCAACAGATTCGCGATCACCTTTTAATTGAATAATTTCACTGCTATTTGAATTTGAAATAATAAAAGATACAGAATTTGCTCCTGATATTTTTACTTTGCCAGTTGCTCGATTATAATATAAAACTGCACCATCAAAACCAACATCCGAATCGCTTGAACTATTTTTATGTTGTTTTAAAATATCTTTTATTTGTTTATTAAAAAAATGCAACATTGCCGATGTCGAGCTTTTTTCTATTTGACCGCTATCAATTTGTTGCAATAATGGAATTTGTAATCCTTTAACTAATAAAGTTACAAAAGCCCCCGGAATTCCGTGTCCTGTGCAATCAATTACAAATAAAACTACCTCATCGTCAGAAAGTTTTTCAATAAAATAAATATCACCGCCAACAATATCGCGAGGTTTCCATAATAAAAAATGATCTTTAAACAATTCGTTTAATAATTCTTCTTTTGGCAAAATACTTCGTTGAATAAATGAAGCATATTTAATAGAATCATTGAGATTTCGCATAACTTTCATAAGTGAATCAGTTCGTTCAGCAATAAGACTTTCAAGTTCTCTTCGATAAGTCAAAATTTCTTTTGACATAATAAAAAAGTTAGATAATAAAACAGATATTTCGCTTATTTCAGAATCATCGTTTTGAAGATTTTCAATATTTTTTGTTTTTTCAGCCAATGAAACAATTGGTCTTGAAATCCAACCAGCAATTCTTTGAGAATATTTAAACAAAAGTAAAAAGAAAACTAAATAGAAAAGAACCATTAAAGAAACAGCAAAAATTCCTATTTTGTCAGTTGTATTTTTAAGTTCATTGATATTTTTAAAAAGTTCTCGTTCAGAAATCATTGAAACTAGAACCCAGCCAGTTGTATTAATTTTTTTAGAAATAACAAGAGATGTATCACCAGAAACATTTAATTCGTATTCACCAACTTTTATAATTTGATTTCCGATTTCAGGATTTGCTTTTAATAAATTAGTTTCGTTTGCATCAATATGTAATAATTCACGAGTTGAATCTCTCATTGCCAATATTTCACCATCTTTTGTAATCATACAAGTATCAGATTTCCAAGGCAAAGAAAATTCGAGAATATTTTTTGAAAAATTAATAACCGTAACATCGAGACCTGTAACACCTTCGAGAAAATCTCCACGATAAACAGGAACAACACAAGAAAGCATATAGCCTTGACCAGCAGGATCTAAATAAACATCAGTCCAAACTGTTCCACGAGATGGATTATGTTGTTGATCAGCTAAATAATAAAAATTATAATCTTCCATATTTATTCCAGAACCGTAAGTTTCGTAAATATTATTTATATATGGATAAATTCTATTCATGTCGTCATGTGTGTTTAAATAAACAGCTGAAATAATTTTACTATTATGAATAACAGATTGAAAAGAATCATCAAATGATTCTGTTAAATAACTCTTTTTTAATTCGTGTTGACCTATTTTTGTTGTTCCAGACCAATAAACACTACTGCCACCCGATGAGGTTTTATAAAATGAACCATTTGAAGCTCGTTCAAATTTTGGCGGATTTTTTGGTAAAGATATATTGTCAAAATTTTTAAATAAATATTGATGTTCAGCTTGAAGAACTTTAGCGATATTCTCAACCTCTTTTAATTGAGCATCTATTATTTCACTCTGTTTTGTTAGCATTGTAGGAATATTAAGTCTTGATTCCTGAAGAATAAGTTGTTCCGTTTTTGAAGCTATATACCAGCTCATAGAAAAATATAAAATTAATAAAATTACTTCAACGGTAAATATTGGAATTAATGAAGATTTTAAATAATTGTGTGAAATTAGATTGGATAATGTTTTCTTTTCCATGTTGTTTTTTTCCTAAAATTTAGCTATAAGCTTTAATTTTTATTATATTAAACAATAAACATGTTTTGTTTTAAACAATCTTATTTATTTTATAAAAATATTATGTAATATTTATAATAATTTTAGATTGCTAATCTAACAATATCTAAGTTTAAAATATATTATTTTGTATTATAAATTTATTTGTTTGAAATTGGATAATTTAAAACAAAATAGTGTATATTAACAATTGTATTATTTTAAATTAGTTACATGTTCAACTAATTTAATAAAATTTTTACAAGGAAAAACAATATGAATCATTGTGAATGTGCTATTGAACCTTCAATAGGTTGTATTAGTAATCATACAGCTTTAGCAACTAGACTTTATGTAGCAAAGTTGTTAAAAATCAACGAAATCGAGCTAACAATCGAACAATTGCGAGTCATGATTGTTTTATGGAAAGAATCTGAGATTGTTCAGAAAGATATTACCGAAATTATTGGTAAAGATAAAACATCTATTACCCGTTTAGTAAATGGCTTAGAAAAATCTGGTCTTGTTAAAAGAATTGATTTTGCTGAAGACAAACGACATAATCGAATTGTTATTACGGACGAAGGTAAAAAGCTTGAAGAACCTGCAATGAAAGTTCTTAAGCAAGTTACAAGAACTTTACATAGTAATTTTACTCAAAAAGAGATTGATATTACTACTAAAGTTTTAAAGAAACTTTGTGTTGTATTAAACAACTCTGGTTTTTAATAAATTATATACAATCAAATTTATATTCCCATAGCATAAGCTAGGGAATATATTTAAATAATTAATAATTATTTAATCTCGTCAATAAATAATTCTCCACCTGATAATAAAAGCCCAAAGTTTCGTTTTTTTGTTCCTTCACCAGTTGAGAAAATAATGCCTCGTTGATAATTATAACTTTCGTTTGAACCGCCATCTATATAACTTTTCCATTCGATAGTTGATAAATTATTTTCAACTCCATATATTTGAAAAGTGTTTTTGTAGCCGTAATATGTTGGATAATAAAGTTCAGATTCTGAATAAAAGTAGCCGTGATAATAAGCAAGTGCTGAAGGCAAATTAGGATTAACTGATGAAGAATTGCCATCTTGTTTATATGTTTCTATTAAACTATTTGCATATATCGTTTCGTTTGCCTCAAGTCTTTTTTTAATGCTTTCAGGTTCGTATAAACTATAATTTTTATAGTTATTAAGTGTTAGCTGAACATAATAAGTTTGTTTGTATTCGGCTTTTGCTGAATCGTTCATTTCAGTTGTGAAAGTTTCTTGAAGTGGCAAACCAAATAAATTATCAGTCGCTCGATATGTGAAAGCTTTGTGATCATAAATTGCATCAGACGAAAATTGCCATCGTGTTGAAATCGTTTGATTTTCTGGAATTAATCTTTTGTCGATTAATTTCGGATTGTTAAAATCGGCAACATCAAAAAGCTGAATTTGATAACCTAATTCTGAACCGTTGCCGTCAGCATTTACACCAAGCGAAAGAACTCGATTTGAACTTACAGGATGAAAATATGTCGAATAGCCGTTAATTTCTAAAGGATTTTCTCCAAGTTTTGGACTATTTGGATTTGATAAATCAACGACATAAAGCGGATCTTTTTGTAAGAAAGTAACGATATATCCGCGGTTGCCAAAAAATCTAACTCCTCGAATTGATTCATTTGCTTTTCCAAGTCCGCGAATTTCACCAATTGTTGATAACGAATTATTTACCTCATCGAGAACAGAAATAATATTATCTGTGCCATCTTTTTCACGATTCCACCAACTGCTGCTCCAGCCTTCAGTTGTTGCAAGTCGCAATTTGCCATCAAATTCACTCAAACTAAATTGATTAAGAATATGACCATCGACATAACCCATTCCGTTATAACTTAATTTATTTTTAATGCCAAATTTATAAATTGCAACTCGTTCTTTGTAATTTTCCCAATTATAATAAAGCGGATATGAACTCGAAACAAAATATAAAGCTTCAGTTGAAGAATAAATAGTTTCGCTATTGCCAATAACAGAAACAGATTCGTGAGTGAAATTTGTGTTGTTTAATTCAAAACTTGTGATCGAAGTTACGAACGGAGATTGATCGATTTTTAAAGGAGCATATAAATTTTCTTCAGAAATTAAAGCCTGATCGTTAAGTGTTGGAATTAAATCGCTTTCGCCATAAATAGGTTTTGAATAATCAACTGTATAAAGTCCGTTTTCATCGTTATACCAACAGCCGTTATAACCGTAATAATAATCTGGAGCGATTTTGCCAATCATTGCTTGATTAATAGATGTTGTTTCGATTTTGCATGATTCGTAATCTTTTGGATATGAGACATTTATCGATGGCATAAATCTTGAAACGATAAATAATTTATTGTTCGTGATTCGGCTATCAACGATATTTCCGCTGAATTTAAAACTGTTGATTTTGCTGATTTTATTTAAATCGCTAACATCGTAAATTTCAACAAGGCTTGATTCTCGCCACATTTGATCGCTATCACTTTTCCAAGAATTCCAGAAACCATTATTATATGGATAAACAGCGATTAATTTATTATTTATTAAATATAACTCGTCTGGTTTGCCTTCTGTTTTTATTGTTGTCAGCGGTTTTTTCTCACCGTTCATAATTCGATCAAAAGTCGAAACCAAGATTTCGTTATCACTCCAATTGCCTGATAAATAAAAGATTTTATCGCCATCGTGTTTTACGATATCAGCTTCATCAACTCCGATTTCTTGAACATTTGTAGTTGTCGTGTCAGAAACTTTATCAGCTGAATTACTTTCTCCATTCGAAGTAGATTCACCTTTATCCACTGTTGGAGCATTAACAGCTACATCATCCATTATTCCAGCTCTAAAATATGGCATTGGATAATTTCTATAACCAGCAAAATTATATTTGACCATTGCCAATAAATAATCTTTCATTGCTTCAGCCGAAGAGAAAGTTCTTAATTTTGCTTCAGCATTTGAAAGATCAATCGATAAATTATCGTCAGAATAGACCCAAAAACCTTCACCTTTGCCTAAAAAATCGATTTGTGGATATTCTGTGAATTTGCCATCTTTTCGATATTTGTGCCATTCGTTATTTGAATATTTCCAGACAATTGGCTGATCTTTAAAAATATCAGGTGAAAGTGTGCTATTAATCGGAATTGAAACTAGATTCCAGCCTTTATGTAAATCTATTTTAGAAATTTCTGGCTGTTTTGATGAATCTGTATCAAAATAAAAATTACCACCTTTTGGTGAATAAGCCCAAATTCCTTCTGATGGAGAAACTGATCCGTTTTTGACCCATTTGCCATTTTGGTAACCGTAAATCGTGTTAATAACAGCTGATTTATAAATTTCTTCGAAACTATAATTTTTATTAAAACCGATTAAATTCCAACCTTCGACAAGTGGCAAAACAGTTTCAGCTGATAAACTCACTGAAAACAGCGAAGCAACAGAAACGAACGAAATAGTTTTTGATAACAATCTCTTTTTTCGCATACAAAACCTTTATATTTATTTTATTTATAAATCGACTTTATATAAATTAAAAAATAAAAGTTTGATATACTCAAATAAATTTATTAATGTCTCAAGGAGGCAATTCTTGTTAAAAGCTTTTTTATTTAGCTTTATAGCCATTCTTTCTTTTTCTTTATCTGGATGTTCTTCATCAAATAACGATGATGCACCAACAAATAATGAAAATAATTCATCGTCTGATGTTAATCGTAGCGATTTAAATCAATCTACGGAAAACAACAATTCATCTTCGACAGAACAAAATAATAGTTCTGATATTAACGATTCGACCTCATCGGAAATTAATAATTCAGTTGAACAAAACCAAACTGATTTGAATAATTCAGAAATAAAAACTGTTCAAACTGATTCGGGTCAAATTATAAAAGTCTATGAAAATAACAAATATAAAGTTATCGCAAGAGAAGATAAAACGATAGTTTTAAATTTTCCAAGTTCAATTAATCGAGTTTCGCAATCTTTAAAAAGAAAATTAAAAGCTGTTACGGATACGACTATTGCAAATGTAACTCTTTCGATTTTTTACCCTGATAATTCAGCATATTTTCAAGATCAAAATTTCACAGATGTTAATGGCAGTTGGACTATGAAAATTATTGATTTTCCAATTATCGAAGAGCAATATCGTTTTGTTGTTAATGTTTATAATCAAGCAAATCAAAAAATAATGACAGGTGAAGTTAATCAGACTTTAACAGATGAAACTTTGAATATTATTGTTCCAATTCAATTTATCGAAGAAACTCAAATAGCATTACCAACGATTCAAAATGTTGTTGTTAAACCGCCGTTAAATAAAGACGGAAATGTTACTGTAACTTTTCAAGTTAGCAATCCAAGTCGAGATTCGATTAATTATTTAATTGCACCAATTGGTGATAATAATTTGTCAAATTTTTTCAAAGCTGATGGAACTGATGGAAAATCAGGAACTATTAATAATAGTTTAACTTCTGAATTTTCTGTATATATTCCAAATAATTTTATTAAAGATCGTGAATATAAATATTATATAACTTTAATAAGTAGCAATGGAAATAAAATTAGACAAATATTTACAATATTAATTTCTATTGAAACAGTTTCGCCGAACTTAACGATTCAAACTCCGCCAATTTCTAAAGATGTTTTTATCGAACTAAACGATAATAATATAACAGTTGAAGCTGTGTTCGATACGAATATTTCTCAAAACATAAAAGAATTAAATTGGAGTTTAGCTAACAACAGTTTTAATTTTATTAATAATAAATCAAATCCAGCTGTAATTATTGGTTTTGACGGGAATATAAGCGATACTTTGATTTTAACAATTTTAGATAAAAACGGTAGTTTAACTGTTGAAACTTTTGTTCTTAATTTAAACGATTCTATTGCTCCTCAAATTCCAATTATTAATTCTTATTCAAATTTTGTAAATAAAACAACAACAAATATTTCTATTTCTGGTGAACCTAGCACAAAAGTAGTTATTAATGGCAATTTGACTTCAAATATTGTTTCTGTTAAAGGTTTATCTGTTTTTCCAGTAAATTTATCACTTGAAGGTGAAAATAATATTTCGATCGCTCTTGAAGATTTAAACGGTAATCGTAGCGATGAGGTCAATATTTCTATTAAACGAGATACAACACCACCAAAAACAAATGCAAATTTAATATATTTTGAAACATCTTCGTTATCACCAGAATTTAACGGTTCTCTTCCGTCAGCAGTTGGCGATGATAATATTTCGAAATATCGAGTTGAAATTTTAATAAATAACGAAATCAAAAATGCAATTGTTTATGGCTCAAAATGGGGAATTCCAGCATCAACTTTTTCAGAATTAAACGAAGGCTATTATGATATTAATATCACGGTTTATGATGAAATTAATAATTCAGCAACTACAAATTTGCCAAATGCATTTAGAATTAGCTATTCAGGTTTTATTACAAAACCGTTGATCGAAGGTTTATATTATGTTTCTGGTTCTAAAACTGGAAAAACAAATATAAGCGGATTGTTTAAATATGAAAATAACGAAACTTTGAGTTTATCGCTTGGAAATTCAGATTTTAATCTCGAATTTGGCAGTTTAAATATTTCAAATTTCTTAGAAATTAACGGAACACGAAAAGAGATAAATTTTTTAAAATTAATTAATAGCTCGAATGTTCAAGATTCTCAAAGAGCTAGAAATATAATCAGGCTTTTAGCTTCGCTTGATGCTGATAAAGATTTATCAAATGGAATTATTATCGATAACGAAACAGCTGAAGCTTTTATTATTGCAAAACCTGATATAAATTTTGATGTAAATGATTCTAATTTTTCAGCTCAAACAGAAATTTCTATTATTTTTAATGATTTGTCTGTTCATTTTGGCGAACATCGTGGATTAATTTCAGCTGAAGATAGTCAAGCTATCGTTACAGCTTTAATTAACGGAACTATTGCTAATCCAGTTTATAGTGCTGATCCAGAAGCAAATATTTCAATATTACAAGGTGTTTTAAAATCGATCGAAGGTGCAGTCGAAGGAATCGCTTTTCGTTCTGGAAGTCAAAGCGGTTTTACCGATGAAAACGGAACTTTTTCATATGAAGATGGCAAAAAAATAAGATTTTCTATTGGAATGATGGAATTATCAGAAACAAAAGCAAAATCAGTAATGTCGCCTTATGATTTAGTTGAATCTGTATCTTTTGATCATCCAAAACCTCGAAATATCGCTTCGTTATTTTCTTTGTTTGATGCAATTAATAACGATTCGAAAATTACTATTGATCAACCAGTTCGAGATGCAATCGATAAATATCGAGCACCAATCGATTTAAATTTGCCAGATGGTCAAGCCAATGAAGAATTAAATATTTCAGCTGGTCTTAACGAATTTATGGCTCAATTTAATTTATTCGAAATAGGCAACGAATTATTAACAGATATTAATGACTCTCGAGTTTCAAATAATTTAAATCGAAATTTATCTAATTTGACTAGAACTTTGCATTCGACCTCATCGTTGGCTGATTTACAAGCTTTACAAGTTTCAGCAAATCCTATAAAACAGGTTGAAAAAATTTATAACAATGTTAAAGATTTTCATATTTTTTTAACGATGTTAGGTTGGAACGAAATGGATGTAACAACTATGTTAATTAATGGCGATGCTGGAATTCCTATTTTTTCACCACGAAGCGAACCGAATCCAATAGCAAGAGATTATCCGATTAATTATAATAAACCAATCGAAAGATATAAACCTGTTTCTCCTCCAGCTTCTGTCAAAGATCAATATTCAATAGAACAATTAGGAAATAAAGAAACAGCAACTTATAATCCGCCAATTGTTTCAGCGGGTATCGTTGGCAAAGGTCGAGTTTTGGCAATGAGTTCATATCTTTATGCTTCAATATTGGTCAATCCTCGAAATTATTCTATGAATCTTAGAAATAATAATAAAACAGCAACTCCTGATTCGGCAGACATGGAAAACTTTTTTCACAATGTTTTTTCGTGGTTAAGCGAATCAAATTCAAAACATTACGATCAAAACGGTTCTAAAATTAATATTGCAACAAATAAAGAATATAGTTTATTTTGGCATTATCTAGGTTGGGATTATAAATCTGATCGTGTTCCTTTTGTTATTCATTCAAATTACAATATAAATCAAGTCAAAATTACAGATTTGTCTCAATTAGATCCTGAAATTTATCCTATTTTTATTCTTGAAGAATTTGGCAGACATTATTCAAGTTCTATCGATATTAGATATTTAGACAATTCAAAAGATTTAAATTATTTATTAGAATATTTGCGAAAAGGTGGCTCGATTTTAATTATGGATTCATTTTATTATGAAAAAGAGCCAACAACAATCGTAGAAAAAATTCTTGATAAAGCTGGAATTTATATCGTTCGAGATCAACATAATAGTGCAACTTTTTTATCAAAACATACAGAAGTTGGAGGAGTTCATCAATACGATATGTGTGTTCAGGATTATTTCGGTTTGACAGATCTTGAAAGAAAATTAGGTTTAACAACTTATGAAAATGTTCCAACAACAAAAGACAGTTTAATTGATGCATTAAAAACTAGAAATTTATCTAGTTGGGAAGGCAATCTTGACGAATTATTAAAAAAACGAGAAAGAGTTATTTTTAAAATTGCTGATGAAAACACAACTTTTGTTGATCAAAACTGTGTCGTTGCTCAAAATACTAATTCTGGAATTAAAAATGTTCAAACTCAACTTGTTAAAGGCGACGGCATTCCAGGTGATGGTTCAGCTTGGTATCAATTTGATAAATATGCAAAATATCCAGTTGATTTAAATTTCGTTGATGCTCAAGGTGATATGAGTGGCAAAATGAATTCTTTATTAGATCACGAAGATAAAATAAAAATTATGAAAAATTTAGATGTCGAACGAGAATATACAAATATGTATGCTTTGCTCATGAATGATGCTAATTTTTCAGGTGATAAATTTATTGGCTTAAATAATTTATTAAATATTTATAAAGATATAAATAGTTCTAAAGTTAATAATGATGGAGAATTTGATCCTATTTATCGATATGGCAATAACGGTAAAGTTTTAAATTATCGTGAAAAGCCCGTAACTCGAATTATGTTAGAACGAGCATTTTATGATTCGTCATTAAAAATAGATCCTTCTGAATTTCCGGGTAAAGTTACAGGTGGTAAAACAGCAACAACTACGATTTATCTCAAAAAGATTTCTGAATATGCTCAATGGTATGCTCGAAATATGCAATCAACTGCTCTTTTTGCTCCAGCAAACAAAGAAATCACGATTACCGCTCCAAATAATATTGATTTATCAAAACTTCAAGTTCAAATAGCAATGAGTGATAATGTTTCTGGATTAATTAAACATGAATTAGTTCTCAAACGACCTCCGCGAATGGTAAAAAAATATTCTTTTGAATCTCAAACTTTAAAAATTATTCATCCATATGGTGGGCTTATTTACATTGCTTCAAATGACAATAATCCAAATAGCGAAACAGCTATTTTTAATTTTGACGGTGTCGAAAAAGCAATTTTATTTAAACTTGATGAAACAACTGAATCAGATTGGACAAATATGAAAACATCAGCTTTAGCTCCAATTGGTGAAATTCAAAGTCGTCATTTTATCGTTACAGTTCCTAAAGAAAATTTAGCTTATTTAACTTTTGCAGAAATTGTAGACATCGCAAAAGGTTTCGATGAGGTCGCAATAAATAGCAACGATTTTTACGGTTTTGATCGAAATTGTTCAGCGAATATTTCAGATTTTTATATTCATACACCTCCAACATGTGAAACTCGAAAAGGTTATCAACATCGAGAAGTTTTCGATCCACATATTTCAATAGGTGCTGGACATTCTGGATATCCAATTATGATTATGGAATGGGATCCGTTTAGTCATAAATTTCCACAAAATCCTCGAAATAGCTTTTTATTATGGCACGAACTCGGACATAATACAGCTGTAAATTGGCTAACTATTCCGGGAACTGGTGAAGTGGCTACAAATGTTATGGCTCTTTATCAACAACATAAATTTAATTTACCTCTTCAAACCGAAAAAAGCATGTTAAGTTCAAATTTGATTGTTGATAAATCTCAATCGTATGCTGATAGCGGAGCAATGGGCAGATTATTAATGTTCACACAAATTCCATTATGGACACAAGAAAATTATCTTGATAATTTTAAATTAAATAATTCTAAATATTACGAAATAAATGGGTCTATTAAATCAGGTTTTGATTTTCTTGATGGTTCAAGTTGGGATATTTATAAAATTATGCATCGCGAAGCTCGAGAAAATAATTCTTCAGCAAATTATCGATATTCGGCTTGTGCTGAAAATAATAATTTGACAGTTACTGAATCTTTTGCAACTTGCATTTCGTCTATTTTAAAATTAGATTTGACTGATTTTATGGAATCTTGGGAAGCTGGAACTGTTGGAATTGGAGCTATCGACGGAGAAAATATTTATGACTCAAGCGGTGGTTTTGGTTCAGCAGGAAAAACAGCAATTTCTAATATGAATTTACCTCAACCTTCTTCACCTATTCAAAACTATTCTGGAAATTAATTATTAATTTTTTTTCTGAACCTCATCGATAATCGATTTGATTCGATGAGGTTTATAGGCCTGTTTTTGAATATCAGGCACAAATCAAAAAACTAAATTTTCCCGTATGTTTTAAATATTTGTTTTATTTCTGGAATATAATCAGCAATACCTTTTTCAAGACTATAAGTTGGTCTATAATTTAACCTCATCGATGTTTGCGAAATATCCGCTTCTGTATAAAATTGATATTGCTCAACATACGGATTCGGAATATAAATATTTCCTAAATTAACATTTAATTCTCGTTGCAAAATATCAGCAATATCTTGAAAAGATCGTGCTTTTCCAGTTCCAATATTATAAATACCTGTTTTACCAAAACCGACCATAGCGAGAACATTAGCCTGAATAACATCTTCGATATATACAAAATCTCGAAAAATCTTGTTGCTATTTTCGAATAATCTTGGAGCTGAACCATTTAAAATTTGAAGACCAAACTGTAAAATCATAGACGATGTTTTACCTTTGAAATATTCATTTCGACCATAGACATTAAAATATCTTAAACCGATAATATCAATAAAATATTCTTTTGAGTATTTAACAGCTGTTTGATCCATCATTAATTTACTAAAGCCATATATATTTTTAGGTTCTTCAAAACCGACGGTTTGCGGACTTATAGAATCGCCATAAACAGATGCACTTGAAGCATAAATAACTTTTGCTCCAAAATCTTTAGCGATATATAAAATATTTTTAAAAGCATTAACATTTGTTTCGATCATTAATTTTTGATCTTTAACAGTCGTGTCGCTAATTGCTGATTCGAAAAAAATATAATTTGGACGAATATCTCGAATTTTATTTAAATCTTGAGACGAGTTTATATTTCCAGCGATAATTTCACCACGAAAATTTAATAAATTTCGATAATCACCTAAAAATTTCAAATTGCCATTTTCGAATTTTTCTTCATTACGAAAATGATCAAAAACAATTGTTTCAGCTTCAGGATGAAAAGTCTGAAAATACAAAGCTAAATTTGAACCGATAAA
Organism: Campylobacterota bacterium; assembly: GCA_030152305.1. Taxonomy (GTDB): domain Bacteria; phylum Campylobacterota; class Campylobacteria; order Campylobacterales; family Thiovulaceae; genus Thiovulum_C. The sequence continues at coordinate 106,768 of JASKOM010000001.1, forward strand.
ACCAGCTCCGCCCATAATTAAAATTCGTTTGCCAAATAAATTTTCATTTATATATTTTTTATTCAAATTATTTTCTCTCTTTTTTATTTTTCAACGGCTTCTAGAATTGCCATAATTTTTTGTTCAACTTTTGTGATAACTCGAAATTCAACTCGACGAGACAATTCAACATTTTCGACACCATTTACAAAAACGGGATTTGCAAACGAAACACCATTTGCTCGTAATAATTTCATGAGCCAATCGGATTGATCTTTTACAGTTGGCAAATTCAACGAATAATTCAAAACATAAAAAGCTCGATCTTGAGATAATTTTGCATTATGAATATATTTCTCTTGAATGCCAACGGCGGAGATCCAATTCGATGAGGTATGACCTTCGATTCGAATTTCTTCGATGTCATTTTTAAAACGAACATCACTTAAAATTTTTATATATCGCGGAAAAAAATTGGCAAGAATAATTTTAAATTTATCTTTTAAGTCGCTTTTGCCAACTTCAAATAAAACTTCGGGATCTTTAAAACGAAAGCTATTATTTTCTAAGATTTCAGCATTCCAAGAAGCTAAATCGCGATCAAATTCGTCATGCAAAGCCTGATTTAAATCGATTTTGCTTTGTTTATAAGCAAGTGCGATACTTTGCATTTTTTCTCGTTCGCTTTCAACTTCAATCATATATCCAATCGAAACGAATAAAAAAACAAGCATTAAACCAGACATTAAATCTGAAATCGAAATCCATTGATCAGAATCGTGTTTCATTAATATTTTCTCGTTGAGTATAAATTAAATCTTCGTAATCTCGTTTAAATTTTGCGGTTATCATTGCCAAGCCTCGATTTAATTCATCAAGAGAAACTCTCAAGGCTTCAGGAACTTGTTCGCCTAATATACGGAAATGATTTGTGATAATTGCGATTTCGTATCTTTGTCGTTCAAGCGAATCAGAAGTTATTTGTAAAGTTTCAGAAACTTTTTCGCCCGTTTTTACGAAACTTTCTTGTTGCAATTTATTTGCATCGGCAATAGTCAAAGTTAATTCTTTAAAACTATCAGAAATCGATTTAAATTCGTTGTCCATTTTATTAAATAAATCTGTTGCTTTTGGCAATATTCCAACGAAATTTTCTAAATTCGTAGCTAATTTATCGCTTTCATTTCGATAACCTTCAAGAGTTTTCGATAAATCAGCATAAATATTTAAAACATCACGATTAGCTTTTTCGATAACAATCATGCTTTCTCTTGCTCGATCAATCGCATCAGTCGAGAATTTCATTCTTAATTCCATTTCTTCAAGATGAGATTTATAACGATCTTGCCATTCGACTAATTTATAAACGGCATCATTTAATTTTGCAAAATTGCTACCAAATTGTTCAGTTAATTTCGAGTTAAAATCAACGATAACTTTTTGAAGTGCATTAATAATTTCTTCGGAAGCATTTTTAGAAAGCTCTTTTGTTGCCAAATCGATCGAATCTCGAATTTCGATTTGACCTCTTTTTAGATCTCGAAGAAGTGCTACGATTTCAGAATCTCGATCACCGCCAGATTGCGAATAACCTGTTTTTTTAAGAATTGCCTCTAATTTTGTAACTAATGCAGAATTATCAAGTCGAGGCAAAAATGTCAAAGTTGAATCAATCGTTGCTAAACGAGAACTAATATCTGATAAAAGTTCAGCCTCTGTTTTATTATCATCAGAAATTCGATCTCTAATTTTTTGATAAATACTTAAAAATATTGCACTTGTCATTCCCAAAATAGAAGTTGCAAATGCCGTTTTTAAGCCTATTAAAACTTCATTGACACTGTTTTTCATATTTGCAGGATCAAAATTTTGAAGTCCGATAAAAATTCCGACAAAAGTTCCGAGAACACCAATGCTAATAATTTGAGCTTTAAGATCTTTTCGAGAAACTAATTCAGTTATAACTAAAATAATAGTAAGAACTGTAAATATAATATTTGGCGGATCTATGGAGATAAGTGTAGAAAATAAAGATGTTTGCTCCATCATTTGCTCCAGTTAATTTAATAAATTTATATATTTTTTATATATTGTTTTGAGAGATGAGGTCTCGAGCCGAAGCTCGAAACAAGAAATATGATTAAAAAATAAGTGAAATAAAAAAAGATTTTTTAGTGCGAAACAGCTCCGTCAGCACCGATGCCTGTTTGACATCTAATATTTTGAGCCTCAAAACCTTCACGATCTCTTCTTGCTCTTTCACTTTTGTCAGTAATCGAGAAGAACCAAATAGCTAAAAATGCAACTGTTACAGAATAGATCGCAGGATATTGAATCGGAATAATTGGAGTTGGATTTCCTAATGTATCAACCCAAACAGCTTTACTTAATACAACGATTGTTACAGCAACAGCAAGACCTAAACTTCCACCGATTACAGCTCCTCGAGTTGTTAATTTACTCCAGAAAATCGATAAAAATAAAACAGGGAAATTAGACGAAGCGGCAACTGCAAAAGCTAAACCAACCATGAAAGCGATATTTTGTTTCTCGAAAGCAATACCTAAGAAAATAGCAACAATTCCTAAAATTATCGTAGCAATTCTAGAAACTCTCATTTCTTTTACCTCATCGACTTTACCTTTTGCAAAAACATTTGCATATAAATCATGAGAAACAGCACTAGCTCCAGCAAGTGTTAAACCTGAAACAACCGCTAAAATTGTCGCAAATGCAACAGCCGAAATAAATCCTAAGAATAAATCGCCACCAACTGCTTGAGAAAGATGAATTGATGCCATGTTAGTTCCACCGATTAATACACCTTTTGCATCAAAATATTGAGGATTATTTGCTAATAAAACAATTGCACCAAAACCAATAATAAATGTCAAGATATAAAAATAACCGATAAAACCAGTTGCAAAAAATACTGATTTTCGTGCTTCTTTTGCATCAGCAACTGTAAAGAATCTCATTAAAATATGTGGTAATCCCGCTGTTCCGAACATAAGAGCCATACCGAGTGATATTGCCGAAATTGGATCGCTAACTAATGCCCCTGGAGACATAATTGCTGTTGAACCACCTTTTGCTGCAACGGCTTGAGTAAATAAAGTTTCGAAACTAAAACCTGCATGATACATAACGGCAAATGCCATAAATGTAGCACCTGATAATAATAAAATAGCTTTGATAATTTGAACCCAAGTTGTTGCTAACATTCCGCCAAATGTAACATATAAAATCATTAAGATTCCAACAAGAACAACTGCGATTTCATAATCTAAACCGAATAGAACTTTAATTAATTGTCCTGCACCAACCATTTGAGCGATGAGGTAAAGAGCAACTGTTAATAACGAACCAACAGCTGAAAGTGTTCGAATCTCTTTTTGACCTAATCGATAAGATGTTACATCAGCAAAAGTATATTTTCCGAGATTTCTTAATTGTTCAGCAACTAAAAATAAAATAATAGGCCAACCAACTAAAAAGCCAATCGAATAAATTAATCCGTCATAGCCTTTCATATAAACCATTCCAGAAATTCCTAAAAACGATGCCGCTGACATATAATCTCCAGCGATTGCTAAACCGTTTTGAAATCCTGTAATTCCACCACCAGCAGTATAAAAATCTTTTGCTGTTCGAGTTCGTCTCGCGGCCCAATATGTGATTCCAAGAGTTGCAAAAACAAAACCTAAAAACATAATAATAGCCGACATATTTATATTACTTTTTTGAAGTTCTCCTTCAATTGCACCTGCACCAAAAAGTGCTGAAGAGCCAAACAATGCAACGATTGTCGAAATAAAAAAAATATTTTTCATTATTTATTTTCTACCTCTTTTCTAAGTTTATGAGTTAATTCGTCAAATTCGATATTTGCTCGTTTAACATAAATGCCAGTTAATATAAACGAAAATATAATAACAGCGATGCCGACAGGAATACCAAGAGTTGTTACTCCACCTTCAACAAGAGGAGTTCCAAGAGTTTTTGGTGAGAAAGCGATTAATAAAATAAACGAGTAATAAACAACAAGCATAATTACAGCAAGAGTCCAAGCGAATTTACTTCGTCCGCTAACAAGTTTATGATAATCAGGATGATTTTTAATTTTTTCAATATTCATGAAATGTGCCTTTTATTAAAATTTATAGCTTGTGATAAAACGAGTTTCACTCCAGTCAAGAGTTGAACCGTCAGCTTTTTCGATAAAGTCAGCTGGATAATTTCCTCGAAGTCTAAACGAAAGTGAAGTTGTTGGAGCATAAATCAAGTCAAAACCTGATTCAACAGTTTGCCAACTATTGCCATTTACATATGGATTTTTATCACCTAACGAATAAGAAGCATAATAAACAGTTAGCGAAACATCGTGTCCGATTTCGCCCTTAAAGTTATAACCAGTTGCGAATTTTAAAGCTCGAGTATCTTCAAAGAATTGATGTCTTGTAACCATTCCTTGAGTAAATGCTGGCATTCCGCCCCATGGTGAAAGAATTGAACCATTTGCTTTTGATCCGTTTGAATCTTTGCTATTTGAACCTGTTTGAGAAAATGAAACTGAACCATTCCAAGCACCGATTTTTCCACCAACTTGAACATCGAAATATTCACTTTCTACTTTACCGCCGAATTTATCGCCAACATCTTTTTCAGAAATATATTGAGCTTGAAGCATCGGAGAAACATTGCCAACTGTCGAAGAAACTTCGATTTTTCCGTAAATTGCATTTAAAATATCATGAGCATAATAATCCCAAACATGTAATTTAGTATTTGGAACTAATCCAGTTGTGAAACCTAAAGCCGTAACACCGTCAGTATTTTTTCCAACTGCATATTCGCCCATGTTCATAAATTTGCCACTTTGATTATTCATTCCATAACCAGATGATAAAGCTAAAGCTCCACCAGTTTGTTGATAAGCATTCGAGAATGAACCAGCTGAAAAACGACTAACATGTGCAAGAATCAAAGTTGATTTCTCGATATGTTCTGTTTTTAAAACAAGAGCTTCAAATAAGTTTGGAAGCATTCTCGCATCATCAGAACCAGCTAACGGTGTATCTAATTTTTGGCGACCATATTTAATTAAATTTCCAGTTGGGCTTTCATATTGAAGATAAGCCTCGCCAAGAATCGTGTAACCTTCTTTACTGTCATTTGATAAAGTTGGATCTCGATGAGATGGATTTCCATCAAGTGGATTTGTTGTATAAAATGCCATACCAACTGATGCACCACCTAATTTTCCAGTTTCATATTTTAAATATCCACCAGTCGATAAACCGTTTGTATCTTGTTGAGTATTCCCAACAACTCCATATCGATCTCTATCGATATAAAAAGTTCGCCACTCACCGCTAACTTTTCCTTTTTCGAACATATTAACTATTGGATTAGCTGAAAGAGTTATATTCGATGAGGTTAAAACAGCAGGAATTAATAAAAGAGATTTTTTCATAAATCAACTCTCCTAAAAGTTTGTTATTTAGCAAATAATATTCAATTATTTTTTATTATTAATTAAAAATTAAAAATAAAATTTATGAATATTTTAAAGCTTTAAACCGTATTTTATCAAAACTTGCATAGTTTAAAACTTCGTCATTTGCTTTTTTATCTCATATTTTTTTAAATTAAAGTTATTATTTTCAAAAAATTTAAAGGCAAAATAAAATGCAAAATTTATCTCGTGAAGAAAGTCGAGAACTTTTTCGACAAATTTTAAATGGCAAAAAACAAGATAGTGAAATTCGAGAGATATTAATCGAACTTCATAATAAAGGTGAAACTGGTTTTGAAATCGCTGGTGCAATGGAATCAATGCGAGATTCAGCCGTCAAAGTTCAAGTTGATCCTGAATTTCAAGATTTGATTTTTGATAATTGCGGAACTGGTGGCGATCACAGTGGAACTTTTAATATTTCAACGACTTCGGCTTTTGTTTTATCAGGAGCTGGAATCTATGTAGCAAAACACGGCAATCGTGGAATCACAAGCCGTTCTGGAAGTGCCGATGTTCTCGAAACTCTCGGGTTTCATCTTGATTTATCACCAATGCAACATGCGATTTTATTACAAAATAGCGGTTTTACTTTTATGTTTGCTGGTGAGCATTTTCCTGCCATGAAAAAAATTATGCCAATTCGCAAAAGCATACCTCATCGAACAATATTTAATATTCTTGGACCTTTATCAAATCCTGCTGGTGTCAAAAAGCAATTAATCGGTGTATTTAGTCTAGATTTTCACCAGTCAATTATCGAAGCAATGCAAATTTTAGAAATGCAAAATGTTTCTGTTGTTACAGGTTCAATCGGAGAAAATCGTTCAATCGATGAAGTCTCGATTTCTGGAATTTCGAATTATCTATTTTTAAAAGAAAAAAAAATAGTTTCTGGCGAAATTGACCCGCAAAAATATAATTTTAAAATTTATCCAATTGAAGCAATTGCTGGAGGCGATGCTAAAAAAAATGCTGAAATTCTAATTTCGATTCTCAACGGTGAGAAAAAAGATCAATATCGAGATATCGTTTTATTAAATTCGGCTTTATCGTTAATGACTTATGGTTCGGCTAGAGATTTTCAAGATGGTTTAGAAATTGCTCGTGAAAGTCTCGATTCTGGAAATGCTTATAAAAAATTTAAATTATCGTTAGATATGAACGGGCGAATATAAAAATGGGTTTAAATAGCGATTTAATCGAACGAGATTTATCGGTAATTTGGCATCCTTGCACTCAAATGAAAGATCACGAATCTTTGCCATTAATTCCGATAAAACGAGGCTACGGAGTTTATCTCGAAGATTTCGAAGGCAAAAAATATCTCGATGCGATTAGCAGTTGGTGGGTAAATCTTTTTGGTCATTCGAATCCATATATAAATCAAAAATTAATCGAACAAGTTAATAACTTAGAACATGTTTTACTTGCTGGTTTTTCACATGAAAATGCAATTAGACTTGCCGAACGATTAATAAAAATAACTCCTGAAAAATTAACAAAAGTATTTTTTGCTGATAACGGTTCAAGCGGAATCGAAGTTGCTCTTAAAATGAGTTTTCATTATTTTAAAAATCGTGGTGAAATTCGACCGCTTTTTATTTCGCTGACAAATAGTTATCACGGTGAAACAATGGGAGCTTTATCGGTCGGTGATGTAAGTTTATATAAAGAAGTTTATAACGAAATAATTATTAAATCGATTCAAGTTCCTGTTCCGAAAGATCAAAATCTCGAATCGATTCATCAGCCATTAAACGAACTAAAAAATATTTTAATTAATCGCAAACATGAAATTTCAGCGATTATTCTTGAGCCAATTGTTCAATGTGCTGGTTCAATGCACATGTATCATCCAGAATATATTAATGGGGTTAGAAAGTTAGCTGACGAATTTGATATTCATTTGATTCTCGATGAGGTGGCAACTGGTTTTGGTCGAACTGGAAAAATGTTTGCAGTTGAACATTGCGATAATTTGAGTCCTGATTTTATGATTTTATCAAAAGGTTTAACAGGCGGATATTTGCCGTTATCCGTTGTTTTGACGACCGATAAAATTTACAGCGAATTTTATTGTGATTACGGTTCTGGAAAATCGTTTTTGCATTCGCATAGTTATACGGGAAATCCGTTGGCTTGTGCGGTTGCAAATGCTTCGTTAGATATTTTTGAAAATGAAAATATTATAAATGCGATTCAACCAAAAATAAAATTAATGGGCGAATTATTAAATAAATTTATAAACTTGCCAAATGTTGCAAATGTTCGGCAAACTGGAATGATTGGAGCAGTTGAATTAAAAGGTTATAAACGAGAAGAACGAATAGGCTTGAAAGTTTATAAATATGCTCTTGAGAATTCTGTTATATTGCGACCACTTGGAAATGTTATATATTTTATGCCTCCACTTTCGATATCTGAAGATGAAATAAAAGAGATGTTTCGTGTTGGTTTCGAAGCTGTGAAAAATTTAAATTCCGTGATAACAAGTTAATTGGTAAAAAACTCTATTGTTATTAATTAGTATTATTTTAATGGCAAAATTACTCAAATATTTTGTTTAAAAGGTTAGTTGTTTACTTGTAACAAATATGCTACAGTAACCTACATATACCGATGTCTGTAGCCGAAAACCAAGGGCAGATATATGGTAAAAAGCGCCTTGAGTGACCCTCGAGGCTTTGGGAGATCTCCCCGGATTAACAGTCCGCAGTTAGCAATTGTTACAGAAATGTAGAGATTATTAAGTAAAATAGATCGGAAATAAATGTCATCAATAAAACATGAATACACTAAGACTACAATTAGTTTAGACAATACAGCAAAATTAAATTCTCAAAAGATAGCTAAGAAAAAAGGTATAACTACATTAACAACATTAGTTAATATTTTATTAATAGAATATATCGAAAAAAATAAAGAATTACTAGAAAAAACATAATTTTTTATTTAATTATTCCGTGTAATGCACGGGATTACAAAATAATCAGTCATCATGTAACTTATTTCTGGATCTAAAAAATTTGTTTTTTACGATATATCCTGAAACAAGTTCTAGATGACAATCAAACACAGAACAATAGTTTAATTTTATTTTATATTTTCCTCGAACTCTTTTAATCGTTTAAGAACAGACAAAAATTTTGTAATATCTGTCCAACGATTAATTAAATATGAAAAACTTTCATTTACTTTTGAAAAAGCATTTCCAGTTTGAGAAACTATTCCAAGTGTTATTAATCCACCAAATAATGACGGAGCCATTATTAAATATGGCAAAACGACCATGATTTGCTGATATGAATTACTCCATAATGAAAAATATGAATAATGTCTGAATTTTTTATAATAGTTTAATTTTAAACCTGTGAATAATTCAAATAGCGAGTTTGCACTTGCATAATTTTTATCATCTTCTGAATATACAAGCTGTTTTCGATAACTTGCTTCGATTTTTTGATTATCGTATTCGATGTGAGGCAATTTAATTCCAACAAAATATGAAATTGTCATTCCACCGATTGAAGTTAAAAAAGCAATATATACCAATGAGCCATCGATATTTGCCAATATTGGAATAGTTACAGACTTTGACAACTGCCATAAAATCGGAATAAAAGCAATTAATGTCATCAAAGCTTGAAACAATCCTAAACCGATACTTTCGAGTGATTGAGCAAATTGATAAGTATCTTCTTGAATTCTTTGAGAAGAACCTTCAACATTGTTTGGATATTTTTCCCACAATGGCAAATAATAATATGTGATTGCTTCTCGCCATTTGAAAGCATAATGTTGAGCAAAAAACAAATTAAACATTGCGATAAATATAAACGGAATCGCAATATAAGTAAATTTTGTCATCGATTGCCAAAAAGCTTCAATGTCATTTGCCTGTTGCAAAATATTGTAAAATTCACCATACCAGCTATTGATAAGAACAGTGATATAAACTTGAGTCCAAGTTAAAACAAGCAAAACAACAAAACCGCCCCAAGCCCAAAGCCTATATTTTTCTGTGAAAAAGAAACTTTTTAACATATTAAAAAAACCTTTTTATATATTTAATTTATTGGATTATATTTTTTGAAGAAACCTCATCGAATTGAATTGATGAGGTCGTATGAAGAAGAGAGTGAGAAAATTAGCAGGTTATTTGCAAAATAGTAAGCATAAAAAACGATTACAAGTTGGCTTACCATCAGACACTTGATTAGTTAAAGTTATAGTTGATTTTTTCATTTCTTATTCCTTTTGATAAATTTTTTTAGTTCAATTAGTGTTACTATTAACAAAATAGAAGACATAGTAACATATTACATCCTCCTTCAGCAGATGTTTTATCTTTTAAAGTTACTGTTGATCGTTTCATTTATTAGCCTCCTTTGTAAGATAAGAAATTATATTGTCAGCTACTGAAATCATATTTGAATGATCAATTGGACAAGAAATTTCATAATTTTGTATATATTTCAATGGACAAGCCGAACTTAAACATTGCGGATTAAAACTACAAGTTAAACATTCAGATTTATTATGAATAGAATTTTTGTTTAAAGTCCATAAATCAAAATAGCTATTTTTTATTAGTTCGCCATCTTTTGATATATAACCAACTATATTTTTATCATAATCTAAAGCAACTGTGCATTTTCGAATTGACATATCAGGATAAACAATTAAGCTATTTTCTCGACTTGCATAACAGGAATGAGAACCCATATCTCGATAAAGCATGTAATCACCAGTTAGCAAACCTTTATCTTTTAACATTTGTTCATACAAACTTTGTAACAAACTAGATTGATTATTTGCACAAGCAACATCATTTTTATGATCATTGAAATTATCTTCAATTGGTCTAAAAATAAAGCTAAATCTGTTATCTTTTGATATTGGCAAAGATTGAAGTAATTCAAAATAATCAATAATTTTGCTATTTTCATTAAAGTTTGTTCTAACGATTATATTAAAATTTTCGTCTTCAACTGAAGTAATATTTAATAAATTATTTAAAATAGTTTGAAAAGTTGATCCGCCATTACTTAATGGTCGCAATTTATTATGATCTTCTTCGATTCCATCTAATGTAATTTGATAAGCTCGAACATTCAAGTTTAACAATTTTTGAAAAAGTTCTTTTGTTAAATAATAACCGTTTGTTGTCATACTTGATTGAAATTTAATACTTCGCTCAAGTGATATTTTTTGAACATCAGCTAAAAAGTCAAGTATAAAATCTTTATTAACTAAAGGTTCGCCACCAAACCATTCAATATTTAAAAATTCTAAATTTGTTAAACTCTGAATATATTTTAAAAGTATATTTTTCTCAATTGATGTCATTCTTTGTTTTTGCTCGTGATCTTCGTAGCAATATTTACAAGCAAAATTACAACCAAGTTGAGCGGGTAATAATATTAAATGCAAATATTTATCGCTATTTTTATCTTGAGTATGATTAAAAATCATATTATCAAGAACTGTTCGGTTTTGAATAACAAACATTTTTTCTTCAAGCCATTCAAAATCATCAAACGAATCTTGATGTGAGAATTTTTCAAAAGAATTCGTATTCGATTGGAGAATTTTTAAAAACGGATGTTCTAAATCATCAAATTCAACATATTCACCATTAAGCCAATTATAAACTCTGTTTGTTTTTTGATTGTATGTTAATAGATGAGATAAATTATAAGTTTCTTTCATAATTATCTCCTTGTTAGTTTATTTGTATCTATTTGTTCATTGAAGTTAAAAATGAACGGCAATAATTATATATATATTAAAATAAGCTTAAGAATTCAAACTAGTTTTTGATTCAAAAAAATAAAAAAATGGAAGATGAAAGCTTTTTTTTGGGAAGTAATTGAAAAATTTTGCTACAATTCAAATAAAAAATTTATAATTTATTTGTTTTAAGTTTATTTCACAAAGGCTTACCAGTGCCTATAAACATAGCTCAAGCTTTCTTGTCATTCGGCTTGAAAGCCTTTTTGAAGTAAATTTTGAAGAGCGATGTTTATGAAACTGGTAACTTCTTAGCAACTCTTCAGCAAAAAAATTTATTTTAATTTAATAAATTACCAAACGAAAATGACAGAAATCGTAAAAATATTGCCTCAAAAAATAGGGGAAGAGAGTTCTCAAACTATTTCAGCGAGAGATTTATACAAATTTTTAGGTGTGAAAAAAGACTTTTCTGATTGGATTAAAGTTCAAATTAACAGAAAATCGTTTAAAGAAGATCGCGATTTTATCGTAGTTTGGCACGACCCCCTTAAGGGGGTCGTCAATATTTTGACAGAAATAGAGCTTTTACAACAGTTTAACAACTTGCAACAGGCTATTAGACATGGCTATAAGTCAGAATATTTCTTAACTCTTGAAACCGCTAAACATATTGCAGTAATAAGTAATACAGATAAAGGTGAAGAAGTTCGCGAATATTTTCTTAAAGTTGAAAAAGAATATATTGAACAATCCGTCGAGAAAAGAATCAAAATAGCCGTTGAACACGAAATCAAAAAATTTCAGAAACAATGTAAGCATTACAATCTTGTAAGAACACGGCTTGATGGAAAAACCATTCGTCGATTATTTACGGACACAATTAAGAAGTTTGTCGCTTATGCAAAATCGCAGGGAAGTCAAAATGCTGATCGTTATTATTTGTTATTCACATTGCAAATTTATCGAAGCCTTGGCTTGATCAAAACAAATAAAGATTTCAGCAAACTAAAAAATAATATTGCGGATTATGACATTGAACTAAACGACGAAGATCTAAAAAAATTCGAAAAACAGTTTAATCTGCGAAATGAATTAGACATCGAAAACTTAACCGTAATTAGCTCTTGTGAATTAATAGCTCAACGAGTTATCGAAGATGAAATATCAAAGCAAACTCCATATAAACAAATTTTCCAGATCGTCAAACAGCAACTAGGAACGATCGAAATCGCTTTTGAACCTTACATCGCAACCGCAAAACAGCAACTCCAATTTAAAAATACACTTTTTGAGTTTTTGTTACTCGAAAATAAATAATCTTCATTTTCGTCATCCCCGAAGCAAACCTGTAATCCCAAATTTATTTTTGGATCTAATCAATTTGTGTTTTTGTGAATTGTTTTTATTTTAATATTTTTGTTAATTTTTGATTTTTTGGAGTTGTATAATTTGAATGTTTTTTTGTCTTTCACCAGAGAATGCGAATCTCTTTTTGTTAGGCAAAAAACAAAACCAAATTTTCGAAAGTGGTGAAATTATGCCATGAAGACAAATCAGATCAAAGTTCAAGAAATTGTTATTTCAATTTCAAAAGTAAATGAAGAAAATTTTATTTCTTTAACAGACATGGCTAAATATAAAAATGCCGATAAGCCAGATAATGTAATCCGAAATTGGATAAAAACTCAAAAAACGATAGAGTTTTTGTCAGCTTGGGAAGAGGTTTTTAATCAAGATTTTAAACCTGTCATCAATGAAATATTTAACACTAATTATAGTTTAACCACGAAGAAATGGATCAATTTAACAAATGCAATTGGTATAAATTCTAAATCAGGAAGATATGGCGGAACTTATGCTCATATTGATATCGCTCTTGAATTTGAAAAATGGCTAAAAACAACTAGATATAATTTTCCTGAAGGTATTTATATTATCAAAACAAATGAGTTCTATAAAATTGGGCGAACGAACAATATTAAAAGACGAATAAAAGAACTTGAATCTCTTAATCCGTTTGATGTCGAATTGATTTTATATCAAAAAAAATTGTATTCAAGAACAGTTGAAGCATTTTTACATGCTGAATTTCGTGACAAAAATATAAAAGGTGAATGGTTCAAGCTATCAGAATTAGATTTAATGTTGATTAAATCTAAACTTGAACAATTCGAATAATTAAAATCCAGATAAGCCATCTGATACGAATATTCGCGATTATGCTTCAATTGACGAATTAATCGTTTTATCAAACTTAGAAGTTCTGAATTCAAAAATGATTGAAAATAATATTCCGAAAAAAGAACGATTTGATGCTTTGGTAACAACTGCTGTTTCACAACTTCGTATTTTTGCAAACTTAAAATCTATCGAATTGTAAATTCTCCGTCATCCCAAAGTGAAACCTGTCATCCCGAATTCATTTCGGGATCTAATTTAATTTGAAAAAAGACCATGAAATAAGCTATATAAAATTTATATTTTACTCTTGAATTAATGAAAAAAACATAATATACTTTCAATTAATGATTTTTTCAGTTATTTATGTAAAAAATATACAATAGATTAGGATTGATTTTGAAGACAGATCAAAGATTAGAGATTGCTTTCGATGGTATTTTGTTTGCTCAAGATATGCACTCGAAAATGATTTATGTTAATGAATTAGAGGTTCAAATTTTACAGCAAACAGGACTTCTTGACAAAAGATTTAATATTTTTATGACAAGAAAAGACACTCAAGAATTTATAGAAGCATTAAAAACTTCTGAAAAGTTAGAAGATTCTGAAGTGGTTTTTGGACGAGGGCAAACAAAGCGAATTCATCATCTTTTGGCTTTTAAGTTTGCAACTTGGGTTTCAAAAGAGTTTGAAATTAAAGTTTATAAATTTTTCATGGAACATTATCCAACAATTCGAGAACTTGGTGGCGATCGTTATAATGAATTCAGAATGAATTTTCTTCCTCAAATTTATAATGGTGATAATGCAAACTGGGTAATTATTAATATGAATATTTATATAAATTCAGTGCTTGAAAAAGAAAATGGCTGGAATAAACAAACAAAATTAGAATACAAAGCTCGAGATTATATTTATTCTCATATTATGCTCGACATCAAAAGAGGAATGCGACCTCAAACCAGACAATTGATTTCTAATTTTATAAATGAACGAATCGATTATCATTTTGAATCTTTGTTAATGCTTGAAAATATAGAATCTCATAAATCTTAAAACCAGTTATCCCGAATTTATTTCGGGATCTAATTTAATTTGAAAAAAGACCATGAAATAAGTTACAAGAGCTATCGCTTCAGGGAGACTGTTTTTTATACTGTTTGCTTTTTCACGGAATTGTTGCTGACTATTCAATACGAATTATTCAAATTTATTTTATAAAAAATATAAAAACTAGCAATAAATTCGTCGGAAATAGCCTGTTGTTATTCCGCAAAATGATGTTTGATTTTTGTTGTTTTATTCAAAATTATTTCAAATCCCTTACACAAACCACGAAAAGAACATCTGTCTGACTAGCCCAAAAGTCACGTCCATCAGTGAAATAAACGAACCATGAAAGGGAGCTATAAGCTTTGCTTATAGTTGATGACCACAACCAAGAGTCAATAATTGTATTAAACGAGCTATTGACAGACGGATATGTTGTTTTTCGTTGATCTGTTATTGAATAAAGTTCGCCGATATTTGGAAGTCGCCAATCTGAATTGCCACCAAAAGATAAGTCAGAACAGTAAGTTTTTGCACTTGACCAAGTCATAGAATTTGCTGAAGTTTGATCCTGCCACATTAGACCATTTGAGTTGTCCGTAACTAAGTTTTTGCTGTCATCCCGAGAATAGTTTATATCTTCATAACTACTATCACCAGCCACACATCTAGCATAAAAATTGATTGTTTTAGGATGCCAACTGTTACAACATTCGGCAAAATTGACAGTCCAACCGTAGCTTTCACTATCTGAATAATTAACACTTTGATTTGACCAATATTTACTGCTTTGTGTATTTTGGAAAACTGGATTAATTGCTGGATTTGAGCGGTTTCTATCTGCTAAATACCAAAGCTCTTTATTTGTTGGAACTCGCCAATCTGATATTCCATCAAGTTCTAAATTTGAACAATAAGCTTCAGCTTGAGAAAAATTGCCTTCAAAAACTGTTGATTGATCTTCCCATTTCAAACCTGAAACATGATCAGTAACAACATTTCCAGTTCGTGAGAAATTAGCTTCAACATTTAAAAATTTGCGACCTAACGAAGTTGAGTTTGTTGAACTACTATTTGCTTCTTTTAGTTCAACTTCGATTTTTTCACCATCATTGAGAATCCAAAAACCTGATTTTCTTTCAACTTTTGAAATTTGAGTGTAGTTTGTTTTTGAGATTTTATCTTTGTAAGTTTGGTTATTGCCATAAACTAACCAATTTTTTGAACTATTATCATATAACCAAGCTAAATTAATTTGTGGATATGATGCAAAAGTTTTATTTAAATCTATTGATACGACACTCCCGAATAAATTCCAGCCTTTCTCGACTGTTATCGTTTCTGAAAATAACGATGTGGCTATTCCAACTATCGGAACTAATATTTTCTTCATTTTCTTAAAAGATTCCTTTATAAATAAAAATTAGCTAATTATATATTTAATTTTGTTATTAAACCGAAATTTATTATCGAGATAACTCTTATTAATTGACTCGATATAATTTTGGACAATTAAATTTAAACAGAGGTAGAAATGCAATCTTTAGAAATTAAAGGCGGTTTGAAATTAAAAGGTGAAGTTGAAATTTCAGGTTCGAAAAATTCGGCTTTACCGTTAATTGCTTTAACGATTTTGTCAAATCGTGAAGTTCAACTTGAAAATGTGCCAAATGTCGTTGATATAAAAACTTTGACGAAACTTCTTCAAATGCTTGGAGCTGAAGCACAATTTGGCGGAACAGAAAATAATATTTTAAAAATAGACTCAAAAAATATTAATAAAACTGTTGCTACTTATGATATTGTCAAAACGATGAGAGCATCGATTCTCGTTCTTGGACCACTTTTAGCTCGATTTGGTCATTGCGATGTATCGCTTCCGGGTGGTTGTGCAATTGGCGCTCGACCTGTTGATTTGCATTTAAAAGCACTTGAACAAATGGGTGCAACAATCGAAATCGAAGATGGCTATGTCAAAGCACGAGCCGAAAATGGCTTAATCGGTGCTGATATTTTTTTCGAGAAAAAAACGGTTACGGGAACTGAAAATATCGTTATGGCGGCGGCACTTGCTCGTGGAAAAACTCGTTTATTTAATTGTGCTTTAGAGCCTGAAGTTGTTCAAACTTGCGAAGCTTTAAAAGATGCAGGTGTTAAAATTACTGGAATCGGAACTGAAACAATCGAAGTCGAAGGAACAGATCGAGAATTATTAAATATCGAGAAAATTCGAGTTATTCCTGATCGAATCGAAGCGGGAACTTATCTTGTTGCTGGTGCAATAACAAATAGCGAAATCACGATTACAAATAGCGAATCAAATCATATTGGAGCAATTATCGATAAATTGGTTGAAATGGGCTTTTCGTTTCATATAAAAGATGATCGAATTACGATAATTCCAGCATTAAAAATAAAACCTGTTGAAATAATCACAGCTGAATATCCACTTTTCCCGACTGATATGCAGGCACAATTTGTTGCTCTCGCAACTCAATCAAATGGAACAAGTGTTATCGAAGAAAGACTTTTCGAAAATCGATTTATGCATGTCAGCGAATTAAATAGATTAGGTGCTGATATAAAAATTAGTCATAATCGAGTTTCGATTCACGGCGGACGAGAATTACACGGTGCTGATATGATGGCAACAGATTTACGAGCAAGTAGCGCACTTGTTCTTGCTGGATTAGTTGCAAAAGGAACAAGTCGAGTTCATCGAATTTATCATCTCGATCGAGGCTATCAAAATCTTGAGAAAAAATTCTTAGGACTTGGAGCAAATATTAAACGAATCAAAGGAATTTTATAAATCATGTTTTTTATAGATGTTCAAGGAACTTTAATTAACGATATCGATAAAAGTCCAATTGCTGGAGCAATCGGTTTTATTGATAGATTAAATCGCAAAAATGTCAAATATGCAATCGTTACGAATAATACGAAAGAACCAAGTCATAAATTTATAACTTATTTAAAAAGTATTGGCTTTAAATTTGACGAAAATAATTATATTGATCCGTTAATGGTCTTAAATAGTGTTTTAAAAAGTCGAGAAATTCGAGCTTACGGTATGCCAAGTTTTATCGAAACTTTAAATGAAATGGGTTATAACACAAAGTCAGATCAACCTGAAGCGATTTTAATTAGTGTTAAACAAGATTACACCTCATCGGAATTTGCTGAAATGATCGAATTTGTTTTAAATGGAGCTGAAATTTACGGTATGCACAAAACTTCGATTTATATAAAAGAAGGCAAAAGATATCCGGGAGTTGGTGCAATTCTTGAAATGATCCGTTTCGCAACTGGCAAAGATTATAAAATTATTGGAAAACCAAGTGAATTATTTTATGAACGAGCAAAAAATATAATTGGTGCAGAAAATTTTAGTCAAATTACGATGATTAGCGATGATTGGATTGGCGATTTAATCGGTGCGGGTGAATTAGGCATGAAAAAAATTCTTGTTCTAAGTGGCAAAATAAAAAAACGAGATGAGGTAATCGGTATTGGTTCTATTAAACCTGACCGAATCGTTAATACGATTGGAGAAGTTTTAGTATGAACATAATCGTCAATGGCGATAAAATGGAAGTCGAAGAAAATATCTCGATTGATCAGCTTATCGATTTTTTAGGCATTCGTGAGCGAACAATGGCAACAGCCGTAAATATGAAAATCATCAAAGAATGGGATTGGATCGGTTACACTTTGAATGAAGACGACAAAGTCGAGTTTTTAGAATTTGTCGGTGGTGGTTGATGCAATTTATTTTTTTTCAAAATGCTGGAAATGAAATTATTGAATTTGACGGCGAAATTTATAATTATATTTTTAAAGTTCGACGGCATAAAATTAATGAAATTGTAAATATTAGATCTTCTGTCGTTGAACATTCGGAGATTTTATATAAATATAAGATTATCGAAATAAATAAACGAAGTGCAAAATTAGAATTAATTGATCGTCATGAAAATTTTGAAATTCGAGATAAAAAAATAGTTGCTGGTTGGTGCATAACTGATTCGCAAACTATCGAAAAAAATCTTCCTGCTTTGAATGAATTGGGAGTTGATATTTTGTATTTAATTAAATGTCAATTTTCACAAGGCGACTTTCGAGCTGATTTTGATCGATATTCGAGAATTTTACAAAGTTCATCGATGCAATGCGGTCGATACGATTTTATAAAAATATACGAAATCGAATCGATAAATAAATTTATTGAACTTTTTCCTGATTCGATTGCTATCGATTTTTCAGAAAATAAATTATCTGAAATAAAAAATATTAATAATATTTCGTTGATAATTGGCCCAGAAGGCGGGTTTCATGCGAATGAACGAGAAAGTTTTAAAAATATTTGTGGTTTAAATTCGAAATATATTTTAAAAAGTAGCACAGCGATTATTTCAGCTGTGTCAAAAATATTATAAATTAAAGAAAGAAAAATAATTATGGTTAAAGTGGCTATTTTTGGAGTCGGAACTGTTGGAGAATCTGTCATAAAGATTTTGCAAGAAAACCGCGAAATTATAAAGGCAAGATCAGGTAAAGAAATTGTTCCTGCTATTGGAGTTGTAAAAAATTTAAATAAAAAAAGAGCTGTTAATAATATTGAATTAACAGATTCATATGAAGAAGCTCTTAATCGAAATGATATTGATATCGTCGTTGAATTAATGGGCGGTGTCGAAGAACCTTTGAAAATTGTTCGAAATGCTCTTAAATTGGGCAAACCTGTTGTTACCGCAAATAAGGCATTATTGGCTTATCATCGATATGAATTGCAAGATATTGCTGGTGATTTGCCTTTTGAATATGAAGGCAGTGTTGCAGGTGGAATTCCAATTATTAATGCTCTTCGAGATGGTTTAAGTGCGAATCATATTAAATCGATAAAAGGCATTTTAAACGGAACTTCGAATTATATTTTAACAAAGATGATTCGAGAAAATGCAGAATTCAAAACGGCTCTCGCTGAAGCTCAAGCTCTTGGTTATGCCGAAGCTGATCCGACTTTTGATATTGGCGGTTTCGATGCTGGACATAAATTATTAATTTTATCGTCGATCGCTTATGGAATTGATGTTAAACCTGAAGATATTTTAATCGAAGGAATCGAAGGAATTTCGGCTCATGATATTGCCTTTGCTAAAGAGTTTAATTTTGCGATTAAATTATTAGGCATTGCGAAAAAAGTTGGCGATGAGGTCGAAATTCGAGTTCATCCTGCTTTGATTCGAGATAGCGAAATGATCGCAAAAATCGATGGAGTCATGAACGGAATTTCTGTTGTCGGCGATCGAGTTGGTGAAACTTTATATTATGGAGCTGGTGCTGGTGGCGATGCAACGGCTTCGGCAGTTGTTGCAAACCTCATCGATATTGTTCGACATAATAAAAAATCGCCAATGTTAGGATTTAAACATCCGTTGGAAGTTGGCAAATTAAAATTAAAAGAGCGAGGCGATATCGAATCGAAATATTATTTAAGAATTCATGTTCATGATCGAGCTGGTGTTCTTGCTGAAATATCTCGAGTTTTCGGTGATTTAAATATTTCGATTGAGGCACTTTTGCAAAAAAATATCGATGGAAATTCGGCAAATATTTTAATCGCAACTCATCAAACAAAAGAACGAAATATTTTAAAAGCTATTTCGAAAATAGAAGCTCTTCAACCTGTTTTATCTCGTCCGTATATGATGAGAATCGAAAAATAAAAATATATTAATTATGATGAAAAAGTTTGTTTTTTTATCTTCGTTATTAATAATAGATGTTTCTGCTGGAAATTTTAATTATGCTGTTTTGACAGATCAGGCATATTTGCCAAAAATAGGTTTGAGAATTGATAGTAGTTATATTCGAGTTAATGACAGTGTTGATATTTTTAATGTTCGAGAAGATGAAATCGGTTCGCTTGAAAAATATGGCAATTCGATCGGTAATTTAAGCGGTTTTCATATTGGTGGTCATTATGGTTTGAATCGCGATAATGCCATTTTTTTTAAATATGAAAACACGAAATTAGATTATGGCGGAGCGAATTTATTAAATCATCGATTTGAAGCTTTTTATCGAAGAAATATAACTGAAGATAAATATAAAAAAATAAAAAGTTTATCGCTTGATTTTGGTGTTGTTTCGAATATTGGAGCTGATATCGAAATAGATAA
This sequence comes from Campylobacterota bacterium, assembly GCA_030152305.1. Taxonomy (GTDB): domain Bacteria; phylum Campylobacterota; class Campylobacteria; order Campylobacterales; family Thiovulaceae; genus Thiovulum_C. The sequence goes on from JASKOM010000001.1 coordinate 127,420, forward strand.
TTATAATTTTTTAAATTCGATGATTAAAAAAATTGCACCAACTTCTGGATATTCTATTGAAGGAAATGGCACGATAATAAAAAATAATGTTGAAGCAAATTTATATGATGAATCTGGAAAAAAAGTTTCGCCACAAGTTGATATTTCGAATATGAGCAGTCATTCGTTTTATGGCAAATTATTATTAGGTTCACAATTAAATGACCATTCGATCGGTAATATTTATGGATCATTTGGTTATTCGTTAATCGATTCGAAAATTGATGTTCAACCAAAAGATTTAATCGAAAAAATAGCTATTCCAGAGTTAAATCGAGATGAATTTTTTACTGTAGCTGGTGCATCGTTTATAACAGAATGGTCAAAAGTAATTTTAGAATTAGATTATAGCTATACGAGAATATTTAGAACAGAAGATTTAAATTATCAAAAAAGTAGTCATGAATTAAAAATGGCTGTTTCGACTCCGCTTAAAAATAAAGTTCTTGTTTTTGTCGAGGGCGATGTCATGTTTCAGCAATTTAATTCGAGTTTGCCATATTTATATAATATATATACTCAAACACAGTTTGATAAAAAATATGGTTTCGCTAAATTAGGTTTAGCTTATAAATTTTAATTTGGAAATAAAAAAATGAAACATAAATTGACTTTTATTGATCGCTTTTTACATTCGTTTAGAGAACTTTTTTTATATCATCACGATTCGCTCGAGTTTCGGGCAAAAATTTATGCTTTGATGATTGTTTCGAATAGTGATTACGGCGATGAACGATTGAATCATAAACGAAATGAACAGCATGATATTTGCGAATATGAAAAATTGGAACGAATCGTTGAAGATATTTATCCGAAAGATATTCATAGACAAAATACTTTGATTTTGACGACAAAAGAATATGTTCATAAAATTCGTGAGCCAAACGGTTTGGGAATTGACGAATTAATTTTTCATATCGAAAAAAGTCTTAAAAAAAAGCCTCGATATGCTTTAAAAATAATTATTGAACATTTAAATGAACTCTCAAAATGTCCAACTGATCGAGATTCGACGAGTTATCAAACTAGAATTATTACTTTTTTAATTAAATTAAAATATGAATATGAATTATTTAGAAATGTTTCTATGAAAGATAAAAAAAATGTTGCTGAAATTCACAATGAAGATCAAAAAGATCAAAACGATGACGAATCAGAGGTAAAAAAATAGTTGGAAATTAAAACTATTAAAAGTCTTGAAATTCAGATCGAAACATTGCTTGAAAAACGAGATTCGTTTGGCATTGCAAAAGAGATCGAAATTTATATAAAAGATTATAAAAAATCATTAAAAGATAATTTTTTAGAACGAACTGATCGAGGCAGAAATTTTTTAATTAGACATGCAAAATTTTATGATTCGATCATTTCGCTTTTATATAAAGCCGTTTTGAGATTAATGTTTGGAAATTATATGCCACTTCGAGATTCTGTGCCAATCGTTGTTGTTGCTCTCGGAAGTTACGGACGAGAAGAATTAACTGTTCATAGCGATATCGATTTAATGATCGCATATCGTAAAATTGACGGATATAACATCGAGAAAATTATCGAACGATTTTTATTAATGGCTTGGGATTCTGGTTTAAAATTGGGTCATCGAACTCATGATATTGGCGAAATTGAAGCTGTTGCAAAAACTGATTCGACAATTAAAACGGCAATTTTAGAATCTCGAAAAATTATCGGTTCTATGTTTGTTTGGAATGCTTTATTAGATCAATTAAAAGCTGTTCGATTATTTGATCAGCATGGTTTTTTGGTTCAAAAAGAGTTGGAACGAGACGAACGATATCGAATTCATTCGATGGGCGAAATGGAACCTGATTTGAAAGAAGGTTTTGGCGGTTTGCGAGATTGGAATACACTTTATTGGGTTGCAAATGTAATTTACGGAGTTGATAATATTCGAGAATTATCAGGCAAATTATTTACTGAAGGTGAATTCAAGAAATTTTCTTCGGCACTTGATTTTTTATTTGCAACTCGAACGGCTCTTCATCTTTCGACTAAAAAACGACGAGATCGTGTAACTCTTGACGATGTTCCATATTTAAGTGAAACTCTCGGAATAGAATCGCATTTATTATTTTCTCAAAAATTATCTTCGGCAATGTGGAATATTCATGCTTTTGCTACAAAGATTATTCGCAAAATTTCTAAACCTATTTTATATAAAAGCGACAAAATCGCTGATTTGAGATCTCATCGAATTGATCGTTGGCTTTATAAAATTGATGGTGAATTATTAATTGCTTCAGAAGTTAAATTTAGCGATTTAAATGAATTTGTTAAATTTTTGCATAAGATTCCTGATGAAAAATTAAAAATCGGTGAATCGATTTATGCACTTTTGGATTCGGTTGAAAACTTAGAAAATATTGATCGTCGTGAAGTTTTGAAATTATTTGACCGCGAAAATTTATATCCAATTTTAGAAATATTATTAAAAGTTTCTATGTTAGATTATATTTTTCCATTGTTTGAAAAAGTTTCGCATTTGCCACAATTTGACGGTTATCATAAACATCCTGTTGATGTTCATTCGATTTATAATATTCGAGAATTAGAAAATATAAACGATCAATTTATAAATAAATTATTTAATAATTTGCCAAAATCAGAACAACGAATTTTAAAAATTGCTTCGCTTTTTCATGATATTGGCAAAGGTCGAAATGAAGATCACAGCAAAGTTGGAGCAAGAATAACTAAACAGTTTTTAAAAGAGTTTGGTGAAGAAAACGATGAGGTCGTTGAACGAGTTTCGAACCTCATCAGATATCATACTTTGATGACTGATGTTGCTTATAACGATGATATTTATGACGAACGAGTAATTTTTGGTTTCACATCGAAATTAAAAGAGCGACGAGATTTAATTTTGTTATATATTTTAACTTACGGCGATGTGCGATCTGTCAATGAACGAGCTTTGAATTCGCATAGTGGAAGACTTTTGGCAACTTTATATCAAAATGCCCTATATTCGTTTGATCATCATGAAATGCTTCGTGAATCTGAACGGCGAGATAAAAAAATTCGTCAAATTATAAATAGCGAAATTTATAAAACTCAACCGAAAAATATTCAAAAAGCTGTTCTTGAAATAAAATCGAATTTTGCTTTTTTTCAGCTTTCTATCGAAGAGATAATCGAAATTGCTCAAATTACAAAATCGCTTTCTGGTCATTGGTTTAATTTTGAAAATAGCGAATATTTAACTTTGCGAATTATTCGAGATAAAACTCTTAATTTCGATATTGCCTATTTATTAAATCAGCTTAATTTTTTATCTGTGGCTTCTCTTGAATTATATGAATTATTCGATGGAGCTAAATATTTTAAAATTGAATTTACGACATCGATTTCTCCAGATGATGAGGTTGCACTTAGTAATATTATTGAAATTGCATTTTTAAGCAAAAACGATAATCGAAAACGATTTAAAAAATTAAATCCAAAAATAACTCGAGAACAGATTGCGATCGATTGCGATTATTCGAATAGTCATGTTCGTATGCGATTGCAAGTTGCAAATCAAAATGGCTTATTAGCTTATTTATTTAAATTATTCGAAGATGAACAAATCGATGTCGTTTCGACAAAAACACAAACTTTCAAAAAAGTAGCTAAAGATACTTTTTTATTTAATCGAGATACGATTAGTGGCTGTGATAAATATGAACGATTAATTAGTTTAATAACTGTAGAAATAAAATAATGCGAGTTGTTATAACTGGAGCAAGTAGTGGAATCGGAAATGAACTTGCAAAAATTTATAAAAATGAAGGTCATCAGCTTTTTTTAGTTGCTCGTCGAACAGAATTAATGACTGAATTTACTGGCGAAAAAATCGTCGGGGCTGATTTGTCAAAATTAGATGAATCGGTTCGTGTTGGCGAAGCAATCGAAAAATGGAATCCTGATTTAATAATCATCAATGCTGGAATGTCGCTCGGGCATTCTCGAGATAAATTAACTTCGATTAACGATTTTGAAACAGTTTTTTTAACTAATTTCTCGTCGATTCATCCAACTTTATATCCAATATTAAATAAATGGTCAAAAGGTTACGGACATGATAAAAAAATAGTTTTTATTTCGTCGTTGGCATCATTAATATCTTTGCCGTCGTCGATAGCTTATAGCACTTCAAAACGGGCAATGAACAGCTATGCTGAAGGTTTGCGATTTTTTTTAAAACCACACGGAGCAAAAGTAATTACGATTTTACCAGGATTTATCGATACAGCATTAACTCATAAAAATAAATTCAAAATGCCTTTTATTTTGCCTTTAGACAAAGGTGTTGAATTAATTTACGATGCAATCGAACAAAATAAAATATTTTATGCTTTTCCGAAAATATTTTATTATGCTATTAACTTATTAAATTTAATGCCAAATATATTAATAGAATGGATAGTTGCAAAAAGCAGGATCGGTTTAAACAGCGAAAAATAAATTATAAATTATTTTAATAATAGATAAAAATTAAAAAACTAAAAAATAGGCATAATTTTTCATGCATGATCTCATTTTTTGAGTTAAAAAAACAGTAAAAATAATAAATATTATTAATAATATTTTAAAAAAATATATTGATTTTATCGTTAAAAAAGTTCATGCATGATTTCGTTTTGTATTTTATACATGACTTTTTATATAAATTTATAAAAAAAAAATTCGTTATATTTCTTGACAACTTAGCAAAACAAAAATATTATTTTATCGTTAAGCTTAAATTAAGTTAATATTATATACAATTCCAACTGTTCAAAGGGTTATAAAAAATTATAAAAATAGATTATAGATCTCAAGAACTAATATATTGATTTTATCGGTATTTTGCAAAATTTGCCTATTTTCTAAGCAAAACTTAAGGAAGTTTGTAAAATCAAAACATCGGTTTTATCGAGAAAAACAGGATTCTAATACCCTTATAGGGATCGCTGAACCGTCCTCTACGGTAATCTCTAGATATCCTGCTTTAAGAAATTCTAATACCCTTATAGGGATCGCTGAACCTACCTCTCTCAAAGGAAAGAAGTCATCTTCCCTCCAAGAATTCCAATACCCTTATAGGGATCGCTGAACTATCCACCAAGGAGTAACCCTCAACAGTTATAATGAATCTTATTCCAATACCCTTATAGGGATCGCTGAACTGTTAGAGCCGCTTCTTCAGCAGCGACCTTATCCATGGCAGATTCCAATACCCTTATAGGGATCGCTGAACTTTATTAAGTGTACAACTCTCATCTATAGGGTATAATTCTCATACCCTTATAGGGATGGCTAAACTACAGCTACCAGTTTGAAGGTTGCTTCAATATTTAACAAGATTCTCACCCTTATAGGGATGGCTAAACTCTTTGTAAAGTTACAATATCACCGCTATTTGTTACTATTATTCTCATACCCTTATAGGGATCGTTAAACCTTTATTAATAATTGGTTTTCAAGATCGATTTTGAAAGTTTTTATTCTAATACCCTTATAGGGATGGCTTAACTTCAACTACAACAAAACTTAAAGGTTTATTAATAAATGTGCCTTTTGATACCCTTATAGGGATTCCAAATATCTCTTTGTTTTGTGGTTTATAAATTAATTATAATTTGACAAATTTTTCACTCACAGGAATATATATGTCCGTAAATTATAAATGGCAATATCTTTTTTATTTGTTATTATTTAGTTCAATTGCTATTAGCATAAATTTTTATTTAAATGCTGATTATTTTTATTTGGCAATGCGAGAAAGTCAAACAGCAATTAGTGCAAGATACATGACTATAAATCCAATTGAATATATAACTCCAACTGTTGGTTTTCCATGGGCGATTCCAATGGAATTCCCGATTTATCAATATCTTGTTTGGTTAATTAGTTTAATTGTGCCTTTTGAACAAATCGATATTGGCAAGTTTTTGACCTTATTTTCGTTTTTGGCTGTTTTATTTGTTAGCTATAAAATATTAAGTTTATTAAAATGGAATGAACAAGATAAGTTTTTAGCTCTTTCGTTAGTTGCAACTTCTCCAATTTATATAACTTATTCAATGTCTTTTTTAATAGAACAAATGGCTTTATTATTTTCGTTATCGTTTTTGTATTTTTCTCTAAGATTTAAAGACGAATTAAATTGGAAATTTTTCATTCTGGTAATTATTTTTGGCATTTTGGCATCGCTGACAAAAATTACAACTTGGTTAGTTTTTGCTTTTGCAGTTGGAATAATATTTTTATATTCAATTTGGCAAAATCGAGATAAACAAACCTCAAACCTCAAACCTCAAACCTCAAACCTCAAACCTCAAACCTCAAACCTCAAATCGATAATTCTTTATGCGGTAATATTAATTACTCCGTTAATTATTGGTTATATTTGGGTTGTTTATTCTGACTATATAAAAACTTTAAATACATATGGCAGTTTTTCAACATCTGAAGCTTTAAGAAGTTTTAACTTTGGAACTGTTGAGCAAAAATTATCTTTAACAAGTTGGATTCATTATTTATCAAGAACTTATACAGGAGTTTTCGGAATCTTTGGATTAATAATTCCATTTTTGACGATTGCAATTTTATGGAAAAACAAAACTAATATTTCAAAAGAAATTTATTTAGCTTTTGCTCTATTTTTTATAGCTCCAATTATATTTACAGGCATTCACTTTCAACATGATTATTATGCAAATGCAACAGCAATAGCTTTAATTTTTGCAACATTTTTAATATTAAAAGAAAATACAAAATTAATCGTTGCAATTTTATTTACGAACCTCATCGGTGGAATAGTTTATTTGCATTTAAAACAGGTTAATTATACAAATAACATCGAAATGTCTCTTGCGAAAACGATAAAAGATGTTCCAGATTCGACAATTATAGTTTTTGGAAGCGGAATTTGGGATGCGGATCTTTTATATTACAGCAACAAAAAAGGATTACAACCAAGCGGAACAACAGATTTTAACGATTCGCTTTTTCAACGGGCTTTAAAAAATACAGCTGATAAAAATATATCTTTAATTATTACTCGAGGTAACGAATATAATCAAATAGCTCAAGAAACAGCTAAATATTTTAATTTCACTGAAAAGTTTAATTTTGCTGATGGAATCGATATATATTTTCCAGAAGAAAATCGCAAATATTTAAAATTAGTTCCATATGAATTAGAAAAAAGTTTCGATGAGGTAAAAAGCTTAACAGATTTAAATCATAAAATTGTGATTTCGATTAATAGTGAAAAAATTATTTCGGCTTATTATTTAAACGGCGAAGGCAATTTATATACTTTTAATTTAAAAGATGGTTTTAATATTTATCACATAAAACGAGATGGAATTTCGTTTAAAAAATTAGATATTTCGTTGGAGCGAAAATAATAAATGAAGCAATATTTAAAACTTGCTAGACCCGAACAATGGGTCAAAAATTTATTTCTTTTTGCTCCGCTGTTTTTCTCGTTTCAGTTTTCGTTCGAATATTTCGAAAATGTAATATTTGGGTTTATTTTATTTTCGATTGTTGCAAGTGCAATTTATACTTTTAACGATTATCATGACATTAACGAAGATCGCGAACATCCAACAAAACAGTTTCGTCCTCTTGCAAGTGGCGAAATTTCAAAAAGTGCTGGAATTAAATTTATTTTTGGATTATTAATTTTTGCTTTGCCGTTGGCTTTTATGTTATCAAAAAATTTTTTAATAATATTATTAATTTATATATTTATTAATATTTTATATACGATTTGGCTTAAACATATATCAATAGTTGATATTATCGTAATTGCTATTGGTTTTGTAATTAGAATTTTTGCAGGTGCAGTTTTGATAAACCACGAATCGTCAATGTGGATCGTTTTGGTAACTTTTTTATTGGCTCTGTTTTTATCTCTCGCAAAACGACGAGATGATATTTTATTATCGATTGATGGCAAAAAAACAAGAAAAAATATCTCGGGCTACAATCTTGAAATGATAAATTCGGCGATGACAATTATGGCTGGAGTAACGATCGTGAGCTATATTATGTATTCAATTTCACCAGAAGTTACAGCTAGATTTGGCACAAACTATTTATATTTGACATCTATTTTTGTAATTATTGGAATTTTAAGATATATGCAAATAGCTTTCGTTGAACAAAACAGCGGAAATCCAACGACTATATTTATTCGGGATAGATTTACAAAAATAGTTATTATTTTATGGCTAATAAGTTTTATTTTAATTATCAAGGTTGGTTAAATGAATGTAAATTCTAAAATTGTCGTAACTGGTTCGGCTGGTCTTGTTGGTCAAAACTTGATTATCGAATTAAAAAACAGTGGTTACAAAAATATTGTTGCAATTGATAAACATCACGAAAATATTCAAATATTACGAAAATTACATAGCGAAATTGAAATTATCGAAGCTGATTTATCAGAAATTGGTGAATGGGAAAAAAGCTTTGAAAATGCTGAAGTCGTAATTATTTTACATGCTCAAATTGGAGCAAAAACTATTGATCCGTTTATAAAAAATAATATTACGGCAACTGAAAAAGTTCTTGAGATTATTAAAAAATATAAAATTAATTATATGATTCATATTAGTTCATCGGTTGTTAATTCAAAAGCAAATGATTTTTATACGACAACCAAAAAGGCTCAAGAAAAATTAGTTTTAGAATCTGGCATAAATTATACGGTTTTGCGACCGACATTAATGTTCGGCTGGTTTGATAGAAAACATTTAGGTTGGCTAAGTCGCTTTATGGAAAAAGTTCCATTTTTTCCAATTCCGGGACATGGAAAATATATTCGACAGCCGTTATACGAACGAGATTTTGCAAAAATCATAGTCTCTTTATTGCAAAAGCAAGAAATAAATAAAACATTTAATATTACTGGAAAAGAGGAAGTTTTTTACATCGATATTATTCGAGAAATTAAAAAAGCGAAAAATTTACGAACTCCAATAATTAGCATTCCGTATTTTATTTTTTATTTATTAATGGAAATATATGCTTTGTTTAGTAAAAATCCGCCATTTACAACTCAACAGTTAAAAGCATTAGTTGCTGATGACCATTTTGAATTAATTAATTGGTGGGAAATTTTTAATGTCAAGCCGACATCATTTAAAGATGCAATAAATGAAACTTTTAATGACGAAAAATATAGTAAATATGTTCTGGAGTTTTAATGGATTCTAAAAAAATAGCAGTAATCGGTGCTGGACCAATGGGTTTAGCCGTTGCTTATCAATTAATTAAAGATGGCTACAAACCAATTATATTTGAAGCTGACGATCGAATCGGAGGAATGACCTCATCGTTTGATTTTTCAGGCTTAGAAATAGAACGGTATTATCATTTTCATTGCACAAGCGATCAGGCATTTTTTGAAATATTAAAAGAGTTAAATCTTGAAGATAAGCTAAATTGGAAAAATACAAAAATGGGCTATTTTTATAAAAATAGAGTTCAAGAATGGGGTAATCCAATTGCTCTTTTGAAATTTTCAGGATTATCGTTAATTGATAAATTTAGATATGGATTACATGCTTTTTATTCAACTAAATTGAAAAATTGGCAACAGCTTGAAAAATATGATGCAAAAAGCTGGATTAAAAAATGGATTGGTGAAAAAGCTTTTGAAATTTTATGGGACAAATTGTTAAAATTGAAATTTTATGGATATTCAGATAATTTATCAGCACCATGGATTTGGAGCAGAATTCGACGAATTGGCAATTCGCGATATTCGATTTTTGCAGAAAAATTAGGATATTTAAACGGTGGTTCTAAAACTTTATTAAATAAAATGGCTGAATTTATAAAATTAAATGGCGGTGAAATTTTATTAAATAGTCGAGTGAAAAAAATTTATGTTAATAATAATTCGCTTGGCGATTTGGAAACAGAATCAGGAATTTATCGATTTGATAAAATAATTAGCACAATTCCATTACCGATAATTTCACAAATTATTCATGGATTGTCAGAAGAATTACAAGCAAAATTGTCCTCGAAAAAAAATATAGCTGTTGTTTGCGGTATTGTGAAATTAAATAAAAAATTAACAAATAACTTTTGGTTAAATATAAATGATGAAAATATTGATATTCCAGGGATTATAGAATATAGCAATTTGAATCCCGATGTTGGCAATATTTTATATATTCCGTATTATATGCCTCGAGAAGAAAGTAAATTTAGTGATAGCGACGAAATATTTATAAATAAAATAAAAAGATATTTTAAAATAATTAATTCGGAAATAGATGATTCTGATTTTATCGATATTAAAATTAATCGTTATTTTTATGCTCAACCAATTTGCGAACCGAATTATTTAAATTCGCTTCCAGATATCGAAATAGCAAAAAATTTATTTGTTGCTGACACATCTTATTATTATCCAGAAGATCGTGGAATCAGCGAATCAATAGATTTTGGAAGAAAATTGGCTAAAAATATAAAAGATGTCTAAAAATATATATTTATCAAAAGAATTTATTCTATTTTTATTAACTGGCGGTTTTTCCGCAATTGTCAATTTTGGAAGCCGATTTATTTACGATGATTTTGTCTCATTTGAACAAGCCGTTATTTTTGCATATTTAACAGGAATGACAACAGCTTTTATTTTGTCGAAATTATTCGTATTTAAAAATAGTTCAAATTCATTAATAAAATCTATATTTTGGTTTGTGAGTGTTAATTTAATTGCAATTATTCAAACTTACCTCATCACAATAGGTTTAGCCTTTTATTTATTTCCGAATATAAATTTTAGTTTTTATCCTGAAGCAATGGCTCATGCAATCGGTGTTATTTTTCCAGTATTCACAAGTTTTATTGGACACAAATATTTATCTTTTAAACAAAAACATCAAAGTTAAAATAAATGCAAAATTCAAATCTCACTAGTTGGGGAAACTACCCAAAGTTAAAAAACAAAGTTTATAAATTTCGCGATCTCGATTCGCTTAAAAATTTATTAGCTTCAAATAAAATATTTATCGCTTATGGCAATGGCAGAAGTTACGGCGATTCGGCTTTAAATGAACATATTATTTATACAAAAAATTGGAACTATTTTTTAGATTTCGATGAGGTAAATGGAATTTTACATGTTCAAAGTGGTGTTTTGTTAAGTGAAATTCTCGACATTATTGTTCCAAAAGGCTGGTTTTTAAAAGTTACCCCCGGAACAAAATTAATCACAGTCGGCGGAGCAATTGCAAGTGATGTTCATGGCAAAAATCATCATATTGAAGGCTGTTTTTCTGAATCTGTTATTGAATTTAATTTAATGTTGCCAAACGGCGAAATTAAAAATTGTCAAAAAAACGATGAGCTTTTTTTAGCAACCGCTGGAGGAATGGGTTTGACGGGAATCATTTTGGATGCCAAAATTGCACTTAAAAAAATAAACTCTAAAAATATAAATCAAACAACGATTAAAACGAAAAACTTAAAAGAAACTTTTGAAGCTTTTGAAAAATATTCGGAAATGCCTTATTCGGTTGCTTGGATTGATTGCTTGGCAAAAGATAAAAATATTGGTCGTTCGCTTTTGATGGTCGGCGATTTTGCAAACGACGGGGATTTAAATTATAAGTCAAAACAAAAAATAAATATTCCGTTTAATTTGCCATCTTTTTTATTAAATAACATAACTGTTAAAATATTTAATTGGCTTTATTATCATAAAAATTATAAACAAATCAAAACTCAAAAGGTTGAAATCGACTCGTTTTTTTATCCTTTGGATTCGATTGATAATTGGAATAGAATTTATGGTTCAAACGGTTTCACTCAATATCAATTTATTTTGCCAAAAGAAAAAAGCTTTTCTGGTCTAAGTGAAATTCTCGAAAAAATCGCCGAAAGTGGCAAAGGTTCGTTTTTGGCAGTTTTAAAATTATATGGCAAACAAAATAATAATTATTTGTCGTTTCCGATCGAAGGTTATTCGTTGGCTCTCGATTTTAAAATTGAAGATAGTTTATTTAAATTATTAGATGACTTAGATAAAATCGTTGTTAAATACGGTGGAAGAATATATTTAACAAAAGATAGTCGAGTTAAAAAAGAGTTTTTCAAAAAAGGTTATCCAAAAATTTACAAATTTAAAGAAATTCGTTCTAAAAATAAAATGAATGATAAATTTGAGTCGCTTCAATCTAATAGATTAGGAATTTAAATATGAATTATGTTTTGATAATTGGAGCAAAAAGCGATATCGCAAAAGAGTTAGCACGAATTTATGCGATGAATAATTTTAATTTAATTTTAGCTGGACGAGAAATAAACTCGTTAAACGATTTATCGCAAGATTTAAAAATTAGATATAAAATTGATGTTCAACTTGTTGAATTTAATATAACAGATTTTGAAAGTCATGAATCGTTTTTTAACGATTTAATTATTAAACCAGTTGGAATAATTTTATCAGCTGGATTTATGACTGATCAAAAAGTTTGTGAAATCGACTTTGATAAAAGTTTAAATACGATAAATGTAAATTATGTTGGTGCAGTCAGCATTTTAAATATTTTTGCTAACTTATTCGAACAAAATAAAAACGGTTTTATAATTGGCATAAGTTCAGTTGCAGGTGATCGCGGAAGAAAAGCAAATTATATTTACGGTTCAGCAAAAGCTGGATTTTCAGCTTATTTGTCTGGTTTGCGAAATCGACTTTATAAATCGAATGTTCATGTTTTAACAGTTAAACCTGGATTTGTCTATACAAAAATGACAGAACATTTAAATTTGCCAGAAAAATTAACGGCTCAACCTGATGAAATCGCAAAAGATATTTTTCATGCTCAACAAATAAATATCGATGTTCTTTATTCAAAATGGCTCTGGAAATATATTATGTTAATAATTAAACATATTCCAGAAACTATTTTCAAAAAATTAAATATTTGATATATTTTTCTTGCTTAATAAATTTAATATTAAATAACTAATTAAAACTCCAAAACTATCAGCAAGAACATCTAATAACGAGAATTCTCGAAACGGTAAAAAATATTGAACTGTTTCGATGAATATTCCGTAAAAAATTAAACCTGAAATAAATTTATAATTATTTAATTTGCCATAACGAAAATAGCCAACAAAATATAAAACGAAAAAAGCTCCAAAATGATTAAGTTTATCGCCGAAAGATATATCGATAATTTTATTCGAAACTGGCATAAATGCCAAATATGAAATAACGAGAATTGATCCCCAAAAAATGGGGATTGATAATTTTATAAATAAATTAATGACAACCACAACTATTATTATTTGAATGTGAATGTGATTTTGCTGATGAGGTGCTACAAGCTGATCCTGTTCCTGTTGTTGGTTGAATCATGTCATTCGAAACAACTCCAAGAGCATTGATTTTTTCGATTTCTTCCCAAAGTCGTTCAGCTGATTTTATATATCGTTTTGCTGTTTCGCTATTTGGTTGATGATAAGTTATCGGTTTTCCTGTGTCGCCACCTGTTCGAATTGATGGTTCAATTGGAATTTCAGCTAACATAAAAGTATTAAATTTATTTGCTAAATTTAAACCTGTGCCTTTGCCGAAAATATCGTATTCTTTGCCTGTTTCTGGACAAATAAAACCGCTCATATTTTCAACGATTCCAGCAATTGGAATATGTAATTTTTTGAACATTGTTAAACTTCGTTCAGCATCGTCAAGAGCAACAGTTTGCGGAGTCGTAACGGTTACACCAGCTGTAACAGGAACACTTTGAGCAAGAGTCAATTGAGCGTCACCAGTTCCTGGAGGCATGTCAATAATTAAAACATCTAAAGCACTCCAAGTAATATCTGTTAAAAATTGCTGAATCGTTTTAATTATTAATGATCCTCGCCATAAAAGAGCTTCGCCACTTCCCATTAAACTTCCCATGCTTATCATTTCGATTCCATAGGCTTCAATAGGTTTAACTCGATTTCCAATAACTTCAGGTCGAACATTTTCAACTCCAAGCATTCGTGGAATATTTGGACCATAAACATCGGCATCTAATAAACCAACTTTTTTACCTGACATTGTAAGAGCAATCGCTAAATTTACTGATGTTGTGCTTTTTCCGACTCCACCTTTTCCAGAACTTACCATTACGAAATTTTTCACAGCTGGAGCTATATTTTTGCCTTTTGATGAAGTTTCTCGTGGAACTGCAGGTTTATTAACTTTGATAAAAACTCGTTCAACACCAATTCGAGATAATTCAAGATTAATATCATTTCTAAGTTGTTCTTCAACTTCGTTAGCTGAAGATGTAACCGTAATTTCAACTGTAACATTTGATCCATCAATTTCAATATTATCAACGAAGCCAAAAGCTACGATATCTTTTTGAAACCCTGGATAAATAACTTTTGAAAGAGCTGATTTTACTAAATCGTTATTCATATTTATTTTTCCTCTTTCTTTAATTAATTAAAAAATTTTCGCAAATATACCAATAAACTAATAAATAAGACTTGATCTTTTTAAATTAATTTTTTTATCATCAAATTATTTATGGTAATTTAAATTTATAAAACTTTGTTTAGTTTTAAAACGGCTTGATAGTAGTGATACAATTATGCTATTTATCTTTTCAAACGAAAATTTATTAAAATTTGAAAATAACAAAAGGATAGTTTTATGGAAAATAGAATAGCAAAAATTGTTGAGATTTTAGATCGAAACAAAGGCGAACATATCGAAAGTTTTGATTTACGAAATAGCGATTATTTCGTTGATTTTGTCGTTATCGCAACTTCTCTCGGTGAAAGACATAATGAAGCACTTATGGATTTTTTAAAAATTGGTTTAAAACCTGAAGAAAGTTTTAGCAATGTCGAAACTTCAGACGGTTGGGTTGTTGTTGATCTTGGTGATATTCTTGTTCATATCATGACTGAAAAACATAGAAATTTATATGATCTAGACAGCTTTGTAAAAGAATTCGAAAAACGAGGCAGAAAAAATGGATAGTCTTTTAGACTCAATCGTTGTCGTTGTTCTAGTTCTTTTTATTACATATTTATCGATTGGCTATCAAAAGATAAAAGTAAAAAAAATGTTGGAGAATGATGATGCTTCCAGATGAGCTATATCGCCATCTTCAAAATAATAAATTTCTTTTAGCTGGTCCATGTGTTATCGAAAATCGCGACATGGTGATGAGGTTAGCTGAATCTATAAAAAATATAAGTCTCGAAACTGGCTTTTTTTATATTTTTAAAGCTTCGTTTGATAAAGCTAATCGAACATCGTTAAATAGTTTTCGTGGTCCAGGTATCGACGAAGGTCTAAAAATTTTGCAAGAAGTTAAAAATAACTTCGAACTTCCAATTACGACTGATATTCACGAAAGTTATCAAGCTGATTTAGTTTCGTCTGTTATCGATATTATTCAGATTCCAGCTTTTTTATCTCGTCAAACTGATTTATTAGTTTCGGCTTCAAAAACTGGACGAATAATTAATATAAAAAAAGCTCAATTTGTTGATGGCAAAGATATGATTTATCCAGCAAAAAAAGTCGAAGAATCTGGCAATAATAAAATATTATTAACAGAACGAGGTTCAATGTTTGGCATGGGAAATTTAGTTATCGATTTTCGTCAAATTATTGACATGATGACCTTTGGTTATCCCGTTGTTATCGATGTAACTCATTCGACTCAAAGACCAAGTTCTCTTGGTGGAAAAAGTGGTGGCGATAGAAAATATGCTCCATATATTGCAAAATTAGCAAATAGCATCGGTGTCAAAGGCTTCTTTTTTGAAGTTCATGAAAATCCTGAAGAGGCTTTGAGTGATGGACCAAATATGGTTTATTTGCGAGATTTTAAAAATATTCTGGAGAGCATTAAATAGTGAAAAAATTTTTATTAATATTTTCAACTTTGGCTATCAGCTCCCTTTCGGGGGGCAATGTCATGTATTCTATTCAATTAGGAACTTTTAATAATCAAGAAAGTGCTATTAATGGCAAAAATAGTCTTGCAATTAATATAAAAGAAGATTTATTTGTTTATAAAACTGATCGTGGTTTATGGACTGTTCGATGTGGTGTTGGTAATACAAAAAGTGAAGTTGAATCAATTCGTAAAAAATCAACCTCTCAACAAGTTCGCAATGGTCGAATAGTTCCAACAGATGAAAACAAACTAGAAGAATATAATAAAAATTATCAATCAGTTAATAACAATTATAATAATTTGGATTCTGAAAAAATAAATAATAATAAAATAAAAAATAATCAAAATTCAAAGACCTCATCAGCACAACAACAAACAATAACAACGACAAATAATTCTTCAAGTTCAATATCTGATCTATTGTCTCAAACTGAAGTTAAAACAAATAAAAATAATAATCAAAAAATAGATAATTTAGAAAAAATAGAAAAACCAAAAACATCTGTAAGTTCTGCAAATGATAAAAAAGATTATTTCCAAAAAAAAATATTTGAATTACGAGAAAGTTATAGGCAAATAGATAGTTATACATTTAGATTAAAAGTTGGAGCAAGAGTTTATGTAATTCAATTTACAGATAACCCAAATGACGAATTGGCAAATCGTTTATTAAATCAAAAACCAACAAATGCAAATTTAAACACTGTGTCATTATCAAACGGAATTATTGATATTCTTGTTCAGCTTTCTGATATTGAACAATCTCAAAATGATATAGAAAAAGGTGTGATAGCTGTTTTAAATGAAAGTCGAAAAAATCCAAAAATTAGAATCAAAGCCTATCGCATAAAATAAAAATTAATAAATAAATTAAAAAGGAGAATTATATTGACAATATTAAAATCAAATTCAATGTTTTTTTTTGTAATATCTTTAGTATTATTGTTGCTGTCGAATACTCAAGCAGGTGAAATTGATGTTGATTTAACAAAACTTCCGAATTTGCAAAATATTGGAAATGTTAAAGATCTTGATAAATTAAAAAAAGAGCTTGAAGCCATGAAACAAACGACTCCAAAGACAAGCAATACAAATCAAGAAGTAGCAATCGAAAATAAAATAGATAAAAGTTTAACAACTGGCATGGCTATTAATGAACCCGTTGTTGATAACATGAAAAAAAATATTTTTAATTATCAAACAGATACTGAAGTTGTCAAAGAACGAAATTCGTTTTATTTGCCAATTAATGAAAAAGATAACGGTAGATATGGCGATCAATTCTTTTTAAATAAAAATAATTTAAATGGAAATACATTGCCGATTCCTGCTAATTATCAAATTAACAAAGGAGATATTATTTCTGTTTGGCTTTATGGCGGTCGAAATAAAAGCGAAAAATTAGAAGTCGATCGCAACGGAAATATAAATATCGAAGGTATTGGACCAATTTATGTATATAACATTGAATTTGGTAAATTAAAAGAGTTTTTGTCAGATAAATATGAATCGATTTATAAAAATATAAAAATAAATATTGATCTTGATCGAACAACTCCGATACAAATTAGTATCGCTGGTGAAGTAAATGCTCCCGGAATTTATAATTTACCTGCTTTTTCGACAATAAAAGATGCTCTTTCGATTTCAGAAGGCATTTCTCAATTTGGTTCTTATAGAAATATAAAATTAATGCGAGAAAATAATATTGTCAGAGAATTTGATATATATAAATTGATGCAAAAAGGTGATTCGGCTTTATCGACGGCTATGTTAAAAAATGGAGATTCTTTAATTATTTCACGAGCTAAAAAAAATATATTTTTATCTGGCGAAATAAAAAGATCAGGTTTATACGAATTAAAAGATGGTGAATCGTTAAATAATTTATTAAATTTTGCTGGTGGATTAAAAGCTGGTGCAAGTAACACAATTGCAAAATTAGAACGACTTGATAGCGGTAAAAAACGAGTTGTTTATGACATAGACTTATCAAAAAATATAAATTTATTCGATGGCGATAAAATATCGATTCTTCCAATTAATACTAAAAATAGCGATTCGATTTATTTATATGGAAATATTGTTCGAAATGGCGAACGAGGTTATACAAAAGGTATGACTCTGTATTCATTATTTAAATGGGAAATAAAAATGAACGGCATAAATAATTTATTATTAAAAAATAGTGAAATGGATTATGCAATTATTAAACGATATAACTCAAGCAAATTTGAAGACGAAATTATTACTTTTTCACTTGAACAAGTTTTATCTGGCAAAAAAGATATTAATTTATTAAAAGGCGACGAAATTTATATTTTTAATCGAGCTGAATTAAAAGAAAATCCTTATATTTATATTTCTGGCAAAGTCGTTGCAAATGCAGGAAAATATCAATATTTTAAAAATATGAAATTAAAAGATATTCGAAGTTTTACAAAATTTAAAAGCGAAGATCTTAATGATGGCGAACGAAAATATTTACAAGTCTCGAACGATGTAAAAATTCTTAGAAATGTCCGCGACAATGTAGAAATTTTATTTTTAGATATGTGGCGAGATGAAAATGTATCGATTAATCAATTTGATGAAATTACTTTTTTTGATAAATTAGAACGAACAAGACCAACAAAAGCTTCAATTCGAGGCGAAGTTTTTAATAGCGGTAATTATTTAATTGATGACTCAACAGATATTAATAAATTAATTAAATTATCTGGTGGTTTAACTCGTGAAGCCTATTTAGATAATTTTGAAATTGTTAGATATCGAATTGAAAACGGCGAACGAAAATATAATATATTAAAATATTCGTTATCAGAAGCTATCAAAAATAATTTAAAAATTGAAGAATTCGATGAGGTAACAATTTTTAAAATTCCAAATTGGAATGATCAAGAATCTATTTTTATTTCAGGCGAAGTGAAATTTCCAGGAAGATATATTATTCAAAAAGGTGATTCCCTTCAAGATTTAATTAATCGAGCAGGTGGCTATTTACAAACAGCTTTTCTCGATGGTGCAGTTTTTACAAGACAATCAATTCAAAAACAGCAAGAAATACGACTCAAAGATTCGATTCGGCAATTAAAACAGGATTCAGTTTATTTAATTTCAATGCCATCAAGTAGCGAACAAGCAAGTAGCGAAAAAACAATGTTATTAAAAGTTATGGATTCTCTTATTTCAGAATTAGCTGATTTTAAACCAAATGGTCGAGTTAGTGTAGATTTGAAAAAATCAAATTTTGTTCTTGAAAATGGTGATGAATTATATATTCCAACGATAAATGAAACAGTTGCAATTATAGGTGAAGTTTTAAATCCAACGACTTTTTTTTATGTTGAAGGTTTAACAGTTGCTGATTATCTCGATAAAGCTGGAGGTTTAAATCATAAAGCTGATAGCGATAATATTTATATTGTTCATGCAAATGGTGAAGCTGAAGCTTATAATAGTGGTTGGCTTTTTGGAAATTCACAAAATATCAAAACTGGTGATATGATTATTGTTCCAATGCGAATTGAAACCTCATCGTTTATGACTTTCTCGAAAGATATTTCTCAAGTTATTTATCAATTGGCTGTAACAGCTGTTTCATTTAAAACAGTCGGAGTATTTAAATAATGGAAGAACAAAAATATATAACCGAAGATGAAATAGATCTTCGAGAACTTGGAGCAACAATTTGGCGAAGCAAAATATTTTTAATAATTTTTTCGTTAATTATTACAAGTTTGACAGTTGGATATGTAATTTATAAACCGAATGTTTATAAATCTGAAGTTTTGGTTTTGCCTCAAGATGACGGAAAAACTGGTGGAGGCGGTTTAAGTGCTTTAGCTGGTTTAACTGGAATTGATATCGGAGGCGGTGGTGGAATTTCGCCATTCTCAAGTTTTGATGCTCTTTTGCAAAATAGAATATTTCACGGTCGAGTTATTAATAAATATAAAATTTGCGAAAAATTAAGTAACGATCAAAATTATGTTTATCCGCTTGGTTTAGATTTGAGAACACAATCGATAAATGAAAATAATTTGACAAAAGAAGAATCTGATTTTGCTTGTTATCAAAGCTTAAAAAGTTTAATAAAAATAACTGAAGATAAAAAAAGCGGTGTAATTTCTCTTTCGGCGGAATCGCCTGATAGATTTTTGGCAAAAGAGTTAGTTGATATTTATTTAAAAGAGCTTTCGTCATATCTTCGCGATAATGACATGATTGACACAGATAAAAAAATATCGTTTTATGAAAAAGAGCTTCAACAAACTGTAAATCCAGAATTGCAAACAAATTTAACTCAATTGATGTCTTCGCTTATTCAAAAAAGAGTTCTTGCAAATTCGAGTGAGTTTTATATTGTTAAAAAATTAGTTGATAGCGAAGTTGCATTTATTCAAGATAAAACTGCTCCAAAACGAGGTTTAATCGTTGTTGTCAGTTTTGTTACATCTATAATTCTTGGAATTTTTATTATATTTTTTCGAGAATTTATAAAATCACCAGAAAATAAAAAAAGGTTGTAAAAATGGTTAATCAAAACGGTTTAAAATGTCCAAAATGTAATCATGTAATTGATATTAATGATGCTTTATATAAAAAAATTGAACTTGAAATCGAAATCAAGCATCAAAAAGAGATCGAAACTAAACGAATTGAATACAAAAATGCTTTGTCTGAATTAGACAAAAAAGCTAGTTTATTAGAACAGCAAAAAGCAGAGTTTAATCAACGAATTAACGATGAGGTAAATCAAAAGTTAAAACTTGAACAGAATAAATTATCTATCGAATTAAAAAAGAAATTTGATCTTGAATATAGTGAAGAAAAGGCTATTTTAGAAAAAGAGTTGCGAGAAAAATCTGAACAAGTTCGTGAATTAAATAAAAGTCGTGCCGAAATTGAAAGATTAAAACGAGAAAAAGATGAAACAGAATCTAGAATTCGTGCTGAAACTGAAAAAGCTTTAAATCAAAAACTTCAAGAAGAGCGAGAAAAAATTAATAAATCAGCTGATGATCGTAATGAAATGCGACTCCGTGAAAAAGATATTCAGTTAAAACAGATTCAAGAACAGTTAATTATCGCTCAAAAAAAAGCTGAACAAGGCAGTATGCAACTTCAAGGTGAAGCTCAAGAATTAGCAATCGAAGAATGGCTAAAAGCGAATTTTCCTTTTGATTTTATTAAAGAAGTTAAAAAAGGTCAATACGGTGCTGATTGTATTCAAGAAATTCATACTCGAGATAGTAAAGCATGTTGCAAAATCGTCTTTGAAAGCAAACGAACAAAAGAATTTAATAATGACTGGATTAATAAATTAAAAACTGATATGCAAAATAGCAAAGCTGATATTGGCATTATCGTTACAGAAGTTATGCCAAAAGATATGCCAAAAGCTGGTTTAAAAAATGGCATTTGGATCTGTTCGTTTGAAGAGTTCAAAATTTTGACTCCTGTTTTGCGAGAAAGTTTAATCAGCATTGATAAAATTAACAAAAGCAATGAAAATAAGTCCGATAAAGTTAATTTACTTTATAACTTTTTAACTAGTAATGAATTAAATCAGTATGTTGAATCTATAATTGAAGGTTTCACAATAATGAAAACAGAGTTAAATAAAGAAAAAGAATATATTCAAAAATCATGGGCAAAGCGAGAAAAACAGATTGAAAATATTCAAAATAGTGCCATTAAAATAATCGGTTCTATTGAAGGAATCGCAGGAGATAAATTTAAAATTCAATCTCTTGAACATAAATATTTAGATTGACGATTAAAAATGAACAGTTTTAAAATTGCAATTGCTCAAATTAAGCCAAAACTTTCTCGTGAAAATTTGCAAACACATTTAAAAATTTTGTCAAAAATTTCACACGATGTCGATTTGGTCGTTTTTCCTGAACTTTCGTTAAATGGCTATTTATTAAAAGATCGTGCGATTGAAGATTGTTGGAATATAAATAACGAATTAGATAGTTTAAAAGATTTTTCGGTGAATTTTGATATCGTTGTTGGTGGTGCAATTTGCACAAATCGAGAACCGACAAATTCGGCTTTATATTTTTCAGCTGGAAATTTAATTAAACGACATGATAAAAAATATTTGCCAAATAGCGGACTTTTTGAAGAAGCTCGTTTTTTTCAAGCTGGTGATAATTTTCAAGAATTTAATACGAAATTTGGAAAAACTTTAATAATTGTTTGCGAAGATTTATGGCGAGGTTTTACTTTTGCTGAAATCGAACGAATCGAACCTGATTTATTAATCGTTATTTCTAATTCTCCAGCAAGAGGTTTTAATGACGGTAATATCGAAATCGCTGATCAATGGCGATCAATTTTAATGACCTCATCGATTATTTCAAAAGGGACAGTCATTTTTGTAAATCGAGTTGGTTTTGAAGACGGTTTAGGTTTTTGGGGCGGAAGCGGAATTTTTAAAAATGGTCGCGAAATAATAAGATTGCCTTTTTTCGATGAGGTCATCGAAGAAATAAAATTAATTTAATAATAAAGGATTTAATATGACTCTTGAGCAACTTTTAGCTTATTCAAATCATAATAAGGCTTCAGATTTACATCTTGTTCATAATAATTCGCCACAAATTCGAATCGATGGTTCGCTTGTTCCAATTGAATATAAAATATTATCTGGCACTGAAATAGAAAATTTGATTTTTCCGCATTTGACAAAAGAGCAAATCGAAGAATTTAGAATAAATAATGAATTAGATGTTGCTCTCGCTTTTCAAAAGGCTGGACGGTTTCGAGCAAATTTATATAAAGTCATGGGCGAAACCGCTTCAGCTTTTAGAACAATTCCGACAACAGTTCCAAGTCTCGACGAATTAAAATCACCTGATATTTTTAAACAATTAATTAAATTAGAAAAAGGGTTGATTTTAGTTACAGGAGCAACTGGATCAGGAAAATCAACAACGATTTCAGCAATGATAAACGAGATTAATTCGACTCATCATAAACATATTATGACAATTGAAGATCCGATCGAATTTGTTCATAAAAGCAAAAAGTCGCTAATTTCTCATCGAAATGTCGGAAGTGATACAAAAAGTTTCGCTTCAGCTTTGAAATATGCTTTAAGACAAGATCCTGATGTTATTCTTGTTGGCGAAATGCGAGACAAAGAAACAATCGGGGCGGGTTTGACAATTGCCGAAACTGGACATTTGGTTTTTGGAACTTTGCATACGAATTCAGCTCCACAAAGTATAAATCGAATTATCGATGTCTTCGAAAGCGAAAAACAAAATCAAATCAGAATGCAATTATCGACGACATTAATTGCTGTTATTTCTCAAGTTTTGATTCCAAAAATTGGTGGCGGACGAAAAGCGATTTTTGAGATTTTAATAAATAATAGTGCAATTGCAAATTTAATTCGAGAATCAAAAAACCATCAAATTTATTCGCAAATGCAAATTAATCAAACAGAAACAGGAATGCGAACACAAACAGCTGAACTAATGAAAGCAATTAAAAACGGAGAAATTCGTTCTGAAGATGCTTTAAAATATTCGAATAATCGAGAAGAATTTAAAAGATTATTAAGTTAATTTGATAAAAATATAGGGTTCTAACAACTATTTTGATATACAAACTTATCAAAATATATATATTAAAGTTAATAATAATGAACTCTTTTATAAAACAGTCATTTTATATTATAAATATCAATTATATTATATATTATGTTTTATAATTTATTAATAAAGTCGATAGTTTATATAATAAAAATAAGGCTTATTGATGAGAGAAAATATAAATAATAACGAAAATAAAGCTACACCTCAAAGTGTGGAAGACAGAGCAAAACGATATGCTAGAGAAATGGCAAACAGAGATCTAAATAAAGTATTTAATATTTTTAAATATTTACCTGCTGATGATCTTTCATATACAGAAAAAAAATTATTATATAGAATTGACTTAGAATTAGCTCATCGAGAACCTCATGCAACAATGCAAGTTAGTAGCGATACATCTGGTAAATACACTATGAATTTTTCAAATGGTGTTTTAAATGTTGAAAGAAGCTGTCAAGACAAAGAAAGATGTTTCGAAAAATTAAAAGACTTTATTAAATCTTTATCATCTGTTTGATATTTATAATATAACAACCATTTTATTTTTTATTTATAAGTGGTTGTTATTAAAATAACTCATTATTTCACAATCCTCCATTTAATTAACATCACATATTTTATTTTTTAACTTTTAATTTGTATTTTGTGTTTTATTTTTTTTGTTTAACTTTGCTAGAATCATATAAATATAAAATATTAAAAAAGAGGATGAAATGGCAAAAAAAGACATTTACGATTTTGTAGAAGATGTCGTTGTTGAAACTAATGATGTTTCCAAAGAACTTAATGCAGTTGCAAAACAATACAATGTTTCGATAAGTCAATTAGATTTTGATATTCAAAAAGTTAGAACTTTTGAAATTAATAAAGATGCTGGTGGAGAATTTACAGAACTTGACGGCGGATTATTAAAACGATTAGATAAAGACGAACATTTTTCAAGAGCCAATATCGAACTAAAACAACTTTACACGATAAGAATTTTTCCAAAAGACGAATATGACGACCCATTTAGAAATGCTGTTACTCATCTTGCTTCAAATGAAGATTTTACTGCTGTTTCTTTTATTATCGATAAAGGTTCTGAAATTTCATATCGAGATACTATTTTAAAAGATACTTTAAATTTTATAAATAAGAAAAAAGTGCTTAATTTTATATTAATTAATATACGAGAGGGTTCTTTAAAAACTGATGTTGAAAAATTTCTCATAAAAAAAATATCTGTTCTTAATGAAAATGAAGTATTTAAAGTTTCTTCAGGTGTAAAATCAACACCTCAAGTCGATGATAAATTAGAACTTTTGTATCGTAAAAAATACGATGAAAACTTAAAAAATAACAGTAATAAAGTTGATCATTCTCAAAAAGGTTTTATTATCGCCGTTACAAAAGATGAAACGATTATTAAATATGTTAAACCTCAAAAAGGTAGCGAAGGTCGAGATTGTCGCGGTCGTTTAATTAAAGTTCTTCCTCCAAAAATGGGAAATGTTCCTGATTTTAATATCACTGATAAAATTAAAAAAGTTGATAACGATAAAACGATTGATTTTGTTGCTTTAATTGACGGTCAAGTTATTTTTAAAGATCGAATTTATGATATTCAATCACATGTTCAAACTGGTGCTTTAAGTTTTAAAGGCACTGGATCCATTAATGCTGGTATGGATCGCGAAATCGAAATTGATGTCAAAGAAGGCGATTCAGCAAAAGATGCTCTTGGTATGGGAGTTAAAGTTACTGTTTCTAATCTTTCTGTTGATGGCAATGTCGGCGAAAATGCTGAAATTAAAGCTCATCATGTAAAAGTTAATGGTCAGACTCATAAAACTAGTAAAATTTATGCTGATGATGTTTTTATTGGCATTCATAAAGGCTTTGTTCTTGCTGATAAAGTTGAAGTTCGCCGTCTTGAAGCAGGTATTATTGAAGGCGAAATTATCCATGTTAAAGAAGCTGTCGGTGGCATTATTCGCGGTCGTGAAATCAAAATTGATACTCTTTTTTCTCATGCAAAAATCTTCTCAAGTAAAAAAATTAATATTGATAATATTGCTGGTGCTGAAAATTTTTTAGTTATCGATCTTGAAGGTTACAAAGAAGGCACTAATGAAATCGATGAAACTCGTAAAGTTGTTGAAGAATCTGGTCAAAGAATTGAATATCTTAAACGAATCCTTAAGGAAGAACTCGATGAGGTCCTCGAAGTTAGACGAGCTTTTACTTTTGCAACTAAACGATTAAAAGAATTTGAAAAATATGATGTTGAACCTCCAAAATCTCTTTCAGCTACTGTTGAACAACATCAAAAATTTCTTGAAAGTTACAAAGAAATGAAAGAAGAATTAACTATTCAAAAAGAAAAACATGAACTTTTTGAAAAAAAATTCAGAGAATTAGAACAAGCGATTTTTGATGCAGAAATAAGAGTTAAAGACACTTGGAAAGGTTACACAAAAGTAGAATTCAGATTGTTAAATCCAAAAAGAACACTTGAAAAAATTATGCAAAACGGCATGAATACGGCTAGTTTTAAATTAGAACAGGTCATGTATGAAGATAATCAATTCGAAATAGTAACAAAAAGTCTTGACGAAGTTGGGAGCGAATAATTAAAAGGTTATAATTTTGTCAAAATAGGAAAGGATATAGCTTGAAAATAGGAACACATCACAGCAAATATATCGCAAGTAAAATTGCTTTAGATTTGAGTCGCGGTTCGTATATTAATCTGTTAAAAGATTTAGATTCTTTAATAAGTGCAATTGATTCTATTATTCTTAATAATCTTGAAAATGAAAAAAATATAGAAGACTATGCAAAACAACTTATAGAAGAATATCAAGATGATATCGAGTATAATTTTGCAGATGAGCGAGAGCTTTTTAAAATGATTAAAATAAAACTTGCCGAAGAAAATGGATTTTTAACTTCATACGAAGATAGATTTAGTGATCTTTCACATTATATTGTTGAAACTATCATAGAAAATCAGATTATTGAACCTCGTGTTAGTTACATAAAATTGGCAAGTTCTATTTTTGATTCGATAGATCAATATTTCAAAAGTAGAACATCTATTGAAGATATAGTCGCTAATAAAATGAAAAAAACTAAAAGAAATATTGAATATGGCAGTTCTAACTATTTTACCTTATTCAACGAACTTTATGAAGAAGAACTACGATCGAGAGGAGCATTTTAGTTTATATGAATAATATATCTGTCTATTTAGAAAACGGACTATTTTTTTCAGGAAAAAGTTTCGGAGCAACTGGAACTACTGTTGGTGAAATAGTCTTTAATACATCTTTAACAGGATATCAAGAAATTATTTCTGATCCTAGTTATGCTGGTCAATTTATTACTTTTACAACTTCTGAAATTGGAAATGTTGGAACGAATCGTCAAGACATGGAAAGCAAAAAAGCATATTGTAAAGGTATTATTGTTAGAAATTACAGCGAACATTATTCTAATTTTAGAGCTGAAGAGAGTTTAGACTCTTTTTTAAAAGCTCAAGGTGTTATAGGCATAGCTGATATTGATACACGATTTCTTACTAAAATGATTCGAAAAGATGGTGCAATGATGATGATCGCATCAACTGAATATCACACAGAAGATAAATTACGAGAATTATTAAAAAATTCGCCACGAATCGAAGAAATTAATTATATCAACGAAGTTTCTACAAAAGAAATTTATACTCATAATAACAGTATTTTTGATATTGAAAAATTTGTTTATTCTAACCCGCCAGTTTCAAAAGCTAAAATTATTGCTATCGATTTTGGCATTAAACAAAATATTCTCAATGAATTAACTTCTGCAGGTCTTGAAGTTGAAGTTGTTCCGAACAATATTAGTTCAGAATATATTTTAAATAAATTTAACACTGGAGAAATCAAAGGAATATTTTTATCAAATGGTCCAGGGGATCCTCTTGTGCTTGAACAAGAATCAAAACTTATCTCTGAACTATCTAACAAATCTGTTCCGATGTTTGGTATATGTTTGGGACATCAGCTTTTATCGATTGCTCATGGTTACAAAACTAAGAAATTAAAATTTGGACATCATGGTGGCAATCATCCTGTAAAAAATTTAAAAACTGGAGCAGTTGAAATTACAGCACAAAATCATAATTATTCTGTTCCTGATAACATAACTGAAATAGCTGATATTTCGCATGTTAATTTATTCGACGGAACAATAGAAGGACTTATTTATAAAGACCGTCCTATTTTTTCAGTTCAACATCATCCTGAAGCAAGTCCAGGTCCAAAAGAAAGTAACTATATTTTTCAACAATTCGTTAATCATATTTTAAACATGAAATAATTAACAAACAAAAATATACTTTTCTGTATCACTTTATTTATATTAATAATGTGATATAGAAAGTTTTTTACTCACCCCATCGTTTATATAAATTATTATCTATTCCTAATAAATCAAACATACGACCAATTAAAAAATTTTCCATATCTTCTAATTTTTGGTTTTCCGAATAATAAGCAATTACAGGCGGAGCAATAATTACACCATTTTGTGAAAGTGAAAGCATATTTTGAAGAGCAATTTGAGAAAAAGGCATTTCGCGAGGAGCTAATAAAAGTTTTTTTCTTTCTTTTAGCATGACTGAAGCAGTTCGTGTCGTTAAATTATCAGCAATTCCGACGGAGATTTTTGCAAGTGTATTCATCGAACATGGAACAATAATCATTGCATCAGCACGAAATGAACCCGAAGCAACTGGTGCATCGATTTGAGAATCTTCGAATATTCGATCTATTTTTTCTTCGTGTTTTGCAACAATTTTTGCATGTTCAGAAATTATTAAATATTTTTCTATGTTCGACGGAACGGCTTCCCAAAGTTTCATACCCAAAGAAAAACCGCTTCCGCCAGTTATAGCAACAACTAATTTTTTAATCATTAAATCAATATTATTTATGACTTTCGCGATGAAAATCATCTTTTATTCGAACGATGTCATCTTCTTCTGTATATTCGCCAACTTGAACTTCAATTAAAACAAGAGGAATTTTTCCAGCATTTTCTAATCGATGAACATCACCCATTTTTATATAAGTTGATTCATTTGGACGAACAAGATAGCTTTTATCTTCAATCGTAACATTGGCAGTTCCAGAAACAACGATCCAATGTTCATTTCGATGATAATGCTTTTGAAGTGATAAACGATGATTTGGTTTAACGACTATTTTTTTAATTTTATAGCCTCGTTCAGATTCAAGAACAGCATAAGTTCCCCACGGACGATGAGTTTCAAGATGAACATCAGCAATTTTTGAACCTCGTTTTTTGAGTTTTGCGACCTCATCTTTAACTTTTTGAGAGCTACCTTTTTTAGAAATTAAAAGAGCATCATCAGTATCAACAACGATTAAATTTTCGACATCAATTAAAACAGTTTCCCGTTTAGAATTCGAAATTAAAAAATTATTTTTATCATCATTTTTGAACTCATTTGAAAGCGAATCGAAACTTCCAACATCGCTCCAATCGATATCCATTTTTACAACTTTTATTTTTTTGCTTTTTTCCATGACGGCATAATCAATACTATTATCTGGAATTTCAGCCATTTCGTGATACGGCACACGATTACCGCTTATTTTTTCAAAGGCAATTTTTGATTTTTCGAAAATATCAGCTGAATATTTTTGCAACTCTTCTAAACAAACAGATGCTTTAAAAATAAACATTCCGCTATTCCAAAAATGCTTACCTGAATTTAAATATTGTTCAGCAGTAATTAAATTTGGTTTTTCATGAAAAGCTAGAACAGTTTCACCGTCGGATTCGATATAACCAAAACCTGTATCTGGAGATTTTGGCGAAATTCCAAAAGTAACTAACCAACCTTCACGAGCAAGTTCAATTCCACGATTAACAGCATTGCGATATTCGATGCTATTTTTGATGAGGTGATCACTTGGAGTAACAAAAATAATTTCATCAGGTTGAACAGAAAAAGATGCGATTGCGATTGCAGGAGCAGTATTTCGTCCAATTGGTTCGAGAATATATTTGGCTCGTTCGTTAATCTCATCAGTTTGATCAAGAGCTAAAAAATAGTGTTCTGTATTCGAAATAATAAGACGGTTATCGAACCAATTGTTTCTTTGACAAGTAAGTTGAAAAAGTGATTGATTATTAAATAATTTTATAAACTGTTTTGGAAAAGATGTTCGGCTTATGGGCCAAAGTCTTGTTCCACTTCCGCCACATAAAATAAGATTTGTCATAAATATATTGTCCTAAATTTTTGTATTTTAAGAATTAAAAATAGAGAGTTCAGCAGGTGCTTCGATTCTATTTATTAATTTTTTAGCATTTTTAAGATCAGTAACTTTTCCGACAAGAAGCATATAAGATTCAGCTGTAATTAATAAATCGCTTTTTGGCATTGGAGTAAAAACTCCTTCGCGATTTCGCAAACCAATAACAGAAACATTTAATAAGCTTTTTAATTTAATATCTCGAATTCTTTGAAGAACAACCCAACTATATTTTGGAACGAATATTTCTTCCATATCAAGCGGAGTATTATTAGAATATAAGAAGTTTTCAAGTAAATTTTCTAAATCTGGACTAACTGCCATTGCACTAATTCGTTGAGCTGTTAATTTAGTTGGAACAACGACACTATCAGCACCTAATTTTTTTAATTTATCAGCATTTTCAGAACTTCTTGAACTTGCGATAATTTGAAAAGGTCGGTTTTTGCGATATTCTCGTTCAAATAATCTAACAGAAACGATAAGAGCAATATTATCAGCTTC
Source organism: Campylobacterota bacterium (assembly GCA_030152305.1). Classification (GTDB taxonomy): domain Bacteria; phylum Campylobacterota; class Campylobacteria; order Campylobacterales; family Thiovulaceae; genus Thiovulum_C. The sequence goes on from JASKOM010000001.1 coordinate 157,840, forward strand.
TTTATCAGAAAGTGTTACGACACCTCTTGCCATGCCTAAATTTGCTCGTTTAATAGAAAGTTCAGTATGTGGTTCAGCCTGAATATAATAAGGAAATTTTAATAATTTTGCTCGTTCTTCGAGATCTGGACTTGGATCAACAACGACAAACGGAACATGATTTCGTCGAAGATTTTCAGCGATTTCAATCGTGTAATCATTAAGATAATAAAGAACAAAATGTCTTTTTATTTTAGCTATTCGATGTAACATTTTGCGAACCCTTGCAATATATCTGATTTCGCCATTTGTAATAACATTGACAACTGCTCCAGCACTGAAAGTTAAAATGACAAAACCAATAATAATAAGAGTTATGGTAAAAATTCTACCAAGTGGAGAGATTGGAGCCATCTCTCCGAATCCTGTTGTTGTGAGAGTTATACCAGTTTGATAAACGGCATTTAATACAGACATGCCATCTATTGCGATATATCCGAGAGTCCCGAAAAGCATTCCAAAGACAGTAGCTATAAAAGGGGCTCTAAAATGTCTTAATTCATAATATAAAGCCTGATCTAAATATATATCCTCTTTATCTTTTCGTTCATATCTCTTTTCGATAAAATCAAGGAAACTCTTTTTGAATTTCACGGCTTTTGGCTACTTATTAAATATTGCCCTGTTTTTTAAGTGTTCGAAGTTCTCTTGCCGCAACTCTAATTTTTTGAACAGTGCCGTCTTCTAATGTAACTTTAATACTTCGTAAATTTGGAAGAAATCTTCGTCGTGTTTTATTATTAGCATGGCTAACATTATTTCCGTAAAGTGGTCCTTTGCCACTAATTTCGCATTTTCTTGACATATAAATACCTTTTATTGTTGATTTTAATCGAATTTTACCAAAAGTTTTTTTTATCAACTTTTGTATAATATTCAATTGTCAAATAATTTTTATAATAAGGCACAAAATGTTTTTATTTGAACGATCAAGTAATTTTAACTTAGCAAATTTAACAACTTTTTTAAATATAACTGCAGGAGCAACTGCAATATATTTTATATCAAAAGGTGAATATAATCTTGCTGTTTTATCGGCTTGGATTGGTGGAGTTTTTGATATCGTTGATGGAAAAATTGCTAGAAAATTTGATTTATCTTCACCGTTTGGAATTCAACTTGATTCTTTTGCCGATTCACTTTCGTTTGTAATCGTTCCACTATTTTTATTATATTTTGCAATATTTAATAATAGTTCAATTTCGCCAATTATTTTTGGAACGGTTTTTATTTTTTATCTAGTTTCAGGACTTCGACGATTAATTAATTTTAATTTAAAATCAAATGTTGGCGAAGTTTCTAAATTTTTTACAGGAGTTCCAACACCACTTGGTGCGATTTTGTTATGGTTTAGCTATTTAACTTGGCAATTAAATATCGTTGATAACGGCTATTTTGTTCTCGTTTATATTTTAATAATCGGTTATTTATTAAACTCAAAAGTTAAAATACCTCATCTTTAAACTATTTTTTATTCCGTGTGCTTTTTTATTAATTATCACGGAATAAAATTTAAATTCCCATCGATTATTTTATAAACACGATTACATATTTTATTTATATCATCTTGATCATGACTTACTAAAATTGTTGTTAAATTGAATTTCTCGATAATAATTAATAATTCGTTTCGTAATTTTTCTTTTAATTCGCTGTCAATTGCAGAAAACGGTTCGTCAAGTAATAAAATTTGTGGATCTGATAAAATCGCTCGTCCAAGTGCGACTCGCTGTTTTTCACCACCTGAAAGCTTATTCGGTTTATATTTTCGAGACTTTTTTAATTCGATTAAATCTAACATTTCTTCGATTCGTGCTGAATCTTTTTGATTTTTCATGCCAAATTTCAAATTTTCTTCAACGGTCATATTCGGAAAAAGTGCATAATCCTGAAATAAAAAACCGACTTTTCTTGATTGTGGTTTTAAAAAAATATTTTTATCTTGCCAGATGTCTTTATCAACTTTTATTTCGCCATCCGATTTTTCGAGTCCAGCCAAAATTCTTAACAAAGTTGTTTTTCCTGAACCGCTTCGTCCAACGATTCCGATTCGTTCGCCATTTGAAATATTAAATTTTGCTTTTAATTCACTATGAGCCAATTTTTTATAAATATCAATTTCTATCATTATATTTTAATTCTCCGTTTTATTTATTCGAAACATAATTAATAAAATAATAAAAGTTAATAAAAATAAAAATAAGGCATAAACATGAGCAATGTCATAATTTAACGATTCGACCTCATCGTAAAGAGCAAGACTTGCAACTCGGGTTTCGTTTGGAATATTTCCGCCAATCATCAAGGCAACTCCAAATTCGCCGACCGTGTGAGCAAAAGTAATTATCGAAGCCGTTAAAATCGAAGGTCGAATATTCGGAATAAGAATATAAATTAAAGTTTGAAAAGTTGATTTTCCCAACGAAAAAGAGGCTTCTCGAAGTGATTTTGGCAAACTTTTAAAACCGTTTTGAATTGGATGAATCGTAAATGGAAGACTAAAAATTACTGATGCAATTAAAAGCCCTTCAAATGAAAAAGCTAATCTAACCGAAAAAACAGTTTCGATAAATTTTCCAAAACCAGCTTCTGGATTAAATAATAATAATAAATAAAATCCCAAAACTGATGGAGGCAAAACGAGAGGCATTGCGATCGCTGTTTCGATAATTGGTTTAATTCGCGATGAGGTCGATGAAAGCCAATAAGCGATCGGAGTTCCGATAATTAGCAAAATCGAAGTTGTTAAAAATGCTAATTTAATCGTTAATAAAACTGTTGATAAAAAATCAGAATTTATAAAATTATTCAAATCCATATTTATTAAAAATTCCTCGACTTTCTTGAGATGTTAAATAATTTGCAAAATCAAAAGCTAATTTTTTATCTTTTGCATATTTCGTAATTACAAAAGATTGCGGAAGCGGGTCATATTTTGAACTATCAACTAATTTATACGAATTTGAATCTTTTGTCGTTTTAACTAACGAAAAAGCAACAAGTCCAACTTCGGCATTTCCGCTATCAACAAATTGAACAGTTTGAGCAATATTATTTCCAAAAACTAATTTATTCGAAACTTGATTATATAAATCATAACGAACTAATAATCTAATTGCTAAAGCTCCATATGGTGCTGTTTTTGGATTTGCAACGGCTATTTTTTTGATTTCTGAATTATTTAAATTTTCAATATTTAAATAATTCTGATTTTTTGAATATAAAGCTATGACACCTTTTGCATAAATTTTAGCATCGCTAATTGCATCGCCATCAGAAACGATTTTATCGGGATAAGTTTGGTCAGCTGATAAAAAAATATCATATTTTAAGCCATTATGAAATCGTGTATAACCTTCGCCTGAAGCTCCAAAAGTTACATTTACTTTGTCGTCTTTGTGAGTTTGCTCGAATTTTTTAATTATTTCGCTAATTGCCTCTTTTGTGCTTGAAGCCGAAAAAATATGAATATCATCAGCAAAAACCGACAACGAAACCGAAACAGAAAGAATTAATTTTTTTAACATATAATTTTTATCCGCGACTATTTAAATAATTTCTCATGCTCAAATCAGACCATTTGCTATTTATTCTCTGAAAATCGTTGTAACTTTTATAAACTCGTTCGAACTCTTTATCTTTTTCAGATAATTCAGCCATTAATTTTTTATTTTCTTCACGAGCAAATTCCGTAACCTCATCGGGAAAATTTCCAATTTTTATATTTTTATTTTCTTGAGCTAATAATTCTAAAGCTTTGCTATTTTCAGATTGAAATTCAAAAAGCATATTCGTATTCATTTTGTGAGCAACAAGTTCAATCATTAATTTTTGTTCATTTGATAATTTATTCCACGAATTTTTATTAAAAGTCAATTCTAAAATACTACCCGGTTCAGTCCAACCTGAATAATAATAATTTGCAACTTTATGAAATCCCATTTTGATATCAAGAGCTGGACCAACCCATTCAGTGGCATCAATTGTTCCTCGTTCGAGAGCCGTAAAAATATCACCAGCTGATAATAAAATAGGATTAACTCCAAGACGAGCAAATAATTCACCAGCCAAACCCGGAATTCGCATTTTCAAGCCTTTGAGATCGGCTTTTGATTTTATCTCTTTTCGAAACCAACCGCCCATTTGAGGTCCAGTGTTTCCGCCAAGCATTGGATATAAATTATAACGGTCGTATATTTCTCGCCATAAATCAATTCCGCCACCATATTTAAACCAACTTAAACCTTCGTCAGGAGTCATTCCGAAAGGGACACCGCCAAAAATAGAAATCGATAAACTTTTGCCTTTCCAATAATATGGCCCAGAATGAAAAACATCTATTGCTCCAGTTGATGCACCATCAAAAACGGCAAGAGCAGGTAATAATTCGTCTTTGCCAAAAACTTGAATGTCTATATATCCTGAACTAATTTCGCGAACTCGTTCGGCAAATTTCAAAACGGCTTCGCCCATAATTGGAAAATGTTTGGGCCAACTTGTTGCTAATTTAAATTTAACTTTTGAACTGTTGTTTGCTGTAATAATATTTTTATCTTCAAATTGGCTTTTGCTACAACCTGAAAAACTTGATAAAACAGATGCTCCAAAAACGGCACTGCCACCAACTAAAAAATCTCGTCTATTCAATTTCACTAATTCCTTTTAATTTATCATCATCATTTTCTTCTTCGTTTAATTCCATTGAATTATTAACATTATATCTTTGAAAGTTATTTGCTTTTATAGTTAATTTTAACCTTCGAATATATTCATGTTTTAATTCAGAATAAGATCCTAATTCATTTGCTAATTCAAATGGATCATCTGTTTCTTTTCGTTTTTGTCTAAAATTTTTATATGTTGGCGAAACAGCAATTGTTGCCATATAATCATCAACAGATTCTATATGTGAATCATAAATTTTAAAATAAGTTTCATCTCCATCAGAATCAACTTTTATTCTTTTTTCAGAATTTTTATCAGTCGAAACAATATGAAAAAGATTATTGCCTTTTAAATAAAATCTTGAAGTTCCCCAACCAGTTTCAAGAGCAGTTTGCGCAAGAGTCAAACTAATAGGATTTGGTTTAACAGCAAAGATTAATTCGTCAATATTACCTTCTTCAAGTCCATAAAAAGTATATAAAGTCTTTAACCATTCTTTATTATCTTCATCTGAAATTGAATTATTTTTTTTAATTTCAATAAGATTTTCATAAGTTGCCAAAAGTTTATTTCTATTTTCTAAAATTACAGGTAAAACCGTTAAAATAAATTCATCTTTTTTATTAATTTTTTTATTTTGGCTTTTTGTATCTTGCGATTCAGCACTATTTAATTTATATCTTTTTAATAATTCATTTAAGTTAATTTCTGGTGAAAGAACAATAGATTTATCTTGACATGGACATTCATTTTCAGCAAGTTGATCAGCTTCATTATTTTTATTATCTGATTCTTCTTTAATGACATCATTTATATTACTAATATCAATACTATCTTCTGATTGAAGACGAAACAATTCTTTTGTGATTCTATGAAGTTTTCCATTTAAATTAACTATAACATAACTTTCAATGAGAACCAAAAAAAGCAATCCCAATAATATTTTATTAGTTAATTTTTTCATGAAAATACTTTCTAAAAAACTAATTTTTTAACATGCTATCATTTTTAAAAATACAAATTAAAATAATTATTGATCCTATTTAGCAACAATGTTTTGATAAAATATCAGGAATTTTTAAAGAAAGGTATATAATTTAATATGAAGCATTTAGTTAAAACATATGAAGAAAATTATGCAATGTTAGAACGATTTATTACTTCTACTTTGTTAAGATTTAATCATAATTCTGAATTAACAGATAGCGATCTTGATAATATGTTTAAACTTTTTCCATCGCTTGAACTTGTTTATACGACAGATCTTTATCTTATTCAAAATTCTCCTAATATTGAAAAAAATAATTTAAAAAAACACGAACATATGGGTGTCAAACGAGAATATTTGCTTTATACAAAACGAGGAGTAAAACGAGAATTTAGTGATTCTTCAGATCTTGTTATTAAACAACCTTATATTAGTTCCGCAACTGGTCATCTATGCATAACCGTTATTCAAAAAAGAGATAACGATTATTTATTTTTAGATTTTGAACTTGAAAAATTATTAAAACGATTTGGTTTATATAATAATCATAAAATATTCGAAATTGGCTTAAAACTTTTTTATGGCTCAATGTCTTTTGCATTAATGGCTGTTGCTTTATTTTTAAGTGGTTACGGGTTTTTTAGTTTCGCTGATAATTTTACAACTCCTAATCTTGAAAATATTTTTAAACCTGTTGTTGCCTTAACTCTTGGTTTAGCAATATTTGATCTTGGTAAAACTATTTTTGAACAAGAAGTTTTATCGAACGACAACGAAACTTTTAAACCTAAAACTTTAATGAATTTTACAGTTTCGATTATTATCGCTTTAATGATTGAAGCTTTATTAATGGTCTTTAAAATTTCTTTACATAATTATCAAGATTTAAAATATTCTCTTTACCTCATCGCTGGAAGTTCTCTTTTATTTGCAACATTTACATTGTTCTATTTTCTATACAAAAAATCAAAAAAAGGATAGTTTCTGATTCCACTTGTTGAACATTTTGTTTCTCTGCAAGGAGAAGGAAAATATATTGGCACACCTTCTATTTTTTTGCGATTTGGTGGCTGTAATTTAGAATGTCGAGGTTTTGGAGTCGAATATAAAATAAAAAATAACGATGAGGTAAATTTTGGTTGTGATTCATATTTTGCTGTTAATCGTTATTTTTCAAAAGAATGGCAAAATTTTGTTGATATAAAAAATATATTAAATATATATCCAAGTCATGTAAAAGATATCGTTATTACTGGTGGCGAACCATTAATTTATTCACAAAATAATATTTTTATCGAAATGATTAAATATTTAAAAAAAAATAATTATCGAATTACAGTTGAAACAAATGGAACAATAAAATTAGATTTTATAGAAGAATTTAAAGATATCGTTTATTCGGTTTCACCGAAATTATCAAATTCTGGTGAATCAAGAAATATTGATAAAGATCGAGACTCGATAGAATCGTTATATAAATTATCTAATAATATTTATTTTAAATTTACGATAGATCAAACAGCAATTAGAAATAATATAAATTATGAAATATTAAAATATAAAAATTATTTTAAAAATATTAATATTTATTGCATGGCAGTTAGTAAAAATAAAAATGAATTAGATCTAAATAGTTCAGCAGTTGCCCAATTTTGTATTGATAATGGCTATATTTATAGCGATAGATTACATATTAGACTTTGGAACAGAGAAAGAGGTTGTTAAATAAATGATAATTAGAAAAAGTTTTAAATTTGAAAATGCTCATATTGTAAGAAAATGCACAACAGCAAAATGTCGTGAAAGTTTGCATGGTCATTCATATCGTGTCGAAGTTCTTATCGAATCTAATAATCTTGATAATGGTCAAATGATTTTAGATTTTGGTCTAATGAAACTCGAAATTAAAGATATTATCGATTCGTTTGATCATTCTGTTTCGATTTGGCATCGAGATGATCCGTCATATATTCTTGCAATGAAAGAACATAGCAAACGATGGATAATTTTACCAGTTAGTCCATCAGCTGAACAATTAAGTCGTGTTTTATTTTTTTTAATTGATCGATATTTTTTATTAAATCAAACAGTTAATGGTGAAAGTGGAATAACTCTTCAAAGTATTATCGTTCATGAAACTGATAGCGGATATGCTCAATGTTTTAAACATGATGCTTATAATAAAAATATGGGTGAAATAAGTCTTGATAAAATTATTTTTTCTGAAGATGTAAAAAATGATTGGCGAGATCCAAATATGCACAAAAAAATGATAGCTGGTATGAAATTCACAAATCCTATTAATTTATAAAATTATTAAATATATCAAAAAAAGAACATTTTCGTTAAAATAAATTATTAATTTTTAATTTAAATAAAAATATATTTTATATAAAAGGTTGTTTGTGCAAAAAAAATATTTAAATAAGACTATTTTATTAACGAATGATGATGGTTATGAAAGCTTAGGTATTATTAATTTAAGAAAAGCTTTGTTTGATTTTGGATTCGAACGAGTAATTATTGTTGCTCCTGCTTCAGAAAAATCAGCTTGTTCTCATAGTGTTACATTGAATGAACCTTTGAAATTAATAGAAATCGAAAAAGATTTTTATAAATTAGACGACGGAACTCCAAGTGATTGTATTTATATTGCAAAAAGCACAATATTAAAAAATATAATTCCAGATATTATTATTAGTGGAATAAATCGAGGGTCCAATATGGGCGAAGATATTACTTATTCTGGAACTGTTGCTGGAGCAATTGAAGGAACTCTTCAAGGGTTTCCTTCGATTGCCGTTTCTCAAGTATTTAAAGACGGCGATCAAATAAAAGATTATTCATTAGCTATTAATTTTATAATTTTTATTCTAGAAGCTATTTTTGATCGCGGTTTTCCATTGTCGAAACGAGAAATATTAAATATTAATATTCCGCCAATCGGTGATATTAATAAATTCGAAATAACATATGCAGGTCATAGATTATACGGAAATGATACACATACTTATTATTCACCACGAGGTGAAAAATTATATTGGCTCGGACTTCATCCATTGCAATGGCAAAGTCGCGATGTCGATGAACAATTTAAAGGTTATCGTTCCGATTTTGATGCCGTTGCAAACGGTTTTATTTCTGTAACACCTGTTAAAATTGACATGACATCATACGAAAAAATAAAAAAATTAAATAATTGGTTTGATAAAATTTAAGATTGGTTTAAATCAAAAAGCTCTCTTATGTCGTCTTCCGCTAAATTAGAGAGCCAACTTTCACCAGTTGATAAACTTAAATTTGATAATTCTTCTTTTGATTTTATCATTCGATCTATTTTTTCTTCAAAAGTTCCTTTTGTAATTAATCGATGAACCGTAACATTTTTATTTTGTCCAATTCTAAAAGCTCGATCCGTTGCCTGATTTTCAACAGCTGGATTGAACCATAAATCATAATGAATAACATGATTTGCACTTGTTAAATTCAGTCCAACTCCTCCTGCTTTTAACGAAAGTAAAAAAATTGGATATTGATTTCCTCCGTTTGTAAATAATTCAACGACATGATCTCTGTCTGTTTTTGACATATCTCCTGTTAATAATAACGGTTTTATCGATAACTCTTTTTCGATTATACTTTCTAAGATTCCGATCATTTCTGTATATTGTGAAAATATTAAAACTTGTTCGCCTCGTTCAAGAATCGTTTCTAATAAAGTCATTAATAATTGACTTTTGCCCGATAACGAAGATGATGCATGACTTTCACGATCAAAATTTCTTGGATGATTGCAAATCTGTTTTAATGATGTTATTAATTGCAAAATAGCACCTTTTACTTCCGATTTCGTTACTGCTCTTTCGATTTTTTTAAATGTTTCATTTATCGAACTTTGATATAACGAAGCTTGTTCTTTTGTTAATGATGCAAATTCGTCAATTACGATTTTATCTGGCAAATCTGAAATAATTTGTTTGTCTATTTTTAATCTTCTTAACATAAATGGTGAAGTAATTTTTCTTAACGATTCCAGTCTGTCTTTGTTTAAATGTAACTCGATTGCATCCGCATAATCATTTCTGAATTCTGGCAACGATTTTAAATATGTTGGTATCGTAAAATCAAAAATACTCCAAAGTTCAGATAAATTATTTTCAACTGGTGTTCCTGAAAGTGCTATTTTAAATTTAGACTTTAACGATTTTACAGCTAAAGTTGTTGCTGTATCTGGATTTTTTATTTTTTGTGCTTCGTCTATAACAACTGCATTAAAATTCAAAGCATTTAATTTATCGATATCTCGAATTAATAAATTATAAGTTGTAAATACAATGTCTTTATTATTATTTGATGATTCTCTCTTATTGCCATAATATGTATAAAAAGATAATGACGGTGCAAATTTTTGTAATTCTCGTTCCCAGTTATTTAAAAGCGATGTCGGAACAACTATTAAAACTCCGTTTTCTAATTCACCTATTTGTTTAAGATATAAAATTATCGTTATCGTTTGAACTGTTTTTCCGAGACCCATATCATCAGCAAGAATCACACCAAAACCATTTAATAAATTTGTTGTTGCCCATTGAAATCCTCTTAATTGATAATTTCTTAGGTTTGCTTGAAGATTTACTGGTGGAGTTATTTCTTTTGGCGATAGAATTTGTTCTATTGATACTTTTAGTTCAGAACTCATTTCTATGTTTTCGCTCCATTTTGCTCGAAGCATATCAATAGATGTCAATTTTTTATTATTTTGCATTTGATCAAACATTTTTTGAACTTCGTCATATGAAATTAATACAAATTGATCTCTAAATTGAACTATTTGTTCTCCTGTTTTTACCATTTTTTCAAATTCTTCTGATGTAATTACCTCATCGCCAATCGAAATTTGCCAGTCATAACTTAACAAAGTTGCAAGATCTAAAAATGTCGAAGCATTGCCTTGAGATTTCTTTTTAACATGAAGAGATAATTTAGGTTTTATCACATTTCGTAATTCTTTTGGCATTGAAATCGATACATCAAGATTTGCTAATTGTTCAATTGTTTCAAATAACAATATTTTCATGCTTTTTGAATTCAAAAGAGCTTCATCGTGTTTTAATATTTCATCAACACCTTTTATGTGATTATTTAATAAACTAAGAAATTTATAAATTTCTAATTTATCTTCTAATGTTTGAATTTCACTCATTTTATATTTTATTTCTGTATTTTTAGAAATAACTGACATTGAAACACCGTATAAAGTATCTCGATAAACGATATCTAATTGATATTTATAATTTCGTGATGAGGTCTCAAAAATAGACAAATAATGATAAATATCTTGAGCTTTATATTTAGGTTCATTAAAAACTTTATCTGTAATTTTTTGACCTCGAAAAAAAGCATATGTAACTTCAGGAGGACGATTAGGCATTCGTTTATGTTTAAAATCCATTTTGACAACAAATTCAGTAAAAACAGAAATTAACATTAATTCGGTGCCACTTTTTTGAGAAAGATATTTAGTCGTGTAAAGTGCCATTTTTGGCATCAGACCAGACAGTATGTCGATTTCTTGACGAATTTCTGGAATCGTTGTTAAAGGGCGATAAATAATTTTATATTGTGTTGTCATTGGCAAAACAGCAGGAACAAAACCGCCACTTTCGATAAGCATATAACTAACTCGAAATAAATAATATAAATATCTATAAGCTTCTGAACCTAGATCTTCATCAAAAGACAAAAATAACAAAAACATATTAACAGGTGAAATTTGAAAACCAGTTGTAAAACCGAGTCTATCGTAAAATGGATAACCAAAATCTTTAAAAGATTTAACTAATTCTAAGTCATCTTCAAAAAGTTCGCTATGAACTTTAAAAGTTCCAAAATGATTACTTTTTAAAAACACAAATTCAATATCTGCTTGACTCATAACTCGTTTTATTTTGCCAATATCTTCACGATGCAACGGATATATAATTTGAGAAAGAGAATATTTTAATTTTCCATAAAATTCTTGCAAAACAGCTTTGTAATTTATTTTAGCAAATTTAGGATTTTCATCCAAAAGCGATAATATAAATTTTTTGTAATCTTTTAATTGAATAATATTAATTTCTTTGTTAATATTAAAATTTTTTTTGCCTTTTATAAAATCTAAACTAAATGGCATTGGAATATCAAGATCAAGATTTAAATTAAAATGTTGAATTAAATCTAATCCGTGTGCTTTAAAAACTAAAAGCGGTTCGCGATCAAAAAGTTCAGTCGTTTTAAAAGTCAACGTGCCCAAATGTGTGCAATGTTTATCGATTTCAACTAAATTATATTCATCGTCAAATATTACATTGGAATATTTTAATAAAGGTGAAGATTTTAATCTAAGGGCTTTAGCGAAATCTTTTGGAACTTTAACCAGTTCAAATTGCTCGTGATATTTATCTGCCAACTTAAAATTTTTATGAATAACATTTAAAAAAACGACTTTTGCATCATCTGATAATAATTCCATTGAAATTTTATTATTGCAAGAACATGACATGTTAAGTCCGCTAAACAATGGAACATGTAATTCATTCATTTTTTGCAAAAGTTCATCAGGAACAACACCAGTTATGATTCGATGCAAAAATAGAGGATTATCTTCAAAAATTTTAATTAAATTATCGATATCTTGTTTTTCGAATTCAAAAAATGATATTGTTGGAATAAAACTATCACGAGAATAGGCTGAAATTTCACCAATATCAATATTTGCATGACTAATTAATCGATTGACATTTGAATTATGATGACTGTCAGATAATATGTTTTCTGTAAAATATTTTTGACTTTTTGCCATAAAATCTGCTCCCCAAACGGTTCGCCCATATTTTTTTCTTGCCATATTTTTTCCTTTCTTTCCTTGTTTTATTTTAGAAACAATTTATTTAATAGATCTTTTTAGATTTTCATTTTCATTTTGTAATTTTAATATTGTCTGATTCATTTCATCAATTTGTTTTGTCGTATTTATATATTTAATTAATAAATCATTCTCTGAAGATATAATCGAATATATAAATGTTGCACCGATTATAATAAGAAAAACCAAACCTGCAATAATGCTATTTTTATAATTAATAGGTATCGAAGATTTAAGATCAGAAAGTTCTTGTTGAAGTTCAATCAGATCTTTTTTAGATTCAATGTCATCTATTTTTTTAGATTTTTCTGGTTCTTGAACAACAATTAAATCTTTAATTAATTCCTGATCTAAAACCTCAATTTTTGTTAATCCAGTATAAATATATTTGCCAAATTCAAAATTACCAATATCGATAACTTTAAAAACACAAGTTTTATTATTATAAATTTCAATTTTTGTTAATAAAACTTGATCAAATATTTCTGGAAATCTGAAAGCAAGAAATTCATTTTTACTATTAACTTGAAAAATTTCTATATTTCGTTTAATAGTGTCGTCGAATTTGCCAAAAAACTGTTCATTATAAAAATCAGAAAACTGATTAATATTTAAAACCGAAAAAAACTTGTTATCGTGAAAATAAAGTTTGAGACTAGATACTTGATTATCTATAAAACTTTGTAAGTTAAAAACCATTAAATTTAATTAAACCTCATTTATTTTTAAAAAATTGACTACTCGTTTCTCGAGTATAAATTGTTGTCAGAACCTTTGAATCTGTATATAAATTAAAAATAATTTTATTTTTTGAAAATTCAATCAGTTCAATACGTTCAAATCTTCCAATGGCTTCTTGTAATTTTTTTAAAAAATCTTGTTTGGAAGAAAAAATAGATTTTTCACCAACTAACGAACTATTGGAACTATCATCAACAAGACGACAAAAATAACCTTGTTCTTGTGAATATGCAAAAGTTGTTCCACCTGAAAAAGTTTTGCTATCAATAATAACACCATTTTCAGAAATTAATCTAATAACTTTATAAGCATACAATTCTTTTGAACAACTTGATAAAGTTCGCTTGACTGACCAAATACCTGTGAAATCAACTGAAGCATCCAATACGACATCGTGATTTGTTTTTTGCTCATTTTTATTAAGTTCAAGGGTTTTTAATTTACTAAGATTAGATTCTATGTTATCGATATTTTGCTTATCAATATTATCTTTTTCATCAATATAATTTATTTTACTTCGATCTGAAAAAGAATTAGAAGCAATATTTGAATATAAATTCGAAGGTTTAGTTTTGGTTTCGTCATCATTATCATTCGATTGATTTGGAATTTTTTGCCATGGTGGAAGTTTAACTTTTGGAATAGTAAATCGAGTGGTTCTAAACCCATGACCTGCTTTATCGATAGCTTCAATATAATATTCAATAGAATCAGATGTTTGAAGTGGAGCTGGAATTGTGCCAATGCAAACTTTATTTTTACCACAATCCATATTAGCTATATAAAATTCTTTACTTTCATCTTTATTCGCGACACGAAATTTAATTTTTGACTCATCAAAAACAGAATCGAATTCTTCAACTTTAGCCAAGATTTTTATTCGATAATTAGGCATAAAATATTTAATAGGTTCGTGATAAATAATTAAATAAGAAAAAAGAGATGATGTAAAAACAGGAACATAAAAAAAATATTTTAACACTAGATTCTCCTTTCTTTGTTAAATTAAAATTTTAACATATGAAAAATGAAACTATATATATTTAAAAACAAGTTACAAACCTGTCATAACATGCGACTTCTTTGTCCATGCCAAAAGCACGACACGGAAACTAAATTATAAAATAATTGTTTTCATTTTCCATTTAATTTGACTAAATTTACCAACGATTTCAATTCCAAATTCTTCGCCAGATGAGGTCATTTTCCAAACTCTATTTTCTCGAATTTGCAAACCTTTCTTTTCGATCATCAAATTAACTTCGACCGCTGATTTATTAATCATTTTGCCTAATTCAGTTGGCAGGAAAAATTGATTTTTGAGATCGATCTCAAAAGTTTCAATTGGTGAAAAGTTTTGTGTTTTGCGATAAAACTTATCAAGTCGATAAAGAGTTGTCGGTTTTTTTGATTCGAGGATTTCGATTAAGTTTGAAGTTTCGAGAACATGATTTTTAAGTTCAGTAATTTGTTCGGTTTCGTTTGTGAGTTCAGGAATCGAAAAAATTTGAGTTTGTGGTTGAGATTTTTGATTTTGCAAAAGCTCTCGCATTCTAAAGAATTCTTTAACAAGACGAACTTTGAAATCTAAAACGATGTCGTTATTTCTCATCATCGAAATTAGTAAAGTTGCTTGTTGTTCGTTTAGATAATAGTTGTTTTTCGGTCGTCCATTACCTTTTTCGGTTTCAAACCGAATAAGTCCAAACAGTTCAAAACTTTTTAAATTATCATCAATTAATTCTTTTATATTCTGTGCTTGAATTTGTGTTTGTTCAGCGATAACTCGATGAGAAATTCGAGGTTCATTTTCGATGAGTTCGACGATATTTGTGTTAAAATTTGAGTTCATTTATATCCAAAATATGAATTTAGTTAAGAGGTTATTTGTTTGGCGACTTTGTCCTCTTGATTAAAATGTTATCATAATTTTTTAGATTTTTTAATATGTTCTTAGTGGTTTTATCTGAAAATCTATGATATTCATGATATCTTCGAATCTTTTTTTGTAAATCATAGATTCTAATAATGTAGAAATCAGTTTTTTATCTAAATTGCGACTCCAATTTGTAATCGTATCCTGCGAAACATCTAATCTTTCCGCCAATTCTTTTTGAGTAATGCCCAATTCACGACAAGTTTTTTTAACTAAATTTTCTTCTTCGACAGGCTGATTATCAGTTGTATTTTTTTGTTTTCGACCCATATTAATTTTCCTCAAACTTTCCAATTTTTCGTAATTTTAATATTTTTGGTTTCTCCGTCATCCCGAAGCAAAACTTGTCATTCCGAAGCGAAGCTCCTGTAATTCATTTCGGGATCTAATTTTTTAAATTATCGATTTTATTTTCCATTTAATTTGACTAAATTTACCAACGATTTCAATTCCAAATTCTTCGCCAGATGAGGTCATTTTCCAAACTCTATTTTCTCGAATTTGCAAACCTTTCTTTTCGATCATCAAATTAACTTCGACCGCTGATTTATTAATCATTTTGCCTAATTCAGTTGGCAGGAAAAATTGCGAATCGAGATCGATCTCAAAATGTTCAAGCGGTGAAAAGTTATGAAACTTGCGATAAAACTTATCAAGTCGATAAAGAGTTGTCGGTTTTTTTGATTCGAGGATTTCGATTAAGTTTGAAGTTTCGAGAACATGATTTTTAAGTTCAGTAATTTTTTCGGTTTCGTTTGTGAGTTCAGGAATCGAAAAAATTTGAGTTTGTGGTTTTTGAACAGGTTGTGATTTCTGATTTTGCAAAAGCTCTCGCATTCGAAAGAATTCTTTAACAAGACGAATTTTAAAACTTTTCACTATTTCATTGTTTCGCATAAAAGTTAAAAGCAAAGTAGTTTGTGGTTCATTTAGAAAATATGTTTTTTGTTCGTTTATCGCTCCTACCGTATTTGTTACAGTCTCGATTTTAAATCGAAGATGTCCAAACTCCTCTAGTTCAGTTAAGTTATCAGTAATTAGTTTTTGAACTGAAAGTATTTTATTTTCTGTTTGTTCAGCGATAACTCGATGAGAAATTCGCGGTTCGTCGTCGATGAGTTCGACTATGTTTGTTATAATTTCCATTGAAACCTTTGGATTTTTAATTTTGGTTTTGATCAAATCGAAAGATCTCTCAACTTCTTATTCGGTTTGATCTACAAAATTATATCGTAGATTTGTATATTACTTCGCCAATTGTAATTTACTAAAAACCTTTTTAAATTCTAAACACTCTTGTCTCTCTCGTAATAATTGAAAAACATTTTTTGTCCAATTTGGCAAACCTAATTTTTCATTTTTCCAACTTGAAACTGTATTTTGAGAAACTCCTATTAATTCAGCTAATTTTTTTTGATTGATTCCTAATTCGTTACAAATCAGCTCAACTTCATTGTTATACATTTCTAAATTTACCATTTTCCCAATTTTTCGTAATTTTAATATTTTTGGTTTCTCCGTCATCCCTATTTTATTTCGAGGATCTAATTAATTTGAAAAAAGACCCTGAAACAAGTTACAGGAGCTATCGCTTCAGGGAAGACGAAATTTGTGAATTGTTAGTTTCGATAATTGCTATGACTAATTTGTGTTTCAGACTTTTTTGCAACCCGCGACTTGTTGTCGCGGGAAGATGATTTTGTTTTGTTTGGTCAAGCCACGGCTAAAAAGCCGTGTCTAATGAGACCTACGAATTTCTAGCTTTATTTAAAAGCCAAAAACTTCATAGGTCTCGGACACAAACCACGAAATAATCATCAGCCTGACCATTCCAATTGCCATCTCCACTATTGAAACCAACAATCCATGAATAGGAACTATAAGTTTCGTTTATACTTGATGACCAATACCACGATCCAACTTTAACAAACATTCCGCTAATTTCTTTTGGGAGAAATAGACCGTCGTTTCTTTTATGTTCATTATTGTTAAACCAAGTATCACGATTTGAATCATATTTACCGTAATAAGCTGTCATTAAAGTGTGAAGTTCATCTCTTGATGGCAATTTCCAATCGCTGTAACCGTCAAGATTTAAATTTTCACAATAACTTTTTGCATTGTACCAATTCATTTCATCTTTTTTTGGTTTTTCCCACATATAACCGTTTTTGTTATCAATAAAAGTTGATGAGCGAATTGTGAATTGACCTGCTGTGAATGAGTTTGTTGTGCCAACGAAATATTGATATTTTATAGGTATATAAATATTGAAGTATATTAAAGTTAATAAAATTATAGAAATAAGAATAGATGTTTTCGGTCTTTCAACAATAAAATCTTTAATCGCAACAACAAAATCTTTCACTTTTTGTATGCGAAGTTCTCTAACTCTTTGCTTTTCAATTTCAATAAAAATATTTTTATCAAAATCTTTAGCAAAAAACTCTTTATCTTGAAACAACACATTTATATTTTCCAAAATAAATTTATCTGCCTGTTTCACAAAACTAAAACGAAAGTTTTTAACAGAGTTTTTAAATTCTTGAGCAACAAATTGCGGAACAAATATATTAAATTTAAAAATAATTTTATGTTGCGACTCGACCGAAACAGCGAATTCTTCGATATCTGCATTATAAACCATCGAAACAGTTTGAGAACCTAAAAAATTATTAAACATTTCACTTCGATTATTTTTAAACCAAATATCAAAATTTTTAATTACTTTTTCTCGTTTTTGAATATATGCACTTTCAAAATTATATTTTTCACCGTTAAATTTAGTCAATTCAATATTTTTATCAGTTTCATATTTATCTTTTTGAGATTTCAAATTTTGCTCAAACTCAATATTCGCTGAATTTAATTCATTTTTATATTTTAATTCAAGCTCATTTTTATTTTTCTCCCAAACTGCTTTTCGAGTTTCAAAATCAACCGTTTTTTCAAATTCACCTTTCGGTTGAAGATTTTCTATTTTTGGCGGAATATCAACAACTCTTTTAACAGGTGGAACAAAATCTCGAAAAACAAAGGTTTTATTAAAATAAATCTGTTCCTTTTCTACATTAGCTTTTTTTAATTCAGCAATTTTATATTTCTCAAAAATATTTTTAGCAAAAATTTCAAACGATAAAATATTATATCTTTTC
This sequence comes from Campylobacterota bacterium, assembly GCA_030152305.1. Classification (GTDB taxonomy): domain Bacteria; phylum Campylobacterota; class Campylobacteria; order Campylobacterales; family Thiovulaceae; genus Thiovulum_C. The sequence goes on from JASKOM010000001.1 coordinate 176,271, forward strand.
GAATCAATATTAAAATCTTGAAAATATTTTCCGCACCAAACTAATTCACCATCTTTTAAAGGGTTCTTTCGCTTTTCAAGAAATTCTTCACGGGCTTTTTGTTCAGATTCCCGTTTTTGCTTTTCAGCTTCTTCACGAGCTTTTTGTTCGGCTTCCTGTTTTTGTCGTTCAGCTTCTTCACGAGCTTTTTGTTCGGCTTCTCGTTTTTGCTTTTCAGCTTCTTCACGAGCTTTTTGTTCAGCTTCCCGTTTTTGCTTTTCAGTTTTATAAGTTATATCGTATTTATATCGTTTATTTATATCTTGTAAAACTTCTTGAGCTTCGTTGATTTCTTTGAACTATCTTCAGCATCAGCATTTTTATTAATATCAGGATGATATTTTTTCGCCAATTTGCGATAAGCAATTTTTATATCATCCGTAGTTGCGGTTTTGCTAATTTCAAGAATTTTATAATAATCTTTAAAAGCCATTTTATTTTATTTTTTCGAAAATTCCATCTTTTAATTTATAAATCGTGTCGCAACGATTTGCCAAATTTTCATCGTGAGTTACGATAACGGCAATGCCATTTACCTCATCGATATATTTAAAAATAGTTTCGATGACATTATTTGCAGTTTCACGGTCAAGATTTCCAGTTGGTTCATCAGCAAAAACGATTCTTGGTTTTTTTGTTAATATTCTTGCTATCGAAACTCGTTGCTGTTGTCCGCCAGATAATTCCGTAACTTTTTGATTTAACATATTTTCTAAACCAAATCGTTTAATTAAATCATGATCGATCTCTTTTTTTGACAAAATAGAAGCAACTTGCAAATTTTCAAGAGCCGTGAAACCTTTAAATAAATAATGAGATTGAAAGATTATTCCTATTTCTTCTCGACGAAATCGTTCGCGATCAGATGAGGTGCGAGATAGATAAGAAGTTCCAAAATGAGAAACTGTTCCGCTATTTGGAACGATTGTTCCAGCGAGAATATGTAGAAGTGTAGATTTTCCGCTACCGCTAACCCCGACGATTGCAACTTTTTCACGAGGAGCAATCTCGAGATTTAATCCCTCAAAGAGGGAGTAGCCAAAAGAATGAGATAAATTTTCGGCTTTTAGCACATTAATAATAAATTATTTTGTTGCCGCAGCGACTTCTTCAGCAAAAGATAATCCAGTTTTTTTCTCGATACCTTCGCCAAGTTCGTATCGAACATAACCAACTAATTTAGCTTTTCCACCAGCTGATTTTGCAGCATCATTTAAAGCTTGTTCAACTGATAATTTATCGTTTTTGACGAATTTTTGACCAACTAAAGTATTATCTTCGATGAATTTTTTGATTTTACCCGGCATAATTTTTTCGAACATTGCTTCACTTTTACCTTCTTTTCGAAGAAGTTCAGAAGCAATTTCTTTTTCTTTTGCGATAATATCTTCAGGAATTTCTGAACCATTTAGATATTTTGGTTTCATAGCAGCAGCATGCATAGCGATATCTTTTGCAAAATCTCTAAGTGAATCAGCAACATTGGTTTCGATAGCAATAATAACAGCAACTTTACCGTTTGAATGAGCATAGCCATTAACGAGATCGCCAGTTAATTTTGCAAATCTTCGAGAAACGATTTTTTCGCCAATTTTAGAAGTTGCAGTTGTGAAATATTCACCAAAAGTAGATGTTCCATAAGAACCGTTATGAGCTTCATCAATCGAAACAAAAGATGACGAATGAAAATAAGTTGTAGCTTCTTTTACTAAAGATTGAAATGTTTCATTTTTAGCAACAAAGTCTGTTTCACTGTTAATTTCAGCAACAGTTCCAGATTTAAAATCTGAATTAATAGCTATTTCAACAAGACCTTCATTGGCAATTCGATCACCTTTTTTAGCAACTTTTGCCATTCCACTTTTTCGTAAAAACTCGACAGCTTTATCAAAATCGCCGTTAGATTCTACAAGAGCCTTTTTGCAATCCATCATTGGAGCATCTGTTGCTTCTCGTAGCTCTTTTACCATTTGAGCGGTTATGTTTGCCATCGTTATTTATCCTCGTCTTCGTCTTCTTCATCGTCAATCACAGTTGGAAGATTGTCAGTAATATCAGGACTATTTAAATGAGCGATCATTTCTTCATCAACGGCTTCAACAACTGTATCATTTGATGTTTCACCGTCTCGTGCTTCCGCTCGACCTTCAAGAATTGCTTCTGTCATTTCTTTACAGAATAAATTAATTGATCGAATTGCATCGTCATTACCAGGAATTGGATAATCGATAACATCAGGATCGCAGTTTGTGTCAAGCGGAGCAACAACTTGAATTCCAAGAACTCTAGCTTCTTGAATAGCAATTTTTTCTCGAACAGCATCAACAACAAAAAGCATATCTGGAAGAGCTTTCATTTCTTTAATGCCACCTAAATAAGCAAGAAGTTTCTCTTTTTTTCGTCTAAGTGATAATGCCTCTTTTTTTGTTAAAAGAGTCATTTGACCATTTTCTTCCATTTGTTGAATAATCTCAAGTTTTTTTAATGATTGCTTAATTGTTGAAAAGTTTGTAAGCATTCCACCGAGCCATCTGTTATTTACATAAGGCATTCCAGCTTTTTCAGCCCACTCTTGAATTGATGCTCTAGCCTGTTTTTTTGTTCCAACGAAAAGAATCGTTTTGCCTTCAGCCGCAGCTTCTTTAACGATATTATATGTGTATCTGAAATATCTTAATGTTTTTTGTAAGTCGATAATATAAATATTTTTTCGAACACCAAATATAAATTTTTTCATTTTTGGATTCCATCGTCTTGTTTGATGACCAAAATGAACACCTGATTCTAAAAGATCTTTAATAGTAACCAATTGCTACTCCTCTAAATTTTTGTTTGAAAGGTTTAATCTAAAACAACCATTCACAAATAATATTTAAATATTAATTTGCAACCTTTCGAGAATTGTTGTTCGTTGAAATTATGATTAAAAAAATCAAAATTTGAGTGGAATTGTATCAAAAACAAGATAATTAAAAACAGGCTTAGCTATTTTGCTAAATTTTATATTCTCGTGAATCGAAATATATTTTCGAATTTATCTCGATTTCGATTTTATTATTTGGCAAATTTTCCAAAATTAAAATTATCGAAAGCGAATATCTATTTTTATCAACAATTTCACGAACTTTTAACTCATCTTCAATCGAAATATTTATTTCAAATATATTTTTAAAATTCGTATTTAATAATTTGTTTAATTTATTTAACGACAATATTTTTAAATTATCACGATTAAAATATCCGACCTCATCGATAATTTTCTCAATTTTGCCATTAATTAAATTTCGTTCCGAATGCGAATAAAATAAAAATCTTGACGGAACAGCCAAATTATTTATAACAACTCGACCCGATAATAATCTATAATTTAAAAAATTCTCTTTAAATATCACATCATTTTTATTTAAATTATTATAAAAATTTAATCGTTCTTCGATTGAAGCAGGAAGAATTTGACGAGATATTGGCGAAAATATTTCATCGATAATTTGGCTTTTAGTTTCTCGCTGTTTTGTTAAAGCAAAAATACAACCGCAATAATCTTGACGATATAACAAATTATTTTTCACGGCTAAATTTTGCTTTTCAGCTCCGTTGCCAGAACGATAATCTCGAAAAATAAACTCGATTCCAGTTTGTTTATATAAATTATCACCAAGCTTTTTTAATTTTTCTTGAGATTTCAACGGGGACATTAATAACGAAGTTGTAAATTTTTTTTCGTTTAATTCAATTGCTTTTTTAACAGTTTCAGAAAGTCGATCGTCATAACAGGCTGAACATCTTTTACCTTTTTCTGGTTCATCTTCCAAACCGCGAACTCGTTCAAGCCAAGCTTCATAATTATAATTTCCCTCGATGAGGTCAATATTTAAAATTTCGCAACTTCGTTTGACATCTTGCAATCTTAATAAATATTCGCCATGCGGATGAATATTCGGGTCATAAAAAAAGCCAATTAATTTTTCATCTCGAAACTCTTTTCGCAATTCTTCGAGAAAATAATGACTATCAACCGAACAACAGATATGAACTAGCATGATAATTTAATTAAATAATTCGGTGCTGATATATCGTTCGCCACCGTCATTTAAAATCGTAACGATATTTTTACCATGATTTTCTAATTTATTTGCAATTATTTTACAGGCTAATAAATTAGCTCCGCTAGAAATTCCGACGAGAATTCCATCTTTTTGACCAAGTTCTCTCGCTTCGTTAATTGCATCATCACTAGAAATTTTAATGACATCATCGATAATATTTAAATTTAAATTTGATGGAATAAAACCAGCACCGATTCCTTGAATTTTATGAGCCGAAGCTTTGCCACCAGAAATAACAGGCGATTCAAAAGGTTCAACGGCGATAATTTTGATTTTTGGATTTTTTAATTTTAAATATTTTGCAACACCAGAAATAGTTCCACCTGTGCCGACACCAGCAACAAAAATATCGATTTTGCCGTGAGTTTGATTCCAAATTTCATGACCAGTTGTTTTGAAATGTGCTTCAGGATTATCGCTATTTGAAAATTGACTAGCCAAAAAAGAGTTTGGTTCAGTTTGAGCAAGTTCTTTTGCTTTTTCAACTGCTCCCGACATGCCTAAATTAGCAGGAGTCAAAATTAATTCAGCTCCAAGCTGTTTCATGATTGCTCGTCGTTCGCGACTCATTGATTCAGGCATGACGATTATTACTCGCAAACCAAGAACTCGACCAATTCCAGAAAGTGCAATGCCCGTATTTCCGCTTGTTGCTTCGATAATTATCGAATTTTTATTAATTTCGTCCCGTTCGATAGCACTTTTTATAATATTAAAAGCCACTCGATCTTTTATTGAACCAAACGGATTTAAAAATTCGCATTTTGCATGAACAGAACCGTGTTGAGAAAATCGATTTAATTTAATTAATGGAGTGTTTCCAATTAACGAAAGAATAGAAGCTGATAAATTCATTTATAAAATTCCTATTAAATTATTTTTAGGAAATTATGCCATTGAATGAAATACAGAACTTTTAAGAAATATAATTAATTATTTGTAATCTAGATAAAATATCTTTTTAAATTTAAAGGATTTTTAAAATTGAAAGGCATAATTTTAGCTGGTGGCAGTGGAACACGACTTTATCCAATTACAAAAGCAACAATAAAACAATTAATTCCTATTTATGATAAACCGATGATTTATTATCCGTTATCTGTTTTAATGTTAGCAGGAATTCGTGAAATTTTAATTATTTCAACTCCGAAAGATTTATCAAGATTTGTTGATTTATTCGGAGACGGTTCAGATTTGGGTTTGCATTTATCTTATATTGAACAGCCATCACCTGATGGTTTAGCTCAAGCTTTTATTTTGGGCAAACAATTTATCGGATCTGATGATGTTGCTTTGATTCTTGGTGATAATATTTTTTATGGTGATGGTTTTATAAAATTATTAAAAAGTTCTATTAATATTGTAGAAAATAAAAAACGAGCAGTTGTTTTTGGTTATTATGTTAATGATCCTGAACGATACGGTGTTATCGAGTTTGATAAAAATAACAATGCTATTTCGTTAGAAGAAAAACCAAAAAGTCCAAAAAGTAATTATGCTGTTACAGGCTTGTATTTTTATCCAAATAAAGTTATAGAAATTGCTGAAAAAATCAAACCGTCTCATCGAGGTGAATTAGAAATAACTTCTGTTAATGAACAATTTTTAATTAATAATGAACTTGAAGTTAAATTAATGGGTCGTGGTTTTGCTTGGTTAGACACAGGCACTCATGAATCTTTGCTTGAAGCTGGTAATTTTATAGAAACTATCGAAAAACGACAAGGTTTGAAAATTGCTTGTATCGAAGAAATCGCATATATTAATAAATGGATTGATAAAAATCAGTTATTGAAATTAGCTGAACCGCTTAAAAAAAGTGGCTACGGTAAATATTTAATTAAAAAGGTCAAATAAATTATGAAATTTACAAAAATGGAAATTCCTGAAATCATCGTTATTGAACCAAAAGTTATTGGCGATCATCGTGGATATTTTTCTGAAACATTTCGAGAAGATATGTTAGAAAAATTTTTAGGTTATAAGATTAATTTTATTCAGGATAACGAAAGTAAATCGTCAAAAGCTGTTTTGAGAGGTTTGCATTATCAACTTTCTCCGAAAGCTCAAACAAAATTAGTTCGAGTAATTAATGGAATTATTCTTGATGTTGCGGTTGATATTCGAGTTGGTTCGCCAACTTTTGGAAAACATGTTGCAGTTGAATTATCTTCGGATAATAAAAAACAGATGTTAATTCCAAAAGGTTTTGCTCATGGATTTATTGTTTTATCAGATTCAGCAACTGTTTTATATAAAGTTGATGAATATTATTCGCCTGAACATGATCGCGGAGTTTTGTTTTCTGATTTTGGCATAGATTGGAAATTACCAGAAAGCGATTTTGTTTTATCAGTAAAAGATAAAATTCAGCCAAAATTAGCAGATTCAAAAGATTTACTTATTTTTGGAGAAATTTAATTTGTTAAAGATTCTTGTTACTGGTGCAAATGGGCAACTTGGTTCTGAAATAAAATATCTTGCAAATAATTATAAAAATTATTTATTTGTTTTTACAGATCGCGATGAATTAGATATTAGTCGTTACGACGATATTGAAAAATTTGTTAATGAAAATAAAATCGATGCGATAATTAATTGTGGAGCTTATACGGCTGTTGATCGAGCTGAAGATGAAAAAGAAATTGCAAACCTCATCAACGGAACAGCAATAAAACATCTTGCTGAAATATCTAAAAGTTTGAAGATAAAATTAATTCATGTTTCTACGGATTATATATTTGATGGTAAAAATTATAAGCCATATATCGAAACAGATCTTCCAAATCCGATTGGAGCTTATGGCAAATCGAAATTAATTGGTGAAGAATATTTATTAAATATCAATCCAGTAAATAGCATAATTATTCGAACTTCTTGGGTTTATTCGCAATTTGGAAATAATTTCGTGAAAACTATTTTGAAATATGGCAAAGAGCGAGAAAATTTGCGAGTTGTTTATGATCAAATTGGAACTCCAACTTATGCGAGAGATTTGGCAAAAGTTATATTAGATATTGTGCCAAAAATAAATAACGATGAGGTAGAAATTTATAATTATTCGAACGAAGGAGCAATTAGTTGGTTTGATTTTGCAAAAGAAATCGTGAAAATGTCAAAATTAAATACACGAATTGAACCTATTGAAAGTTTCGAATATCCAACAAAAGCTAAAAGACCTTTTTATTCTGTTTTAAATAAACGAAAAATAAAAGAAACTTTTGGAATCGAGATTCCATATTGGAAAGATAGCTTAAAAGCAATGTTGAATTTTTAATTATAAATTTTGAATCATGAAAGAAAATATAGTTTTAAATCGTTCAAAACAGGAGCAAATATAAAAATGACTGAATCATTAAAAATTCAAAATTCAAAATTTAACATTTTAATCACAGGCGGGGCAGGTTTTATCGGAAGTAATTTTGTGCCATATTTTTTAAATAAATATGAAGATTATTTTGTTGTTAATCTTGATTTATTAACTTATGCGGGAAATTTAGATAATTTAAAAGAAATCGAAAATAATTCAAGATATAAATTTATTAAGGGTGATATTTTAAATAAAGAGCTTGTTGAATTTTTATTTAATGAATATAAATTTATTGGTGTTATTCATTTTGCCGCTGAATCACATGTTGATAATTCGATTTTAAATCCACATACATTTATTGAGACTAATATAAACGGAACTCACAACCTCATCGATATCGCTTATAGATTTTGGAAAAAATATAATATTTCAGGTCGATTTCATCATATTTCGACTGATGAGGTTTATGGAACTCTTGGAGAAACAGGATTATTTACAGAACAAACACCGTATGCTCCAAATTCGCCATATTCAGCAAGTAAAGCTGGAAGTGATTTGATTGTTCGAAGTTATCATCATACTTATGGACTTGATACGATAATTACGAATTGTTCTAATAATTACGGTGAAAAACAGCATGACGAAAAATTAATTCCGACAATTATTCGAAATGCACTGGCTGGAAAAAATATTCCAATTTATGGCGACGGCAAAAATATTCGCGACTGGCTTTATGTTCTTGATCATTGCAAAGGAATAGATTTAGCTTTTCATAAAGGTCGAGCTGGTGAAACTTATAATATTGGCGGAAAAAACGAACGAGAAAATAATTACATCGCTAATAAAATTTGCGAAATTCTCGATCAAAAATTGCCAAAAACTACAAGTTACAAAAATCAAATTAGTTATGTTACGGACAGACTTGGACACGATAGACGATATGCAATCGATGCTTCAAAAATTGAAAATGAACTCGGCTGGAAAGCAGATGAAAACTTTGAAACAGGAATTATTAAAACTATCGAATGGTATTTAAAAAAATACAAAAAATAAAAATACATGCGACTTTCAGAAAAATATATATTTGTTATTAAAAAATATTTTTATGAGATATTTCAAGAAGGCGAAATATATCTTTTTGGTAGTCGTATTGACGATAACAAAAAAGGCGGTGATATCGATTTATATTTAGTTTTAAACGATTTTTCAAATCTTTTTGATAAAAAAATTAAGTTTCTAGCTAAAATAAAACGAGAATTAGGTGAGCAAAAAATAGATGTTGTATTTAATATAGATTCATCAAGATTAATTGAACAAGAGGCGAAACAATGGGGCATAAAACTTTAATTTATAAACAAAAAATTATCGATAATTTAAAAGAATGCAATAAGCATTTATTACGACTTGAAAATGCTTTTGAAATATTAAATAATAAATATCAATTTCCATTGAATAATAATAATTTTAAAAATATTATAAATAATATCGAATATTTAGCATACAGCGATCAGATTATTTATAGATTTTCTAAACTTCAAGATAGTATGGAAGCAAAACTTTTTAAAGCTGTTCTTTTTTATCATGGAGAAAATATAAATAAGCCTTTTTTGGATATATTAAATCAATTAGAATCGATCAATATCGTAAATGTTGATGATTGGTTTGAAATACGAGATTTAAGAAATGAAATCGCTCATGATTACGATGATAACGATGAAATAGCTATGAATATATTAAATAAAATTTATAAATTAAAAAATGATCTAAAAAATATTTTAGATTCTATTTCAAAATTGGTTAGTTAATAAATGACAAAAACAACAATTATTAATCGAGTGAAAGAAATTATTTTAAAATATGCAAAACCAACAAGAATTTATTTATACGGTTCTCAAGCAAACGGTGAAGCTAAGATAAATAGCGATATCGATATCGCATATGATGATCAAAATTTTAAATCAAATTATTTAATTGATGACGAAGTTAATAAACTTGAAACTCTGATAAAAATAGATATAAAAAATATTGCAACAGCTGAAGACAGATTTAAAAATAGAGTTATTTCAACTGGTAAAGTTATATATAGTTCTACAAAACAGCTTAGAGCCAAAGATGGCTTATATAATTTTTCTAATGCTTTAAAAAGATACGAAGAAGCCGTTAAAAAATATGACGAACTTATTAATGAAGGTTTTGGCGATATTTATCTTGATTTAATAGTAAAACGGTTTGAATTCACTTATGAAATGAGCTGGAAAGCATTAAAAAGATATCTTGAGTTTTTGGGTTTTGAAATAAAAAATCCTCGAGAAGCTTTTAAAGAAGGTTTTGCTCAAAATATTTTAAATGACGAAAAAATATGGCTCGAAATGATAGAACAAATAAATTTATCTTCTCATGTTTATGATGAAAATGAAATTATCGAAATATTAAATAAAAAAGATAAATATCTTGAATCGTTTCAACAATTAAAATATAACTTAGAAAATGGATTAAATGATAAATAATAAAAAACAAAAAATATTAATAACAGGAACTGCTGGTTTTATCGGTTTTCATTTAGCAAGAAAGCTTTTAGAACGAGGCGATGAGGTTATTGGTCTTGACAACATCAATAATTATTATGATGTAAATTTAAAATATGCAAGATTAAAAGAGCTTGGCATAGAAAAAAATGAATTGGTTCAAAATAACAAAATAGCTAGTTATAAATATTCAAAACATTCTTTTTATTATGTTGATTTAGCTGATACGGAGAATATTTATAAAATATTTGAAAATGAAAAATTTGATCTTGTTATTAATTTGGCGGCACAGGCTGGAGTTAGATATTCTTTAAAAAATCCTCATGTTTATATTAAAAGTAATATTATAGGTTTTATGAATATTCTTGAAGGCTGTCGTCATTATGGAGTTAAAGATTTGATTTTTGCAAGTAGTTCTAGTGTTTATGGATCAAATAAAATTCAGCCATTTAAAACTTCTGATCGAGTGGATAATCCAATTAGTTTATATGCTTCAACAAAAAAATCAAATGAACTAATGGCTTATACTTACAGTCATTTATATGGCATAAAAACAACTGGATTGAGATTTTTTACGGTTTATGGTGAATGGGGACGACCAGATATGGCTCCTTTTATTTTTACGGATGCGATATTAAATAATAAGCCAATTGATGTTTTTAACAACGGTGAAATGAGTAGAGATTTTACATATATTGATGATATTATTAATGGAATAGTAAATGTTATCGATAACCCGATGAAAGAAAATAGATTGTTCGATGAGGTTGGCTATCCAATAGCTCAATACAAAATTTATAATATTGGAAATAATAAACCAGAAAAACTATTAAAATTTATTGAAATTTTAGAAAATGCTCTTGATAAAAAAGCTGTTAAAAATTTTAAGCCTTTACAGGATGGTGATGTAATTTCAACTTATGCAGATATAGATGATTTAATGAAAGATTTTAATTATTCACCAAAAACATCACTTGAAATAGGAATAAAAAATTTCGTTAAATGGTATAGAGAGTTTTATAGGAGTTAAGAATGTCAAACACAAAAATATATAATCTAAAAATATTAGGAGACCACCGAGGTCAACTTGTGGCACTTGAAGCCAATAGGCAAATACCTTTTGATGTAAGAAGAGTTTTTTATATCTATGGTACTCAAGAAGGAGTTCCAAGAGGGAATCACTCCCACTATAAAACTAAACAGTTTTTAGTAGCTGTGAATGGTAGTTGCAAAGTGACTTTAGATAATGGAACAACAAAAGAAACATATGAACTAAATAAACCAAATTTAGGACTTTTTCAAGATGCTCTTATTTGGGGAACGATGCATGAATTTAGCTCTGATTGTGTACTTATGGTTTTAGCAGATGAATATTATGATGCCAGTGATTATATAACTGATTATGATACATTTTTAGAAGTAGTTAAAAATGATTCATAAATTAGCAGATGTTCAATCTTCAAATATTGGGGAAAATACAAATATTTGGCAGTTTTGTGTAGTTTTAAAAAATGCTAAAATTGGAAATAACTGTAATATAAATGCAGGTGTTGTTATAGAAAATGATGTAGCTATAGGAGATAATGTAACAGTTAAAAGTGGTGTTCAAATATGGGATGGTATAACTTTAGAAGATAATGTTTTTATTGGACCAAATGTAACTTTTACAAATGATTTTTTACCAAGAAGTAAACAATATCCAAAAGAGTTTTTAAAAACCACAATCAAAAAATCAGCTTCAGTCGGTGCAAATAGTACAGTTATTGGGGGCATTACTATAGGGGAATATGCAATGATTGGGGCTGGAAGTATTGTAACTAAAAATATTGGTCATCAAGAACTTTGGTATGGAAACCCTGCGAAGCATAAGGGTTATGTTTGTAAATGTGGACAAAAGTGTGATAGAACTTTAATATGTGATAATTGTAAAGGAAAATAAAAGATGATTCCATTTTTAGATTTAAAAGGTTTGAATGCTCAATATAGAGCTGAATTAATAGAAGCTTGTACTAGAGTAATAGATAGTGGTTGGTATATCCAAGGAAATGAATGTAAAGAGTTTGATAAAGAGTTTGCCCAGTACTGTGGGGCTAAATATGCGATAGGTGTAGCAAATGGACTAGATGCACTTATTTTAATTCTTCGGGCTTATAAAGAACTTGGAATTATGAACGATGGCGATGAGGTAATCGTTCCATCCAATACTTATATTGCCTCAATACTTGCTATTTCAGAAAATAATTTAGTTCCTATTTTAGTTGAACCAAATATAAATAGTTATTTAATTGATCCATCTAAAATAGAAGAAAAAATCACATCAAAAACAAAAGCTATTTTGCCAGTGCATTTATATGGGCAAACATGTGAGATGGATAAAATTAATGAAATTGCAAAAAAATATAATCTTAAAGTTATAGAAGATTCTGCTCAATCTCACGGTGCATATTTTGGAAATAAACGAAGTGGTAATTTAGGAGATGCAAGTGGATTTAGCTTTTATCCAGGGAAAAATCTTGGTGCTTTAGGTGATGGTGGAGCTGTTACAACAAACGACGAAGAATTAGCTCAAACTATTAGAGCTTTAGCTAATTATGGAAGTCATAAAAAGTATGAAAATCTTTATAAAGGTGTCAATAGTCGTCTTGACGAAATACAAGCTTCGTTTCTTAGAGTTAAATTAAAATATCTTGATAATGAAATCGAACAAAGAAGAAAAATAGCAAATTACTATTTAGAAAATATTAAAAATAACAACATCATTTTGCCAACAGTGAGAGCAGATGATAATCATGTTTGGCATCTGTTTGTAATAAGAACCGCTAAAAGAGATGAGTTACAAAAATATCTACTTGATAATGGAATCCAAACACTTATTCATTATCCAATACCACCACACAAACAAGTGGCATATAAAGAATGGAATAACGAAAGTTATCTTATAAGTGAACAAATACACGATGAAGTCTTGAGTTTGCCTATTAGTGGTGTGCAAAGTTTGGAAGATAGTGAAAAAATAGTAAAGGTTTTAAATGACTATAAATGAATTTGCTTTTAAGGTTAAGCGAAAACTCAAGAATTTAGCTGGTTATTATTTATTTCAATATCCACGAATCTTGAAATACAAACTATTGTCAAATTGTCAAAATGTAATTGGCCATCCAATCTATAATCAACCCACACAACTATTAGGGGGGGTACAATTATGTTTGGTAAAAATGTAAATCTTGGTGTCAGACCTAGTCCTCATCTTTATAGTGGATATGGATATATAGAAGCAAGAAAAAAACATTCAAAAATAATTTTAGGTGACAATATTTGGATAAATAATAATTTTATGCTTGTAAGTGAAGGCGAAGGAATAGAAATAGGTAAAAATACGCTCATTGGACCAAATTTTGAAGTAACTGATAGTGATTTTCATGACTTACATCCAGAGAAAAGAATGGGTGGAAATCCAAAAACAGCAAAAGTTACAATAGAAGAGAATGTATTTATCGGATCAAATGTAAAAATACTAAAAGGTGTAACTATAGGAAAAAATAGCGTCATAGCAAATAGCTCAGTTGTTACAAAATCAATACCTGCAAATGTAATAGCAGGTGGATATCCTGCGAAAGTGATAAAAGAAATTGACTTTAATTAAAACCTCAATCCTATCAGCCATATCAACTATTATAAAAGTAATAGCTGGTTTTATAAGCATAAAAATAGTGGCTGTTTATGTCGGTCCATCTGGTTTGGCTCTAATGGGACAAATGCAAAACTTTATAGGGATGATGAGTTCAGTTGCTAGTGCTGGAGTAAATAGTGGTGTTGTGAAATACACAGCCGAGCATTATGACGATGAAACAACCAAACAAAAAATATGGAGCAATGCTTTAAAAATTTCACTTGTCTTGATAGTTCCAATGGCGATAGCCATTATATTTTTTGCAGATTTAATCTCTATGAAGTTACTTCAAACAAATGAATATAGCTCAATATTTATAGTATTTGCAATTACGATTGTATTTTTTGTGTTAAATGGACTTTTGACTTCTATATTAAATGGTCAAAAAGAGATCAAAAAACTGACTATTTTAAATATAGTTGGCTCACTTTTTGGATTGGCTGTAACTATTGTTTTGGTTATAAACTATCAGCTTTATGGTGCATTGATAGCAGGAATTATCTCTCAGTCGATAGTCTTTTTTGTTACTTTAGCTTTTGTGCTAAAAAGTAGTTGGTTTAAGCTCTCTATGTTTTTGGGAAGTATGGACGTAGAGTATAGAAACAAACTTCTCAAATACTCTGCTATGGCTCTTGTAAGTGCTACAATGATACCAGTGTCACATATGTATGTGAGAGATTATATAGGTACAAATATAGGCTGGGATGAAGCTGGGTATTGGCAAGCTATTTGGCGGATAAGCGAGACTTATCTTATGCTAATCACTACTACTTTAGGGGTTTATTATCTTCCAAAACTCTCAAGTATTCAGGATAAAGTAGAGTTAAGAGCAGAACTTCTTTATGGGTATAAAATAATTATGCCTATAGTTATAGTGATGGCTTTGGGTATTTATTTATTTCGAGACTATATAATACAGATATTTTTTACAGATAAGTTTTCACCTATGGCAGAGCTCTTTTTGTATCAACTTATCGGTGATGTGATAAAAATCGCTGCTTGGCTACTAGGATATATCATGGTGGCTAAAGCGATGACAAAGCTATTTATATTTAGTGAAATATTTTTTGTATGGAGTTTTGTTGGATTTGTAGTGTTGTTTGTAAATATGTATGGACTAATTGGAGTTACTATAGCATTTATGGTAAATTATTTGATTTATATTATATTTTTGTATTTTAGTTTGAGGGGATATTTGAGTGGAGAGTGAAATATTAACGAATAATTTTAATTTTTTAAAAGAAATAGAAAAATTAATTATTAACGAATCAATAATGAACGATAAGTTTAAATTACTTGATTTTTATGCTGATTTTGCAGTAAACAATCCTAATGGTTCTTTGCATAATCCATTATTAGAATATCATTTATTAGATATTTCAGAAAATATCCCGTTTCAATTTACAGAAAATAAATTAAATAAATCATTAATTATTATGTCTGAAGCTTACAAACATGGGGGACATACAAGAATTGTTGAACATGCAATTAATTACTCAGAAAGTAATCAGCATGATTTATTATTTACAAGAAATAATTTTGTAGTTCCAAATTCATTATCAGAAATATGTCAAAACAAACAGTGCTCCGTAATGTTTTTATCTGATGGAGAAGTAATGGAAAAAGCTAAACAACTTAGAGATATTTCAAGTAAATATGACCGTATAATCATGCACATTCATCCCGAAGATTATTTTCCTCTTTTGGCATTTGGTCACTCTAATTGGAATATTCCTATATTTTTATATAATCATGCAGAGCATCGTTCTTGGTTTGGCATTTCAATTGTAGATGTTGTAATGGATTTATCATCAAGAGCAAAAACTAACTCTCTAAAATATAGAAAAATATTAAAATCTGAAATATTAGATATTCCAATTATTACTTCTGAAATAAATCGTAGTAAAAATGAAATTCTAAGAGAACAATTAAATATAGATAAAAATTCAGTAGTTTTTCTTAGTGGTGGTTCTCCATATAAATACTCTGCGACTAAAGAATTAGATTTTAACAATGTTGTTGATTTGATTTTAGGTAATATTTATAACTCATATTTCGTAATTATCGGTATCAATCCTGAATCAAGTGAATGGGTAAAAATGAAAAATAAATTTCAAAACAGGCTAATATTAATTGAACAATTAGAATACTGTAAATATTTAGAATATTTAAATATTGTGAATATTTATATAGATTCCATGCCTGTAAGTGGATTTACAGTTCTTTTAGAAAATGCAATGAGAACAATACCAATAATATTTTTAGATACACAAGCGAGTTTTCCCGATTCAATTGTTGATGAAGCGATTTCTTACAACATGATTTTAAAGAAAGTTGAAAAAATTATAGATAATGGAATTACTCAAGAAGTAAATTTAGAAAATCATAAAATAGAAAATTTTATTTACAAATATAATAATATTTTAGACAGCAATTTAATACATTATAGAAATCTGAATGTAAATCAAGTAGTAGATTTTAGTGAAAATTCTTTTATCAGGTATGTTTTAAAAGATGTTTATAAAGATAAAATAACATTGGATAAGTCAAAATTTTCAATTCTACCATTTTATTATAAGTTGGTCTTATTAACATATATAATAAAAGAATTAAAAGAGCCACTTGTTATTTTAAAAATAATCGTTGATGATAGAATTAAAAAGCTAATAAAAAAGTTGATAAAATGACCACATTTGCAGTAACAGTAACATACGGAAATAGATTTCATCTACTTAAACAAGTTATAGATGGGGCTTTGAGAGAGGGAGTGTCAAAAGTTATAGTAGTTGATAACAATTCAGTACCACAAAGTAGAGAACAGCTACAAGCTTATGAGCAAGAGTTAGGAAGCGATAAAATAAAAGTTCTTTATCTTGATGACAATTATGGTTCCGCTGGTGGATTTAAAAGGGGACTTGAAGAGGCTTATGATAACCCACAATGTGAATTTATTTGGCTTTTGGATGATGATAATGTACCTTTTGAAAATGCTCTTAAAGAATTACAGCTTGCTTATGGATATCTTGGTGAAGATAAAAACAATGTTTTAATCTCATTTAGAGACTCTAATCCGAATAATATGTTGGCTTTATCTAAGGGTGAACAAATTGGTTATAAAACAAACAGCTTTTTAAATTTCCATATCAAAAATTGGCTATGGAAAAAAATAAATAATAATAGTAATAGTAATAATAGTAATAATAGTAATAATAGTAATAATAGTAATAATAGTAATAATAGTAATTTTCCGATTTTAAAGAGTCAAGTTGCTCCTTATGGTGGTTTATTTTTGGCTAAAGATGTGATAGCAAAAATAGGCTTTCCAAATGAAGATTTTTTTGTTTATGCCGACGACCATGAATGGACACTTAGGATGACAAATTCTGGATTTAATCTTTATCTTTGCAGTGAAAGTAAGCTAAAAGATATTGATTGGACATGGACAACTACAAAAGCTAAAAATCCGCACTACGAACCAACAGCAAGTGAATTTAAAATATATTATGGAATGAGAAACCATGTGTTTTTGGATAAGAATTTTATAGAAAATAAATACAGCTATTTTTTAAATTTATTTATTTTTCTTATTTATAACTATTTGATTCATCTTTTTTTAGTTCCTAAAATTGCTACGAAAAGATTTAAACTTATTCTAAAAGCAGTAAAAGATGGCTTAAATGGTAATCTTGGAAGGACTTTCTGATGTGTGGAATAGCTGGTTTTTGTGATTTTTCAAATAAGTCAGACAAACAAACATTAGTAAAAATGACGGATGTCCTCCATCATAGAGGTCCTGATGATAGTGGATATAGCTTTTATGAAACTACACAAGCTAATATTGGTTTAGGACATAGAAGACTTTCTATTCTTGATTTGTCAGCTCATGGACATCAACCTATGAGTCATCAAAATCTTGAAATTGTATTTAATGGTGAGGTTTATAATTTCTCAGAGATTGCAAAAGAGCTTGAAACTAAAGGATATATTTTTGAATCTCATAGCGATACAGAAGTTATTTTAAAAGCTTATCATTGCTGGGGAATAAAAGCTATTGATAAATTTATCGGAATGTTTGCGATAGTAATACACGATAAAGAAAATGAAAAGTTGATTTTTATACGAGACCGTGCTGGGGTAAAACCTCTCAATTACTACTTCAAAGATGGGCTTTTTATGTTTTCTAGTGAGCTAAAAAGTTTTCATGAACATCCAAAGTTTGAAAAAGAAATAAACACAGATGCTTTAGCACTCTATTTTCAATACAGTTACATATTAGAACCATACACAATATTTAAACATACTCACAAACTTCCAGCAGGACATTATGCAGAATTAAACCTTCAAAATAGAGAATTCAAAATTTATAAATATTGGGATGTTTGTGACACTTATAATAAGCCAAAGCTAGATATTAGTTTTGAAGAAGCAAAACAAGAGACGGGGAAGCTTCTAAAATCTGCTTGTGAATATAGAATGGTTTCAGATGTTCCCGTAGGAATGTTTTTAAGTGGTGGATATGATAGTAGTGCTGTAACAGCGATACTTCAAAAAGAAAGAACTGAAAAACTAAAAACTTTTAGTATAGGTTTTCATGAAGAAAAATACAACGAAGCTCATCATGCTGCAAGAGTTGCAAAGCATCTAGGAACTGAGCATACAGAATATTATTGCACCCAAAAAGATGCTCAAGAGTTATTGCCTCTTATGTGCGAAATCTGGGATGAGCCTTTTGGGGATGCTTCAAATATACCAACTACACTAGTTAGTCAACTAGCACGGAAAGATGTAACAGTAAGTCTAAGTGCAGATGGAGGGGATGAAATATTTGGAGGCTATGATAAATATACTCAAAGTTTGAAATACCAAAAGATGTTTTCAAAAGTGCCTTTGTCAAATATGATAGGTTCTATCATGGAAGCGATAGACCCAAAATATTTAGTTGAGGTAAATAAAACCTATAACTTTGCAAATAGATATGAAAAGTTAAAAACTCTTCTTAAAGCAAAAGATGAGATAGAGATGATGAACGGTGTAACATATTATTTTAATCCATCAGAGGTTGATAAACTATTGGGTAAGACCAATACTATAAAAACTTCTTTTGATGATAAGATATTTCTAAACTCACACAATGATTCTATTGATAAAATGATGGCGATAGATTATAAAACTTATCAACTTGATGATATTTTAGTAAAAGTTGATAGGGCAACTATATGAGTGTGGGCTTAGAGGGAAGAGAGCCATTTTTAGACCATAGAATCATAGAGTTTGTAAGCCAACTTCCAAGCAAGTTTAAAATCAAAGATGAAAACAAAAAATATATCTTAAAATCAATCGTGCATGATTACATCCCAAAAGAGTTGATGGATAGACCAAAGATGGGATTTGGAATACCTCTAAATGAGTGGTTTGGAGATGAGCAGAAAAAATATATTTTGGAGTATCTTGATAGTGAAAAAGTAGCTAAAACAAGTATATTAAATGTATCAGAGGTTGAAAGAGTAAAAAAACAGTGGCTTAAAAATAGTAGTTTTGGAGCAAATAAAATTTGGTTGATTTTAACATTTATGATGTGGCATGAAAGATGGATGAGATGAGAAACAGACTTGTAGTATATACTGCCCTTTTTGGCGATTATGATGATTTGATTGAGCCAAAAGAAAATTATGAAGGATGTGATTTTATATGCTTTACAGACCAACAGTATTTAAAATCTGATATTTGGGAGATCAGGCTCATAAAAGAGTGCGATATGCCACCAAATATGATGAATAGAAAATATAAAATACTTCCACATCTATTTTTAAGCGAATATGAATGGAGTTTATATGTCGATGCAAATATCGCTATTTTAAATAACCCTCATGAGCTAGCAAATAAATACCTAACCAAATATGATATGGCCGTGCCAAAACATTTTGCAAGAGGTTGTGTGTATGAAGAGGCAAAAGAGTGTGTGGTGCTTGGTAAAACAAAATATGATGAGACAAAAAAACAGATGGATTGTTATAGAGAAGATGATTTTCCAGTGCAATTTGGACTAGGTGAAAATAATATTTTAATTAGAAAACATAATAGTGAAAAAGTTGTAAAAATCATGAGTGATTGGTGGGATGAGCTAAACACTCAAACCAAACGAGACCAATTAAGCTTTGCTTATGTGCTTTGGAAAAATGGTGAGAAGTTTTGTTTTATGGATGAGAGTGCAAGAGAAGGGAAAGGATGTTTTGAATATATAAATCACAACCAATACAAAAATAGAAAATTTAAAGATAAATTGATTGATAAAATAGTGATTTTTACTAAAAGATTTTTCTACGGGATTAGATTTTGATAAGTAGATTAAGCATAAGTAAAAATATAATTTACTTTTTACCTATTGGGATTTTACTTATTTTAATAGCAGGTTTTAGACCTATAGGAATAGATGGAGATTCTTTAGCATATGCGGGGGCTTTAGTTTTTGAGATTAATTTTATTGACAAAGAACCTGCTTTTTGGATAATAAATGAATTTAATAAATATATCTTTGGCGGGAATGAGCAAACATTTTTTTTGATTTTTGCTATTTTGGGAGTCTGGCTTAAATTAATAGCTATCAATAAATATTCTTCTAATGTCATATTGAGCGTATTTGTATATATTTCATTTTTTTTTATTTTGCAAGAAATGACACAAATAAGGGCAGGAATAGCAATAGCTATTTTTATAATAGCTTTAAATGATATAGTAGAAAAAGATTTCAGAAAATTTAGTTTTAAAATCTTATTAGCCTCTCTTTTTCATTATTCAGCAATCTTTTTTATATTTTTTTATTTCATCAATCATAAAAAATTAAGTAAGGTATTTTATGCATTATTACCAATTTTTGGTATTGTTGTAATGCACTATGATTTGATGAATCAATTTATATTTAACATTGCACAGTTTTTACCATCTTTTATTTCAGAAAAAATATTTATCTATTATGAGTTGCAAAAATTGAATAAGCTTGATATTATTAATCCAATAAATTTGGGCAATTTTCTTTTGCTTTTAGTTTTGTATTTCAATATTTTATTTGTTGACGAATCTAAATATTCAATCATTTTTATCAAAATGCTATCAATAGGATTTTTTATTTTATTTACATTTTCATTCATTGAAGTATTTGCATATCGACTTGCAAATTATATGTTTTTTTCAATAGTGTTTTTAATACCGTATATTGTGACTAAATTTAAACAAGAATTATTCTTATGGATTTTGATATCTATTTATTTATTATATTCATTATTTAAAAATATATTCGTTCTATTAAATATTTAATCAAGGAATAAACCCATGAAAACAACAGTAATTTATGTTACATACAATGCGAATACAGAGCTATTAAGCAAATCAATTAATAGTATAGTTACTCAGGCTGATAAGGTTATTATCGTTGATAATACACCAAATAAAGATGAAAAATTACAGATTTTTAAAAATGAAGATGTGGAAATTATTTATCTCGAAGATAATTTTGGAATAGCTTATGCACAAAATGTTGGTATTAAAAATGCTTTAGAAAAATATAGCGAATATATAATGCTCTCAGATCAAGACACAATTTATCCAAACAACTATATAAGCGATATGCTTAAAATATTTGATATTTATGATAATGTTGGAGCAATTGCTCCTAGATTTATTGATGGTATGAAAAAATCATCTGATGGATTTATTTCATTGACACCGATTATATTTAAACAGTTTTTTCCTCAAAGTGGATTACATGAAGTTATGCAAGTTATTGCTTCTGGAAAGATACTCAACGCTAAATATTTAAATAATATTGGTTTGATGGATGAAAATCTCTTTATAGATTGGGTTGATTTAGAATGGTGTTGGAGAGCTAGAAATAAAGGGTACAAAATCATTGGAAATGCTGATGTTGTGATAGAACATCAGCTAGGTGATAGTTCTAGAGATATTAGATTTAGAGAAGTAAATCTCAGAAGTCCAATAAGACACTACTATATAACAAGGAATGCTTTTCATTTGGCACTGAGAGATAAAAGCTTAGATACATTACATAGAATCACACTGTTTTTTAAATCATTTAGATACATTATTGGGTACCCAATTCTATCAAAACCACATCTAACACATCTAAAATATGTAATGCTTGGATTTTGGCACGGAATTATTGGCAGACTTGGAAAATTAAAGTGATTTTGTGTTGAGTTATTTTTCGGAGAAATCTATAGAAAAAAGATTTGTTAAGATGATGAGAGGGGATAGAGTTGCAAATAAATAGTAGTGATTTTAATAGTTTTTTAACAGACATAAAACAAAAAATATATAGTGCCAAATCAAAAGCTATATTATCTGCTAATAGATTGATGATAGAGTTGTATTTTGAGATAGGAAAAGAGGTAGTAAAAAAGCAAGAAACATTAGGTTGGGGTAAATCTGTAGTTGAACAGATGTCAAAAGACCTGATAGAAGAGTTTGGAGAAAAGAGTGGATATTCATCTCAAAACTTATGGTATATGAGACAGTTTTATCTCTCATATAAAGATAATCCAGTTCTCCAACAGCTTGTTGGAGAATTACCGTGGGGTTCAAATATTGTTATATTTACAAAATGTAAAGATGACTCTCAAAAAGAATACTACATCAAAAACTGTATCGAAAATGGATGGAATAGAAATGTTTTGATGCACCACATTAAGACAGATTTATTTAGTAGAGATAAGTTAGAAACAAAATCAAATAATTTTGAAGTTGCCTTACCACACGAGCTATCAGAACTTGCACTTGATATTGTAAAAAGTGAATATAATTTAGAGTTTTTGGAAGTAGCAAAAAATGCTCATGAGAGACAAGTGGAAAATAAGCTTGTAGAAAACATCAAAAAGTTTCTTTTAGAACTTGGCTATGGGTTTAGTTTTATAGATAGTCAGTACAAACTAAGTCTTGGTGAAAATGAATACTATATAGACCTTTTATTTTTTCATAGAAAACTAAATGCATTGGTGGCGATAGAGCTAAAAGTAGGAAAGTTTAAACCTGAGTATGCTGGAAAAATGAACTTTTATCTTAATGTTTTGAACGATAAGGTCAAAATGCCACATGAAAATCCTTCTGTTGGGATAATCCTTTGTACCGATAAAGATGGGCTTGAAGTAGAGTATGCTTTGCAAAGTGTGGTTCAACCCATGGGTGTATCGACTTATACTATAAAAGAACAGTTACCTGAAGAGCTCCAAGATGCTTTACCGACAAAAAACGAACTAATTGAAATTTTACAAAGAGATGATAATGACACAAATTAATGCTTCAATAGTTCTTTATCACAATAAAAAAGAGCAACTCACAAAAGCTATAAATAGCTTTTTAAATACAGACTTGAAAGTGAAATTGTATTTGGTGGATAATTCATCAAACGATGAATTAAAAGTGCTAAGTGAGATGGATAGTAGAGTAGAGTATATTTTCAATAATGCAAATCTAGGCTATGGCTCGGCTCATAATATCGTTATGCGAAAAAGCATAGAAGATGGAGTATCATATCATCTCGTGCTAAATCCTGATATATACTTTAGTAGTGGAGTTTTGGAGAGGCTTTTTGAGTACATGGAGTTAAATCGTGATGTAGGAAATATCATCCCACAAGTGAGATATCCAGATGGAGAGATACAGTATCTTTGCAAGCTTTTGCCAACTCCTACGGATTTGATACTTAGAAGATTTATACCTAGTAAGAGCTGGAAAGAAAAGAGAAATGAGAAGTATGAGCTAAGATGGACAGGGTATGATAAAATAATGAATGTACCAAGCCTTAGCGGGTGTTTTATGTTTTTGAGATGTGAAGTTTTAAAAAATGTTGGACTATTTGATGAACATATCTTTATGTATCTTGAAGATACCGACTTAAATAGAAGAATTCATAGCAAATATAAAACTATCTTTTATCCTGAAGTGGAGATAGTGCATGAGTATGCAAAAGAATCTTATAAGAGTAAAAAATTATTGAAGTATCATATACAGTCTGCGATTTACTATTTTAATAAATATGGCTGGATTTTTGATCAAGAACGAGAAGATCTTAATCAAAAAGCTTTAAGTAAAATAGTTTAATTTATTAAACTCCCTTTTTCTTTAAAACAATTAAAGCTGTTTGCCATACGATTTTCAGTTCTAACATTAAACTCCAGTGTTTAATATAATATAAATCGTACATTAATTTCTGGCGAGTATCTTCGATGTTTGCACCATATGGATAATTAACTTGAGCATGACCTGTTATTCCAGGTTTGATAAGATTTCTTTCGTTATAAAACGGTAACTGTTTTTGATAATCAGGAACAAGAATATTCCATTCAGCTCTTGGTCCTATTAAATGCATATCCCCTTTTAAAATATTCCACATTTGAGGCAGTTCATCTAATCTAGATTTTCTCATTTTTTTAGCAAATTTAAAAATACGACTGTCTCCATTTCGTGTATATGGATCAAAATAACTGTCTGTATGCATAGATCTAAACTTGACACAATTAAATTCATCTCCGTTTTTACCAACTCGTTTTTGCCAAAAAAATATTCCTCCATTTGGCGATTCTTTTTTTATTCGATATGCTGAATAAAACATAACAGGAATTGAAAAAATAAAAAGCCAAAACACACCGAAATAATCGATTATTCTTTTTTGAATATATTGAAATTTTGAAAAAGGTTTTAAATCTTCCAAATATTCTAAATCTCCACCATCATAAGGAATATATAATTTATGTAAATATTGTTCCATAAAATGAGATAGTGTTAAAAACTTTACACCTTTTAAGTTTAAATTTGAAAAATATTCAATTACATTTTTATCAGTATTTTTATTATTTAAAACTATTATTTTTTTTTGATCTCTTTTTAAAATATTTTCTACCTCATCAATCGAAAAGACATAATCAATTTTTAAATCTTTTAATCTACTTAATTCATATTCTGTGAATTTATAATTATCACCAAAAACTAGCATGGTTAAACCTTTGTATATATATATCTTGCTGATTATAATATTTAAATCAACAAGATATTTGATGTTATTTATTATTCTAAATCAGTAATTATTGGTTGTTCTTTTTTAAACACGACTTGATTAGTAATTTCGATATTTTTATTTCGATAATTTGGCAGATCAAACATAATATCTAACATGATATTTTCGATAATTGAACGAATTCCTCTTGCTCCAGTTTTTCGTTTTAAAGCCTCTTTTGCAATTTCTTCAAGTGCCTGATCGCTAAATATTAAATTTGCACCATCAAGTTCAAAAAGCTTTTGATATTGCTTAACAAGTGCATTTTTCGGTTGAGTTAATATATGTTTCATGTCTTCGATCGATATTTGATTAAGAACACCGATAACTGGCAAACGACCAATTAATTCTGGAATTAATCCAAATTTGATGAGGTCATCTGGTTCAACCATTCCAAGAACTTCGTTTTTCTCAACTTTTGTTTTTTTCGCTTGAGTAAAACCCATGCTATTTCCAGTTAATTTTTTCTCGATAATCGAATCGATACCGTCAAAAGCACCGCCACAAATAAATAAAATATCATTTGTATTAACTTGAATAAATTCTTGATGTGGATGTTTGCGACCACCTTGAGGCGGAACATTTACGATACTGCCTTCGATAATTTTTAATAAAGCTTGTTGAACACCTTCGCCAGAAACATCTCGAGTAATACTTCGATTTTCACTAAGACGAGCGATTTTATCGATTTCGTCAATAAAAACGATTCCTTTTTCAGCTAATTTAACATCACCGTTTGCTGATTGCAAAAGTCGAACAAGAATATTTTCGACATCTTCGCCAACATAACCAGCTTCAGTTAAACTTGTTGCATCAGTAATTGCAATTGGAACATTAAGAGTTCTTGCGATTGTTTGAGCTAATAAAGTTTTGCCTGAACCAGTTGGACCAAGAAGAAGAACATTTGATTTTTGAAGTTCAATTTCACTATTTTTATCAGATCGTTGCATTAATCTTTTATAATGATTATAAACAGCAACAGATAATATTTTTTTTGCATTTTCTTGACCAACAACATATTGATCAAGAATAGTTTTAATTTCTCGTGGAGTTTGAATTTTCAAACCATCGTAACTATGCTCATGTCCGACTTTGTTTCGTCTTTTATCTTGAGCATTTTTAAATTCAGGAGTGATATTTCCAACGGCTTCAGTCGAAAATAGATCATAAATTTGATAAGAACAATCTCGACATATTTTTCCGTTTTCACCAAGAATAAATGGATTATCTTGTGTTTCTTCTACACCGCAGAAATCACATCTGTCGTCTCTTTTTTTTGCCATTTAAAATTTCCTTATAAATTAATTATTTCTAAAATTTTGAGATCATAGCAAAAAAGAGAGACTAGTCAAAAGTTATTCATTTAATTTTTCGGTTTCAACACCAACTTTATTTAAAAAATCTAAACCGTCATCACGATATCGTTCGTTATAAACAACTCGTTTGATACCTGATTGAGCGATAATTTTTGAACATTGTTTGCATGGTGAATGAGTTAAATACAAAGTGCAACCTTCAGTCGAGATTCCTCTTTTTGCTGAAAAAGATATTATATTTTGTTCAGCATGTAAAACAAAATCAGAAGTAATTAAACTTTCTGTTATTTCATGTGAATTACAAATTTGACAAATATGAGTTTCAACAATACTTTTATGATTACAATTTTTACAAATCCAAAAATGATCTTCGCATCTATTTTCGGCTCCGCTAATAGTGCCGTTATAACCCGTAACTAAAATGCGACCATCTTGAGATAAAACAGCACCAACTTTTAATCTTTTGCAATAAGATTCTTCAGCCCAAATCTTAGCCGTAGCCATCATGACACGATCATATTTTTTCATATTAAAACTTTTTTTAAAAATAATTAGTTAGCGATAATAAAACGATTAATAAAACTGGCGGAGTAATTATTAACCCAAATTTCGAATATTCCCAGAAAGTGATTTTTACACCTTTTCGTTCAAGAACATGAAGCCATAACAAAGTTGCAAGAGATCCAAACGGTGTCATTTTTGGACCTAAATTACAACCGATAATATTTGCATAAGCTAAATTTAAATAATCTGTATTAGTTAATACTATATCGCCTAAAGCTATATCCATAATCATAACTGTTGGCAAATTATTCATAATTGCACTTAAAAATGCTGATAAAAATCCTGTGCCAATGATTGCCAAATTATTATCAATTTCGATTAATTTAATGATAATATTTTTTATTTCTTCAGTTAAACCTGCATTTTTTAAACCATAAACAACAATATATAAACCGATACTAAACCAGACAATTTGCCACGGAGCTGTTTTTATCGTGAGCATAAATTTTGCAACTTTCAAATAAGAAGCAATGCCTAAAAAAATAATTCCACCTGATAAAGCAAATAACGAAATCGGTAAATTAAATTCATCGCCAATAAAATATAAAATTAATAAAATAGCTAAAAATATCCAACTCCAATAAAATAACTTTTTATTTTTTAGAACCTCATCGGGATTTTTTAATAAATTAATATCGATGAGGTCTGGAATATCTCGCCATAAAATTAATAATAAAAATATTAACGAAGCAATGACACTTACAAAAAACGGAAAAGTCATATCAATTAAATATTCTAAAAAGCCAATATCAAAATATTCAGCCGTAATAATATTAGTTAAATTCGAAAAAACAAATGGCAACGAAGCCGAATCGCTTATAAAACCACCAGCCAATAAAAAAGCAACAATCGTTTTGAAATTTAAATTTAATATTCGCATTTTTGAAAGCAAAATTGGAGTTAAAATTAAAACTGCTCCATCATTTGCAAAAAGTGCTGAAACGATTGAACCTAAAATTATCGTATAAACGAACATTAATTTACCGTTGCCTTTTGATAATTTTGCCATTTTAATAGCTAACCATTCAAAAAAGCCAATTTCATCAAAAACCATTGATAAAATTATTATTCCAATTAATGTTAAAGTTGAATCCCAAACGATATTTGTTACATCGATCATGTCATTAAACGAAACAGTTCCGACTAAAAACGAGATAACAGCTCCAATAATTGCTGAAGTCCCAATTTGAATATTATACGGTCTCCAAATAATCGCTACAAGAGTAACGACAAAAATAGAAAAAGGCAATAACATATTAATAAATAAAATTAATTAAACATTAAATCTAAAGTGCATAATATCGCCGTCATTAACGATATAATCTTTTCCTTCGAGTCGCATTGCTCCAGCTTCTTTCGATTTTGCTTCACCACTATATTTTATAAAATCGTTATATGCGATAACTTCAGCTCGAATAAAACCTTTTTCGAAATCATTATGAATCACCGAAGCCGATTTTGGAGCTTTCCAACCTTTTTCGATTGTCCAAGCTCGAACTTCTTTAACTCCAGCCGTAAAATAAGTAATCAAACCTAATTTCTGAAAACCTTTTCGAATAATAATATTTAAACTGCTTTCTTCAACTCCAAGCGATTCTAAAAATTCAGCACTTTCTTCTTCACTTAAACTGATTAATTCTTCTTCGACTTTTGCACATAATTTAACAACTTCAGAACCATTTTTATTTGCATAATTTTTTACGGCTTTGACATAATCGTTATCTTCGGCGAGAGTTTCTTCGCTAACATTTGCACCAAAAATTACATCTTTACCAGATAAAAAATTAAGAGCTTTATTTAACGATAAATATTCTTGACTATCTTTTTTTGAAAAAGTTCTTGCAGGTGAGCCATTATTAAAATGAGCTAATAATTCTTGAGCAGTTTCTAATTCAGCTTTTGCATCTTTGTCAAATTTTGCATTTTTAATTAATCGTTCGATTCGTTTTTCTAACGATTGAATATCAGAATATAATAATTCTAGTTCGATAATTTCGATATCTCGAATTGGATCAACACTATTTTCAACATGAACAACATTTTCATCGTCGAAACATCTAACAATATGCAAAATGGCGGTTGTTTCGCGAATATTTGCAAGAAACTGATTTCCTAAACCTTCACCTTTTGAAGCACCGCGAACAAGACCAGCGATATCGACAAATTCAACAGTTGCATATTGAACTCGTTCAGGTTTAACGATTTTTGATAACTCTTTTAATCGATTATCAGGAAGTGGAACAATTGCTTTGTTTGGTTCAATTGTGCAAAAAGGATAATTCGCTGCTTCGGCATTTTGAGCCTTTGTGAGAGCATTAAAAGTTGTGCTTTTGCCAACATTTGGCAAACCTACGATTCCGATACTAAAAGCCATGATAAATCCTACATATTTTTATTTTATGAATTAAGCGAATTTTATCAAGATAAATCACAACGATAACGAGACAGTTTGATTATTAATAAAAGTTTTTTTATGCAACCTCATCATACTCTCGGAAACGGTCAGCAACCATTCCCTGCAAATTTTACATGATCGTTTTTATCTTCCACTTGATTTGATTATATTTACCAACGATCGCAATTCCAAAATCACGACCAGATGAGGTCATCTTCCAAATGCCATTTTCTCGAACTTGAAAACCTTTGTTTGCCAACATCAAATTAATCTCGACCGCTGATTTATTTATCATTTTGCCTAATTCAGTTGGTAAAAAGAATTGTGAATCGAGATCGATCTTGAAAGTTTTGAGAGGTGAAGTTCCAAATTGTTGGAGCATGATTTTGTCAAAACGAAATAGAGTTGTCTGTTTTCGTGTTTCTAAATTTTCAATAAAACCTAACAGCTTGTTTGAATAAATTTCATAATCGTTAAGTTCATTTGTCAGTTTTAGAAAGTCATGATTTTGTGAAGTTTGTTGTTTTTTAAACTGTTTTTCAACATTAATAAAATATTTTCTCACAGCTCGACCAATTGGATTATTTTCAATCATTGCTAATTCTTTCGCAACATCAATCGTTACAAGACAATCTCGATATTCAGCATAACCATTTTGTCCATTTTCTCGATGAGTTACTAAACTTTTAGTATGCCAAATAAAGTCTTCGTTTTCAATAAACTCAAATTTATTAATTCGATTATTTATCCAGTCGTTAAAACGACTTTTTATATTTAAATGTTCGTGTAATTTTCTAGCTGAAACAAAATTGATTTTTTCGTTAGAAATCTGATATTCTATAATTTCGAAATTCAAAGGCAAATCCTTTTAAAAAATTGAGTGGTTTCTGTATTTTAAAACTTTTTGTCTTTGAGTTTGCTTAATGTGTTTTATATTATAAAATAATAATGTTTTATTTATTAAAACAAAGGAGGAAAATTGACATATCAAGATTACGAAATAAAAATAAAAAAACTTAATTTATCATCTGGAAAATTAACTAAAATTATGGGAATGGCAAGAACAACACCATCAGCTGTTTGGAAAAAAAAGGGAGATATTCCTATTCCTATTGAGAGATTTTTAGAAGTTTTGGAAAAATTAACAGAAGATGAAAGAATATTATTTGTTCATCATAAATTAGAAAATTATAAAAATATTTAAATATTAAATTTGGATTACTATAAGTTTAGTAACCCATTATTCCGTGCATTGACACGGGATCTTTTCTCGGAAACGGTCGGCGACCATTCTCTACAAATTTTACATGATCGTTTTTATCTTCCACTTAATCTGGTGATATTTACCAACGATCGCAATTCCAAATTCGCGACCCGATGAGGTCATTTTCCAAATGCCATTTTCTCGAATTTGATAACCACGATTTGCCAACATCAAATTAATCTCGACTGGCGATTTATTGATCATTCCTCCAAGTTCGGTAAGTTATAAAAAGCAATATTATTAACTTGAAAGCATTGTTACACGATTTGTAAATTCTTTAAATAATGAAATTGTTGATTTTTGTGTTTCATATTCACTTAAAATTTTCAAATATTGAGATCCACAAGTTGGTATTTTTTGACCTGCCCCCAGTTTCTCAATGTTTGTTCAGCTATGCCCGTTTTAATAGCAAGTTCTTTATATGTAATTTTTAATAATTCACATGTTTTTTTAACAAGATTTTCTTCTTTGTCTTTTTCGGTTTTTTCGACTTCGCTCAAGTTCAGTCCTTTTTTTAATTAATTTTTATTTCTCGTAATTTTAATATTTTTGCAATTTTTATATAAAAATCGTTTCTTGACTCTTTGATAAGATTCTTAAAAATTTGAAAGAAAATAAAATAATAAAATGACTTCCGAAGAAATTAATAGAAAATTAGCTGATCCGAAACGGCTTTTGACTGATATATATTTTGAATTACAAGAAGCCTTTGAAAATAAATATGGCGAAAATGTTCTTATTTTTCTTGAATTGGGTAGCTTTTTTGAAATTTATTCGGTTGATAATGAACAGCTCAAAATTGGCAAAGCCCGTGAAGTTGCTGAAATGTTAAATATTCAGCTAACACGAAAAAATAAAAGTATCGCCGAAAATTCGATAAAAAATCCATTTATGGCTGGTGTTCCAACTGTTTCGTTTGAACGACATTTAAATAGAATTATTTCAGAAGCAAAATATACGATTGTTCTTATTCGTCAGCGAGGCGAACCGCCTCAAGTTGTTAGATATTTGCATCAAATTATTTCACCCGGAACAAATTTTGATTATTTGTCTGATAGTAACGAAAATTTTATTGTTGCTCTTTCGATTGATGCACATAAAAATAGCTATTCGATCGGTTATTCGGCTATTGATGTTTCAACTGGTGTTTCGTTAGTTTCTGAAATTCATAGCAGTATCGAAGATCAAAATTATGCTCTCGATGAGGTTTTTAATTTGTTGCATATTTATAAAAGTTCAGAAATCGTGTTGAATTTTTTATCGAAATTTATAAATCAGCAAAAAATTATCGAATATCTCGAAGTGAAAAAAAATTATCATTATTCTGTTCATTCTGGACGAATAAAAATAGATTTTCAAAATGAACTTTTTAAACGAGTTTTTAATACAAGTTCGTTTTTATCGCCAATCGAAGAGTTAAATCTTGAACATTTGCCACTTGCTTCTGAATCGTTGGCAATTTTGATCGAATTTATTTTTCAGCATGATTATAAAATCGTTGAAAGACTTGATCGTCCGCAAATTCTCGAAAATCGTAATCGATTATATTTAGGCAATAATGCAATTGAACAGTTAGATATTATAAAAAATATAAATGACAACGGTTTATTATCGTTGATTGATAAAAGTTCAACGGCAATGGGCAAAAGATTATTAAAAGCTAGACTTTTAAATCCTGTTTCTGATTCGAAAGAGATTCGAGATCGTTTCGCTTTGAATGATCGAGTTTATCCGTTTTTGTCAGAAATCGAATCGAATTTAAAAAAAATATATGATCTTGAGCGAATTTCTCGACGAATAAAATTAAAAAAATTACATCCGTTTGAAATAAATTATTTACATATTTCACTTTTGGCAGTTGTCGAAATTTCAAAACTTGTCAAAAAGAACCTCATCGAAGATTTTCATTTTTCAGAAAGTGAAATTCGTGGCATGATCGATTTAATCGAAAATTATTTCGAACTTTCGATAACTCAAAAATATAATATTGACAAAATCGAAGAGAATCTTTTTTTGCATGGTGTCAGTCGCGAAGTTGATCGAATTGAAAATGATATTTCAGGTTATATAAAAACTTTGAATTTAATCGTCGAGAAAATAGCAAGTTTATTAAAAACTAAAACGAATAAAAGCGACGGCGAAATGGTCAATTTGGGTTCTCTCGAAAAAGAAGGCTATTATATTTCGCTAACGGCAAATCGTTTTAATTTAATCGAACGAGATTTTCTCGAAGAAAAAATAATAATAGGCAGTCGAGAATATTTTTTTAGAGATTTTAAAATAAGAAAATTATCGAACAATGTAAAAATCACAGCTGAAATTATCGATAAATTTTCTGAACAGATTTCAGCTTCTCAAACTAAATTAGCTTCGTTAATATATGACGAATTTTTAATTCAGTTACATGAAATAGATCAAAAATATTCGATAATTCTAGAAAAAATCGCATATTTTATTGCCAAAATTGATATTGCAGTTTCAAATGGCAAAGTAAAAAATAGTTTAAAATATTCTCAACCTGAAATTATCGATGTTGATTCTGGTGATAATTTTTTACAAATTGCAAAATTAAGACATCCGTTAATTGAACGACGAGAATCAGCGGGAATTTTTGTTCCGAATGATATTTTTTTAGGCAAGAAAAAATATTTAACAGATCTTGATAATTTTGATAAAAATGTTATCGATGCTACTGAAGATGAACAAATAAATGGCATTTTATTATATGGCATAAATTCGAGTGGCAAATCGTCATTAATGAAAAGTATCGGAATTGCGGTTATTCTTGCTCAAGGCGGTTTTCCAGTTCCAGCTGAAAGCATGAAATTTTCGTTATTCAAATCGCTTTTTACTCGAATTGTTTCTCGAGATAATTTGCAAAAAGGACTTTCAAGTTTTGCCGTCGAAATGGTCGAATTAAAAAATATTTTTAATCGAGCAGGTGAAAAAACTATCGTTTTAGGTGATGAGATTTCTCACGGAACTGAAACACTTTCGGGAGTTGCAATCGTTTCAAGTGCAATTATGCGACTTGTCGAAAATAAAACACTTTTTGTTTTTGCTACACATTTGCATCAATTAACGAAAATCGATGAGGTGCAAAATTTAACGACAGTTGTCAATTTGCATTTAGCCGTAAAATATGATGAAAGTAGTGATAAATTAATATTTAATCGAAAATTGCAAATTGGAAGCGGAAGTAGTATTTACGGGCTTGAATTCGCTCGTTCGTTGCATATGGATGAAAAGTTTTTAAAAAATGCGAATTCGATTCGAAAAAAATTAGCCGACGAATATAGCGACATCGAAATGTTAATGCAAAAAAAACAGAGCAAATATAACAGCAATTTATATTTAACGAAATGTATTATTTGTGGCGAAAAAGTAGATGATGTTCATCATATTGCAGAAAAAAAATTATCTCGAAACGGTTTTATTGGTCATTTTTCTAAAAATCACAAACATAATCTTATTCCACTTTGCAAAAATCATCATATGGCAATTCACGATAAAAAAATTGATGTCAAAGGTTTTATGATGACATCATCAGGTTTAGAATTGCATTATGAAGATGAGTCTGAACCTGAAACAGAAGAAAAGATAGAAAATAGAAACTAATTCTATTCCGTGTTCTAATTTAGCACGGAATCAAAAAATATTAAAATATAAATACTAAAATTACGATAAATTAAAAGGTTCTTAAAAAAATGATACACAAAAAGATTCTCGAGCGGGAATTAAAAAATATAAATGAAATTGAAGTTAGCAGTGCTTTTGCAGGTTTGGAAAAGTTTAAAAACTCAATCGAAAATATCAAAAAAGCAAAAGAAGAAAGTTATCAATACGGTTTTCTCGAAGACTTTTTTGTAAAAAGCTTAGGCTATATATTAAATCCGTCGCCAAATTATAATTTGACAACTGAATTTAAAAACGAAAGCAACAATAAAAAAGCTGACGGTTCGATTTTGATAAATGGCAAACCGATCGCTGTTATCGAATTAAAATCAGTTGCAACGAAATCAATGGATAAAATCGTTGATCAAGCATTTAGTTATAAAAACAACCATCCAAGTTGTCATTATGTTATAACTTCTAATTTTGAAAAAATGCGGTTTTATATCGAATATTCAAATGAATTTATAGAATTTGATTTGTTTAACTTGCGGTTCGAAGATTTCAAAAAGCTTTATTTGTTGGTTGGGCGAAATTCGATTTTGAACGATTTGCCGAAAAAATGGCGAGACGAATCGAAATATAATCAGGTGAATATAGCGAACGAGTTTTATAAAAAATTCTCGAATTTGCGAACCAGACTTTTTGATGAAATTGCAAATATAAATAAAATCGAAAAATTAGATGCTCTTTCGCTTTCTCAAAAGTTGCTCGATAGAGCTATTTTTATATTTTTCGCTGGTGATCGAGGTTTAATCGATTCGAAAACGGTTGATGATTTTATCGCGAGATTTAAAAATGATCTCGAAGGTCGCGATTTATATCATTTTGTCAAGCTTTTATTCAAAGCGATTGATATTGGAAATGCAAAAATTAGAATTCCTCCATATAATGGTGGCTTGTTTGCAAATGACGAAATTCTCGATTCGTTGAAAATTAGCGATTCGCTTTTGTTGGAAATATTGAATTTATCGAGTTACGATTTTGAAAGTGATATCGATGTTAATATTTTAGGGCATATTTTTGAAAATAGCCTTGATGAACTTGAGAAAATTCGCGAAGATTTAATCGGTGGAAAATTTGATTCGAATCGTTCAAAACGAAAACGAGACGGCATTTTTTATACTCCTAATTATATAACTGAATTTATAGTTGAGAATTCAGTTGGTGCAATTTGTGAAAAGCGAAAAGCTGAACTCGAATTAATTAATTTTGAAGATGCAAGTGAAGAAAAAATAAAAAGCTATTTAGATTTTTTGACAAATTTGAAAATTGTTGATCCTGCTTGTGGTTCGGGAGCATTTTTAAATATGGCTTTTAACTATTTATTTGTTGAATATAAACATTGTTATGATATTTTAAACAATTTTGCGATGAAAAAAGGCGATTTATTTTTGAGTTCTGATTTTGATGTTTCGATTCTCGAGAATAATTTGTTTGGTGTTGATTTGAATGCTGAAGCGGTTGAAATTGCGAAATTGTCGCTTTGGTTGAAAACGGCAAAACGAAACAGAAAATTAACTGATTTGAATAAAAATATAAAAGTTGGTAATTCACTTATAAGTCATTCTGAATCTCAAACATTAAAACAAGTTACAAAAGCTTTTGATTGGCAAAATGAATTTCCTGATATTTTTGCAAAAGGCGGTTTTGATATCGTAATCGGAAATCCGCCGTATGGTGCAAATATTGAACACGAAAAGACATTTTTTGAAATTCAATCTGGCGAAAGTGCAATTTTATTTATGCAACTTGCTCGTCAATTGTTAAAAAATAATGGAATTGCTGGTTTTATTGTTCCAAAACCTTTTCTTTATTCTTCGAGTTGGGAAGAAATTAGATCTGTTTTGAAAGAAGAAATTTCTCATATTGTTGATTGTGGCAAAGTTTGGGATGAAGTAAAATTAGAACAGGTGATATATATTTCTCATAAGTTAAATAAAATTGATAATTATAAAAATTACCAATTGGAAGAAACAAAATTTAAAGAATTATCAACAGTAAAAAAAGACCTCATCGAAAAATTTGGATTTTTTGTAAATGGAGTTAATCAGAGAGAAATAGAAATTGCTTTGAAAATTAAAAAGCAGTTAAATAATTTGTTTGATATTTCAGCTGAATGTAGTCGTGGCGGAGCATTTCAACATGCAATCAATTCAACTGGAGAAATTCAAGTTTTAGGCGGAATTAATTTAGCAAGATATGAAATTAAAGATGTCAAAGGTTTTATTTCTTCAGATTTTGAAATTTCAAATGATTCTTTTATTAAAGCTAATTCGATATTAGTTCAGAGAATTATTGCTCATATTCAAAATCCAACTGATCACATTAAATTGATAGGAACAATTAGCGATAACTTAAATAATATTGCCATTGTGAATACAATTTACCAAATCACATTTGATGAAAAATATTCTAATAAATATATTCTCGCTTTACTTCATTCAAATTTAATAAATTGGTTTATTTATCGTTTTGTATTCGCAAAAGCTATTAGAACAATGGATTTATCGAATCATGTAATAAAACGAATCCCAATTCCTGAAATTTCAGAAAATGAACAAAAACCGTTCGTCGAGCGAGTTGATAAATTGGTTGAACTTTATGCTCAACTTCAGCAAACCAAAAACGAATTTCTCGAAACTCTCGAACTCGAAAAGATTCCGCAAAAACTTGATAATTTTGCAAAACTCGAATTTGACGAATTCATCATCGAATTATCAA
The DNA here is from genome assembly GCA_030152305.1 of Campylobacterota bacterium. Taxonomy (GTDB): domain Bacteria; phylum Campylobacterota; class Campylobacteria; order Campylobacterales; family Thiovulaceae; genus Thiovulum_C. The sequence continues at coordinate 212,918 of JASKOM010000001.1, forward strand.
AAGCGAAAAAAATAAAATTGTCTGACAAAAAATTAGAACGGGAATTTAAAAAAAGCTGGAAAAATATATTCGACGAAGATAAATCAAAAGTTCAAAACCTGCTCTCGCAAATTTCAAAAATCGAACACGAAATCGATCGTGAAGTTTATAAACTTTATGCTTTAAACGAAGATGAAATAAAAATCATCGAGAATATATAAAATTCTTAAGTTTTCTTTTCTTCGATGATGTTTAGTTTTTATTAATTAAAACCTCATCGGGGAATTTGGGATAGAATTACAGCAAAATATAACTAGCAAGATAAAAATATGAGACAAGAAAAAATTAATTATATACAAGCAGTTGTAACAGAAATAAGAAAGTATTTTCAATTAAAAGATTTTTTATCAAGAGAAGATTTAACTAATTTAGTGGAAAAATTAGAAGGTAGTTTAGAATTTCAATTTGACTTAGATGTTGATGCTAAAATAGAAAGAATAGATAAAAATTTTAAGATTACTATTAAACCGTCTAACTTAGCATTAAGAGACAACTTTAGTATAGCTCATGAGTTGGGGCATTTATTTTTACATATGGGTTATCTAATAGATAATAACATGTGGATGAACTCTAAGCTTAGATATGATCGTTTTGGTTATTCTCAAGAAGAATTTGAAGCAAATGAGTTTGCAGGTAATTTACTTATGCAAGAACATTTGTTTATTAAAGAATTTAGAAACAATTATGACTCTAAACAGCAAGTAGTTAATCTAAAAAAAATGAGCAAAATATTTAATGTTTCTCCAAAAGCAATTGAAGTTCGTGCCAAAAATATAGGTTTGATTAAACAGTGTTAGAAGATTTAAGCAATAACTTACAAACTGTCAATCGAGAACATACTAATAAAGATGAGTCTGGAGTATTCGTATTTTTCTCTTTTGATCTTGTTAATTCAACACTGTTTAAAACATTACATCAAAATAATTGGTTTGTTTTTATTAAAGAATTTTATGATTCCATCATATCTATTCGAAAACATGAACCTACCATTACATTATGGAAATATGTTGGTGATGAGGTCTTATTTTATAAAAAAATATTAGACAAAAACGAAATTTATAATTTATTATTAAAAACTAGAGAAATCATAGATTATACAGAGCGAAAACTACAAGAAATTGATCTTATAGAACAAGAATCAAATAAATGTAAAACAAATTTAGATATAAAACTATATGTCAAAGCAACTTTATGGATTGCAAAAGCTTCAAAAAATGTAAAAGGATCAAAAAATATTGTTATTGATACTGAAAAAGGTCTTGATTTTATAGGAGAAGATATTGATTTAGGCTTTAGAATATCTAAATATTCATTTGATTCAAAAATAGTTCTTGATGCAATAATCACTTATATGCTGATCAAACAGGAACATGAAATAAAAAAGAAATATCATATATCAATAAGGCACATATATTAAAATCGTTTCATTTGAAGAGTTAAAAGGTGTTTGGAACAGTAGAAAATATCCCATCATTTGGTATGACGAATCGTGGGATATTCAAAAGATGTTTAAATATGATGATAGATTTAATAATAAAATCGTTGAAAATATTATAAATGGTTCTTTTTCTAAATATTCAAATATTATAGATTTAGAGCATATTTTAAAAGATTTAAATAAGCTTGATTTAGTTCAAGATTTAGAATTAACAATTAAGAATACTAAAAAGACAAAACCTATTTTAGAAAAGAAATTATCAGAAATACATTGTGTAGCTATCAGCTTCTATGAAACAAAAGTATTAATTGGTAAACGAAAAGCAAATAAAGAACTATTGCCAAATGTATGGGATTTTGGTTGTGCAAAAATGGGATTTAAGGATACATTTCAAGATGCAATAAAACGAGATTATAAAACGGATTTCAATGTAGATTTAATTTTAGAAGAAAATGATTTAACACCTATTGCAACATATACAATAGAAAAATCTTCTGTTTCTGGTGTAATATTTGTGGCTAAAATTCATGACATTAGTATATTAAAATCTAATAAACATAGTGAATCTAAAATGTTAGATATTGCTGAAGTTAAAGATTTCATAAATAATAATGAAACTATTCCAAATTTTGAATCTACTATAAATAAAGCATACGAATTATTCATAAAAAAATTTTAATTTAAAAATTAAATAGAGATAAATCAGATGTTATCAGAGAATTAATTGAAGAATTTGCTAAAACATCAGAATTTAATAGCTTTATTGAGCATATTGAAAAGTGGTTGTTAAACCGAAAAGAAGCTTTAAAACTTTAATCTCCAAAAATATTAAAATTAAATTAACATAAGAAATTTGTCATTTTAAAGAATTAAAAATTATTGATTATTCTTGGCTAAATCGCTGAAATTTGGCATTACGGCATATATTTTTTATTTATTCGATGAGGTCTAGTTTTTATGAAATCTCATCGAAGAGAATTTGAGATTTGAGAGTAGCGAAGTTTTATAGTTTGTAAAAAAGACTGTTCTAAATTTAAATTATAAAGTTCAGCAAACCAAAAACGAATTTCTCGAAACTCTCGAACTCGAAAAGATTCCGCAAAAACTTGATAATTTTGCAAAACTCGAATTTGACGAATTTATCATCGAATTATCAAAAGCGAAAAAACTAAAATTGTCTGACAAAAAATTAGAACGGGAATTTAAAAAAAGCTGGAAAAATATATTCGACGAAGATAAATCAAAAGTTCAAAATCTGCTCTCACAAATTTCAAAAATCGAACACGAAATCGATCGTGAAGTTTATAAACTTTATGGCTTAACTCGAAATGAAATAGAAATCGTGGAGAAAATATAAAAAGCTAAATCGCAACTTACAAATCATAATTCTTAGATCCCGAAACAAGCTCCAGTAACTTGTTTCTTGATTGTTGTTTTTTTTAATTAAATATTCGATAAATAATAACTTATTGATGTTTTTCCAAATTTTTTTGTTTTAATTAAATTTAAATTTCCAAGTTGCAGATTAGGATTATAACTTGACATGTGTTCTAATATAATAATATTAAAATTATTATTATTTTTTAATAAAAGTTCTATTTTATTATAAATATTTGTCATACCATCGCGAATAGCAAATGGTGGATCGATATATAAAATATAATTTGACGACAATGTATTTTTAGCAAGTTTTTTTAAATTCTCAAAACTATCACCAGCGATTATTTCAAGATTATTTTGTGTAATTTCATGTGATAAAAAAAGTTCTCGATTTTTATGTAAAGTATAAAGTGCCTCTTTGTTTATTTCAAAGAATATTATTTTTTCGGCTCCTCGAGAAAGAGCTTCGAATCCAATAGAACCACTTCCAGCAAACAGTTCTACAAAAGTAGAACCTCTAATTTCGATTTGAAGCGAATCAAAAATAGAATCTCTAACTATTGATTTCGAAGGTCTCGTTTTATCAGTTTGTGGCAATAAAATTTTCTTGCCTTTATATTTACCACCGCTAATTAATATAAACAATTGTTTATCTGTTTTTTGATTATTTTTCAAGCATTCTCCTGATTTTAATTTCTAAACTTGAATTATGTTCAGAAATTAATTTTAATATTTCAGATTCTATTATATTATTATCTTTTATTATAGGAGTTATGTTTTTATTTTTTAACATATTTTCCAATTGTTTAATTTGTTCAATAATTTTTTCAAAATCCAAATTTAATGTAAAATCGATAAAAATAATATTATTACCTGATAAATTTTTGCGATCTGTAATAATAATTTGCGAAGAATTTTCATTAAAATAAATAAAGTCTTTTAATTTAATTTCTAAGATTCGTTGAGTTAAAGGTGAATAACAATCAATAATAATCATAAATTACTTCTTATTTAATTTATTTTGAACTTCGAACACAACGAACATAATGAGTTGCATTTGTATAAGAAAAGTCATCATATCCAGCTTCAAAATCGATAAACCAAGCTTCATCTTCTTCATTTTTGGCAGTTGCAGCATGATCAGAAAGACTCCAATAGTCGCCTTCGTTACCCATATTATGTTTTAATTTAATTTTTATAAAAAACCTACCATTTTTAGATTTTTCATTTTTTAAGAACCATTTGTTCCAATTGGCATTATATTCGCCAAACATTGGCACATTTGAAGTAGTTCTTAATTGTGTTGTTGATGGTAGCCACCAATCATCAAAACCATTTAACATTAAAGTATCGCAATAGCTATTAGCCTCTTTCCAGTTATATTCTTTCATGATATTAACATCACTTTTTATTTCCCACATAAGTCCTGTGTCATCATCAGTCCAAACGGCTGAAAACAGCCATTGAACACAAGTCAATAAAAATACTAAAAACTTCAAGGTATATTTAAATATTTAAGATAAAAGTTTTAAAGTGGCTAGAGCTAATTTATAAATTGGTTCGTCTATAAATCCATATTTTTCATGAGAAAAGCCATGAACTCCTTGCTTAACCATTGATTCATATATTTCTACAATATCTCGAGATCTTTCAAACTCATAATCATTAATTACAAAAGTTTTAAAAATTTCTGATACTTGAGTTGTAGAAATTGCACCTTTTGCTAAATATCCCATTCTTTTTTCTAGATTTAACCATTTAGTAAAAAGTTCTGTATTTTTATAATCTTGAAAAACTGGAGCAACTGGAAAAGCGCCGAGAGCATTACTTTGAAATAAAAAATGAGATAAAACATATTGAACAGTTGGGTTATCTGGATGAATTAATTCATGTCTGAAACCCAAATCAGCAAACAAATCCAAAATGCCCAAATAAAAAACAGTAACTCGTTCATTAATTTTTAAATTATTTAATTCTAGCCATGCTAAACGAGTTTCTATCGATAAATGAATATCTATATTTGGCTTTGAAGCTGATAGGGCCATTGCGACATCGCCTTTGTTTCTAACTTTTGGAATTCGATAGGCATCTGGTTTAAACGAATTAAATTTTAATATTTCTTCGATTCCACCTTCAAACAAAGGACGAGTTCTAATTATTAACATGCGAGGATCTTTTCTTGGTTCTGATAAAAATTTCTCAAGATTTTCAACGGCTTTTTTATAATCACTGACACCATCTTCTAAATTTAAAATAACAGAATCAGTCATTATTTCCCAAATCTTCGAAACATGTTTATCATTATCCATAGAAACCATTAAAGGAGCTAACGGAAATTTATTTCTCATTTTATTCTTTCTTTAAATATATTAATTAGGCGATGCTATATATCCAGCAATAGCACTAGCAGCAGCAACAGCTGAATTCGATAAATAAATTTGAGAACTTCTTGCACCCATTCGACCGACGAAATTTCTATTTGTTGTTGAAATTGCAACTTCATTATCAGCTAGAATACCCATATAACCGCCTAAACAAGCTCCACAAGTTGGATTACTCACAACGGCTCCAGCATCGATTAAATCTTTAATATAACCTTTTGACGAAGCCTCTTCGAGAATCTTTTGAGTTGCAGGTGTTACGATCATTCGAGTATGTCTAGCTACTCTTTTGCCTTTGACAATTTTTGATGCAATTTCAATATCCGATAAACGACCATTTGTGCAACTTCCGATAAATACTTGATCTATTTTTATTTTCGAATTAACAGCTTCAGAAAGTGGATGACCATTTGATGGCAAATGCGGATAAGCAATAACAGGTTCTAAATTATTAACATCAATTTCAATAATTTTTATATATTTTGCATCAGAATCTGAACTATAAAATTTTGGTTCTCGAGTTAAATTTTTATCAGCTAAAAATTTTTTCGTTACCTCATCGGCTTCGATAATTCCAGATTTTGCACCTGCTTCAATTGCCATATTACATAAAGCAAAACGATTATCCATATCTAAACTTGCAATCGTTGAACCAGTGAATTCAAGGGCTTGATATAAAGCACCATCAACACCGATTAATCTAATTAATTCTAAAATTAAATCTTTGCCACCGACATGTTTTTTTAATTTGCCATTAAATACAACTTTAATAGTTTCAGGAACTTTAAACCAATTGCCACCTGTAACCATTGCATAAGCTAAATCAGTTGATCCCATTCCTGTTGCAAAAGCGCCTAATGCTCCGTGTGTGCAAGTATGAGAATCGGCACCAATAATTACATCACCAGGTAAAACAAGACCTTTTTCAGGCAAAAGTGCATGTTCAATTCCCATATCTTTTTCATCAAAAAAATATTTTAAATCATGTTCATAAGCAAAATCGCGACTTATTTTTGCCTGATTTGCCGATGCGATATCTTTTGCGGGAATAAAATGATCTAAAACTATCGAAAAAGCTTCTGGATTTGCTAATCGTTCAGCTCCACTATCTCGAAATGCTTTAATCGAAAGCGGAGTTGTTATATCGTTTCCGATAACCATATCAATTTGAACTTCGACGATTTCTCCAGCTCGAACAGTTTTTCCTGCATGAGCCGAGAATATTTTTTCTGTAATCGTTAAACCTGACATTTATTTCTCCATAATTAATTACATGTGTAATCCGCCATTAACTTTTAAGGTTTCACCAGTAATATAACTAGCTCCATCACTTAAAAGAAAAGCGACTGCTTCAGCAACTTCTCGACCTAAGCCAAATCTTTTTAATGGAATATCTGACATATAGCTATTTTTGACATCTTCAGAAAGTGATGAGGTCATATCAGTTTCGATAAATCCTGGAGAAATGACATTAAATCGAACATCACGAGATGCACCTTCGAGGGCGAAGCTTTTTGTCATCGAAATAACGGCACCTTTAGAAGCGGAATAATTTGTTTGACCGATATTTCCAGTTTCGCCAACGATCGAAGCAATATTAACAACTGAACCGAATCGTTTTTTGCTCATAATTTTCAAGGCTTCACGGCAACCATAAAAAGTCGAATTTAAGTTGCCACGAATGACACTATTAAAATCTTCGCCTTTCATTCTGATAGCTAATTTATCATTAGTAATTCCTGCATTATTAACTAAATAGCTTAATTCACCGTCAGATTCGATAATAGTTTTAATGCCAGATATAAAACTTTCTTCATCACTTGCATCAAATTTAATAATAGCCGAAGATAATTTTTTATCATTTAATTCGCTATGTAAACGATCAGCTTCAACAAAAGAATTTTTATAATTAATCCAAACTTTTAAGCCATAATTAGCAAGAACACGAGCAATTTCAGCACCGATACCGCGACTTGCACCAGTAATTAATACATTTTTTCCAGAAAATTTCAAATTATCTCCAATATAATTTTTATAATATTTAATTAGCTTAAAGCTTCAATTTTATTTTTTAAATTTATCATTTCTTCTTCAAGTCGTTTTTTCTCAAATTTAAGAGAAGAATGACTTTGTTTAACACCTTTTAGATCGGCTTTAATAGAAATCATCTCTGAAGTCATTAAATCAACATTGCCGAGAGATCTTTGAAGTTGAACTTGATATTTTCTAATAAGAGTTTCTGCTTCTCTAAGTGTTGTTTTCATGACACTTGTCCCTTTTTGTTCTTTTTCGAGCATATTTTTATAAAATAAAACTTGTAAAAATAAAAAAAGAGCTGTAAGTGAAACAACAGATAGTAGTGTCCATTCGAGAAACATTTATATAAAAACCTATAATTTTTCGCTAGAGCTTTCGATCGAGTTAATTTTGATAACTCTTTGTAAGTGGCGACCACCTTCAAATTTCGTCGAATTCCAAGCTGAAATAATAGACTCAACTGTTCCTTCTCCAGTAGTTCTAGCACCGAAACATAAAATATTGCCATTGTTATGAGCTCGACCCATTTCAGCGGTATAAGCATCATGACAAAGAGTTGCACGAATTCCATTAATTTTATTAGCAGTTATACTCATGCCGATACCAGTTCCACAGATTAAAATGCCATAAACACCAGTTTCTTGCCAATCTAAATTTTCATTTATATTTCCAGATAATTCCAAAACTCGTTTAGAAACTTTAACGGCAAAATCAGGATAATCAACTCTTTGACTGTCAAAAGGGCCGAGATCTTCGACATCGTTACCCATTTTTTCTAATAAATCTTTAACAAAATTTTTCATGATTAATCCAGCATGATCAGTGCCAATTATATATTTCAAAGCATATCTCCTTAATAAATACATTATATTTTTAAATATTAAAACACGAAATTATATCAATCGAATTTGTGGGATTAATATCTTAAAAGTTCTTCGCCTTGTAAAATAACAAAATTATGATCCTGTTTATAATCTTTTGAAAATTCAACAATGGCTTTTTCAAAGTCAGAATCTAAATTTAATAATTTTCCAACTTTGCGATAAACGCGATTTCTTTTTTTTAAAACTTCGGCAATAGCAAAAGTCAAAATATATTTAAGAGGTTGTTCAGCATCTTTTGGTGAATAACCTGTTCCGAAACTTCTTTTTTTAAATATAAAAATAGGACTTCCAGTTACATCATCTTTTTCGACAACTGAAAATTTCACTCCACCAAGAGTTTGAATCGAAGTAATTGCAACGGCGACATGATCTTTAATTGAAAAACTAGCAAAAAGTTGAAGTAAAGTTTCGAACTCTTTTTCTATTAAATCTCTAATTGGATTTGTAAAATATAATTTTCCTTCGAGATATTTTTCACATTTCAATGGAACAAATAAAACCAGACGATTTCTAGTTTCTAGACTTCCTCGAATCGATGCGAAAATATCATATAATTTAGCGGGACTATTAATTTCTTCGTTATAAATGCCACCTTCTTCTATTAATGCAGGAGTATCAATCGGAATTATTAAAACATCTGATTCTTTGACCCAATCTTTAACTTTTTGTCGTTCAGTTTCAAGATATCCACCAGGAAAATCTCTAAAAACGATATTTATTCGTTCTCGAGAATCTTCATCTTTGGCAATAAAAAAATCAAATTCTTCGCCATGTTTTGTTCCAGAAATTATAGGTCTTGTTCTAATTTGATCTGTTGCTATTTGCTGTTTTAATATTGCTAATTTTTTATTTAATCTATTAGAAGTATCATTATCTGGAATAAACTGAAGAGCTATATTTTTATCGATTACACGATTAAATTGATCATACATTGCAGTTAAAGTTGATGTTTTACCAACTCCACTATTGCCAAACATAAGAACTTGAACTGTTCGATCTTTTTTATCTCGATTGTCTAACACACTACCAATAAGTTTTTTGAACAAAACAGTCCTCCTATTTTTTATTATAAATAACTATCTTTAAATTTTACATATCGTCGAGCTGAAGCATATAATTCGGCTACCTCATCGTTATTTAATTCTCGAATAACTTTAGCGGGAGAACCCATAATTAACGAACGAGGAGGAAATTTTTTACCTTTTGTAACTAACGAACCTGCTCCAACGATAGATTCGTCACCAATTTCAGCACCATCTAAAATCGTAGCACTCATGCCAATTAAACATGCATTACCAATTTTACAACCGTGAAGCATAACACGATGACCAACAGTAACATCATCACCAATAACAGTTGGATTACCGTCATCCATTCGTCTTTCGATACTTTTATGATGAGTCGTATGAACCATTGATAAATCTTGAATATTAGTTCTATTACCAATAATTATCGAATGAACATCACCACGAATAACAGTTCCAAACCAAATAGCTGAATCTGTGCCAATTTTTACATCACCGATTACAGTTGAACCTTCAGCGATCCAACTTCGTTCCCCAATTTCTGGAACATAATTTAAATATTTCATAATCATTTTATAAAATCCTTGTTAAAAAATACTATCAACAATATTACTTTTATATTTTTGTTGTTCTAATTTAGTTTGAAGAATTGCATTTTGTTCTGCAAGATAATTTTTTTCACTTTTTAAGTTAGCGATATCTTTACTTAATTCATAAATTCTATTGCTAAAATGAATTTTAATACCTAAAATAAATACGACTAAAAAAAGTGCAATAATAGAACCTACGAGAGTTCCCAATGGCAACATATTGTTTCTCTCCATTTCCGCCATGATCTCCTCTAAAATTAATTCTTTTTCGATCTGATTTTGATTGGAGATGAGACTGTCCTCATCTGGAATCAGTAAATCTATCTCTATTTTTCCTTTCATTAGGCTATCTCCAATTTGTTATATTTTAATTTAGTATCCTGAATTATTATTATCAAGATACTAAACTTTTTAATTAAATCAACCTCCGAAGAAGTTATCTTTTTTGCTTCCTGATGAACTTGAACTTGAGCTTGATGACGAAGAAGAAGAAGTTGATGGAGAAGATTTTGTTAGATCTGGTTTTGATGATGAGGTCGAACTTTGAGTTGTTGAAGCAGGACTTGAACTAGAAGTAGAAGAACTTGATGTTCCACCAAAGAAACTTTGTTTTGTAGCAGGTGTTGCAGTTGCTTTTGTGCTTGTTCCAGAACTTCCCATATTGTTATTATTAGCATTGTTTGGGTTATTGCCATAATTATTATTAGCATTGTTTGGATTATTGCCATAATTATTATTACCACCGTTTGGATTTGGAGAACCGTGATAACCAGAAGGTGAATTATAAGATGATTGTCTAGATTGATAATTTGAATTATTCGAAAGCATATTAGCGGCAACACCACCAAGAAGAGCACCAGCCGCACCAGCTAATAATAATTCACCCATTCCGAAACCTTCATCTTCAGCTTTTGGTTGAGCATTTGGCGAAGTCAAATTCGATGTATTATTTTCAACTTTTTTCATTTCAGCTTCAGCAAACTGTTTCATTTCAGCTTCGTTCATAACTTTTGTTGTGCCATTTATATCAGTAACAATTGCTTGATTTGGACCAGTTGTTGGAGTTGATTCAACAATTTTATATTGCCCTGGAGCGGTTTCCTGAATTCGTAAAATTTTATTTTCAGCTGGTTTTTGAACTTCAGCTTCTGGCTTTTTTTCTTCTTCAGTAGATGCACAACCAATACCAAACATGGCAGTTAAAACACTAATCGTAAGTGATCCGATAACTTTTTTTGATTCTTTTGACACGAAATGTTTCATAACAGTTTCCTCTCTAGTTATTTTATAAATTTTAGCTTTCATTTTTTTGAATTTTTAAGCCTTTTGTAATTCTATCTTTTTACCTTTTACAGACAGAACTTCAACACGAACTTTATCACCAACTTTTAAATGATCTTCAATATTAGTAATTCTAGTTTTAGCGATTCTAGAAATATGAATCATGCCATCATGACCCATAGGTAATTCAACAAAAACACCAAAAGGAGCAATTTGTTTAACGACGACATTATAAAAAGAGCCGACTGGATAAATTTCTTCTGGAGTGCGATCATCACTAAGTCGTCTAATTTGCAATGAAGCATTTTCAACATCGCGGAATCGTCGCCCGATAATTTTAATATCACCAGTTTCTCGATTAATATCAACTTTGACACTATTAGAATCGATAATAGCTTTTATATTTTTGCCACCTTGACCAATAACATCACCGACTTTTGCAGGATTAATTTTTATATTTTCAACTTTAGGCAAGATATCATAATTAACTTCTAACTTAGAAACAGATTCTTCCATGATATTTAAAATATGACTTCGAGCTTCACGAGCTTGTTCAAGTGCATTTGATAAAATTTCTCGAGAAATACCACCTAATTTAATATCCATTTGAAGAGCAGAAATTCCGTTGCGAGTGCCTGTAACTTTAAAGTCCATATCACCGTCATGATCTTCTAAGCCCATAATATCAGTTAAAACAGCATATTTATCGCCTTCAGTAATTAAACCCATGGCAACACCAGAAATTAGTTCTTTTGTTTCAACACCACCAGCTTTAAGTGCAATTGCTCCACCGCAAACTGTTGCCATCGAAGAAGATCCGTTAGATTCTAAGATTTCAGAAACAAGTCGAACGGTCATTCCGTCGGCATTAACTAAACTAGATTCTAAAGCTCGTTTTGCCAAATTGCCATGACCTAATTCTCGTCGTCCAACAGCTTTCATTCGAGATGCTTCACCAACTGAAAACCCTGGAAAATTATAATGAACCATAAATTGTTCTTGTTGTCCAGAAACTTTTGTTAATTCTTCGAACATTTGAGCATCATCACCTGAACCAAGAGTCAAAGTAACAAGAGCTTGAGTTTGTCCTCGAGTAAATAAACATGAGCCATGAACTTGAGGCAAAATATTTGTTTCAATTGAAATTGGACGAACATCTCGCAAACCTCGACCGTCAGCTCGTTTGCCAGTTTCAAGAATTTGAGTTCGCATGATTTTTCGTTTATGTTTTTGCAAAGCTTCGAGAATATCAGACATTTCCCAATTGACATTTATTTCATCAACAGGCATAGATTTAATTTCTTGACCCAATTTTAATAAAATAGTTGCTCGTTCGCTTTGAGAAAGCTGTTTTAACGAATTTTCTAATTTTTCATGATAATTATTTTCTATAAAAGTCATTAAGCCTTCAGGTAATTCATGTAATATTAATTTAATATCTTTTGTTTCACGACCAATTGGTAAAAACAGTTTTTCATATTGAGTATTTTCTAATTTTAATTGAGTTTCAGCTAATTCGATAGCTTCAAGTAATTTATTTTCAGGAATGACATTACTATTTTGAATATTTTGATCAAAAGTTGCAACAGCTCTCATTTCGATCATTAATAATTCATCTTTTGTTCCAGCAACAAATAAATCAAGAGAACTGTGTTCTCGTTCTAATTTATTTGGATTAATAATAAATTTATTATTGATTCTACCAATACGAACAGCAGAAACAGATTTTCTAACAGGTAAACTAGAATTAAAAAGAGAAGCGGAAGCGACTTTAAGGGCTAATGTTTGAAGATCAGCATTTTCATCAACACTTAAAACCATAATAGTAATTTGAACAGGATAATTAAAACCTTTTGGAAAAAGAGGTCGTAAGGCACGATCAACAACTCGAGAAGTTAAAGTTTCGAAATCGCTAGGTTTGCCCTCTCGTTTAATAAAACCGCTTGGAATCTTACCAACGGCATATAATTTTTCAACATATTGAACAGTTAAAGGCAAAAAGTCCTCTTTGGATTCAGCCATTTCATCGACAACAACAGTAGCAAGAATAGCTGTTCCTCCAGATTGAAGAAATGCTGAACCGTCGCTCTGTTTTGCCAACTCGTTAATTCTATAATTTTCACTAAATTTATCAAAATTTATATCTATAATCAATAAAGCTCCTAAACTTATAAATATTCAACATACATTGAATATTAATATCTAAACTTAGAATCTTACCAAAATTTTTCAATTGTAATTTTGAACTATTGACATGGTGAAAATAACGATTATTTCACGAAATAATTATTTATTATTTTACATTTGTATCTTTCTGATAGAATTTAAATCTCAAACTTAATTATCAAACGGAGAATTCAATGTTTCTATTTTTTGTTTTAATATCTTGCATTCTACAAAGTGAAGATTTATTTATGACAGAATATGATTATTCTAAAATGTTATATTTTGAACCAAACGGTGTTTCATGTGCATCATGCCATGGTGAAGATGGTAAAAGTAATCTTGTATTTGAATATGTTGTTTATAATAAAGGCTCATATCAACAAAAGAAAGTTCCTGTAAAACAACTTCAAAATCTGTCATTTGTAGATTTCGTGCATGGAGTTCAAGAAAAAAATAGATTTATGCCAATATACAGATTGTCTAAACAAGAATTAACATCAATTTATTATTATATTCAAAAGAAAAATGGTCTTATTCTTTCGGCTGATCCTTCTCTTTCAAAGTTTTATAACGAATCTATGCGAAACAAAGAAACAACTTTAGAACCTTCTGAACCTATAAATCGTAAAAAAAAGTAATATTTTTTATCAAAGTTTAGCTTGATCGACTCAATTCTTTTGATATAATTCCGCAAATTTTTTATAGGAGTCAATATGGCTAAACATGAATTTCAAACCGAAATCAATCAGCTTTTAAATCTAATGATTCATTCTCTTTATTCAAATAAAGAGATTTTTTTACGAGAACTTGTTTCAAATAGTTCCGATGCAATCGATAAATTAAAGTTTTTAACCGTAACAGATGACAATTATCGAAATATATCTTTTCAGCCAAAAATCGAGATTAAAATCGATAAAAATGCTAAGACTATCACAATTAGCGATACTGGAATCGGTATGAACGATGAAGAACTTGTTGCACATTTAGGAACAATTGCAAAATCTGGAACAAAAGCTTTTGTTGAACAAATGAGCGGAGATGCAAAAAAAGATTCTCAACTTATTGGTCAATTCGGTGTAGGTTTTTATTCTGCTTTTATGGTTGCTGATAAAATCGAAGTTTTAACAAAACGAGCAAACGAAACTCGAGCTTTCAAATGGATAAGTTCAGGCAATGGCGGTTATGAAATCGTTGAATCTCAAAAAAATAATTACGGAACTGAAATTACTTTATTTGTCAAAGAAGACGAAAACGAATTTTTATCTGATCACAAAATCGAATCGATAATTAAAAAATATTCAAATCATGTTCCGTTTCCAATTTTCTTAGAAAAAGAGGTTGAATCTGAAACAGAAAATAGCGACGAAACAACTAGCAAAACTGAACAAATCAATAAAGCTTCTGCTCTTTGGACTTTAAATAAAGCTGAATTAACCGACGAAGATTATAAAGACTTTTACGGCACAATCGCACATTCAAGCGAAGAACCATTATATTGGATTCATTCTCGAGTTGAAGGAACACTTGATTATACGACTTTATTTTATGTTCCTGCAAAAGCACCAATGGATTTATATCGAGCTGATTGGGAAAGTGGCTTAAAGCTTTATATTAAACGAGTCTTTATTTCTGATGGCGAACGAGAACTTCTTCCGACTTATTTACGATTTGTTCGTGGTGTTGTTGATTCAGCGGATCTTCCGTTAAATGTTTCTCGAGAAATTTTACAAAATAACCGAGTTCTCGAAAAAATCAAGACCTCATCAATCAAAAAAATATTATCTGAACTTGCTAAATTCTCAAAAAATGACGAAGAAAAATATGCAATTTTTTATAAAGAATTTGGTAAAACGATAAAAGAAGGTCTTTATACAGATCATGCAAATCGAGATGCAATTCTTGATTTATTAAAATTTAAATCGCTTAACGGTGATAATATTACTCTTAAAGCCTATAAAGAAAAAATGGCTGAAGGTCAAACAGAAATTTATTATCTAGCTGGTGAAAACGAAAAAATTCTCAAAAATTCGCCAATTCTCGAACAGTTCAAAGCGAAAAAATATAATGTCTTGATTCTTGATCAAGAAGTCGATTCTATCGTTTTCCCAATGGTTCATGAATATGACAAAACTCCGTTTAAAGCTGTTTCTGAAGCTGTTTTCGAAAAAAGCAATGACGATCAAAATCATCAATCTGTGATTAATTTGTTTAAAAATGTTCTTGGCGATGAGGTTTCGGCTGTCAAAGTTTCGAAAATTCTTGTTGATGCTCCTGTTTGTATCGTAAATGATCCAGAAGATCAAAATTATATGATGGCAAAAATCATGAAACAAATGGGCAATGCTGAAAATATTCCTGATGTAAAACCGATTCTCGAAATTAATCCAAACAATGCAATTATTAAAAAAATTGCTGAAAATCAAAATCGTGAAGCAGTCGAAGATAGCATTAAATTATTAATGGATCAAGCTAGATTATATAACGGCGAAGAATTAAAAGATTCAGTTGAGTTTTTAGCTAGATTAAATCGAACACTTTTACGAGCTAATTAATTTTAAAAAATTGAGTTCAAAACTATTAATTATCGAACGAGTCGTAGATTTAAAAAAAATTCTAGCTGACAAAAAAAATCGTTCGGTTGGCTTTGTTCCCACAATGGGAGCATTGCATAATGGACATCGAACATTAATCGAACGGGCGAGAGCCGAAAACGATTTTGTCGTTGTCTCAATCTTTGTTAATCCTACACAATTTCTCGAAGGTGAAGATTTCTCGAAATATCCGCGAACCTTTGAGAAAGATCATGAAATTTGCCGTCTTGCAAATGTTGATATTATATTTTTGCCAACTGTCAATGAAATTTATAAAAGTGATGATATTTCTGTAATTTCTCCTATTAAACGGGGCTATATTCTCGAAGGGTTCAGTCGTCCAAATCATTTTAACGGAGTTTTGACAGTCGTTTTAAAATTATTTAATATCGTTCAGCCGACAAAAGCATATTTTGGAAAAAAAGATGCACAGCAACTAATTTTAATAAATCAAATGGTTCAGGATTTATATTTAAATATCGAAATAGTTCCTATCGATATCGTTCGCGATCGTGATGGAGTTGCTTTAAGTTCAAGAAATGTTTATTTGTCGCAAGACGACCGAATAATTGCAAGAGCGATACCTAATTCGTTAATTTCAGCTTCAAAATTAATTATGACTGGCGAACGAAATATTATAAAAATCGAAACTCATATTAAAAACGAATTGAAAAATTTGCAAATAGAATATGTCTCTATTTTAAAACGGGATTTAACTCAAATTGATCAAATCGAAATGGGAAATTCAATTATATTAATCGCTTGTAAAGTTGGCGGTGTTCGACTTATTGATAACTTATGGATTTAAGTTTTTATCATCAAAATACCTCATCGCAAAAAATATTTTTAAAATTTAGTGATGAGGTAATTAGAAAAATTATTTAAAGTAAAAGGATAGATGAACAAATATAAAACTATTGATCTATTTTGCGGAATAGGTGGTATCAGAAAAGGTTTTGAATTAACAGGTCATTTTGACAATATTTTATCTGCCGAAATTGACAAATATGCCTGTGCGACTTACAAACATCTTTATGGCGACAATCCATTTAATGATGTAACAAGTGATAAATTTAAAGAAAAAATACAGCAATCTTATTATGATGTTTTACTTGCGGGTTTTCCGTGTCAGTCCTTTTCAATAGCAGGAGATAAAAAAGGATTTCGAGATACTACAAGAGGGACACTATTTTTTCATATAGCAGATATTATCAAAATTAGTAAGCCAAAAGCTTTTTTGCTTGAAAATGTTGAAGGTTTATATAGACATGATAAAGGAAATA
Organism: Campylobacterota bacterium; assembly: GCA_030152305.1. GTDB lineage: Bacteria > Campylobacterota > Campylobacteria > Campylobacterales > Thiovulaceae > Thiovulum_C. The sequence continues at coordinate 230,013 of JASKOM010000001.1, forward strand.
CTTTTAAGATTATTATTAATACTTTGGTTAAAGAGTTGAATTATAAAGTTGTTGGTGTTGATGAGGTCGATGGAGAATTGAAATACATTTCAGAATCTTTTTTACGAAAAACAACAGATTTTGGCTTACCACAAAAAAGAGTTAGAACTTATATCGTTGGATTTTTAAATGAAATAGTTCCTGATAATTATAAATTAAAACCTTTGCCACATAAAAATAATAAAACGATTTTTAAAAACTTAAATAATCTACTAGAACAAGATGTATCTGCAAAATATTATTTGTCAGAACAGTATATAAATACACTTGAAAAACATAAAGCAACTCATAAATCTAAAGGTAATGGATTCGGATATAAAATTGTTAATATTGGAGAAAATCCTATTGCAAATACAATTTTGGCAACAGGTGGCAGTGGAAAAGAAAGAAATTTAATTTTTCAAGAAAAACCTGAATACAATGGTCAAATGTTTGGTAATAAACAAAGTCCAATTAATGACCAAGGTATAAGAACAATGACACCAAATGAATGGGCAAGGCTTCAAGGATTTAAAGATTATGCTTTTATGCAAAATGGTATTGATACTTTTTCATTTCCTCAAGAAGTTAGTGAAACCCAACAATATAAACAGTTAGGTAACAGTGTTTCAATTCCTGTTATTGAAGAATTAGCAAATTATATTTTTCAAACTTTAGAGGATTTACAAAATGGGATTTAATAAAGGAGAGTGGTCTGAATTATATACAATTTTATATTTACTTAAAAATCAAAATTTAATTATAGTTGATGAAAACTTGCAAATTATAACAGACAAATTATTTAAATTATTGGAAATACTTTTCAGTGATAAGAAATATAAAATAGATAATAGTTATGTAATAAAAATTTTTAACAATAGTGATAAAAGTCAAAATTATCAAATTAGCTATTTATCTGAACAAATGAATATATTATTAAATAAAATAGTTAGTCATCAACAAGCCAACGGTTCATTTCAAATTGCTGAAATTCAACCTTTAATTAACGATTTTTTGATGGTAAAAAACCTAAAGGTAGTTCAAATATAAAGGCAGATTTGGAAACTAAGGTTTTAGACAACCATCGTAATATGGCAATATTGCTTAAATATAATATTAAGTCAAACTTGGGAAATCCTGCAACATTATTAAATGCTTCTAATCATACGAATTTTATCTATGAAGTAACTAATATTAATGATTCTATTATGTATCAATCTAATGCTATAAGCACTCATAAAAAACTATTGGATAAATACAATTTCTTAAAAAACAACAAAGCTAGTATTAATTTTGTTAATACAGAAAGCGAAGTTTTTAAAAATAACTTAAAATTAATTGACTCAAAGCTTGACGAAATACTGGCTAAGATACTATTAATATCTTATGATAATAACAACAAAGATATAAATGAACTTTTGTCAATAATTTCAGTTAATGATTATGAACATATGTTTTATAAAAAGAAAATAGGTGATTTTGCAAATGCGGTTACTTTTGGAATGAGAGCAGGAGAAATATGGAATGGCATAAATGAAGTTAATGGAGGTATTTTACTTGTTACAAAAACAGGAGAAGTATATTTACTTGATTTAATTTATTACAAATATATTGTTGATAGATATTTAATTGATAACATTAAGCTAGATAGTCCTAGTTCTACTAGATATAAAATGTTTGATATTTATAAAGAAAATGATAGATATTTTTTTTAAGTTAAATTTACAAATAAGATTTAAATAACTGCCATTTGAAAATATTTTCAAATAAATTAAAATTAAATAAGTTAATAAGAATAAATTCGTGGAATTTAAAAAAAAGAAGATTTTCGTCATCCTGAAGCGGTATCTCTTGTAACTTGTTTCTGGATCTTTTGATTTTTGTGTAGTTTGTTAAAAAGAGGAAAACCTCATCGGCGAGAAATAGATTTTTAAATCTAGCGATTAGGTTTTGAGAGAAGTTAGTTAGCTAAATGGCTATTTTTAATGTAGGTCTTTCGACTTTATAAACTGATGATGTGTCATTTGAACATCTTCGACCACAATTAGGACATCTACTGCTATTAATCCATATGTCATTATTATCAGAACCAAATTTTTTGTTATATAGTTCAATAGTTTCATACCAAGCATTTTTTAAATTTTCAGCATCTTCTTTACCTCGCATTCCAAAATATGGAAAATGATGTAAAAAATGACCAAAAATCATATCACAATCTTCTTGATATTTTAGGGTATCCAATATATGAAAATGCCAAAATTCATCTACTGGTTTCGCTGGAACAATCGCTAAATTTGAATATTCTAAACAAAGGGACAAATATTTTTTATATTCTATTTCAATTTGTTTTGCATATTCAAAAGACCAACCTAGTCCTTCATCATTATCCATTAGCTTAATAATAATTGGATCTAAGTTTAAAGAATTTATTTTTTCTTCGATCATATTTCTATACCTTTATTTTGTAACAAACTATTTTTTTATACACTCGTATATTATTTTACATTTATAACTATTACCGTTGTTCCTTTTTTCACATATTTTATCAATGATTTTGACAGTGTTGTTACTTGAACAATTTACTTGGTAATGAGCATTTGTTGTAGCATGACTTATTGTTCCGCCATTGCCTTCAGCTGTTTGCCCCCACAAGTTAGAAGTTAACCCAATTGCAACAAAACCTAAAAAGGCTAACTTTTTGAATTTCATTTTTCAAACTCCTATTTTTTACAATCAATTTATATTTCACCCGTCAAAAAACGAGCTGTCAAATTGTAAAAAAAAAACGGTTTTGTCAAATCGAGTTTTAAATTAATAAATATTTAACAAAAATAGTTTTATAAATACGTTTCACGGTTAAAATAGTTAAGTTCAATTTTTGCATATCACAGCAAAGTATATTTACAAAACACAACTAAACAAACTTGACATAGCTAGACTCAATGTTGTAATATTTCGCACGAAAATTTAAAATTAAATTGGAGTGAAATATGGCAAATATTTTAGAAAAACTTACCTCATCGCTAAATGAAAATCTCGAAAAAAGTATTTCGTTGGCACTTTCTTCAGGCAACAGCGAAATTGAACCTATTCATCTATTTTGGAATTTAACAGTTGAAACAAATTCTATTTTACGACAGGCTCTTAATAAATTAGGCGAAGAACCACGAAATTATGAATTAAAAATTAAAAGCGAAATATCTAAATTATCAAGTAGCACAGGTTTAACAAAAGATAATATAAAAATTTCAAGACGAATGATCGATTCGTTAAATAAAGCCGAAGCCGTTGCAACTCAAAACGGTGATAAATATATCGCTGTTGATAGTTGGATTGAAGCAAATATAAAAGATTATAAAAATATTTTTGTTAATTACATGGAAATTGTTAAAACTTTGAATTCGATTCGTGGCGGTCAAAAAATAGATTCTCAAACTGGTGATGAAAATTTAGAAGCACTTGCAAAATTTACGATCGATTTAAATAAAAAAGCTATCGAAGGCAAATTAGATCCTGTGATTGGTCGCGACGAAGAAATCGAACGAACTATTCAAATATTAATTAGAAAAACGAAAAATAATCCTATTTTATTAGGCGAACCAGGAGTCGGGAAAACGGCACTTGTCGAAGGTTTAGCTTCTCGAATTGTTCGAGGCGATGTGCCAAATTCTTTAAAAAATAAAAAAATATTAAATTTAGATATGACTTCGCTTGTTGCTGGTGCAAAATATCGAGGCGAATTCGAAGATCGTCTTCAGGCAGTTGTTCGAGAAGTTAAAAATGCTGGAAATATTATTTTATTTATCGATGAAATTCATGTAATTATTGGTGCTGGTGCAAGTGAAGGAAGCATGGATGCCGCGAATATTCTTAAACCTGCTCTTGCTCGTGGCGAATTGCGAACAATTGGAGCAACGACATTAAAAGAATATAGAAAATATTTCGAAAAAGATACGGCTTTGCAACGACGATTTCAACCTGTTAATCTCTCTGAACCGACAGTCCCTCAAGCTTTGCAAATTTTACGGGGCTTAAAAGAGCGACTCGAAACTCATCATAATATTTCGATTACAGATTCGGCTCTTGTTTCGGCTGTTAAATTAAGCGACAGATATATTTCTGATCGTTTTTTACCTGATAAAGCTATTGATTTAATTGACGAAGCATCAGCTGAATTACGAATGCAAATCGAAAGCGAACCTTTTCCACTTTCTCAAGCTAAAAGATTAATTGCTCAAATTCGTGTTGAACAAGAAGCTTTAAAAATGGAAGGTGTCGAAAAAAATCGTCTCGATGAGGTTGAAAAAGAGTTAGCTTTTGCTGAAAAACGACGAGCCGATCTCGAAGAAAAATTTGAAAATGAAAAACGAGTTTTTAAACAAATTGCTGATACAAAAAGCGAAATCGAATCTAAAAAAAGCGAAATTTCAAGATTAGAATCTGAAGGCAAATATGAATCTGTTGCTAAATTAAAATATGGAACTATTCCTGATCTTGAAAAAAGAGTTGATTTATTAATTAAAAGTTGGGATGAAATGCAAAAAACTGGAACTTTATTAAAAAATAAAGTTGATGATGAAAGCATTGCAAAAGTTTTAAGTCGATGGACTGGAATTCCTGTTTCAAAAATGTTGCAATCCGAACGAGACAAAATTATAAATATCGAAGAATATTTAAATAAAGAGGTAATTTCTCAAGAAAATGCAATTCGGGCAGTTGCAAAAGCGATTAAACGAAATCGAGCAGGTTTATCAGATGGCAATCGTCCAATTGGTAGCTTTTTATTTTTAGGTTCAACAGGTGTTGGAAAAACCGAAACAGCAAAAGCATTAGCTAGATTTTTATTTGATAGCGAAAATTCGATGATCAGATTTGACATGAGCGAATATATGGAAAAACATTCTGTTTCGAAATTAATTGGTGCTTCAGCTGGTTATGTCGGCTACGACGAAGGCGGTCAATTAACTGAAGCAGTTCGACGAAAACCGTATTCTGTTTTATTGTTCGACGAAATCGAAAAGGCTCATCGAGATGTTTGGAATATTTTATTACAGGTTCTTGACGATGGCAGATTGACAGATAATAAAGGTGTTACAGTTGATTTTCGAAATACGATCGTTATTTTGACTTCGAATTTGCAACAAGATAAATTAGGCGAATTTTTCAGACCTGAATTTTTAAATCGACTTGACGAAATCGTTAATTTTAAACGACTTGAACAAAACGATATTATTAAAATTCTCGAGATTTTTATTAAAAAGATTGAGAAAAAAGTTGCTGAACGAGGCTTAAAAATATCGCTTTCAGGTTCGGCAAAAAATTATATTGCAAATATTGGTTTCGATGAGGTTTATGGAGCAAGACCATTAAAACGAGCTTTATACGAAGAAATCGAAGATCGACTTGCTGATTTAATTCTCGAAGATAAAATAAAAGATGGCGATTTGATAAATTTTGATTTTGTTAATAACGAAATAGTTACAAAAATAAATTAATTTTTTGCCGTGTCAATATCAAATTTGGCACGGAATAACATGTTTTTCACCAGAAACACCGAATCTCTTTTTGAAAGTGGTTAAATTATGACTGTCCAATTTGGATATCTCTTTCAAATGGGTGATGTTGCAAAAATATTATTTGCTGATTTGTTTTATAAAATAGCCTTTTAACGGTTCAAGAATTGTTAAAGAATCAATTGAGCCGTTGTAATCTTTATAACAAATTTCCCAATTCTGTTTTTCTGAATTAAATCCGAAGATTACATAATTTTGATTATTAAATATGTTTGTTAAATTATCAGTTGAAGCGGTAACGATAGGTTTTAATTGATATTTATTGCTAAAAGATTCATCATCATTTATAATTAAACTTTCTGGATTCATTATGTTTAATAGTGAAATATTTGTATCTTTTTCAGTGAAAACCCAAGCTCCTTCGCCAGAATGGAGATAATCCGTAAAAATATTGCCTGTTTTTAAAATAGATTGCAAATGTTGATTATTCGAAAAACCGTAATATTTACCGTCTCTTAAAATCCAGATAAATTGATCTTGAAACATTGCTGTTAAATTGAAATTTTCTTTAAATGGATTGCCGATGAGGTTCCAATTTGCTTTTAATTCAAATTGATTTGCAATGTTTTTCGCGACTAAATTACTTGACATTTCATAATTTGAAATATTTAACAAACCAATTGTATCGTTTGTAGACACGACTTCATTATTTTCATGTTGTGTTGCAAAGTGTAAATATTGCTTATTTGAACCTAACAAATAATTATTTGTATTGTTATTAAAAAAGAAAAAACCATATTTGCCTATATTTTGAATTTTTGTAATATTTTTAATTAATGGCTTTGGATAGCCTTTTGAACCATCGTTAAAATTATCTATATTTAATAAATTTAGTCCAAATTCTCGCATTGAATTATTAAAATCCTGATCATATTTTTCGATTAAAGATAAAAAAGTTGTGTTAAGTTCGATATTTTCTAAAGGATATTTTATAATCGAAAGATTATGATCTCGCTCGATAAAATATTTGAAAAATATTGATTTCCCATATTCGATTGAGCCATTTTTAAATTCCAAGCCTGAATTTAAGTTATCTGTGTAATTATCAATCAACGAAATATAATCGTTATTATCTGGAAATACCTCATCTTCAATTGTTACAGCTGAACCTTCAAGAAACCATATATTTTTTGTCCAAGCTTGATTATCCATTTTATTTTTATCAAAATATGAAAACTGAACAGCATGAAAAAATTCGTGAGCAATTGTAACTTCCAATTGTTTCAAAGTTATAACTGGATTGATTACTATATATGCAACACCGTTTGAATATGTGTCAGTATAACCTGCATAATTACCATTAATAGTCATATATTTTGATTTGTCAAAATTATATGCATCTCTATTTGCAATATAAATATCTATTTTATATTTATCGCTATCAACAGGTTTTTTAAATTGAAGTTCATCAATAATTTTACTGTGAGATTTTTCTGCGATTGCCAAAATAGAATTTGCTAAATCTTTGTTTAAATTTGAGCTTTTATAAGAATTGCCTAAAATAACTCGAAAATTGCCAGAAGTAAAAAAGAAATTTTTTGAGTCGGAAGAGATATTTGAATCATGAAACGATGGATAATTAGATATATAACTTAAGATTCTTGTTTCATTATGATTATTATTTTGTTCAAGTGGCTGATCAACAATAGCAAAAGCCAAAGTTGAAATTGTTGATATTAATAAAATTTGTTTCATTTGTTTTGTTTAACTCATTATATTTTAAATAGCGATCCGCTCGTTATTGAGCAGATCTTGAAGAAAAGAGATAGATGTGAAATAGAGGCAACCAATTAATAAATTAACTGATTGCTTTAATTTAGTTATTTGTTATAAGTTTGGAACTTCTGGAGCTCTTGGAAGAATTCTATTAGATGCATCTTCAATATAAATCTCTTTCAAGAATGTTTGAGTTGCATTTGTTTCATTATCTTTAACTGTTAAAGTAATTTCATGATTACCAGAAACATTTGACTCAAAAGTTACATTCGCTTCAGTTGAAAACCTATTTTGAACTCCAGAACTATTTTCGTCTAAATAATAATCAAACCACTCATAGCTGTAATTACCATCAACTGGTGATAAATCAGCTGAAAGAGAGTAACTATTGCCATTTTGTATTTCATTGATTCCATAAAGTGAGAAATCTGGAACAGCAATTGATGAAGCATCAAATCTTGAAAGATTGACATCAACTGAACCAGTTTTATTTACTGGAACAGACATTGCTTTAAGCTTAAATTCATCTTTCAAATCAAAATCTGGATAGATAATATAAGTTCCTGACACTAAATCTGTAAATTCAGCTTGACCTTGAGAATTTGTCATTTTTGTTGAAAGCAATTGATAAGAATCTGTGTAAAGCGATACATAGTAATCTGTTAATGCTGAACACTCTTTACCGTTTTCTTCGCAACCATTTAAATTAACTGTTAAGCTATTTGGTGTTTCACCAGCAGGAAGCCATTTAATTTGATAGTCTCTTGTCCAATCATAAGCATAATTTGGATTAATTGCCATGAGGTAGAAATTATTCACACCTTTATGTAATTTAATTGGATAGTTTTGAATTATATAAGAATGTTCGCTTTGTTTTGTAACAAAATTAGATGAAGTGTTAATTTCGTAAAGATCATCATTTGTTATATAGAAAAGTCTTGCACTATGGTTTATATCTAAAAGTTTTAAATCAAAGTTACTTACAGTTGCATTTAATTCAAAAACACCATTTGCATTATTAACTAATGTTGGTAAGTTTCCAACTGTGTCAAATAAAGGAGCACCAGAAACAGCACTTTCGCCTTGTAACATGATAATTGTCATATCAACTTGTGCAGTTTGTGCAGATGGAACCGTAACAGGAATTTTGTCAGAGTAACCTCTAAGTTTGCCATCTTTATCAAGTTGAAGAGCAACAAGTTTATAAGTTTCTTTAGCTTTTAAGTTTTCAAGAACATATTCAACTTTGCTGTCTTTAACATAAGCAGTAGCAGTGTTGATATATAAATTATCAGAGTTATAAACATCTACAAGAATTATTGAGCCTTCATAACCTGAAAGATTTGCATCAAGAATCGATCCTTTAATATGTCCAATATTTGGATCATATTTAACAAATGTGCTTGATGATCGGCTGATACCTAATTGGTTAGCAACTTCAAAATAGACTTCATTAACACCAATTTCAAGAGGCAATTCAAATTCATATTTTGTTGAATCGCCATCAACTGTTGATGATTTTTTGAATTTAACTTCTTTGCTATTAACATACGGAGTAATTACAGCACTACTTGTTAATGCTTTAACATCACTTGTATTGTTACCTGATAATTTGTCAAATGTTTCAATAAATACTTTTGTATTGCCTTTTTCCATATCAACTTTATAATCGCTGATAGTTGTTGAAGCTTTTCGTGTTGGCTCTTCGTTGCTATTTACCAATTTAATAGTAATTTCTCGATTAGCAGAGAAGTTATTAACTGTTTTAATAGAAGCGATATAGCTTGTTGTTGTTTGATTAGGAACTTCAACTCGAACTATTCTGTTAGAGCTTCCACCGCCAATAACATTTGAGAATACTGCTGTTGAACCTTGAATTTTTGCAATTGATTGCGATTCTTCTAAGTTTTGAGCTGTTTTGATACCATCAACAGATACGACTGCATCGCTAATTGGATTGTTTGTTTCAGCATCAACAACTTTTACAGTTAATGTATATGTTGGTTTTGATTTAATTGAAAGATCAACTCGTTTAATATCTTCTCGCTCTGCTGTTTTAACATCATCGATTTTGAAACTTGGAACATTAATTGAAGAAGAATCAAAATAGCCTAATTTACTAGCTTGAATTCGAAGTAAAGAGATGCTTTCGTCTGATTTGAATTGACTGAAATCCATTTCAACAGGTGAGAATTGGCATAAACCGACTCTATCTGTAACATCATATTGAATAGCTGGAGTATAAACAGGTTTAGATGACACAACTCGATCAATTACGATGTAATCTTTGAATGTTTTGTTAGAACCTTCACCGCTTGATTTAAAGCTCATTTGTCCTCTACCTCTTAAAAAGAAGTTTTGATTATTCTCTTTAACAGTAAGCGACAATGTTGGAATCATATCTAGTGTGAAACCGTCGTCAAAAACATTTTTATTTGGTGATTTAGCAGTTTTAGAAACATTTGCTTCAGTTAAAACTTCTGAAAGAGGCATTGCTAGTTTTTCTAAGAATTTATTAGAACTTACAATTTGAGCAATTTTATCGATGAATAGTTTGGTGTTATCTGACTTTTGAACAGAAATTAATTCAGGAATATTTTCTTGATCTAAATTTGTGTTTGCAGTTGAACCATCACCATTAATTTTTACCCATTTAAAGCCACCTTGACCATTTGGAGCAACAGCTAAATTAATAGAGCTATCATCAGCCAATTTAACAGCAGTAATAACAATAAAGCCCCAATCTACATAATTTGTAGTGTAATCTTCTGGATTAAATACAGTGCCGTAATTTGCTCTAAGATATTTAACGGTTTTATTTCCGATAATTTTCATTGAAGTTGATATTTCGTCTGCTGACAATTCGTCATTTAATGCATTATAGTGAGTAATTTTTAAATTATCTAATGTATTAAAAATTGAGGTATTTTCTGCTTCCGTATTAAATCCATTGATTTTTAGCCATTGTCCATTATTTAACTCATTTGTTTTAATAGCAAAACTTTTTACAGGATCTGAAAACTCGCTTGTAGCTTCTTCATACATTTTTGCAAGGTCAATCTTTGTAGCGATATAACCAATTGATGGATATTTTCTATCTGGACTAACTGTAAAATTTTTGTCTAAGTTATCTTTATCAGCTATATCTGTTGCAACTTCTGAAAAATCAACTTTTTGATCTCTGTTTATATCGTGTTCAACTTGAACAGCAATATCAAACTGACCAGATGCTACGATTTTTACATCTTCTGGATCACCAGCTAATGGCGACCTCATCGCAAGAGCAACAATTTGATCATAAGATAAGAAATTACCATTTGATGCAAGAGTTCCCTCTTTAATAAGAATCCATCTGTCTTCAGAAATTCTTTGAAGTGTTCTAGGACTTTGTGGTGTAACAGCTGATGAACTTAAATCATCTTTATGTTTTTTAACAAACCAGCTATATTTTGCTCCAACAATTCCGCCAACTTCAATACCTGTTTTTTCAACATCATTAATAATTCGTTTAACATCTTGATTTACAGTAGCAAGAGCAATTGGTGCGATTAATTGAACATTTGCATTTGCAACAGTGAAAGAATTTTCATCTTTTACTTCGCATTTAACAGTCGCATGTTCTGGAGGAGTCATCATTTCCATTGTTATATCAGTAGATGATTTGCCATTAACTATTTGATTTAAAGAAGAAATATTTAAAGTTTTTGATATTGGATAATGTTCGCCTTCGATAGCCGAAATTGTAAAGTCTTCAACTGAACCTTGAGCTGAAAGTAATGTGAAAGTTGCTGTTCCGTTGCTATCAACATTTTTAAGAATTTCAACTCCGCCATTTCCTCGTTTTAGTTTAACAGCTGATCTATTAAGAGCTAATTTAGATCCAGCTTCGATAACTTTAACATTTAAAGTGTATTCATTAGGTTTTAAATCAGGAGTTTGATTAACAGCTTTTTTGTAGAAAGCATATATTGGTTTTGGACCTGTAACATATTTTGTTGAGATAAATGTATTAACTTTTGAGTTACTTTCTCTAACTATTTCTTTTTCACCAGAACTTAAGGCACTAACTCCGTTCATTCTAAGTGAAAAAGATCCGTTCTCATCATTACGAATCTGTTTCCATTCATTATTGTTATAATAATACAACTCAATACTACCAAAAGAAGTATTGCCTTCACAAAGCTTATCTAATAATGCTTGAGTAACATTGCCATCTTCATTTGAGACTTCAGCAATCATATCACTTGTTAATGATATTCCTAAAATAGTTTCGATATCAGCGGTTTTTCCAGCATATTCACCTGTATATGAAACTACATCATTCCATGATTGATTAAAGTTATATTGATTATTTGTTGCTTGTGTTTTTGAAGAAATAATCATTTTACCAAGAGGATATATAATATAGCCAACTTGTTCAAGTTTAGTTGTAATGTTATTGTAATCAGGTAAAGCTGACCAATCAGCTGATTTTAACTTAAGAAAAGAACCTGTTATTTCCATACCACCAGCAGGTAAATAAATACCTCCAGCTGAACTCATATAAGTTTTCTCTATTGTTGCTTCAAGTATTTTATCTTCATCATCATTTAAGCTATTTAATACTCGACCTGTTGCAGATGCTTGAGCTTCAGCATTAAACGAAATAATTCCAGTTCCATCATCTTCAGAAATAAAAATATAATTTGCAGATCCACCAGCTGAAATTGTTTGAACAGTTGATTCATATTTTGCTTTTGCAATATAAACTTTTTTAGAAGTTGGAATTGTTGTTAAATATAAAAAGCCTGTTGAACTTGTTGAACCGATGAGGTTACCGACTGAACCGTTTGTTTCAACACTATAAACTTCAGCATCAGCAATAATTGATGGACTTCCACCTTCAGAAATTGAATAAACATATAACGAAGAACCAGTTGTAGCTAAATCACTAGCAATTTTTGAATCATTTATATTACTTAACATAGATGTTAAATTTGTTGCAAAGTTAGATTTAGGATCAACAGAAGCAGAAGAATATTTTTGTCCATTAACTGTTTTAGAAAGAACAACATTTGAAACATTTGTATAAGTTAAAGATGAAATTTCAGATGCTTTTTTGCTAGAAATTTGAGTTTTTAATGAACTAATATCAACATTTTCTTTATCAACATATAATTCAACATCTATATAATCGCTTGTTTGAACAACACCAGCAAGTTTTTGAACTTTAACCCAATAGCCTAAGATTTTAATTAAAAGAATTAAAATCTTGAGCATCAGAGTCCTTAGGATCATAAATTTTTGTTACTTGACCTACTTTTGTAACAAACTTATCTGTTTTATATCCGTAGACAAGGTAAGGTTAATTTATTCTAAAACAATTGTTTGTTTTTCGTCATAGTTATAGATAACTTCTTGAAATTTACCAGAACTAGATTCAAAAATAATAAACTTAGAGCCTTTATAGAGACCATCAGGTGCAATTTTTGCAACTTTAGTTAATCCAACATATATAACAATGATTTGACCATTTATATCTTCATGAGTGTTACTTGCTTTAGCATTAAAATTAATAACTAAATTGTTAGAATAGTTATAGTCATTGCCTGAATATGGAGTTACAGAAACTCTTGCACTTGCAACATCTGATTCAATAACTGTTATATTTGTATCGCCAGTTAATGTTACTGTATTATTTCCAGCATTTACAACTGTAACAGTTTGTGTTTGTGTAGCATTTTTATCATTTGCTGAAGCAATAACTTTTACAGTATATGAACCTGATTTATTGAAATCAAAAGCATGTGAATTAAGAGTTGCCTACAAATGTTTCATTTAGATACCAATAATATGTAATATTTGCATTATTAGAAACATTGCCTTCAACTGATAAAGTAAGACTTGTATTAGTTACAACAGTAAAATTATTATCAGCTGATCTAATCGCTGAAAGTTATGGAGCTTCTAACGGACTAACAGTAATGTTAAATTCGTTACTTAATACTGTTTGATTAGCAGAATCTTTTGCCTGAACTTTACATTGTGAAACAGAAGCAGAATCACTTGTATTTGTTGGAGTTGCACTAATTAATCCAGAAGTTGAATTAATAGAAATACCAGTAGGTGAACAAGTTAAATTATATTCAAGTGTGTCATTCGCATCAGTAAAATACGAAGAAACATTTTCATTAATTGGTGTTCCACTGAAAACTGAAATATTTGCAATTGTTCCGCTAAATGTTGGAGCAGGATTATTTACTGAATTATCAACACAAACATTATTTACAAGACTTTGTCCAGCTGAACAAGTTGGTGTTGGATTTGTTGAGTTACTATTAATTACATTAACATTTCCAGAAAGCGAATAAAGTTTTGCAACATTAAATTTGTCGCTAATATATTCAGCTTTATCGCTAAATGGAGCAACTAAAGATAAGTTAGTGTCTGTTTTAAATCCGCTGAAAGCATCAACATTTGAAACATAAATTGTTACTGTGTAACTACCTTCTTTTGAGAAAAATTCTTTTGCTAAATCATCATTTCCAGATGTAACATCATTGTAAATTGCATCAACTAATTTTGTATGATTAATTGTTAAATCATTTGTGTTAGAGATTGACAAAATTCTTGAGAAATTAACATCTTCAACTTCAGTATGTAATTCAGTTCCACCAGATTTTTTGCCATAGCCAAAAACTGAACCGCTAGATTGAACACTTAATGAACCATTGATGTGAGTTAAGTTAGCATCTTTTACGATTGCAAATAATGCTCTATTTGAACTATCAGTAATTTTTATACCAACTGAAATATTTCTTGTTGAATTACTTGTGAAAGAGCTATTAATTTTTAATTTTAAAATTAAATCGCTATTTCCTAAGTCGTCAATTTGACTTGAATCAATTGACGAATAATTAACAGTTACAAATGTTCCGTTTGAAATATTATATGTTTCATTAAGATCATCAAATCCTAAAACACCAATAAATATATTATTATCAGTTAAACCAAGATTAAAGTTATCAACTGTTGGCGATGGGTTATTTACAGGTCTTGTAATAGCAACAACATTCATTGTAGCAACTGAACTAACTCCGCCAACTGTTCCAGTTATAGAAACTGTGTGAGTTCCAAGAGTGCTAAAAATATAACTAAATGAATTTCCTGTTACAGATTGTGCTATTCCATCAACACTCCATACGAAAGTTGTATCTGGAATACTTGATGTTGCTGAAAATACAAATTCTTGATCGATATAAGCTGTTCCAAAATTTGCATGAACAGAAACTTCAGGAGCATTACCAAGAGATTTAATTGTTATAGTTTGACTATCAGATTTACTTAAACCGTTTGATGTAGCCGTAACAGAAACTATATAAGTTCCAGCAGATGTAAATTTATGACTAAAAGTTGAACTTGAACTAACAAATGAACCATTAATTGACCAAGAATATAGAATTGTTGAACTAACTAAATCAGCTGAATTCTTAAGTCCTGCTGTAAAAGTAATAGTATCTCCAGCCGAACCTGTTGATTCACCAGAAATATAAACTTCAGGAGCTACTTTAATTTGAACAGCCGAAGATAGATTGACATCTTTTGCTTTACTTGGATCTGCAATTACCTCATCAGATAAAAGAATAGATGATACTGTCTCGAGATTAACAAATTTATCAGTTCCAGCTTGTTCAATAAGATTTGTCATTTGATCTTGAATTGCTTCGAAACCAACTTGTTCAATTGCATTAGCTAATTTTTCAATTTCTGAAATAATATTATTAAGATCTGTGTCATTTGCATTAGCAAGTTTAGAAATATCTTTTTCTAATTTTGATGAAATAACTTCAGTAGCTTTTGAAACTGCCTCAAGCCCTTTTGCTCCACCTGTTTTAATAGTTGAAACATTCATAGTTGCAATAACAGTAACAAGTTTAGAAATAGATTTAGAAGCAGATTTCATTTTAACAAGCATTGAAGCAAATTTATTTAAATCTGTTGAGCTAGTTTGTGAGTTTTTCATGTTCTCAACAATTTGATTAGCAAAAGTTTCACTTTCTTTTTCAAGAATAGCTGTTAAATTGATTTCAGAATTACTTGTCGCTGATTCTTTAAGTTTTTCTGCAACTGTTGAAAAAACAGCTGAAAATACTTGTGCAAAATCTGAACTTGACGATGAGGTAGCAACTGATTTTGCCAAAGATTCAGCCATTTTTTGAACAACTAAAGCCTGTTTAATAGCATTTGCAGAAGCTTCTTTTTCAGCATCAGATCCATTTTCCAATAAAGCAATAGGATCTTTGCCAATTATTGATTCATCTAAACCAAAAGATTTAGCAACCTGTTTTGTAGCCTCACTTTTTGAAATTGATGAATTATTTTCAACGGTTTTTGCAACTAATGTTGTTAGCGGTGTAACAGGAACAGAAGTCATACTTTCTGGTTCAGTTGGTTCTGTATTAGCAGGATATGTTTTTTCAGCAAAATCAGATTCTTCAACTATATTTGAAAGTTCACCTTCAAAAGCTAAACCTGTTGAAAGATCAGTTCCACCAGAAACTTTAACAGTTCGATTTGTTGGTTTTGAATCATCAAAACGAGCTGACCAAGTTCCATTAGTTGCATCAGTTTGAACTGTTTTTGAGCCTAATACAACATTTGCTCCACCAATATAACCGTCAATTGCAACACCTTTAATAAAATATGATTTTACAGTTTTGACAGGTTCGGTTATTGTTTTATCGGAACATTTACCATCAACAATTTCTTGATTTGCAGAACATTGAACACATTCGTTATTTGCATTTAAACCATAACCAGAAACATTTAATTCACAGTTATTTAAAACAGGTTTTTCAACACAATAACCTGAACTATTAACTTCAAGATTTGAACTATTGCATTCTTGACATGTGCCATTTTTATCAAAACCATAACCTGTTTGACAAGTTTTAGTTTGCGATTGAACTGGATCGTCGCTATCGGTAGACGAACAACCAGTTAAAACAAGACTCACAAAAAAAGTGAGCCAAAAAAATTTATGTTTATACATAATTCCCCTTAAAAAAATTTTATAAATTTAGTTATTTAAAAATAACTAACGAAACGATAAAGATAGCTACGAGAGTTGGAAACTCATTCAAGATTCTAAAAAACTTACCAGACTTATTGCAAATATCGTGAGATAATTTAACCCGCAAAAACTCAAGATATATCTGAAAAACAAACAGAGACACGACAAATAAAAATTTAGCGATTAGCCAACCTTGAGAATACAAACCTGTTATATATGCTAGAAAAACACCAGAAATTATAGTTGCCCACATTGCTGGGTTGCCAATATATTTTATTAATTTATATTCCATGATTTTTATAACCGTTACAAAATCTTTTCGTTCGCGATGTTCTGCATGATAAACAAATAATCTTGGCAAATAAAATAACATTGCAAACCAAGATAAAAAAGAAAGAATGTGAAAAACTAAGATATAGTTATAAAATTCCAATTATTTACAGCCTCGATTTTAATAAATCATTTACCTTTTGAGGATTTGCACTGCCACCGCTTAATTTCATAACTTGACCAACAAAAAAGCCAAAAAGTTTATCTTTTCCGCTTCGATATTCAGCAACTTTATTACTATTTTGAGCGATAACATTATCTATGATAGATAAGATAGAGCTATCATCACTTATTTGCTCGAGTCCCAGCCGTTTGATTGCTTCACTGACGGAGATCTGGTTTTCAAAAAGATAGTCTAACACATCTTTACCAGCTTTACCACTTATCGTGTTGCTATCAATAGCTTTGATAAGATCGCTCAATTTTTGAGAATTTATAGGAGTTTGGCTAATGTCAAGATTAAGCTTATTGAGTCTTCCGAGAAGTTCAACAGTTAGCCATGTTGTTGCCATTTTAGATGATGCTCCAAATTGAATAAGATCTTCAAAATATCTAGCTAATTCAATTGAACTAGATATAACTATGGAATTATATTCAGACAATCCTAATTCTTTTTGAAATCTTTCAGCTTTTTGATCTGGCAATTCAGGAATTTGTGAATATAAATTAATTACCTCATCAGAAAGTTCAATATCTAACAAATCAGGTTCAGGAAAATAGCGATAATCAGAAGCTTCTTCTTTACTTCGCATACTTCGAGTTTCATTTTTTGCTGAATCATATAATCGAGTTTCTTGCCAAACATCACGAGAATAAACACCATCAAGCCAAGCTTCTCGTTGTCGTTCAACTTCAAATTCAATAGCTTTTTGAATAAAACGAAAGCTATTAATATTTTTTATTTCGACTCGAGTATATAATTTATCATCGCCTTTTGGACGAATCGAAACATTGGCATCACATCTAAAAGAGCCTTCTTGCATATTTGCATCGCTGATATTTATATAACGAATAATCGAATGCAATTTTTTTAAATATTCAATTGCCTCGTCAGAACTTCGCATATCAGGAGCCGTAACGATTTCCAAAAGAGGAGTTCCAGCACGATTTAAATCAACTTTCGAACCGTCATATTCATGAATACTTTTACCAGCATCTGCTTCTAAATGAGCTCGAACGATATTAATTTGTTTGCCTGTTATATTTAAAATACCGTTTTCTACAACTGGTTGATAAAATTGAGAAATTTGATAAGCACTTGGTGAATCAGGATAAAAATAATTTTTGCGATCAAATTTAGAAGTTTTATTAATTTTTGCATTAACAGATTTTCCAAACTGAATAGCTTTATGAACAGCTTCTCGATTTACAGTTGGCAAAGCCCCCGGAAGAGCTAAACAAGTTGGACAAGTATTTATATTTTCTTGTTCGTTAAAACTTGTTGGACAAGAGCAAAAAAGTTTAGTTTCAGTATTTAACTGAACATGAACTTCTAAGCCAATTACGGTTTCAAATTCCATAAAAATACTCCTTGAATTTATTTTGTAGTAATTTCTAGAAATTCTACCAAAAGGATGGATTAAAAACTTGACATTCTAGTTCGTTAATGAGATAATAGACTTAAAATTATATTAAGGGTTTTGATTATGTTTCAAAAAACAATTTCTATGGCTCTAGCTTCAGCTGTGATTTTAACAGCTACATCTGGTGTTGCTTTTGCTGATATTAAAAAAGGGCAAAAATATTATTTAAAAGAATGTAAAGATTGCCACGGCAATGGAACAAAAGGTGCAGCTATGTTAGAAAGAGCTGAATGGAACGAAATGTTTGCAAATGGTGCAAAAGAAATGATTCGAGTTCATGAAGAATCTAACAATGAAAAAGCTAAAAAATATATTAATAGCGACAAATTCAAAGAACATGCTGAAGACTTACGAGATTTCTTACAAGAATACGGTTCAGATACTGGCAATGTTCCAGCTTGTGGTTGATTAAATATCTGTCTAACAAAAAATAGTTTCTGTTAAATTAAAGATTGATAGAAACTTAAATGTAGCTATCAATCTATTTACCGAATAAGTTATCGGCAAATAAAATAACTAGAATAAAATTAATAATAATTATAAGACAATTTAAAATTAATTGATTCTAAATTGTCTTTAATAGAATTACATTCTATTGTTTCTAGTCCTCTGTAAATAAACTCCATCTGTGATTTTAATAACATTTTTATAGATGGATGTTTTACTACTAATATTAATATCCCATTTTTAAATTCAAAACTGTTTATTTTTTGTGAAATTTCTTTATCAATGTTTTTTAATATATTTTCAAAACATTTATAATTAGATAATTTTTTTAAGTTAGGAATTTTATATATTAAATGAATCAATTCTTTGGTATCGTGCAACATATCGTAATTTTAGCATTCGTTAGCTTTATGTTTTCAAGTTGTGGTTATAAAGCCGATCCAACTTATTATCCAAATCAAAAAAATAAAAAAGTAGCTGATTAACTTTTCACAATTTCCGTGTTAGTCACGGAATTATAATTTTTATATTTAATTTAATTAATAGTTTTTAATGCTTTTTTTGAAAAATAAAAATATCCAAATGTCGCATAAATCGAACTCCAAATAATATAATGCACAAATAAATTTATATTTAAATTATTTTCGAAAATATAATAATTTGGAATTATTCGAGCGAGAAATTCGTATAAAACTTGAAAATTGTGATCGACATGAAGTTTATAGCTATATATAAATAATTCGTCAAGACCATTTCCTAAAAAATATATTGCTATTGCAAAAATCACAGAAAATAGCATTGAAAATATTTGTCCAAATGACAAAATAGAAATCGATAATAACGAAGCCGATAAAAAAGCTAATATCGTTTCATTTATAAAATTTTTATTTAATAATAAATCTCCAATTAAAAAAAAGATTGATATAAATAATAAAATTAACGAATGTGTTATTATTGACGAAAAAAAATATACAAAACGACTTGCTCCGACGGACATTGGCAATAAATATAAATTTCCTCGTTCTTCTCGTTGTATATGCGAAATTGCGAAAAATACAGCAAATATATTTAATAAAAAAGCTCTAAAAAAAAGTGAAGCATCTCGTGATAATTTATCGCCACCGTCTCCAATGTCAATTGGCGAAAGCGACAATGAAATCAATGTCGAAACTATTGCCAAAAAAATAAATATTATCGAAATATTCTGTTTAAAATATATTTTTAATATATATTTTACGGTTTCGAGAAACATTTTTTATTCATCTTTAAAATATTTATCAGCAATTTTTATAAATTTATTATAAATTTCTTCAAAGTCGGTTGAATAAACTCGAACATTTGCAATTGAAGTCATAAAATTTGTATCTCGATTAAATCGCGGAAGAACATGTAGATGAATATGTTCGGCAATTCCAACTCCTCCACTTTCTCCGAGATTCATTCCGATATTTGCACCGTGAGCTTTAAATTCATTTTTTAATAATTGGACTCCTCGTCTTGCAAGTTTTGAAATATGCAACCATTCATTTTCTGGTAAATCTTCAAGATTTTGTAAATGTCTATGAGGTATTATCATAAAATGAGCAGGTGTATATGGAAAAAGATTCATAACAACAAAACATATTTCGTCTCGATATAAAACTCTATTTTCTAAATCATCGTTATTAATATTTTTTGAAATATTGCAAAATACACATTCTTTATGTTTTGCACCAGCAACATATTGATCTCGCCAAGGAGCATATAAAATATTATCCATTTTTTAAAATCCTAATTTTTTTAATAAAAATTGCCACCAAGTATAATTATAAAGAGCATAATCTGCCATTTCGAAATACCTCATCGGATCAAGAAGACCCATTTCAACATCTTTTATTTTTTTTTCTTTATTAATCGAAACACAAAGAGGAACAGATTGAACACGATATTTATGAGCTAATTTTGGATTTCTAGAAACATCGCATTTAGCAATAACGACATCGCCTTTATAATGAATATCCATTTGTTCCATAATAGGAATAAGTCCCTGACAAGCACCACAAAGTGGAGTATAAAATTCTATAAAAATAGGATTGTTGGTTTGTTCGACAAAGTCCATATAATTATCATCTGTAACTTCAACTATCAAAATATAGCCTTATTTTTTCTCAAAATTGTAACCGAAAACTCAAGAGCTAAACTAAAAATATATTAATAAATAATTATTTATTCCAGTTCATTGATAAAATTTCAATTGCATTTTCGTAATCAAATTTCGAAATAGCATGATTTAATAATTTTGCAACTTCGTTACCACCAATTTGTTTAACTTGAGCAATGACAATATCTAATAATTCATTTGAAATATAATTATTATTTTTCAGGTCTTCTTTTAATTGATCAATATTTTTTGTGATTTCGTCATGAGAAAATAATATGTCGTTATTTTGATCTTTTTTTCCTATTGTTATATTTATCGTTGATACGATATATTTTAATGTTTCTGATATATGTTCTAATATCGAATATCTTTCGTTTTCGATATGTTCAAATTCATAACATAATCTATAAATATCATTCATTCCAAGATTTCCACCAACACCTTTTAATGTATGAATATATCTAAGAAATTCTTGACTATTTATTTCGAGATTTTTAATTACTTGATCGAAATCATGATATTTATCAGCGAATTGCAATAATAAATCAGAAGCTGTGTCGATACTACCGACTTTATCAACGATTGATCTAAAATATATTCCATCTATATATGGAATTGTTCCTGTAATTAAATTTGATCTATATAATTTATCAGCACCGATGAGGTATTTATTTAAAACGGTTTCAAGTTCTTTTAAATTTAAAGGTTTAGACAAATGCCAATTCATACCAAATTCTTGGGTTTTTTCGATATCTTTTTGCATAACTGCTGCTGACAATGCAACAATTGGAATAGTTTTATTAAAAGTTCTAATTTGTTGAGTAGCTTCAAAACCATCCATAATAGGCATTTGAAGATCCATAAAAATTAAATCATAACGATTAACTCGAGTTAATTCAACAGCTTCAAGTCCATTTTTTGCAAGAGAAGTTTCGATGCCATATAAATGAAGATTTTGCAAAATAACAGTTTGATTAATTTCGTTGTCTTCGACAACAAGAACTTTTCCATGAATAGTATTTTGAATTGTGCAATATTCACCAGTTTCGATATTTTCAGCGAGAACAATAACATTATAAAGTTGCGAAGGAGTAAAAGGTTTAATCAAAGTTCGTTCAATATGAAGACCTAATTTTTCAGCACTTGTTGAAAGTTGATCTTTTGAAAAACCAGTAACCATGATAATTTCTGGGGTGTCAATATTTAATTTTTTTTTATTAACAAGCATATCTAAACCGTTATCATTGCCAATATGCCAATCAAGAATTAAAAAATCATATTTATTTTTATTAATTAAATTAATAGCATCGCTGACATTACTGATAGCTGTAACATCGCTACCCCAAGAAATTAAAATTTCTGATATTAAATTTCGTTCAATTTCGAAATCATCAACAACAAGAAAGCTTTTGCCATTAAGTGAAAAATTTTTACGAATAGTATCTTTTGTGTATGACAATGTTAAATAAAACGAAAAAGTTGAACCTACATCTTTTTCACTTTCAAACCAAACTTTACCGCCCATCATTTCGGTAATTTGTTTTGAAATAACTAAACCTAAACCACTTCCGCCATATTTTCGAGTATTACTATTATCGATTTGAGAAAACGGTTGGAAAAGTTTATTTTTTTGTGCATAAGTCATTCCAATGCCAGTGTCAATAATCGAAAACTGTAAATCAACTTCTTTGTCATTTCTATTAAGCAATATTACATGAACAGAAATAGAACCTCGTTCTGTGAATTTAATAGCATTACCTAAAAAATTATTAATAACTTGAGAGATTCGAACTTGATCACCGATTAATTTTTCAGGAATATTTTGATCGATATGCAATGAGAACTTTAAGCCTTTTTCGAAAATCGAATAACTGAAAAAATTAGCGATTGAAGTCATCATCTCGTCAAAGTCGAATTCTGTTTGAACAATTTGAAGTTTTCCAGCTTCAATTTTTGAAAAATCCAAAATATCATTAATTATATTTAACAAACTTTTTGATGATTTAATTGATTTATTTAAAAAACCACGAATATTTTCTGAAAGATCAGATCGCAAAACAAGTTCAGTTAAACCAATAATGCCGTTCAACGGAGTTCTAATTTCATGACTCATATTTGCAAGAAATTGACTTTTTATTCTGTTTGTACTTTCAGCTTTTTCTTTGGCTTGAATTAATTCGTTTTGAATTTCGCGATTTTTTGTGATGTCTTTTGTATTAACTAACATATGTTTGCCATTTGGCATAATCGAAACGGACATATTAATTGTTAATTTACGACCTTTTTTTACAATGCAACTTTTTTCAAAATTTGTAATATGTTTAACTTCAAATAATGTTCTTAAAGTTGCTACCGCTCGTTCCATGTCTTCAGGAGCTGTTAAACTCATGCAGTTTTTAGATTTTAATTCGTCTTCAGTAAAACCTGTCATTTCAAGATATGAACGGTTAAATTTAACAAAATTTGTTTGTTCATCAAGAATAGCGATTCCATCGGCTAAAGAATTAAAAATAGTTTCAAACAAATTTTTTTGATCTTCTGTTTCTTTTTGACGAATAATTTTTTCTGTAACATCTTGAACAGTGCCTTGAGAAAATAACGGTTCGCCAGTTGGACTATATTTTGTTATACCAATTTCAGTTACATATTTAATATTTTTACCTATTATTCTATGAGTAATAGTATAACTTATTTTATTTTTAACACTTTCCCTATAAATATCATCAACTAATTGTCTATCATCTGGATGAATACGACTTAAAAAAAACTCATATGACGGATGAACTTCTTTTTTTTGAACATCAAAAATATTATAAATTTCATCAGACCAGCTGAATTTACCAGTTTTAAAATCAAATTTCCAACTGCCAATTTTTGCAAGATGTTGAGCTTCCTGAAAACTTCGTTCAAGTTCTTTTAACTTTGAAACATCGCGACCAATTCCGAGAACACCAATAATATTATTATCATGATCTAAAATAGCTGTTTTAATAGTTTGAAGAAATTCTCTATGTCCGTCGGATGCAAAAGTGATTTCTTCAAAATTTGTTACAGGTTCTGATGACCTCATCGCATTGCGATCGTTAATAAGAAAAAAGTCAGCGAGATCTTTATTAACAAAATCGTAATCAGTTTTGCCAATAATATTATTTTTCTTGGCACCAAAAAAATCTTCAAATCGTTTATTACAAGTTGTATAAACTCCTTTAATATCTTTCATCCAAACTAAATCAGGAATAGAATTAAATAACGATTGAAGATGAGAAGAAAGTTCTTCTAGCTTTTTTTGTTCTTCAAATTGTTTAGTAACATCACGAGAAGATGAATAAATAAATATATCACCTTCGATATTTATTAATCTTGCATTTATTTCAACATCGATAGTCGATCCATTTTTTTTTCGATGTTTTCCCATAAATCTTTTTGGGTGATAAGCAAGTTCTTTATTAACTTTATGATGGAAAATTTCTCGAGTTAATAATGGATCGATATCAAACAAAGTTAAATTGTAAATTTCTTCAGGCAAATAACCTAACATTTTACAAAATGAACTACTAAACTCTAAAATTTGACCTTCTCGATTCATAATATGAATGCCATCAGATGCTAAATCTAATAATGTTTTATATTTTTCACATAATATTTTATCCATAAAATATTGCCCTTAAATTTATTATTTATTATTATAAACTGTTCTGAAAACAAAAAAAATAAAAACATACTTATCTTTTTTGTAAAACGATACAAAAATTCATTTATCAAAAGTTATCGCTGAAAACCCCACCTAAAAATCCATTTATGATTTAGGTAGCTAGATAAAATCGACTTTCGATGAACATTTACAAAGTCAGTCTTAAAAATGTTAAGATTATAATATGTTGAAAATCAAGGAAGTAATCATAGGTGAGAAAGTCAATAACACTTGGATTTAAATATAGAATGTATCCAAATAAAACTCAAAAAGAGCTTTTAGATCATCAAATGTTTATCGCAAATCAAACCTATAATATTTGCCTGAATTTAAAACAAAAAGAGTGGGAAAGCAATAAAGATTTAGAGAAAAACGATAGAAAATATCTAAAACAATCTCAAATTGACAAAATTGTGAAAGATAAACTTTCAGAAAGAAATCTACCGTTTAAAACCGTAACAACTCAACAAGCTAGAAAAAATTCAGAAAAAGCATATAAAAATATGTTTGAAAGTGGTTTTGGCTCTCCAAAATTCAAGAATTCAAGTTTGGAAAAACAGTCATTTACTTGGAATAATCAAGGCTTTAAAATTGTTGATAACAACAAAAGATTTAAATACTTGAGACTTTGGGGAGAAGAAATTCTCGTTCGATTTCATCGCGATCTTCCAGAAAATCATAAAATCAACTCAATCCATATTAGTCGGAATAACGGAAATTATTTCGTATCATTTTCGGTAACTTTTGATGTGTCGATAGACGAAAATATCGATATTTCAAAAGCTATTGGAATTGATTTAAATATCGAAAACATAGCTCTTGTGGTGGGTATTTCACTGCTATAATAACATATAATAAAAGATTGAGATAAAAATAATGTTAAAAAGATATTTTGAAATAGGAATAGCTATTTATAGTTTTAGTATTTCTGGTTGCAGTAAAAAAGAGGTTCGAGATACATCTTCTATAAATATTACTGAAGTTAATGAGAGTTATAATAATAACGAATCAAACCAAAGTAACGGTGGTAATAAAGATGGAAATGTTAGTAATTCTGGAAGCAGTGGGAATAATAACAATAATAATGTTCCAAAAGTAGATAATATTTATGTAAATCCTCTTCAACCGACAGCTGAAGAAAATAGTTCTTTACCTAAATATGTCGAACCAACAGCTGAAAAATTAGAAACTTTAAACGGAAAATCCATTAAAATTATTTCTGGTGAAATATTTTCTGATTTAACACTTTCAGCTAAATACTTATGGAAAATATCAGGCGAAACAAAAATCATTGGAGCCTCTTTAATTATCGAAGCTGGAACAACTTTATATTTTAGTGATCGAAATAGCTCATTATCTATTTTAAACGGTGGAAATATTTTAGCCGTTGGTTCAAAAACTGCACCAATTATTTTAACATCTGAATCTGATTTAAAATCAAAATTGGGTAACAGTGGTGATTGGAGCGGTTTATCTATTATAAAAAGTGAAGATTCTATTATAAAATATATGATTATAAAATATGCTGGTTACAATCGTTCAGCTTTTGAAATTCAAGATTCAAGTTCTAATAATGTCATCGAATTTCTTGAAATTTATCGTTCTTATAATAATGGCATTGAATTAAACGGCGGAACTGTTAATTTGCGAAATATTGCTTTTGTTCATGTCAAAGGCGATTCGTTATATATTAATGGCGGTTGGAATGGCAAAATGCAAAATATTTTAATATCTCAAGGCGACGATGCAACAAATGAATCTTCGGGCATTGAACTCGATTTTGGTTCAAATTTATTAGCAACAAATATCGAAATATTTAGCAAAAACAGTTCGGCAGGTTCTGGAATAGATTCTAAAGGTGGTTCAATTCACCTCATCAATTCGATAATCACAGGCGAACGAAAAGGTGCTTGTCTTCAATGGGAAAGTGTTGCAGGTTTAACTGGTCGAGGAGTTTTCGAAGCAAATAATTTTGGTAAATGTTCAGGCGGTTTCGTTTCACCAAGCAATTCAATTTCGATTAGCGACACATATAATAATTTTAATTCATTAGGCGACGATTTGCGAAACAGTTCAAAAGCGATAAATCCTTATTCGTTAGATAGCTGGTTTGACGAATATAATAATTTATATGTTGGTGCTTATATTATAAATAATCCATGGTTTAAAAATTGGACAATCGGTTTAGAGGATTTAGAATAATGACAATAAAAAAAAATTCAATCGGTGTTATCGGCGGTGGCAAATGGGGTCAAGCTCTTCAATTTGCTCTTTCTAAAAAAAATAATCAACAAGTTTTTATAAATTCAAGACGAATTCGTGATTTACCTAATTTCGTTTCGCTTAATGAAATATTAAATTGCGAATATTTAATCGTTGCTATTTCGACAAATGCAATTAATTCATGGCTTCGAGAACAATTTATTTTTAAAGGTCAAAAAATATTAATTGCTTCAAAAGGAATCGATATCGAAAATGGTCTTTTTCCATCTCAAATTTTCGCTCAATTCGTTCCTGAATCTCATATTTCTTATCTTTCTGGTCCAAGTTTCGCCGATGAGGTCATGAATTCTCTTCCAACGGCTCTTGTCGTAAATTCTAAAAATTTAAATTTAGCTGATGAATTTAAATGTCTATTTCCAAATTTTATAAAAATATATATATCAAATGATATTATCGGTGCTGAAATTGCAGGTGCTTATAAAAATATTCTTGCAATTGCTTCAGGAATTTGTGAAGGTTTGAATTTAGGAAATAATGCAAAAGCAAGTTTAATCGCAAGAGGTTTAGTCGAAATGGAACGATTTGGTAAAAAATTTGGAGCAACCGAAGAGACATTTTTCGGATTAAGTGGAGCAGGTGATTTATTTTTAACAGCAAATAGCACAATGTCGCGAAATTATCGTGTTGGCTTAATGTTGGCAAATGGCGAAACACTTGAAAATATTTTGTTAAAACTTGGCGAAGTCGCCGAAGGTGTTAAAAGTGTTGAAGCACTTGTTAAAATTCGCGAACAAGAAAATTTATATACTCCAATCGCTGATCAAATTTATAATATTTTATATAAAAATATGACTCCGCAAAATGCACTTTTAAATTTATTAAAATAATAGGCATAAAATAAATGAATAAATTTTTTAAAATATCAATGTTAATAAGCGGTTTATATGCAAATTTACATAGCAAAATTATTCACGAACAAATTCCTTTTTTTGTTCCAGATCATCCAGTTATTTTTGATGTTAATTTTTCACGAGAACAAATCGATAAAGCAGAAATTTATTATTCGACATCATCCAGAAAAGGCAATAATGTCATGCAATGTAATAATTTTGCTTGTGTAACTATTTTACAAACTTTTATCACAGATATGTATATAGAATATATTATTCGAATTCGTTTAAAATCAGGTGAAGAGTTTGAAACTCCAGTTCTTGTCGTTAATAAATTAACTATTCCAGAATGGCAAATTGGTGAAAATCTTAGTAATTTTGAAACTATTGAAGCTAGTAATGTTCAGAATCCGATTGAAGGTTTTTCGTTAAATGGTTTTGCAATTATGGACAAAAATCAAGCTATGCAAAATAAAAATAATAACGATAATTTAGAAGAAAATTATGATTTAAAATTAAAAAGACAAGATAATTCGTCTCCAATATCTTTCGACAAAGAAAACAAATTTAATAATCGTGAATGGTGGAAATTTTGGTATAGAAACGAAAAAGAAACTCCATGAAAAATATTCGTTGTTATTCTTCTTGTAAAAATTGTTTAACTTGTGTTTTTAAGACTTCTATTTCGTCATTTTCTTTTAATAAATATTCCATATTATAATTTTTAGCAACTTCTAAAGTTAGCGAATCTTGACTACCAAGTTTTTCTATATGTTTCAATACGATATCTCGTTGATAAATTCTAAGAGCTAGTTTTAGCTCGATAGCCTGATCATCTTGAATCCAATATCTATGAGCATCTCCTTCATGAAGAAGTTCGATTTTTAACTCTTGAGCTTTTTTTAAAACAATATATCTTGTTAAACCGTTTGTGCTATTTACAATTTCTTCTATAAAAACTGACATATTTGTTATTACATTCCTCTAAATATTTATTTTTATTAGATTAAATATAAAACCTCATCAAAAAATAATATCTTGATGAGGTAAGAGATAAATATAAATTATTTATTAAATTTATCTACGATTCGTTGAACAACAGCAGGATCTTCGAGAGTTGAAATATCTTGAGTAATATTTTCGCCTTTTGCAATTGCTCGTAAAAGTCGTCTCATGATTTTTCCGCTTCGTGTTTTTGGAAGAGCTGAAACAATAATAATACTATCGCATTTTGCTAAAGCACCAATTTCAGAATTAATAATTTTATTAACTTCTTTTAATAATTCGACATCTTCACCGAAACTATCTTCATTTTTAAGAACGATATAAGCAAAAACTGATTCACCTTTAATTTCATCAGGTCGTCCAACAACGGCAACTTCAGCAACATGTAAATGTTTTGCAATTGCACTTTCGATTTCAGCAGTTCCAAGTCTATGACCAGAAACATTAATAACATCATCGACTCGACCAGTAATTGTGATATAGCCTCGTTCGTCATACATTGCACCATCACCTGAAAAATAAACAGGTTTGCCATCTTTTTTAGCATCACCAAAATATGATTTTTTATATCTTTCTGGATCGCCCCAAATTGTTCTGATCATCGAAGGCCATGGTTTTGTTATGCACAATAAACCTTTTTCACCAACTGGCATTTTATTACCGTTTTCATCGATGATTTCAGCAAAAATCCCTGGAAGTGGCAAAGTAGCTGAAGCAGGTTTAATTGGAGTTGCAAATGGAAGCGGAGTAATCATATGACCACCTGTTTCTGTTTGCCACCAAGTATCAACGATTGGACATTTTCCACCGCCAATTTCATTGTAATACCAAAGCCAAGCTTCTGGATTAATTGGTTCGCCAACTGTTCCAAGAACTCTAAGAGAAGACAAATTATATTTTTTAGGTTCGTTTGCACCAGTTTTATGAAGAAGTCTAATTGCTGTTGGAGCTGTATAAAATTGATTAACTTGATATTCTTCAATCATTTTCCACCATCGACCCGCATCTGGATAAACAGGAACACCTTCGAACATAATTGTTGTTGCTCCCATTGATAATGGACCATAAACGATATAAGTATGTCCAGTAATCCAACCGACATCAGCAGTTGACCAATATGTATCATTTTCTCGAACATCGAAAACATTTTCCATTGTCGTATGAGCATGTAACATATAACCAGCTGTCGAATGTTGAACACCTTTTGGTTTTCCAGTTGAGCCTGAAGTGTATAATAAAAATAGTGGATCTTCACTATCCATTTCTTCTGGTTCGCAAAATGGAGATTCGTTTTCAACGAGTTCAGCATAAGCAAAATCGCGACCAGCAACCCATTTAATATCAGATTTATTTCGTTCAACGATAATAACAGATTTAACTGTTTCGCATTTTTGTGAAAGAGCTTCATCGACAAGCGGTTTTAATAAATATGGTTTGCCTCTTCGATAAGCACCGTCAGCAGTCATGACAACTTTTGCTTCAGCATCAACGATACGATCTCGTAAAGCTTCAGCCGAGAATCCGCCAAAAACAACTGAATGAATTGCACCAATTCTTGCACAAGCCAACATCGAAATAGCAGCTTCTGGAATCATTGGCATATAAATTACAACTCGATCACCTTTTTTTACACCGAATCTATTTTTTAATAAATTAGCTGTTTTATTAACTCGATGATAAAGTTCGCGATAAGTAATAATTTGTTTATCACCTAATTCACCTTCGAAAATAATCGCAGCTTTATTTTTTCGAGAATCAAGATGTCGATCGATACATTGATAACTAGCATTAAGTTTTCCACCAACAAACCATTTATAAAACGGAGCATTACTTTCGTCTAAAACTTGATTATATGGCTTAAACCAAGAGATTTTTTCTTTAGCTAATTGATCCCAGTAGCCTTCAAAATCTTCAGTTGCTCTAGCAACAAGTTCGTTATATTCGCATATGTTTTTTACTCTAGCATTTTTTGCTTCGGTCCTATTAGGATAATATAACTCTTCCATTTGTTTACCTTATATTTATTGAGATTTTATCAACATAAAGAATTCTACCAAAAAATTTAATTTATATTAAAAAAATAGTTAATTTAAAAACTTAATAAATTTAACATAAAAATCTTGTATGAAATATATATAACTCAAATTTAATATTAAATATCTTTTTTACTATTTTTTATATATTCTTATTTTTAAGAATATGAATTTACGAGTTATAATTTTTTATAATAATTTTATTCATAATTATCTGGATTAATTTGAAAACTAAGTTTTCTTAATAATTTTTGCTGTTCGTGTTGGTTTTTGTTTTCTGGCAATAGTAATAATACAAGCTCTTCCCAAAGGTTAATTAATTTTTTTACAACATTATCTTTTATAATAATATGAAATCTATATTTATTGTTCAATTTTTTAATATCTGCTTCACCTGAAATAAATATTTTATATTTGAACTTATTAATTATCAATGTTTCTAATTTATTTAATAAATTTTCGGCTTCTTCTTTTATTGCTGATTTAATAACGATTCTTCCAAAATTAACAAATGGCGGAAATAAACCTTGTCGTGCTTCGATTTCATATAATAAAAATTTTTCGTAATCATTTACGAAATTTTCAAAAAATTCACCAAATTTCGTATAAACAAGAACTTCACCAGCTTCTTTTCTGCCACTTCGTCCGACAAGTTGAACCAAAGTTCTCAAACTTCGTTCATAAGCTTGAAAATCAAGAAAATCAAGTGAATTATCAATATCTGAAACAATTACAAGATTTAAATCTGGAAAATCATGACCTTTGCTCATAATTTGAGTTCCAACAAGAATATCAATTTTATTATTTTCAAATGCTTCTAATATTTCTTCAAGTTGATCTATTTTGCGAGTATTATCACCATCAATATAAACTATATTTTTATTTGGAAATGCTTTTTTTAATATTTTCGTAACTTCAACTGTGCCGACATTTTGAAGTTTTAATTCGCCATTGCATTTTGGACAAAATTTAGGAACATTTTCAGTTTTGCCACATCGATTACATTTTAATTTAGTATCGTCAAGATAAACTCGCATTCCTGTTGAACAACTTTTGCATTCGATTTTTAGACCACATGACAAACATGATGCATATTTAAAATTGCCTTTTACAGGAACAAACCATAAAACTTTTTTACCATTTTCAATTTCTTCACGGGCTTTTTTAAGTGCAAAATTTATAAATTTTTTCTTATCTGAAATAAATGAAATTTGGTTTCCAGCATTTAAAGATTTATCTCGTTTTAATCTAACGATGTCAAATTTAGTATAGCTAGTAATTAATGGTGTTGCACTGCCTACAATGACTTTGATATTTAATTGATTGCCAAGATAAATAGCTGATTCTCGCCCTGAAAAAAATGTTTTTTCGTGATTTCCTAACGAATAACTTTCACTATGTTCTTCATCGATAACAATTAATTGCAAATTTTTAAATGGCAAAAATATAGTTGAAATTGTTCCAACTGCGATTTTTATTAAACCTATTTCTATTTTTGCAAGAATAGTTTCTTTACTTTCTGTATTTACCTTAGAATGCCATGGAGCAATAAGATAATTAAAATGTTTCTCAAGTCGTTTGATAGTTTGCGGAACAATATTAATTTCTGGAACTAGAAAAACAATGTCGCCATTATTTAATAAAGCATCGGCAATTAATTTTTTATAAATCCGTGTTTTTCCACTTCCTGTTTCACCAAAAAGTAAAACAGTTGTTTGTGAATTAACAATTTGATTATATGCGATTTGTTGCTGATTTGAAAGTTCTATTTCTAAATTTAAATTCTCAAAACTTGGTTCAATTCTTTTGATATCTTTAGGATGAGGTTTGATAAATTTAAATACTTGTGAAAATGGCAAAAAATAGTAATGTTTTATAAAAACAGCCGTAGAAAAATATGCTAATGGCAAAGATTCAGGGCATATAGACAGAATAATTTTTACTTTATGGATTTCTACTTCTAAATGTTCAACAGCCCGTTTTTTAAAAATTATGCCTTTAGCCTTTTGATTTTTTAAATTTACTTTAACATATGTCAAATTTGGAATATCTGTATTTGAGGCATATGTTAAATATTTATGTTGTGGTTCGACATTATTAGATGTCATTATGACATCGTAATAATAAATTATCTGTTCTTCAATTTCTTCCATTTATTTTATATTAAATTTCATAACCAGAAATAGAAATATTCCATTCTCGCAAATCGCCTTTGTAACTGCTATTTGTGTCATAAACTGTAATTGTCCAAAATCCTGAACTGTTTTCATCAAGAAATCGCACTGAACTAAACTCCCAATTATCTAATGAACCAGAAATTCCAGTTGTTAAAAGTGTCGAAACTGTGCCACTTGGCGAAGTTATATTTATTTTCAAATCTGCAATTCTGTCATGTTCAGGAATTGAAACACCAACTGTAACATGCTGAACGGCAATATTATCTTTTATATAAATTTTTTCAGATAATGATCCTAAATCTGGAATTGGTTCATAAGGTTGAGATTTACTAAAAATAACGACCTCATCGCCTAAACCTTCGAAATTTTCAGCCATTGCAACAGCATCAACTGGATTAATCACACCAAAACCGTAATAAGGCGAAAAATAGATTCCAGCTTTATTTTCACTCCATTCATATTTTTTAATTCCAGCATATGACGAATTATTTTTTTTCGTAGCTGTTTTTGCCAATATATATTTCACATCTCGATAAGTTAAATCTGGATTTGCTTCTAATATCAAAGCAACAACTCCACTTGCAACTGGTGTCGCCGATGAGGTTCCATTCATCATATCTGTGTAATTGCCGTTATAATAATCCAAAGTTGAAGATTTATTATTAAAACCGTAAAGCCAACCTGTTAAATCTGTTGTTACGATTCCTTTATATAAACTAGCATCGCCTGCGGGAGCTGTAATTAATAAATTATCTCCGTGATTCGAATAACTTGGAACTGAACTATCATAAATAACTGCTCCGACATTAACAACATATTTACTACCGTGCAATGTCGAATAATTCGAATTTCCGTTTTCATTACCAGAAGCAAATAAATAAATTATGCCTTTGCCATCGCGACCATAAACGATTCCTTGTTTAATACCACGAATAGAAGAAGGATCATCATATAATTCTCCTGCATTATCGCCACCCCAACTATTGCTAGAAATATCAACATTCAAATTTCCAAGTGCATCTTCGAAATCGCTATCTTTATTTGTCGAAAAAGGATTTAATCCAACGATATCAACAAGAGGAGCAACACCGATTACACCTTCATTATTCCAACCAGAAGCCCCGATAATTCCAGCTACGGCTGTGCCATGACCAGTTGCTTCAGGTTCTAACCTTAACTGTTCTGAACTTGGCGATGGATTTTTTGAACCATCTGAATATCTCAAACTATTTGAAAAATCTATATTATTATATAAATCTGGATGATTCCATTGAACACCACTATCGACAACAGCGATTTTTATACCTTCACCTGTATATTTTGACCAAACAGATAATAAATTCAAATAAATTAAATGCCATTGATTTTTATAAAGCGGATCAGTCGGTGTAAGATTCGAAACAGAACGAGGATAACTTTTTATTTGATCATCAGGTATTTCAAAACCTGTTTTATCGATATTAATAGGATTTTCAGGTTCAGTTGTTGTTTGATCATTATTATCAACGATGACTGGAGTTTCTTGTTGGTTTGTTAAATAAGATGACAATTCTTTATCAGTTTCGATTGTGCAACCGTTAAATAATATCAACGAAACAACTATTGATAAATTTTTATTAAAAGCTATCTTGTGATAAATGTTCTTCAAATTTAGCCTCCAAATCTTTTACCCAAATTGTGCCATTTGCAACCTCATCGCTACCTAAAACAGCACAATATTTATAACCTTTTTTCAAAGCATTCGTAATATGAGATGCTAAACTTCGGGTTTTATATTCGATATGAACTCGAGAAACTTCTCGTTTTTTCGAAGCTAAAATATATAATTTTTCAAGATAATTTTCATCGAGAGTTCCGAAATAATAGCCGTTTTGTTCTTTTTCAGGCAATTTAACAAGATCTAAAATTCGTTCAATTCCGAGAGCAAAACCAACCGCAGGAGTTGATTTTCCGCCGAGATATTCAACAAGACGATCATATCTTCCACCACCAGCAACAGCATTTTGACTTCCAATTTCATTAGAAACAAACTCAAAAGCAGTTCGCGAATAATAATCAAGTCCTCGAACAAGATTCGAATCGATTTCATATTTTATATTTTTTTCGTCAAACAATCTTTTCACTCGATCAAATTCGATATCGCATTCATCACATAAACAATCTTTTATTTTTGGACTATTTATTAATTCGTGTTTGCAACTTTCAACTTTGCAGTCAAGAGTTCTAATCGGATTTGTTTCTATTCGTCGATGACAATCAGAACATAATTTTTCTTTTTTATCAATTAAAAAATTTGACAATTCATTTTTATAATCAGGAAAACATTTATCACAGCCAAGCGAATTAATTTTTAATTTAGTCGAAATGCCCAAATTATCAAAAATCTCTTTTGCCATTAAAATAATCGAAACATCTTCAAATGATGAACTTTCGCCAAAACTTTCACAACCAAATTGATGAAAAAGTCGCAATCGCCCTTTTTGTGGTCGTTCATAACGAAACATCGAGCCATAATAAAAAAACTTTTCGCGATCAGCTTTTTTGTCTAATTTGTGTTCAATAAAAGCTCGAACAACTCCAGCAGTTCCTTCAGGTCGAAGCGAAATATCAGAACCGCCTTTATCAACAAATTGATACATTTCTTTACCGACTATATCGCTACTTTCACCTACACTTCGTTTAAAAAGTGCGGTTTCTTCGACAAGTGGAGTTTCAATAAATTTAAAGCCGTAATTTTTTGCTATTCGTGAAGCTGTTTCGATGATATGCTGAAACTTATCAGAGTCTTCACTTAAAATATCATTCATACCTCTAAGAGATTTGACCATTGATTTTTTTCCTATTTTTAATTTTATGTTTGTATTCTATCAAATCGAATATTTTTATTTATATAATAAAAATCGTGTTATGTAATATAAAAAATAAAATAAAAATAAGTTTATATGAATTGTTATAATAAATGTAGAGAATTTATCTCCCCCGTTGTTTTGCAGGGAAAATAAATTAATTTTTTTGAGTTTTTAAAATTCTGTAATTAATTTTGTTATAAAATAGCCACCTATTAAAAGCCAAATAAACATAATTCCAGCTGTGTATAACGGTGCAAAACCTACACCTTTGAATTTTTTAACTGTTGTTTCCATTCCGAGAGCCGTCATTGCCATTGTTAATAAAAATTGATCAGCGATATTTATATATTCAACGATATCTTTTGGAATAATATTTAATGAATTAATTCCGCTCATAACGATAAACAAAACGGCAAACCATGGAATAACCAAACTATTTTGTCCATTTGTTCCTTTTGATAAATTAGAAAGAATAATTCCTAAGATTATTAACATTGGAGCAATTAACATTACTCGAGTCATTTTTACGATAATTGCACTGTTTGAAACATCTCCGCCGTAAGTTCCACCAACGGCAACAACTTGAGCAACTTCGTGAATTGTAGCACCGACATAAATACCGAATTGCGAATCATTTAAATCTAAAATGCCAGTCGATTTAACGGCTGGATATAAAAACATTGCAATTGTTCCGAAAAATACAACAGTCGAAACAGCGATTGCACTTTTATAAGATTCTGATTTTAAAACTGGTTCTGTTGCTAAAACAGCAGCAGCACCACAAACGGAACTTCCAGAAGCTGTTAGCATCGAAGTATCTCGATCTAATTTAAAAAATCTCATTCCGACATATGTTCCAATTGCGAAAGTTGAAATAACGATCAATATTGAAATAATTGCTCCGTCAAGACCAACATTATAAATTTCTCCAAAAGTAATTCTAAAACCGTAAAACACAATTGCAAATCTTAAAATTCGTTTTGCTGAAAATTTAATTCCATCTGTGAATCGATTGCCAAAATTATCGCCAATCGAATTAGCATAAATCATTCCAAGAACGATACCAACAACAAGAGGAGAAAAACCTAATTGCTTTACCTCATCGATATGAGAAATAAAAGTCGCAACTGTTGTTAAAACAAGAACAAGAATAACACCTTGGAGCATAATAAAAAAATCCTAAAAAAATAATATGAGTTTTGATTAAAAAATGAAGAGTTTGACGGAAAAATACCGTCAAATTTAGTTTAACTTTAGTAGCCGTCCCATTAGAAGTCTAGTTCGCATAGCAACACCAAACTCGACCATGAGAGAAACTTTAGGTAAAATCAACAGGGATTTCGCACACGGTTTCAACTACGAATAGTCTTACAAAACTTTGTTCGAACCGCAAAATATGGAGTATCGAACTACCAAGCCAAACTGAACGAAATTGTATCTAATTTTATATATATTTTTTTTAAAGATTTTCTAAAGTTGAATCACTCCAAAAACTCTTTGGAATATCACGATTAATTTTAATAGTTTTTACAGGCATAAAAATTACTCGTTCTGTATTATTTACATGATCGATACTGTATCGATAATTCATGATAAATTCATTGTTTATTTCAGTAAAATCACGATAAACAGACAATAATAATTTATTATTTTCATTAAAATATAAAGTTTTTCTTTCTAGATTTGTATCTCTTTGAACATAACTAATTCGTTTTTTATACCAATTTTCATATTTTGGAGTTGATTCGATTTCGATATATTTATCGCTAATTTTAATAACTTCAGAAGGCAAATTCTTTGAATATTTTCCAGTTGTAAAACTTCCTCGTTCGATTTCTAAATCTATATATTGTTCAGACACAAATCGATGATTTTCATCGTCATATTTTCTAAGTTTTAATTCAAAAAGAAGACTTTTATCAAGAATACCGAAACCATTATGATCAAGAGGATTTCCAATTGATCTTACTTTTCTAATTGCGGGTAACCATAAAAGATATTTTGGAGTTTCATAACGATTATAAAACATTGTTATCATTCCGCCAACACCTTTTAATGCTCCACTTTTTATAAAAAACATATCTCTATTTTCAATATTTAAATCAAACTCGTTATATAAATGTCGTTCAAAAAAAAGTTCAATTTCTCGTCCATCGCTATTTTTTTGTAAAACAACTGGATAACTATTTCCGTTTTTTTCAAACGATATATTTTTAAAATGCGAATATTTATTATATTCAAAATATTTTTCGATGATATTTAAATCAAAACTATTTAATTCAAACGAAACCAAAAAGATCAAAGCAAAAAGTTTATACATATTATCTCCTTATAATTTTTATTTGGAAATTTTATCAAAACTTATTACTTTTATAATTTATATTTTATACATAATTTATTAATAAACGAAACAGCTATATATTTTCAAGCTGTTTCGATGAGGTTAGTTTATTATTTATCGTCCATATTTTTACCAGCTTCTGATAATTTTTTTGTTAATTCAGATGCTTTTTTTGGATCCATTTTTGAAAAAATTTGAGAAATAACTTTTGGATTCATATTTAATAAAATTTTCACACCTTCATCAGTATCTAATTCATTTAAAATCGTAGCCGATGATTTTGGTTTCATCTTAGAAAAAGAATTTGATAATTTATCCATTTTAACTTTTTCGATATCTTCCAATAGCTTTTTATTTTCAGCGATTAAACTTTCTATTTTTTTCTCTTTTGCTTCGATATCAGCTAATTTTTTATTAACTCCAGCTTCTTGTTCATTTAATTGTTCATTTTTTTTATTTAATAATTTTGTTGTTGCTTCTCGAAGAGCTTCAAGCGAATTTTCTTTGTCATTTAATCTTTGAATTTCAAGAGCTAATTCACCTTTTCGTTCCTCAAAAATTTTATTACAAATTACTAATTCATCTTTACCAAAAAGCAAAGAAAAACTAAAAAGAACAAGCGGAACTATTTTTATGGTCATTTTATTTCTAAACCAGAAAGCCATAGTTCAAAAAATTCAATCTGTTTAATAGTCTGTTCTTGAGATGTTCCACCAAATGATTTTCGACTATTCATCGAATTTTTAAGCGAAAGAACCTCATCGACATCTGAACCAATTCGATCATCAATTTCTTGAAGTTTTTTATAACCCATTTCACTAAGATCAATATTTAATTTATCAGCTTCAGCAACCGCTCGACCAGTAATATGATGAGCCTCTCTAAAAGGAACATTGCAAATTTTGACAAGATAATCAGCTAAATCTGTTGCTGTCAAATGTCCAGTTTTACAAGCTTTTGCCATATTTTCTCGATTAACTTTCAAAGTTGCAATTGCTTTTTCAAGAATTTTCAACGAAATAATCGCAGTTTCGACAGAATCAAAAACACCTTCTTTGTCTTCTTGCATGTCTTTATTATAAGCAAGTGGCAGACCTTTCATAACTGTTAAAAGCGAAATCATATTTCCAAAAACTCGACCACTTTTGCCTCGCAATAATTCAGCAACATCTGGATTTTTCTTTTGAGGCATAATTGAACTTCCTGTCGAATATGCATCGCTAAAAGTTACGAATTTAAATTCATAACTGCTCCAAATTATTAATTCTTCGGCAAATCTCGAAATATGAACAAACAAAGTCGAAATATTAAAAAGAATTTCAAGAGCAAAATCTCGATCGCTGACTGTGTCAAGACAATTTATCGATGGCGATTTAAAATCTAAAAGCGAAGCTGTTATATTTCGATCGATTCGATGAGGTGTTCCAGCAAGTGCTGCACAACCAATTGGCGAAATATTATTTCGTTCGATAGAGCTTTCGAATCGTTCGATATCTCGTTTAAACATCGAAACATAGGCAAGAATATGATAAGCAAAATTAATCGGTTGAGCATGTTGCAAATGTGTCATTCCTGGTAAAAGAGTATCGATATTATTTTTTGCCATGTCAATTAAAGTCTGTTGAAGTTTAATTAATAAATTTATAATTTTTCGATTATTTCTAAGAACATATAATCTAAAATCTAAAGCTACTTGATCGTTTCGGCTTCGTGCAGTATGTAATTTTTTTCCAGCATCGCCAATAATTTCAGTAATTCGACTTTCGATAGCCATATGAATATCTTCGTCAGATATTTTAAATTCGAATTCGCCGTTATCGATTTCTTGTTCAACTTGTTTTAAAGCAACGATAATTTTCTCGACATCATCAGCTGATAAAATTCCAACTTCTCGCAACATTGTCGCATGAGCAATTGAACCAGCGATATCTTCGCGATATAACTTTTTATCAAAAGGCAAAGAGCCATTAAATTCTTCAAGCAGAGAGGAACTAGCCTCTTCAAATCGTCCAGACCACATTTTTTTAGTCATCGGATTCCTTTTAATTCTATTTTTTGTAATTGTAATATTTTTGAATTTTTATTAATCGAAAAATAATCTAGACCTCATCGTTTTGTTGTCAAACTTAACAAAAAACAACATGTAACATATTTATAAAATATATTTTTGTTAATTTTATTAATTTAGAACTCGATTTGACAAAACCGTTTTTTTTTTACAATTTGACAGCTCGTTTTTCGATGGGTGAAATAAATTTCTTTTAAAAAACAGGAGTTTGAAAAATGGAAATAAAAAAGTTAGCCTTTTTAGGCTTTGTTGCAATTGGATTAAGTTCTAACTTGTGGGGAA
Organism: Campylobacterota bacterium; assembly: GCA_030152305.1. Taxonomy (GTDB): domain Bacteria; phylum Campylobacterota; class Campylobacteria; order Campylobacterales; family Thiovulaceae; genus Thiovulum_C. The sequence goes on from JASKOM010000001.1 coordinate 270,431, forward strand.
AAACAGCTGAAGGCACGGGCTATGCACAATCTTCTGCTTTAAAAGAAGCCCATGATAAAACAAGATGTTATAGTGATGAAATAAAACAATTAGTAGACAGAACTTGTGAAGAAACAATGAAAAATTATTGGACATGCATCGTTATCTACGAGTGTGTTAAACGATAAAGGGTGAAAATGGCGGAAAATTTTGATGTTGAATATGTTGTGTCTAAAATTGACACAAAAGACAATTCAATGCTTTCATGTGAATGTTTAAATAAAGTGCCTACTGAATGGCTATTTTCAGATTCAAAACAAAAAACAATGTTGTATTACATTAAATTTGAGTATGATAAAAAAACATACTATAAAATAGGCATTACAGAGTCTTTACGAGAAAGATTTAGCAGTGAAGATAAGGATAAGTTCAAATTAATTGATGGCTTTAGTCTGAAAAATATTAAAGATCCAAAAGCAGTTGAATCTAAAATTAAAGAACTTTGCTTAAAAAATAAGGCTATTACTCACGATATTCTCAAATCTGGTAATACTGAAGTTTCAAAAACAGATTTCTTGGGTTGTTTTTCAAACTAACTACTTTCTCAAAACCTCATCGCAAAAATATAAAACTTTTCTTCATCGATGAGGTTTTCCCTCTTTTTAACAAACTACAAAACTAAAACAAACATGAGTCCCGAAATAAATTCGGGATGACGAAAATCTTCTTTTTTTTTAAATTCCACAAACATATTTTTATTATTTTTTATTAACTTATTTAATTTTAATTTATTTGAAAATGAGGCATTGAGTTATAATTCGACAAGATCATTCCTCACGAACTTGCAAATGTGAGAAATGAAAAATTCCAAAAAGAAAGCGGTGAAATTATGGCATACAAATATGAATCTGTGCTGAAATCGTTCCAATACTCGACAGAGAGTTATCAAGTTATTTCTGATTTTTTATTATCAGGTGATAAAACAAATCCAAAAGTCATGTTAAAAGTAACAGAAATTTCTAAACATTTCAACAAACGACCTAATGATTGGTTTGCAAATCCTACGGTTATAGACTTTATTAGAACTTTGATTTTAGTCAAATTAGAAAATAAAGATACAAAATTAATAAAAGCTTTTAAAAAATGGGCTAAGGAAGAAAAAGCAATTACCAGAAAATCTGGTAATTGGCAACACAGCGATTTTATCGATGTTATCAACAAGTTAGAACACAAAGCTATTATTGATTTTGCAAAGTCGATTGAACTTATTATTGTCAAACGAGGTAATGCAGAATTAACAGGGGCTTCATCTGGAACTTGGATTAATCGAGACTTAGCTGTTAAATATGCTGAATGGCTTGATCCTAAGTTTTCAATTTGGGTTTCTCAAAAAATCTTAGAACTTGTTAATGACGGTGTTGCTTGGAATGAAATTCGAAATAAGACCAAAAAAGATTATTTGCCTCTCACAAGTGCAATTAAAAAATATGTTGTTCCAGCAAATACGAAAACAAAAGCGGATATTATTTACGGACAAATAGCAAACTTTATAAATTTGCGAGTTACTCAACAAAAAGCAAAAGACATTCGCGAAGAACGACATATTCAAGCAAACGAATTAACTCGAGATTATTTCGAAAAACTTGAATTAGATCGAATTGCAAAACTTCAAATCTTCGCTGAAATGATCATTGCTCAATTAAATATAACTTATCTAATAAAATTATCAAATATGATCGCAAACTACAAATATCAAGACTAAAAACTAAAACAAACATGAGATCCCGAAATAAATTCGGGATGACATATTTCGCTTAATAAACGCCCGATAAATATGTTTTTTTTAATTCCACGATATGTATAAATAAAATTTTTAAAAATTAATTGTAAGAAATATTTTTAATTCTTTGTAGATATTGTTCTAAGATAATTTTTGCAGATAATGAATCTATTCGACCATCGCGAGAATGCCTGATTTCGTTTCCAAGAATTTGTTCGGCTTCAAAAGAAGTTAGTTCTTCATTTTCGTAAATAATTTCGTTATCAAATTTTAATAACGATACAAAATGTTTAAATCTTCGTTCCATTTCATCTCGATTCGAACCGTTTGGAATACCAACAATTAATTTATTAATATTCCAATTTTTGATAATTTGACGAACATCATTACTTGCAATATCTCTATTTTTACGAATGACTGCCCGTAAAGGAATTGCAATTTTGCCATCTTGAGAAATAGCAATACCTATTCGTTTTAAGCCAATATCAATAGACAAGATGTTGTTCATGTAAATTATAAATTATTTTGAATTTTTAGCTTTTAAAATTGATTCATCAAGAATTTTAATTGCTTCATCGACACCAACAAAACTTTTAATTTTGACCCATTTATTTGGTTCAAGCATCTTATAAGTTTCAAAGAAATTTTTAATTTTGTTAATAACAGCTGAAGATAAATCTTCATATGATTTTACTTTTTCAAAAGTAGGATCGACTTTTGTAACAGGAACAGCGATAAGTTTTTCATCCATACCAGATTCGTCTTCCATGATTAAAGCACCGATTAATCGACATTTAATAACACTGCCAACGGCAAAAGAATGATCTGAAAGAACAAGAATATCAGCTGGATCGCCATCATTTGCAAGAGTATTAGGAATAAAACCATAATTTGCAGGATAAAACATTGCAGAATATAAAACTCTATCTACAAAAATAGCACCACTGTCTTTATCAAGTTCATATTTAATACTTGAACCAAAAGGTATTTCAATGACAGCATGTAATTTATTAGGGATTTCACCGTAACCGACTTTTTCTAAATCCATTTTAATTCCTTTAAGAAAATACAAGGGTTTCATTATTTTAATAGAAGTAAAGAAAAAAATCAAGATAAACATCTTTTAGAAATATTAAAAAATCAATGCTTTTGAAATATTAGTTTCTAATCATTAAATTAAAAAATTGTCTCTTGACTTTTTTTATTTTTATAATTATAATTCCGCACAGATTTTTAATTGAATGCGGGAATAGCTCAGTGGTAGAGCACAACCTTGCCAAGGTTGGGGTCGCGGGTTCGAATCCCGTTTCCCGCTCCAATTTAAGTTTTTGTTGCCCGGGTGGCGGAATAGGTAGACGCAAGGGACTTAAAATCCCTCGATAGTTTTTATCGTACCGGTTCGATTCCGGTTTCGGGCACCACTACTAGTCAAACAGTTGGCGACATAGCCAAGTGGTAAGGCAGAAGCCTGCAAAGCTTTTATGCCCCAGTTCGAATCTGGGTGTCGCCTCCATAGTTAACTGATGACTAATATATTATATTTCACGGGGCGATGGCAGAGTTGGTTGATTGCACCGGTCTTGAAAACCGGCGAGGCTAATAACCTCCCAGGGTTCGAATCCCTGTCTCCCCGCCACAAATTCTAAATTTTACTTCCAATCCAAACCATTAAAATAGTTCCAAAAACATTTAAAATAATATTTATTAATGCTAATTTAATATTTCCTGCTTGTATAAACAAAAAAGTTTCATATGAGAATGTTGAAAAAGTTGTTAAACCACCTAATAAACCTGTTGTTAAAAAACTTTTGATTGTTGGATCAATTTGAATTGTATGAAAAAAAGAAAATAAAACTCCAATTAAAAAACTACCAAGTAAATTTACAAATAAAGTGCCCAGCGGAATTGATAATAAATATAAATTATTATTTATTATTGCATTAAAATATAATCTCGATATAGATCCGATAAATCCACCAATGCCAACAGCTAAAATTGTTCCAATTGAAATATAGATCATTTATTTTTATATTCTTTTTAATATTAAAATAGATATTAATATAATTACAGATGTTGCAATTATTGAAGCACCGCTTGGAATTGCAAAATAAAATGATAATAAAAGCCCCATTGTTGTTGATATTGTTGAAATTAAAATTGCTATTAATAATGTGTTCAAAAAGCCCGTTTTGAGTTGCAAAGCAGAAATCACTGGAATTACGATCATTGCTCCAATTAGTAATGAGCCGATAATATGAATTGAAAGTGCAACCAATAATCCAACCATCGTAATTAATAAAAAATTTAAATAATCTATTTTTACACCGCTGACTTTTGCGACATTTTCATCTAATGATAAATATATAAAATCTCGCCAATAATATGACATGATTATTAATATTGTTACGGCTAATATCGATAAATAAATAAGATCTTGATTTGTAATTGATAAAATTGAACCAAATAAATATGATAATAATGATGAATTAAAATTGTTGCTTAAACTAACTAAAATTATCGAAAGTGCTAACGAAGTTGATAATATTATTGCTAATAACGAATCAGAATAAATTTGATATTTAAATCTTAAATATTCGATTAGCAGAGATAATATTAAGACTGTTATAATTGTTGAAATCGTTGGTGAAATTCCAGTTATTATTCCAATTGAAACACCTAACAGTGCAACATGTGCAAGAGTATCTGAAACCATCGCATATCTTTTTAAAACAATAAATATTCCAACTAATGGAGTTAATAACGATAAAATCGCTCCACCAATAAAAGCACGAATCATAAAATCATATTGAAATATTTCCATTGTATAATCAAACTCCGTTATTTTCTTGTTCTATTCGTATCTTGCCTAATTTACAAGTTGCTCCAACATGATTATGATCGTGTTTATGTCGTTCGTCAATAAAATCTAAATCGCTTTTTGCCTGTTTTAATATTCTTTTTTGTTGAACCAATGGCAAAATACAGCTATCTTTTTCTGGAAGTGAAAGAGAAGAATCACCAATAACTTTTTGAACTTCTTTTGTTATTTCAGCAATTGCTAAATCTATATATTCTTGAACTTTGTGCATTAGCAATTACACTCAATTTTTTTTATAATATTTGTCGTGCTTCGACCTTCAAGAAAATTTATTAATTCAACTTTTTTTACAAGATCAGAACCGACGACTTCTTTATTTTTATAATCAGCACCTTTGACAAGAACATCAGGTTTAATAATTTTTATTAATTCATACGGTGTATCTTCTTCGAAAATCACGACATAATCAACAGCTCTTAATCCCGATAAAATTATTGCTCGGTCATTTTCGTTATTAATTGGTCGTGTTTGACCTTTTAATTTTTTAACAGAACTATCAGAATTCAATCCGACGATTAAAATATCTCCCAATTCTCGAGCTTTATTTAAATAAGAAACATGACCAGCATGTAAAATATCAAAACAGCCATTCGTGAAAATTACTTTTTTGCCACTATTTTTTAAATTTGAACTAATTTTTTCGACCTCATCGCGAGATAATATTCGTTTATCTGGATTTAACTTTTCACCATCTTCTAAATATAAAATCTCATCGAATGAAGCCGTTGCAGTTCCAACTTTGCTAATTACAACCGCGGCGGCACTGTTGGCAAAATGAATCGCACTATGAAGATCTAACTTGCTATTTAACGAAACAGCAATCGATGCCAAAACAGTATCACCAGCTCCTGTAACATCAAAAACTTCTTTGCCTTTTGTTGGAAAACTAGATAATTCTCCGTTTTTGTCAAATAATTTCATTCCGTCTTCTGACAAAGTAATTATCGATTTATCAAAATCAAATTTATTAATTAATTCAAAACCTAATTTATTTATATCGCTAATTTCACCGTTGAATGCTTCAATTGCCTCTTTTTTATTTGGTTTAATTAAAAAAGCTCCACGATATTTTTCGTAATTTTTACCTTTTGGATCAACAAGAACAGGAATATTGAATTTTTTAGCCAAATTAATTATTGATCTAGCTAAATAATAAGAAACTACACCTTTACCATAATCAGAAATAAGAATCGATTTATATTTATGAATATTCGATTTTAATATTTCGCAAATGTGATCAGCAACCTCATCGCTGATATCTTTTTTACTTTCAAGATCAAAACGAGAAATTTGTTGATGTCTTGCGATAATTCGACTTTTTAAAGTTGTTGGTCTGTCATTCGAAACGATAATTCCAAATGAGCCAATATTCGAACGAGCGAGTTCATTTTTTAATAATTCGCCGTTTGAATCATTGCCAATTACACCGAATAAATCAACATTATGTTCAAAACTTTTGATATTAAAAGCTACATTTGCTGAACCACCTAAACGAAAAGTTTCCGAAGATAGTTCAACGATTTGAATTGGTGCTTCAGGTGATATTCGATTTGTTTCGCCGATGAGGTAGCGATCGATCATAATATCACCGATAACAGCTGTGTAACTTTTTGTCGATGAATTTTTAATAGCTTCAATGATTTCTCTCAATCTTTATTCCTTTCATGTTCTAATAAATCAGAATAAAGAGTAAATCTACCTCGACCATTTTTCTTAGAATGATACATAGCGATATCAGAACTTTTTAATAATTCAGAAATATTATTGCCATCATGCTGATAAATAAAATGTTAAACTCATATCAAGAACGATTTTATTGGCAAATTCACGAACGATAGATAATTCGTTAATATTTGGCAAAATAACAACAAATTCATCACCACCAAGTCTTGAAACAAAATTATTGTCGCCAATAATATTTTTTATTCGACCAACAGCTCCGATAAGAATTTCGTCTCCAGCATCGTGTCCCATAGTGTCATTAATATGTTTAAATTTATCAAGATCAATAAACATAATGGCAAATTTATTACCATTGTCTCGACTTGCTTTAATAATTTCGGGAAACATTTCGTTGAACATTCCACGATTTGGAATCTTTGTTAAAGGATCAAGTTTTGCATCTAATAATTCTCTAACTTTTTCATTAACTTTTTCTTCAAGTTTCATTCGATATTCGTCAAGTTCAGCATAAGAATCTTGAAGTTGTTTATGCAAAGTTATAAGCTGTTTATGTTGTGAATCACTTTGTTTAAGAACTTTTTCTAATCGTCTTTGAGTTCGATCATATTCTTTTTCAAGTTTATCTACCTCTTTTTGCAAAAGAGCAATTACATTATTAGAAAATTCTTTAAGAGAATCTTGAAAACTACCTAAACTCAAAGTTAATCTTTCGTGATCATTGCAATATTTAAATTACGATATTCAGCGACAAAATCTTCACCAGCTTCTTCAGCACTGCTATTATCAGGACTATAAATCCATCGAACTTCGATTATATGACCATCTTCAGAAGAATCAGACAAAATATCAAAAAGTTGAAAAAACAGTTGAGAACTACTTGAATTAAAATAATTAATTTCCATTTCAACGATAGTTTTTAATTCTGATTCTTCTTGAAAAAATTTCTTTAACCAGTTTAAAACATTTTTATAAAAATCAAAAGTATTTTCAGGAAAAGAGTTACCTCGAACTGAAAAAATTCTTGTTGTTACATTAAAAGATATTTCTGGTGTATATTCAGTAGCTCTAATTTCTAAGTTTTCCATTTTTTAACTCCTATTGTTTTAAATTATAACTTTTAACGAAAAAAACATACTTTCGTGATCTAGTTCTACGAATTTGTATTCTAATTTTTCGCTAGATTTTCTGGCTAAATCGATTAAACCTAAACCAGCACCGCGACTATGAACATCTTGACGACCTCGTCTTCGTTCTCGATATAAATCTTTTAAAGCTTCAGCATCAAGTGTATTTAAATTATTAATTTTTGCTGTTAAATTAGTTTTTTTGCCTTTTGCAATTCGATTACCACTCATAATAAAATATTTATTAATTTCTTGATTTAATCCAACAACGACAATTCCACTACTTTCAAACATGTTTTGTCCAATATCTCGACTATCATAAGAATAATTAAGAACATTTTGCATCATTTCGATTAAGACTTCAAATATAGTTCTAACAACTCGTGTTTCAACACCTAAATTTGCAAGTTTAATTTCCATGCCTTTTGCAAAACCAGAAAGAACAGGTTGGGATATTGCACCACTAAAAGCAAGAAGAATTCCGTTTGAATCAAAATTATGTTTTAATTCAAGAGTTTGATCCAATAACATATAAAAATTATCCTTTTAATTTTATTTTTAAAACTCGATGCCTATAACAGAAACATCATCATTTCTTTTTACAGAACCGCTATATTTCTTAAGAGTATCAAGAAAAGCATTTTTTGAATTTCCATGCTATTTTTTTGTTGATCTATTATCAGATTATAAAAATTTTTACTGCCAAAAGGCAAATATTTTTCGCCACCCATTTGATCAGTAAAACCATCAGTCGTTAAATATATTTTATCATTACTTTCTAAATTAATAGATATTTCATTAAATTTATAATCAAGAGCTGTTCGATTATAACCAATAGAAAAACGATCGCCTTTAAACATATCAATTTTGCCATTTCTAATAAAATATAAATTTAATTTTGCTCCTGAATAATTTAAAACATGATTTTTATAATCTATAAATAAAACTGCTCCATCAAATCCAGATTGATTTAATAAAGTTTCTCGTAATTTGCTATTAAACATTTGTAAAATCATAGAGGGAGATAAATAATTATTTTTTTTAATTTGATCAACAATTTGTCTATGAATAGCTTTTATGAGCATTGTTAAAAAAGCTCCTGGCACTCCATGACCTGTGCAATCAATAAGCATTAAAAAAATAGTATTCATCTCTTCGATATCCTCAATAAAATATATATCCCCACCAACAATATCACGAGGTTCCCAAATTATAAAATAATCTTTAAATCTTTTATTTAAAATATCTTGATTAGATAAAAGGGACTTTTGAATCAGAGATGCATACTCTATTGAAGATTTCATATCTCGATGCAAACGACTTAATTCTTCTTCTCGTTGTTTCTGTTTTGTTATATCCGTAACCATTCCAAGAAAAGCAGGTTCGCCGTAAAAATCGATTTCGACAAGCGAAAGAAGAGCATCAAATTCATGATCATCAAAAGCTTTAAATCGCAATTCCATACCATAAAGAGCATTATCACAAGCCTTTAAAGCATCACGAATTTTAAAAGCATCGTTTTGATCAACATATATTCGTTCAATAGAACTACCAATTAATTCATTTAAACTTGTTCTATATTGAGCAGATGCTTCAGGATTTGCATAAATAATTTTTCGTGTCCTTTTTGATGTTATTAACATAGGCGAGACTATATTAGACAAAATTAATTCTGTTTGCTCTTTTTGTTTCAAGAGCATTTCAGTTCTCTTTTGAATAATTTTATCTAGCCCTGCATTGAGCGAATGTAATTCTTCGGTTGCTTTATAAAGATCTAAAGCTTTTTTTTCAAGGAGATTTTCAGCCTCTTTTCTGGCTTTTCGTTCTCGCTCAAACCGTTTTTTCCATCGCTCTATCTCTTCTTCGTTTGCCAATTATTTACCTTTTTATTGATTTGATGAGGTATTATTTGTTGAACTTTTTATTTTTTGACCATCGTTTTTCATATCAACCCAAATATTTGGAGTTGAACCACCTGGTGTTAAAAATATTTTTGCATCTGTATTAGTTTGTAAAGCTTTATTAAACTCATTTTGAACTTTTAACTGTTCAAGTGCTAATAAACTTTGATTTAAACTATCTGAAATTAATTTATTTGCTTTTGCTTGTGATTCAGCTTCAATTAAAACAGAATCAGCAATACCTTGCGATTGAATTTTTCTAGCTTCAGCTTCACCACGAGCAAGTTCAGCTTTTTGAAATGCTGTTTGCTTTGCTTTTTCGACTTCTTGTTGAGCTCGTTCGACTTCTTGTTTTGCAACTTGAACTTTCTCGATTTGCTCTTTTACTTTTATAGGAAGAATAATTTCTCGTAAATTAACAGACTCTAATTTTGCAGGTGAATTTTCAAGATTTTCAATTCGTTCTCGGATTTTCATATCAATTTCTGTTGCTATTTCATTTCGTTTAATTGGCAAAATTTCAGCTTCATAATTTCCGACAACATTTCGAACGATGTCTCGAACAACTGGATTGATAATTTTTTCTTCCCATGAAATGCCCCAAGTCGAAATCGTTTTTGCAACATTAAACTGATTTAATTTATATTGAACTGTTAATTCGATCGTTACAGGAAGACCTCGTTTATCAAGAACTGTAATCGGTTCTCGAGTTTGAAGACCTTCATCTTTTTTACTATCACCAAATAAATCAGTAGATTTATAATGAACAAGTCGAACTTTTGTATCAACGACCATAACTTGTTGAACAACTGGAATAACAAAATGAATCCCCGGTTCAAGAGGAATTTGCTCATATTTTCCAAGAGTAATTTTTATGCCTCGTTCGCCTTCGCTAATTATCGTAAAAGGTTTTGCAAAAAAGAAAAAACCTCCAACAATAAGAACAAGATAAACCAACCAAGATTTTTCACCAAGATTTTTTATAAATTCTGGTGGTTCTGGCATTTGCCCATTTCCACCGCCACTACCTCGTTGAAAGTCTCTCATATCAGCTGGCATTTATTTACCTCTCTTCATTTATATAAGTTAGCATATGGCTATATTTTTCATTTCGTCCATAAACAACATCGAAATATGCTTTTTGAATTCGTTCAGTAATTTCACCTCGACCGCCATTTCCGATAATTCGGCTATCAACATCTTTAATCGGTGTAATTTCTGCTGCTGTGCCTGCAAAAAATGCTTCGTCTGCAATATAGACCTCATCACGAGTAATTCGTCGTCGTTCAACAGGAATATTTAAATCTTTTGCGATTAATAAAACAGTATCTTGAGTAATACCTTCGAGAGCATTATCATTTGGAGGACAGATAATTTTGCCATTTCGAACGATAAAAAATATTTCACCGCTACCTTCAGCGATAAAACCTTCGCTATCTAATAATAAACCTTCTTGATAACCTGCTTCGATTGCTTCGTATTTAGCCATTTGAGAATTTATATAATTTGCAACTGCTTTAGCTTTACCCATTGTTGATCGAACTGAATTTCGCATAAATGAAGAAATTTTTACTCGAATGCCATTTTTTAAGCCTTCATCACCTAAATAGCTACCCCATTCCCAAGAAGCAATTGCTGATTTAACAGGAGCTTTCATGTGATAAACACCCATAACACCGTAACCTAAATAAATAATAGGTCGAATATAAACATTCTTTTTAAATTCATTTCGTTTTAATAATTCGATTTGAGCATATTCGAGTTGTTCAATATTAAAATTAGGTTTAATCATAGTGATTTTTGCTGAATTAAGTAATCTTTGAGTATGTTCTCGAAGTCTAAAAATTGCAAGTCCTCGATCAGTTTGATAAGCTCGAACACCTTCAAAAACACCGTTACCATAATGCAAAGTATGAGTTAATATATGTGTTGTTGCATCAGCCCAATTGACGAATTCACCGTCCATCCAGATATATTTTGCTGGTTCCATTTTAATTTTCCTCTTCTGTGTTTATCATCCAAATTGAGAATACATTTATATAATTCCAGAAGATTTCAATAAGAGCTTGTGGCACTCGATTTTCTAAAGATTTTAAAATTGGAATATATAATTCAAGCCAAACTCGTCTAGCTTTTGGAGTTATTCTAAAAGGTGCATGTCTACCTACCATTCGCGGAGCTCCTCGACTTTCAGTGAAATAAGGTTTTCCGCCTAAAACTTGAATAAAAAAATCAGAAGCTCGTTTTTTTGCTTCTTCAAATTCATCTTCATCAACGGGAAACAGATTACGAATTTCGCTATTTTTTATAGCTTCATAATGCTGATCAACAATTTCTCTCATTCCAGTTTCGCCAATAAATTTAAAAAAATCTGGATGAGGTGCTGTTACAGGTGGTCTTTCACCAAATGGAACTTCTCTAATAACAAGATTCATATTAAAAAATCCTTTCTATAAGTTATGTATTCTCTTTTTTGATTTAAGAGAAATTTTATCAAATTAACGAAATTTAATAGTTAAAATAAATAAACACTTTTTAAATTTTATTTTGTTGTTGTCATCATTTGAATTAAAGCTTTTAATTCTAGACTTTCGTTTAAAGTTTCTAACTTATCTTTTTTTAATAAATAACTTTGATCGCCTTCTCTTAAAAATGCAAAACTATTTTTTTCATTTTCGTTGAGCAACGAATTGCCATATAAATTATATTTTTTATTATTTTTTAAAATTTTAATAATCGTTGGAAAAATATCAGATTGAGAAGCAATTTTATCGATTTGATGAGGTTCAAAAATATCAGGAGCATAAATATATAACGGGATTCTATGTCGTTCAATTATAGATTCACTTTTAAATAAATTATTTCCAACAACATGATCAGCCGTAATTATACAAATCGTGTTTTGAAACCAACTTTGTTTTTTACACGATTCGAGAAATTCACCTAATTTATTATCAAAATAATATAAATTATTTAAATAACCGTTTAGTCCAGTTTCATCGTGAGAATAAATTTCATATTTTTTATTTGGTAATTTAAAAGGCATGTGCATTGTAGCCGTAAAACCAAATAATAAAAATGGCTGATTCGAATTTAATTCTAAATGATTAATAAATTTTAATAAATTGCCATCCCAAACACTGCCAAAAGGCAATTTAATATTTACCTCATCGACATTTAAATTTTGCATATCTTCAGCACCAAAAACATTATCAAAACCAGCAATCGTCAAAGCTTGATCAATTCGAAAACTAGATCGTTTTGACCCTTGAATTCCAAAAGTTTTATAATTTAAATCTTTGACAAATTTGCCAAGATAATTGATATTTTTATTCATTTCTCGACCGTAACCTAAATCAGGAAAAGCAGGAACAGACGGAATACCCGTTAAAATAGAAGTTATTCCTTCGATGCTTCGCTGACCATTTGCAAAAAAATTATTAAAATAAATAGACGAATTTTTTAAATTATATAAATTTGGAGTCAAATTTTGATCGATAAATTGCGGTGTCAAACTTTCAACTAATAAAATAATAATATTTGGTGTTTCGATATTTTTTTTATATTTTATATTTGACGAAAAATTATTATCTAATAAATTATTAATTATATTTTCAGCTTCGTTATTTGGCACAAAATTATAAATTGTTCTCTTTTTGCTTTTTAAAATCGAGAAAGTTCCAGAAACTGCAAGATGAGCCGTTTGGATTTTGCCGTTAATAAAATTATCAGAAAATGACAACGGTTTGCCTGAAATTTTGCCACGAATGCCTAAAAATAATAAAATAATCGCGATAAAAATAATTATTATTTTTTCGATTAATTTTGAATTATTTATAAATTTTGTTTCGTCTATTTTTGTTAAATTAAGCCATATTTTCCAAATTAATAACATGCCTAAAGCATAAAGCGAAATAAAATTCGCATAAATTATAAATAAATCAAAAATAAAATTTAAATCATTGCCGATTAAAAAAACTTCATTTTCGAGATGACGACCAACTTGAGGAAAATAGCCAATGCTAATTAAATTAACCGAAAAAATTATATATAAAATAATAAATAAACTTCGATTTCCAAATTTCCAAAAGCCAAAAAGCATAGCCAAAATAGAAACCGCTCCAAATGTTGAAATTGTTAAAAAATCAACACGAAGACCATTTATAAACGATAAAAAAATTTCGTTAAAACTTAATTTAGCAAAATTATCTAAGTTTAAAAAATAAAATAAAAATCTTTCAAGTGAAAGAACGAATAACGAAAAAACAACCAGTTTTGAACTCTGTTTAAATTTGTAAATTGTCAATAATAAAACTCCCGTAATGTTTTGTTTATTTTATTATATATTCAATGATTTTATTTTCACCGCTTTCCAAACCGTCATTTCGAATTTATTTCGGGATCTATCTAATTAATTTGAAAAAGATAAAGATGATTTAAATGTTGATTTTGTTGATTTATTGTAATTTCAACGAAACACTTTCATAAAGTTTTGCTTTTTTGTAAGCTTCTATATATAGCTTAATAATTTTTGGCACTTCAATATCACCAAGCACCCATCGATTAATAGTATTGGCGGTTTTATCGATATGTTCTGCGAAATCTTTTTGGGTCATTCCAATAGCTTTTAATTCGGCTTTCAAATCAAACTCTTTTTTTATTTCCTCCATTTAACACCTTTCACAATTTTTCGTAATTTTAATATTTTTGGCTTTTCGATTGTCATCCCAAACCAGTCATCCCGAATTTATTTCGGGATCTAATTAATTTGAAAAAAGATTCTAAAATGAATTCATGGCGACGAAAAGTTTATTAAACAATCGTTTTTATTTTCCACTTGATTTGATTAAACTTACCAACGATCGCAATTCCAAATTCTTCACCCGATGAGGTCATTTTCCAAATTCCATTTTCTTTAACTTGAAAACCTTTATGAGCTAACATCAAATTAATTTCGACAGGACTTTTGTTAATCATTTTGCCTAATTCAGTCGGAAGAAAGAATTGCGAATCAAGCTCTATTTCAAAATATTCAAGAACTGAAAAGTTATGAAACTTTCGATAAAACTTATCAAGTCGAAATAAATCGATTGGATTTGCATTTCGTAAATTTGCGAGTAAGTTTGTTGTTGCTGTGAAATTGTTATCAAGTTCGATTATCTGTTCAGTTGAATTTCCAATTTCTGGAAGTTGAGAAGTTTGAATTTGCGGTTTCTGATTTTGTAAAAGCTCTCGCATTCTAAAGAATTCCCCAACTAAACGGACTTTAAAATCTAAAACGATGTCGTTATTTCTCATCATTGAAATTAGTAAAGTTGCTTGTTGCTCGTTGAGATAGAAAGTTTTAGCAGGTCTATAATTTGGATTAAGTTTTTGCTGTTCTTTTATTTCAAATTCGCCCTCGATTTTAAATCGCATCCGATCAAAAAGCTCGAATTTATCGATATTTGAAGTAATTAATTTAGGAATACTTCGCTCTAAGTTTTGTGTTTGTTCAGCGATAACTCGATGAGAAATTTGTGGTTCGTTGTCGATGAGTTCGACTAAGTTTGTTATAATTTCCATTGATGTTTCCTAATCTGGAGATCTAAATTTGAATTGAGTGTGTTTTGAAAGCCTAGCTCAATTCTAATGAAAATTATAGCCTAAAAAGATAAAAAAAAATCCTTTAATTATACTTTAATGAAAAACTGTTGTTTTATAATTTCGTCAAGTGTTTTTGCTTTTTTGTAATTTTCAATTAATCGCTCGACCCATTTTGGCATTAATAAATCGCCTGTAATCCATCTACTGACTGTATTATGATTAATTTCTGTATATTTTGCGAAATCTTTTTGAGTCATTCCAAGAGCTTTTAATTCGGCTTTCAAATCAAACTCTTTTTTTATTTCCTCCATTTAACACCTTTCCCAATTTTTCGTAATTTTAATATTTTTGGTTTTTCGATTATCATCCCGAAGCGATAGCTCCTGTAATTCATTTCAGGATCTAAAAAAATTTTGCTACAATTCAAATCAAAAAATCTTAAATTATTTGTTTTAAATTTATTTCAATAAGGCTTACCAAGTGCCTACAGCATAACTCAAGCTTTCTAAGTCATTCGGCTTGAAAGCCTTATTGAAGTAAATTTTGAAGAGTTATGCTGTGAAACTTGGTAACTTTCTTAGCAACTCTTCAGCAAAAAAATTTATTTTAATTCAATAATTTACCAAGTAAAAAATGATGGAAATCGTAAAAATTGTGCCTCAAAAAATTGGGGAAGAGAATTCTCAAGCTGTGTCAGCGAGAGATTTACATAAATTCTTAGGTGTCAAAAGACAATTTGCAAACTGGATTAAGGATCAGCTTAATAGAGGTAGATTTATAGAAAATATCGATTATATAGTAGCTTCAACCGTTAACATAAATGTTAACGGCAAAAATGTAACAGCCGAAGCTAATTCTACACAGCGAGATCAATCTGGTAAATTTACATCGATTGAATATTTCTTAACTCTTGAAACTGCTAAACATGTATCTTTAATGAGTGAAACAGAAAAAGGTTATGAAGTTCGAAACTATTTTATTCGGATTGAAAAAGAGTATTCAAACTTAAAAACTCAACAAGCTATTCATGAAGCCGTTGAGCAAGAACGAAAAAATCAAAATCCAAAACTTGAGTTAATCAAAGTTCGCGGAAATGGAAAAATTATTCGAAGATCTTTCACGGATGCAGTTAAAGATTTTGTTGTTTATGCAAAATCGCAAGGTAGTCAAAATGCTGATCGTTATTATTTAATTTTCACAATTGAAATTTATAGAAAACTTGGCTTAATCAAAACGAATAAAGATTTTGGCAAATTAAAAAATGCGATTTCTGAAATCAAATTAAATGAACAAGATCTTAAAAAACTAGATAAGCAATTTAATTTTCGCGATGAATTAGATGTTGAAAACTTAACAGTTGTTAGTTCGTGTGAAATTATTGTTCAGCGAATTATTGAAGATGAAATGACAAAACAGACACCTTACAAACAAATTTTTAAAATTGCAAAAGCTCAACTTTCGACAATTCAAATCGCATTCGAGCCTTATATCGCAACCGCAAAACAGCAACTTGAATTCAAAGGGACTTTGTTTGAGTTTTTATTACTTGAAAATAAAGAATCTTAGTTTCCGTCATCCTGAAGCGAAAGCTCCTGTAACTTGTTTCGGGATCTAAAAAAATTTTGCTACAATTCAAATCAAAAAATTTTAAATTATTTGTTTTAAGTTTATTTCAACAAGGCTTACCAGTGCCTGTCACGAACTCTTCGCTTTCTGGTCATCTTGATTGGAAAGCCTTTTTGAAGTAAATTTTGAAGATGTTTGTGACGAAACTGGTAACTTCTTAGCAACTCTTCAGCCAAAAAATTTATTTTAATTCTATAATTTACCAAGTAAAAAATGATGGAAATCGTAAAAATTGTGCCTCAAAAAATTGGGGAAGAGAATTCTCAAGCTGTTTCAGCGAGAGATTTATATAAATTCTTAGGTGTAAAAAGACAGTTTTCAGACTGGATCAAGGATCAAATTAACAGAGGTTTGTTTGAGGAAAACATCGATTTTATCACGAGTTCACAAAAAAGTGAAGTCGGCCCAGTTGTCAAAGAAGTAAAAGAATATTATTTGACAATTGAAACCGCGAAGTATATTGCTTTAATGAGTAGAACAGAAAAAGGTAAAGAAGTAAAAAGATATTTTCTCAAAATCGAAAAAGAGTATTTCAATTTGAAAGTTCATGAAGCCGTTGAGCAAGAACGAAAAAATCAAAATCCAAAACTTGAGTTAATCAAAGTTCGCGGAAATGGAAAAATTATTCGAAGATCTTTCACGGATACAGTTAAAGATTTTATCGTTTATGCAAAATCGCAAGGTAGTCAAAATGCTGATCGTTATTATTTAATTTTCACAATTGAAATTTATCGAAAACTTGGCTTAATAAAAACGAATAAAGATTTTGGCAAATTGAAAAATGCGATTTCTGAAATAAAATTAAACGATGAAGATCTTAAAAAACTAGATAAGCAATTTAATTTTCGCGATGAATTAGATGTTGAAAACTTAACCGTTGTTAGTTCGTGTGAAATTATTGTTCAGCGAATTATCGAAGACGAAATGACAAAACAGACACCTTACAAACAAATTTTTCAAATTGCAAAAGCTCAACTTGCAACAATTTCAATCGCATTCGAGCCTTATATTGTAACCGCAAAACAGCAACTTGAATTTAAAAATACACTTTTTGAGTTTTTATTACTTGAAAATAATCCTGTTGTGAATTAATTCGTAGATTCTAAAACGAGAAGTTATTTGAAACTTGATAATTCATGACTTTATTAATCGTGTTTATCTGATAAAATTATCTAAAGTTTTATTAAAGGAGTTTTTTTTGAAATTATTTTCAATTGTGTTGATTTCAAGTTCTTTTTTGTTTGCTGATTTTCAGGATGAATTAGATAATGATCCTCGTGAGGCTAACAAAAAATATATTGACAAATATAACCGTGAGTTTAATGCAAATCATTCAAAGATCAAAAAATTGTTAGATCGTAATTTAAAATGTTTGGAAGGAACTGAAAAAATTGCGAGTAATCTTAAATGCTATTCGGTTTATTTATCGATTACGGAGTTAAAAGAGAAAAAGCATGTTGATCAAGCTTTGATAGATCAACTTGAAACACATTGTCCAGATTGGAAAGATTATCAAGTCGAGGAGTGCGAAAAATGAAAAAAATATTTTTAGCGATGTCGTTGCCAATTTCACTTTTGGCTACGGATATTAGCAATTATAAACAGCCTGAACGAGTAGAATCTCAACAAGAAAAGTTAAATAAAGCTAAACAACAAAAAGAAGAAATTCGTAGAAAATTAAGCGAGATTCCGGGGCTTCAAAAAAAGATAATTGCAATGCAAGAAACTATAAAAAGAGCTTCAGATCATCAGCGAAAATTAGCTGACACATATGCAAAAGCTAATAAATTTTGCGAAGAACAAAAGGCAAAAAACGAGCTAAAAGGCATGAAATATACTCATATAGAAAAAATTTATAAAGATTGTCAAGAAGAAATGAAATTAGATGATATTTTTTCGTCAGATCAACATAATCAGTTAATGACTGATATAAAGTCGTTTAAACAAGCTATTCAGACACATATTGAAGAAAGTGATGCTCTTGTTAATAAAAAAGAGGCTCTTGAAATGAAAGAGACTTATATAAGTGAAGCTATTTTAATGCTTGAAGAATCTGTTAATAATCCTGATGGTAGTAAATCAGACAATGAAAAAGAATCAAAATAATAGATGAGGTATTTAATGAAATTCAATAAAATAAAAATTGCGGTTATATTTAGTGTATTATCAGCAATTGAATTAAGCGGTGGAAATTATAATTTAAGTTGTGGCAATGTTCCAGATGATGCTATTGAGGAACTTAATAATTTAATAACAGATGAAAAAACAGCACCAATGGAAATGGTGTTTTTGGTGTGGATGTTGGTTTTAAAAAAACTGGTGATTTATATATTGGTTTCTTTTCTTTAAATCAAAACAACATAGCTGAATATAAACAACATGTTTTTAACGGACGAGAAAACAAAGAACCTCATCGTGTTGAATATGCTTTGTCAGATAAATATTCAACAACGGTTGAAAAATATTATTATTCAAAAGATCCGCTTTCTATTATTGTGTTTGCTAACGATCAAGTTTTTGATGTTCCTGTTGCAAAACTTGGACTAAACAATAAAGATTCAATTTTTGTTCTTGGCAATGAAATAGCTTTAAAGCTTGATATTGGCGGTAACAATAAAAAAGCACCTGATTATGAAAATTATTTAAATTCAGAAGAAATCAAAACTGCTCAAAATCAAGCAAAAGCACGAGCTGATGAAGCCGAAGCAAATGAAAAACGAGAAAAAGCAAAAATTCAAGCTACAAAAATAAGTTCTGGTGGTGGAAAATCAGATGCTGGTTCAGGTTCAAATAATCATCCAACTGATTACGACACGGTTAAACAGCCAAAAGAAGACGAATATCGAGAAAAAGGAAATAAAAAAGCTGAAAGTGAAGAACAAGAACAATCTCCTCAATCTTAAAAACCTGACTGCACAACCCCAATAAATGTGGCTATAAAAAACATTAACGGTAATAAAACTTGTGCTACTACAAAGTGGGAAGATTTTAAAAAAGGTTTTAATGATAATTTTGAATTTGATTCGAATAAACAAGCATATAAAGTAAAAAAAGCTGAAGCACTAAGCTCACCTAACTGTAAAAATGATGATTATGTGCAATTTTTTGATGGTAGTAAAGGTAGTAAAGGTTGCCAACTTTCAAATGCACAAATTGCTGAAGCTATAAATTTTAGCAAAAAATAATGAACATATTTATTAAAAAGTTTTTTACACTTAGCATAAGTTTATCAACGATGCTATTTGCTGATTTTTCTGAAGAATCAAATAAAAAAGAACAAGATCAAGATGTTGAAACTTTGATTAAAGAATATCAAAAATATAAAAATAGTGATGTTCAAGAAGTTCAAGATAATCAAAACGAAAACGAGCCTGTCGAAGAATTGCCAAAAGCTAAAAAGCCACAAACTAAAACTTCGTCAAATCCAGAAATTCAAGCTCTAAAAGATGAATATACAAAATATAAAAATGCAGTCGAATCTGATATTAACATAGTTAAAAATGGTCAAATTAACGAATTGCCTGAATTAAAAAAATTGGCAATAAAACCTGATTTGCAAATTACTATCGATGCAATCGAAGAAGGAGCTCAAAAAAAAGCTCTTCAATCTGATGCCTATTTATATTTAAAACGATGGTTTTTACTTGCTGATGAGGTCGATAGTGAAGATAAAGAGACTTTATTTTATTTAATACTCGATTCTCATTTTAAACAAAACATGGCTGAAGTCGAATCTTTGACAATTAATGAAGATTTTATTTCAGATCAAGAATTCATGGATTTTATTAAATTGGGCTATGACGAATATATGGAATATTTAACAATGATCGCGGAAGATTTCGGTGATATCGATGAAAAATATTACAACAAAATAAAATATCGAGTTACATCAAAAGGTGGTTTGAGTGTTCAAAAAGATCCATTAACAGGAATTGAACTCAAAAGCAAAAAAGTTATTCCAAATAAAGCAATAGTTTATGTCAAATATTCAACTCGAGGATCTGATAAAAATTTCAAAAATTCATTTAATAAAAAGTTTGCCAAAATCGAATATGAAACCGACGATGAAAAAATAATTGGTTGGGTTGATTTCAAATCGTTAGTCAAAAAAAACAGATAAAACACAAAACAAAAATCCAAAACTAAAAGAATATAAATGATATTAAAAACAAAATCTTTTATATTTTTCGCTATTTTTTTGACCTCATCGGTATTATTAAATGCCGAAGGTTCTCATTTTATTTTTAATTCTAATGTTGTTGAAAAAAGAAAAACTTTACAACAAGAATTAAAAATACTCGATGAAAAAGTCGTCAAATTATTTAATCTCGAAAAAGAATTAAATAATAAACAGCTATTAAACAAACATGAAATAAGCGAAAAACAGGCTGAACAAAAAGAACTTTTGTCTCAAATTAAATTTTACGATATAAAAAAATTATCTATCGATTATCTTAACGAACATATAAACATCGAACTTTTAAAATCAAAAAGTTTTGAAAAACAATTAAATAATTTTTCTTTCTACGACACGAAATATAATAATTTATTTAATTTTTATATGAACGAAAATCAAGACGGCATGACAAAATGTCTCAAATTCGAAAAATCTTTTAATTTTAAAGTTTCTCAAGATTATCGAGATTTAGAATCAACTAAACAAATAAAAGACACTTTTTTATATTTTGAAAATTTAATTTATTACACAAATATAAAAATTCGCAAATTAGATCGTGGAGATTATTATGATCGTTATGACGAATTACCTTCGAAAGCTATTTTAAAAGAATTTGTAAATTATATAAATAGCAAACAAAAAGAATTAATCTCATTTTTATATACTCAATTTTATGAACTTGCCTTTTTAAAACATCGAAATATTTCATTTTTATTTGGCTTAAATATTTATTTAAACAGCGATAAAAATTTAATAATCGAATATTACGGCATCGATTCTGAACAAAATTACAAAACTGATCATATTTATATTCCCGCTGAATCTATTGGTAAAGATATAAAAAATAATTTAGTCATGAAAACAGTTTATACAGCAAATCGAAAAGAACCTACAAATGTTATTATGACTTATCAAAATTATGAATATTGGCTTCCTGTAACTCTTTTTGCTAATCATACTTCAGCTCAAATTATCAAAAATGAACTTGATTTTTGGATTTTTAAAAATAATATTAGTCCAGCTCGAAGTTTCATTCGAGAGCAATATATACAACTGTTCAAAAATAAAGTCGAGGATTAAACTTTTATGAAAATCATATTTTCGTTTTTTATATTTATTGGTCTATTATTTAGTGAAGATATTAATCAAAATAAAACAAAATTAAATCAACTCAAAACTAAACGAGATGAAATTCGCGGAAAATTAAGTCAAATTCCAGGTTTGGAACAAAAAATGAAAGAAATGAAAGCTAAGATCGAAAAGGTTTCAAAAAGTGCTCAAAAAATGCAGGAAATTAAAGCCAGATTAGATAAATTAGAACATTCAACATCTTTTGATAATCAACACGAAGAATATATGTTATCAGCTGAAAATTTCAAAGATAGCTTAAAACAACATATTCAAAAAAATGCAGTGATTTTTAATGAACTTATGGATAAAAAAGAATCTTTAGAAATGGTTGAACAATATACAAGTGAAGCCGTTGCAATGCTTGAAGATATGATAAATAAACCTTATGAAAAAATTGATTATGAACAAGCAAGAAAAGAATCTGAAGCTAAAGCCGAACGATCAAAAAAACAAGCCGAAGCAAAAGCACGAGCTGAAGCCGAAGAAAATGAAAAACGAGAAAAAGCAAAAATTCAAGCTACAAAAATAGGTTCTGGTGGTGTAAAATCAGATGCTAGTTGTAGTTTGAATCATCCAACTGATTATGACACAGTTAAACAACAAAAAGAAGATGAATATCGTGAACAACCAAAAGAAGACGAATATCGAGAAAAAGGAAATAAAGAAGCTGAAAACGAAGCAAATCAACATTCTTCTCAATCTCCTAATGATTGTAAAGAAACCCCAAAAAATGTGGCTATAAAAAATATTAACGGTAATAAAACTTGTGCTACTACAAATTGGAAAAATTTTAAAGAAGGTTTTAATTCTGTTTTTGAATTTGATTCG
This sequence comes from Campylobacterota bacterium, assembly GCA_030152305.1. Lineage (GTDB taxonomy): Bacteria > Campylobacterota > Campylobacteria > Campylobacterales > Thiovulaceae > Thiovulum_C. The sequence continues at coordinate 293,124 of JASKOM010000001.1, forward strand.
AATAAACAAGCATATCAAGTAAAAAAAGCTGAAGCACTTTCTTCACCTAACTGTCGAAATGGTGATTATGTGCAATTTTTTGATAACAGTAATATTTGCCAACTTTCAAATGAACAAATTAGCGAGGCAATAAATAGTAATTATCGTAGTTTGAATCATCCAACTGATTACGACACGGTTAAAGCTACAAAAATAGGTTCTGATGGTGAAAAATCAAATGCTGGTTCAAATTCACCAAATTATTCAACTAATTACGACACAGTTAAAGCTACAAAAATAGGTTCTGGTGGTGAAAAATCAAATGCTGGTTCAAATTCACCAAATTATTCAACTAATTACGACACAGTTAAAGCTACAAAAATAGGTTCTGGTGGTGAAAAATCATATGCTGGTTCAAATAATTATTCATATGATTATGACACTGTTAAACAGCCAAAAGAAGACGAATATCGCGAACAAGGAAATAAAGAAGCTGAAACATATTCTAACGATTGTAAAGAATTCCCAAGAAAAATTGCAATCAAACATCTTGACGGTGAGAAATGTGCAACTGTTGTTACAAAACTATCTTTTCAAGAAAATTTCAATCTTGATTTCGAAGCTGTTCGTGGAAAACAAAGAACATATCGAGTCAAAAATCAACAAACAGATTGTAAAGTCGGTGAGCAAATTCAATTTTTTGATGCTAACAAAGATTGCCAACTTTCAAATGATCAAATAGCTGAAATTATAAATTTTAGCAAAAATAAATAACTAACACAATTCACGACTTTATCGATAATTTATTTTTTTCGATGAGGTCCGTTTCTTCGAAACAAAATAAAATAATTAAAATGGAACATAAATATATGGGTGATCAAGCAACGGTTTTCTTAAATCAAACATCAGCAACAAACAGATCTAATAATCAATCAAATCAGTCAAATAAATTTTTCAATAAGTATCTCAAAGCTTTTCTATTTATTATATTAATAATTATTGCTAGTTCAATAACTTATTATTACGATTATCAATCAGCAAAAACTAAAGAACAGGAACAAAAAAAAGAATCTGAACTTGAATCAGAAAAGTTAAAAAAAATCGAAGCTGAAAAATTGCAAAAATACGAATTAGAGTTAAAAAGAATCGAAGCCGAAGAATTACAAAAAGCTGAACTCGAACGACAAAGAATCGAAGCTGAAAAATTACAAAAAGCTGAACTTGAACAACAACGACTCGATGCTGAAAAATTACAACAATACGAATTAGAGTTAAAAAGAATGGAAGCCGAAGATTTTCAAAAAGCTCAACTCGAGAAACAAAGAATCGAAGCTGAAAAATTACAAAAAGCTGAACTCGAACGACAACGAATCGAAGCTGAAAAATTAAAAAAAGCTAAACTTGAAAAACAACGAATCGAAGCTGAAAAAACCACACAACCTAAACCATCAAATAAAAATGGCATTGTTGTAATTAACGATTTAATGTTTCAAGATCAACAATTGCCAAATCAAATGAGTTGGACTGAAGCAGTAAGTTATTGCAAAAATCTAACATTTAAAGGTTATTCCGATTGGAAATTACCAGATCTTGAAGATTTAACAATTGCTTTTCAAAATAAGTCAAAATTCAAAAACTTACAACAAAGTTGGTATTGGAGCAGAACAAATCACGATAATTTTGGTGCGAAATTCATAGATTTTCACAGCGGATTAACCGATTGGGATGTTCAAACAGCAAACGGTTTTGCTTTTTGCTCAAGAGATTTGTGAAATTCAAAAAAACAGTTTTTCCGTCATCCTGAAGCGAAAGCTCCTGTAACTTGTTTCGGGATCTAATTAAAAATTTTGCTACAATTCAAATCAAAAAATCTTAAATTATTTGTTTTAAATTTATTTCAACAAGGCTTACCAGTGCCTAAGATTCAATCTTTCATACCTTCTTGCTTATCTTGAAGGTATTCTGATACAAGCCTTTTTGAAGTAAATTTTGAAGAGATTGAATCTGAAACTGGTAACTTCTTAGCAACTCTTCAGCCAAAAAATTTATTTTAATTCTATAATTTACCAAGTAAAAATGACAGAAATCGTTCAAATTGTGCCTCAAAAAATTGGGGACGAGAATTCTCAAGTTGTGTCAGCGAGAGATTTACATAAATTCTTAGGTGTCAAAAGACAATTTGCAAACTGGATAAAAGATCAAGTGAGACGAGGTCGCTTTAAAGAGAATATCGATTATATCGTTACTCAAGAGGTTGTTAACATTAATGTTAACAACCTCAATTTAGGTGGAAGACCTTCAATTGAATATTTCTTAACTCTTGAAACTGCTAAACATGTATCTTTAATGAGTGAGACAGAAAAAGGTTATGAAGTTCGAAACTATTTTATTCGGATTGAAAAAGAGTATTTCAATTTAAAAGCTCAAGAGTTTGCTAATCAAGAATTAGAAAAATATAAACAATCTCAATCGCAAAGTCAAAATCCAAAACTTGAGTTAATCAAAGTTCGTGGAAATGGAAAAATTATTCGAAGATCTTTCACGGATGTAGTTAAAGATTTTATCGTTAATGCAAAATCGCAAGGTAGTCAAAATGCTGATCGTTATTATTTAATTTTCACGATTGAAATTTATCGAAAACTTGGCTTGATAAAAACGAATAAAGATTTTGGCAAATTAAAAAATGCTATTTCTGAAATCAAATTGAATGAAGGCGATCTTAAACAATTAGATAAGCAATTTAACTTTCGAGATGAATTAGATGTTGAAAACTTAACCGTTGTTAGTTCGTGTGAAATTATTGTTCAGCGAATTATCGAAACTGAAATGACAAAACAGACACCTTACAAACAAATTTTTCAAATTGCAAAAGCTCAACTTGCAACAATTTCAATCGCTTTTGAACCTTATATCGCAACTGCAAAACAGCAACTTGAATTTAAAAATACACTTTTTGAGTTTTTATTACTTGAAAATAAAGAATCTTAGTTTTCGTCATCCTGAAGCAAACCCGTCATCCCGAATTCATTTCAGGATCTAATTAAAAATTTTGCTACAATTCAAATCAAAAAATTTTAAATTATTTGTTTTAAGTTTATTTCAACAAGGCTTACCAAGTGCCTGTAACATAGCTCACAAGCTTTCTAGTCATTTGACTTGAAAGCCTTTTTGAAGTAAATTTTGAAGAGCCATGTTACGAAACTTGGTAACTTTCTAGCAACTCTTCAGCAAAAAAATTTATTTTAATTCAATAATTTACCAAGTAAAAAATGATGGAAATCGTGAAAATATTGCCTCAAAAAATTGGGGAAGAGAATTCTCAAGCTGTTTCAGCGAGAGATTTACATAAGTTTTTAGGTGTAAAAAAGAAGTTTGCAGACTGGATCAAAGATCAATTTGAGAGAGGTCGTTTCGAAGAAAATATCGACTATTCCACTGTTCCCCTAAAAGGGAAGAGTGAAAAAGTAACACTTTTTGATAATGGTTTATACCGTAACCAACACGGTCAAGTTGTAACTGTTGATTATTTTTTAACAGTTGAGACAGCTAAATTAATTGCTTTTATTAGCGAAACTGAAAAAGGTCACGAAATAAAAAAGTATTTTCTCAAAGTTGAACGAGAATATTGGGAATTAAAAATTCAGGAAGCCGTTGAGCAAGATCGAAAAAATCACAATCCAAAACTTGAGTTAATCAAAGTTCGCGGAAATGGAAAAATTATTCGAAGATCTTTCACGGATACAGTTAAAGATTTTATCGTTTATGCAAAATCGCAAGGTAGTCAAAATGCTGATCGTTATTATTTAATTTTCACGATTGAGATTTATAGAAAACTTGGCTTAATAAAAACGAATAAAGATTTTGGCAAATTAAAAAATGCGATTTCTGAAATAAAACTAAATGATGAAGATCTTAAAAAACTAGATAAACAATTTAACTTTCGAGATGAATTAGATGTTGAAAACTTAACAGTTGTTAGTTCATGTGAAATTATTGTTCAGCGAATTATCGAAGATGAAATGTCAAAACAAACTCACTACAAAACAATTTTTCAAATTGCAAAAGCTCAACTTTCAACAATTCAAATCGCATTCGAGCCTTATATCGCAACTGCAAAACAGCAACTTGAATTTAAAGGGACTTTGTTTGAGTTTTTATTACTTGAAAATAATCCTGTTGTGAATTAATTCAGAATGACAAACTTCTTCGTCATTCCAGTTTAAACCTCATCGCTAAGCTATAATTTCCAGTAAAAAAATGGATATTTATAATGGAATATAAAGCTAAAGAAATAGAAAGTTTTTGGCAAAAACATTGGTTAGATAACCGACTTTTTGAACCTGAAGAAAACAGCTTAAAATCTAAAAAATATGTTTTGAGCATGTTTCCGTATCCGTCGGGACGAATTCATATGGGACATGTCCGAAATTACACGATTGGCGATGCTTTTGCTCGATATTATCGTAAAAGCGGTTTTAATGTTCTTCATCCAATTGGTTGGGACAGTTTTGGTATGCCAGCTGAAAATGCGGCAATAAAACATGCTGTTCATCCAAAAAAATGGACTTACGAAAATATAAGTTATATGCGAAATGAATTAAGATCTCTCGGTTTATCTTTTTCGTCTGAACGAGAATTTGCAACTTCTGATCCAGATTATACGAAATTTGAACAAGAATTTATTATCGATTTATGGAATCGTGGGCTTTTATATAAAAAGAAATCTCATTTAAATTGGTGTCCAAATGATCAAACGATTCTTGCAAATGAACAAGTTATCGAAGGTCATTGTTGGCGATGTGATACTGAAATCGAACAAAAAGAGATGGAGCAATATTATTTAAAAATTACTGATTATGCTGATGAACTTTTGTCTGATCTTAAAAAATTAGATCAATGGCCAAATCAAGTTAAATTAATGCAAGAAAACTGGATTGGCAAAAGTCGAGGTTTAAAATTTAATTTTAAATTAGATAATTCGACCTCATCGCAAATAAATAATATCGAAGTTTTCACAACTCGACCAGACACGATTTATGGAGTTTCGTATATTGCCGTTGCTCCTGAACATAAACTTGTTGATGAGGTCTTAGAATCTGATCTTATTTCTCAAGATGATAAAGATCAAATTTTGGCAATCAGAAAAACTTCGCCTCGAGATCGAGCAACTCACGAAAAAAGCGGAATTAATTTAAATATTTTCGCAATTCATCCATTGACAAACGAAAAAATTCCAGTTTGGACAGCTAATTTTGTTCTTGTTGATTACGGTTCAGGTGCAGTTATGTCAGTTCCAGCTCATGACGAACGAGATTTTTTATTTTCGCAAAAATATAATTTGCCAATTAAAATTTCTGTTCAGCCAAAAAATAATTCGAATAATATAAATTTGCCATTTGTTGATGATGGTGTTTTAATTAATTCGGATAAGTTTTCTGGTTTAGAATCAGCTGAAGCTCGTGAAGCGATAATTAACGAATTTGAAAATTTAAATTTAGGCAAAGCTGTTATTAATTATAAATTGCGAGATTGGGGAATTTCTCGTCAGCGATATTGGGGTGCACCAATTCCATTAATTCATTGTTCGACATGCGGAACTGTTCCAGAAAAAATAGACAATTTACCTGTTGCACTTCCTGATGATGTTCAAATTACTGGCGAAGGTAATCCGCTTGATCATCATCCGAATTGGAAATATTGCAAATGTCCAGTTTGTGGCAAAGATGCAATTCGAGAGACTGACACACTTGATACTTTTGTTCAATCATCTTGGTATCACTTGCATTATACGGCTCAAAATCCAAAAAAAGATGCTTTCGGAAATATCGATTATTGGCTTCCAGTTGATCATTATATTGGCGGAATCGAACATGCGATTCTTCATCTTTTATATTCGCGATTTTTTACAAAAGTTCTAAGAGATCTTGGCAAAATCAAAATTGACGAACCATTTACACATCTTTTGACTCAAGGCATGGTTTTAAAAGATGGTGCAAAAATGAGCAAATCAAAAGGTAATGTCGTTGATCCAGATGAAATAATCGAAAAATATGGTGCTGATACAGCTAGATTATTTATTTTATTTACAGCTCCACCAACAAAAGAGCTTGAATGGAATGACAGTGCCGTTGAAGGAGCTTATAAATTTGTTCGTCGATTAGCTTTAAAAAGCGAATTTGCAAATCAATCTGTTTTAATTAATCAGCCAATTATTGATCATTCGTCGTTAAGCAAAGAAGAAAAATTCGCTCGTCGAAAAGTATTCGAAGCATTAATGAGAAGTCGTGAAGTTTTCACAAAAACTTATACTTTTAATACTTTGATTGCTGGTGTAATGGAAGCAATGAATGCTCTTGAAGATCAAAATAATATAAATATTTGGTCTGAAGGCTATTGGATTTTATTAAATATTCTTGAGCCAATTGTTCCTCATATTTCTTGGGAATTATCTAAAAATTTATTCGATTTAAATAATTTAAATAACGAAATAAATATTTATGATGAGGTTTTTCAACTTGATCAAATTACTCTTGGAGTTAGTGTCAATGGCAAAAATCGAGCGGAAATTTCTGTTTCGCCTGATTCAACAGAAAATGAAATTATTGCAGTTGCAAAAAATAGTGTTTCAAAATGGCTTGACGGTAAAACGATAGTCAAAGAAATTCTTGTTCAGCGAAAACTCGTAAATCTCGTAATTAAATAATAAATTTTGATAGATAAAAATTCGTCAAATATTAAAAATTCAGTTCATGGATTTTTTTTATCTGTTGGAACAACTGTTGCTGAACCTTCTACGATTTTGCCTTTAATTGTTCATCATTTTTCTGGTAGTTCAATTTTAGTTGGCATTTTTGCCTCGCTTTTAAAAGGCGGTGCAATCTTCGTTCAAATGATCGCCGCATTTAAAGCTCAATCGTATAAATATATGATGCCATCGTTAAGATGGGTTTTTTTAATTAGATTTTTATCATGGTTTGGCATCGGTTTAATTATTTATTTTGTCGGCAATATTAGCAATTTTTGGACATTGTTTGGAATTGCTTTTATGCTTTTTATTTTTTCGTTTTCATCGGGATTTGGAGCTGTATATTTTAAAGATATAATAGGCAAAATTTTTACTCGAAAATATCGGGCAAAAAGCATGGCTTCAAGACAATTTTTTTCTGGATTGGGAGCTATTTTGTCGGGAACTACCGCAGGTTGGTTTTTGGCAAGTTTCAATCCACCTGAAAGTTTTGCATATTTATTTATGTCAAGTGCAATTTTAATGGCAATCGGTTTAATCGCTTTTAGTTCAATTCCTGAACCCGTTAAACAAAAAATCGAAGAACCAAAAAGTAATTTTTTAGATTTTTTAAAAGAAAGTCATGATTTTTTTAAAAATGATAAAAGATTGAGATTTAATATATTTGCAAATTTATATTCTTATGGCTACCTCATCGGATTACCGTTTATTATTTTAGATGCTCAAAATTATATAAAATTAGATGGTCATTTAATTGGTTTATTATTATCGAGTCAAATGACTGGAAGCATGTTAAGTAATATTTTATGGGGTTGGATTGCATCGAAAAATAATGGCGATGAGGTCGTAATTTATATTGCAACATTTTTAGGCATTTTAGCTTTTTTATTAGCTTTAATATTTCATGATATTTATATTTATGCAATTATATTTTTTATATTAGGAGCTTCAATCGACGGAACAAGATTATCTTTTGGAAATTTAATAATCGAAATTTCACCAGAAGAACATCGACCGACTTATATCGCGATGAATTCTAATATTTCGTCTATTGGGCTATTTTTCCCGATTTTGGGCGGATTAATCGTCTCATTTAGTAATTATCAAATCGTTTATTTAATATCAATTGCGATTTTATTATTATCTATTTTTTATCACAAAATATCTTTAAAATAAAATACTCAAATAAGTTTAGTCTAGTTGGCTAAACTTATTTAATATAATTTTAAGAAATTGTTTTTTAAGATTTCAATCAAAATTTTAAAAATTAAAAAAATAAAAGGTCAATTTATGAATTTTACTCCGATTGGTGAAAGAGTTTTAGTTAAACGAGAAGTTGAAGCAAATAAAACAGCTTCGGGAATTTTTATTCCTGATTCAGCTAAAGAAAAACCACAACGAGGTGTAGCAATTGCAATTTCGAAAGAGATTTCAGAAATTTCAGTTGGCGATATTGTCGTTTTTGGAAAATATGGTTCGGTAGATTTAGTTTTAGACGGTGTTGAATATGCTGTTCTAAAAAAAGAAGATATTATCGGTGTAATTAAAAAATAAGGGAAATTATAAAAATGGCAAAAGAAATACATTTTGGCAATGATGCTAGAAAAGTTTTATTTGATGGTGTTACAAAATTAGCAAATGCTGTCAAAGTTACAATGGGACCTCGAGGACGAAATGTTTTAATCGAGAAAAGTTTCGGTGCACCAATTATTACAAAAGATGGTGTTACAGTTGCAAGAGAAGTTGAACTTGAAAATAAATTAGAAAATATGGGAGCTCAACTTGTTCGAGAAGTTGCTTCGAAAACTGCTGACGAAGCTGGAGATGGAACAACAACGGCTACGATTTTAGCTCATTCGATTTTTAAAGAAGGTTTGCGAAATATCACGGCTGGAGCTAATCCAATTGAAGTAAAAAGAGGAATGGATAAAGCCGTTGAAGAGATAATCGTTCAACTTAGAAATATTGCTGTTCCTGTTACAGATTCTAAAGCTGTTGAACAAGTTGCTACGATTTCGGCAAATTCTGATAATCGAATTGGCAAATTAATTGCTCAAGCAATGGAAAAAGTTGGAAAAGACGGAGTTATAACTGTCGAAGAAGCAAAAGGCATAAACGATGAACTCGTTGTTGTTGAAGGTATGAAATTCGATCGTGGCTATTTATCGCCATATTTCGTAACTAATACAGAAAAAATGACAGCTGAATATGAAAATCCTTTTATTTTATTAACAGAATATAAAATTTCTAGCTTAAAAGATATTTTGCCAATTTTGGAACAGATTCAACGAAGTGGTAAACCATTAGTTATTATTGCTGAAGATATCGAAGGTGAAGCACTTTCAACTCTTGTTTTAAATAGATTACGAGGTGCTTTAAATATTACGGCTGTTAAAGCTCCCGGATTTGGTGATCGACGAAAAGAGATGTTGCGAGATATGGCTATTTTAACTCGAGGCAATGTAATTTCTGAAGAAACTGGTCGAACACTTGATAGTGCAAATATCGGAGATCTTGGTCAAGCTGGACGAGTTGTTGTCGATAAAGATAATACGACAATCGTCAATGGTGCAGGTTCAGAAGATGCTGTGAAAAATCGAGTTCTTGAAATTAAAAAACAGATAATCGCAACGACTTCAGATTATGATCGAGAAAAATTACAAGAACGATTAGCAAAATTAGCTGGTGGTGTTGCCGTTATTAAAGTTGGTGCAGCAACAGAAACAGAAATGAAAGAGAAAAAAGATCGAGTTGATGATGCACTTTCAGCAACAAAAGCGGCGGTCGAAGAAGGAATCGTTATCGGTGGTGGTTCAGCTTTAATTCGAGCAGGTCAAAAAGTTAAATTAAATTTAATAGGCGATGAAAAAATTGGCTATGAAATTATTTTAAGAGCTATCAAAGCACCTTTAAGACAAATCGTTGAAAATGCTGGTTTTGACGGTGGAGTTGTAATTAACGAAGTTGAAAAATCAGCTGGAAATATTGGCTTTAATGCTGTTACAGGTGAATATGTTGATATGTTCGTAGCTGGAATTATCGATCCGTTAAAAGTTGAACGAGTGGCTTTATTAAATGCAACTTCAGTTTCGAGTCTTTTATTAACAACAGAAACTGCGATTCATTCGATTCCAAAACCTGAAACTGCTCCTGCTAATCCAGATATGGGTGGCATGGGCGGAATGATGTAATAAATAATAAAATAAACAAATCTTCCAAACTAAAATATAAAAAATAACCTCATCGAATAAATAAAAAATATTCTCGATGAGGTTTTGCTTTTTACAAAACAGCTTTAATCTTCCACTTTAATTGACTAAACTTACCATTTATCTCAATTCCAAAATCACGACCAGATTTTGTTAATTTCCAAACACCATTTTCACGAATTTGAAAACCTTTATGTTCGAGCATCAAATTAATCTCGACCGCTGATTTGTTGATCATTTTGCCTAATTCAGTTGGTAAGAAAAATTGATTTTCGAGATCAATCTCAAAATGTTCAAGCGGTGAAAAGTTATGAAACTTGCGATAAAACTTATCGAGTCGGTAAAGAGTTGTTGGATTCATATTTTGTAAATTTGCAATTAACTTTTCGGTTGCCGTTAAATTATTATCAAGTTCAATAATTTTTTCAGTTTCATTTCCAATTTCTGGAAGTTGTAGGTTTTGAGTTTGCGATTTCTTATTTTGCAAAAGTTCTCGCATTCGAAAGAATTCGCTAACTAATCGAACTTTGAAATCTAAAACAATGTCGTTATTTCTCATCATCGAAATTAGTAAAGTTGCTTGTGCTTCGTTTAAATAGAAAGTTTTTTGTTCAACTTGCCCTCTATCTTTACCATTTTTTGTTGTTCTATCTAAACCCTCATTTTTAAAATGAATGTTTCCAAAAAACTCGAATTTATCGATGTGTTTGTTGATCATGTTTGCGATTGAAACAGCTAAGTTTTCTGTTTTTTCTGCGATAACTCGATGAGAAATTCGAGGTTCGTTGTCGATGAGTTCGACGATATTTGTGTTAAAATTTGAGTCCATTTTTTATCTTTCGTAAAAAATTAAAGTTCAAGATGGAAGAGTTCCAAAAATCCGTCTTGACTGGACAATTATACTATTTTAAAATATCATTTTCAATTTTAAGCATATAAAAATATTTATCTTGTTTGAATTGCGATTAACTGACTCATGCTATTTTTAAAATTTTTAAACTCTTGCTCTTTTAGTAATAAATTTAATGTTGTTTCAACTAAAAGTGAAATTGGTGTTTTATTATTTGCCCAATCAGAAACAGTATTTTTATTGACCCCTATTCTTTCCGCCAATTCTTTTTGAGTTATGCCCAATTCACGGCAGGTTTTTTTAACTAAGTTTTCTTGTTTGTCTTGTTCGGTTTTTTCAATTTTACTCACGAATAAATCCTTTTGATTTTCCGTAATTTTAATTAAATTATCGTTTTTATCTTCCATTTTATTTGACTAAACTTACCAACGATCTCAATTCCAAATTCATTCCCCGATTTTGTTAATTTCCAAACACCATTTTCACGAATTTGAAAACCTTTATGTTCGAGCATCAAATTAATCTCGACGGGACTTTTGTTAATCATTTTGCCTAATTCAGTTGGAAGGAAAAATTGCGAATCGAGATTAATCTCAAAATGTTCAAGCGGTGAAAAGTTATGAAACTTGCGATAAAACTTATCGAGTCGGTAAAGAGTTGTTGGCTTTTTTGATTCGAGGATTTCAATTAAATTTGAAGTTTCGAGAACATCGTTTTTTAATTCGATCATTTTGTCAGTTTCATTTCCAATTTCTGGAAGTTGTAGGTTTTGAGTTTGTGGCTGTTGAATTGAATAATTTCCAGTTTTGCGAATTGACGGAAGAACTTCACCAGCGATCCATTTTTGAAAAGGTAAAGCTTTCGGTTTATCTGAACGACCTATAAAAAAATATAATCCTTGTTCTGATAAAACAAGCATATTTCGGGTTATATTATTCATACGAATCGGTTTCGTATGAACCCATTCGTTAGGCACATTAGCAATTAAATTGCTATCAAATCGTTGATATTCTAAAGCAGTTGCAACATCTTTTGCGACAAACCAAATTGTCTCATTTGCAAAAATTGTCCTGATTTGATTACGATCTTCGAATAAAAATTGCGATTCAGAAGAGTTTTCTGATAAAATAGAGGAAGTCATTTTGACCTTTAAAAATAAAATGATTAAGAAAGAAATATTTGCTGTGGTAGGTTGAATTTTCTTTCTGTTTTATTATAATTGATTTAAAATCAAATTGTCAAGTTTATTTCTAAAATTTATTAATTCTGATTCAATATTTGACATTCTATTAATTTTTAATAATGCTTGAAATAATGTTTCTACTGTTTTAGGTATTTTTTGACCATTGCTCCATCGTGATAAAGCTTCTTGACTTACCCCTATTCGTTCCGCCAATTCCTTTTGAGTAATGCCTAATTCACGGCAGGTTTTTTTAACTAAGTTTTCTTGTTTGTCTTGTTCGGTTTTTTCAATTTTACTCACGAATAAATCCTTTTGATTTTCCGTAATTTTAATATTTTTGGATTCTGAAACAAGTTGCAGGATGACAAGTTTTTTGTCATCCCGAAGCGATAGCTCCTGTAACTTGTTTCTGGATCTAATTTTAATTAAATTATCGTTTTCATCTTCCACTTCAATTGACTAAACTTACCAACGATCTCAATTCCAAAATCACGACCAGATTTTGTTAATTTCCAAACACCATTTTCACGAATTTGAAAACCTTTATGTTCGAGCATCAAATTAATCTCGACCGCTGATTTGTTGATCATTTTGCCTAATTCAGTTGGTAAGAAAAATTGATTTTCGAGATCAATCTCAAAATGTTCAAGCGGTGAAAAGTTATGAAACTTGCGATAAAACTTATCGAGTCGGTAAAGAGTTGTTGGATTCATATTTTGTAAATTTGCAATTAACTTTTCGGTTGCCGTTAAATTATTATCAAGTTCAATAATTTTTTCAGTTAAGTTTCCAATTTCTGGAAGTTGAAAGTTTTTAGTTTGCGATTTTTGATTTTGTAAGATTTCTCGCATTCGAAAGAATTCGCTAACTAAACGGACTTTAAAATCTAAAACGATGTCGTTATTTCTCATCATCGAAATTAGTAAAGTTGCTTGTTGCTCGTTTAAATAGAAAGTTTTTTGTTCGTTAGTCCGATTTTTCGAGTTTTTAATAGCCTCCGTTTTAAACGGAACCATTCCAAAATGTTCGATTTTACTGATTAGTTCAACGACATTTTTTTGTTGAATTTCTGTTTGTTCTGCGATAACTCGATGAGAAATTCGCGGTTCATTTTCGATGAGTTCGACGATATTTGTGTTAAAATTTGACTGCATGTATCTCCAATTATTTGACTAAAATAGAAATTGCCGTTTCTAAGATAGTTGGAGATAATTATATAGAATATATTCTATATAATCAAGAATATCATCTATTTAAAATAGCTATAGTTTTTTTTAAAATTTCTAATTCTTCTTCTTTTTTCAAAAGTTCGATTGTTCTATAAAAACTTTTCGGAGGTTTTAATTTATTATTCGCCCAATTTGTAATCGCTCTTTCACTTACCCCAATTCGTTCCGCCAATTCCTTTTGAGTTATGCCCAATTCTCGGCATGTTTTTTTAACTAAGTTTTCTTGTTTGTCTTTTTCGGTTTTTTCGACTTCGCTCAAGTTTAGTCCTTTTTTGAATTAATTTGTTTTTCCGCAATTTTAATATTTTTGGATTGATCGTCATCCCGAATTGATTTATAGATCTAATTAATTTGAAACAAGACCCTGAAATCAATTCATTGAGACGAAAAAATTTACAAAACAGCTTTCATCTTCCACTTTAATTGACTAAACTTACCGTTTATCTCAATTCCAAATTCATTCCCAGATTTTGTTAATTTCCAAACACCATTTTCTCTAATTTGAAAACCTTTATGTTCGAGCATCAAATTAATCTCGACGGGACTTTTGTTAATCATTTTGCCTAATTCAGTTGGTAAGAAAAATTGCGAATCGAGATCAATCTCAAAATGTTCAAGCGGTGAAAAGTTATGAAATTTGCGATAAAACTTATCGAGTCGGTAAAGAGTTGTCGGATTCATATTTTGTAAATTTGCAATTAACTTTTCGGTTGCCGTTAAATTATTGTCAAGTTCGATTATTTTTTCAGTTGAGTTTCCAATTTCTGGAAGTTGTAGGTTTTGAGTTTGCGATTTCTGATTTTGCAAAAGTTCTCGCATTCGAAAGAATTCGCTAACTAAACGGACTTTAAAATCTAAAACGATGTCGTTATTTCTCATCATCGAAATTAGTAAAGTTGCTTGTTGCTCGTTTAAATAGAAAGTTTTTTGTTCAACTTGCCCTCTATCTTTACCATTTTTTGTTGTTCTATCTAAACCCTCATTTTTAAAATGAATGTTTCCAAAAAACTCGAACTTATCGATATTTTTGTTGATTAAATTTGCGATTGAAACAGCTAAGTTTTCTGTTTTTTCAGCGATAACTCGATGAGAAATTCGCGGTTCGTTGTCGATGAGTTCTATTAAGAATTCGGTAAAATTCTTTTCGTTCATTTAATTTTGCTCCAGATATTTTTCTAAAATAGAAATGCCAGTTTCTAAAATAGTTGGGGCAAATTTTAGCATATTTTTCTATTATATGGCTACTTAAATCTACTATTTTCTATTAAATATATTTTTGAACTTCTTGAATAGAATTTTTTAGATTTTGAAAACTTGTTGTCTTATTTAAACTTTCTACTAATAAATTAATATGATTAATAATATTTTTAGGAATATTATTACTTGTTGCATATTTTGATAATGTTCGATCAGTTAAGCCTATTCTTTCTGCCAACTCTTTTTGAGTTATGCCCAATTCTCGGCATGTTTTTTTAACTAAGTTTTCTTGTTTGTCTTTTTCGGTAATTTTGACCTCATCCATTTTTATTATCTCCAATTCCCAATTTTTTGTAATTTTAATATTTTTTGCTTTTTGTCATCCCGAATTTATTTCGGGATCTAAATTTATTTAATTATATTTACCTAATTCAGTTGGTAAATATAGTTCACGACCAATTCTATTTTGAAGTTTTTGAGCGATGAGTATTTATTGCTGTCGTAAATGTATTTCTCAAGTCCATAAAGATTAAATAGATTAATCTTGAAGCTTCAAGAAAAAGATCTATTAGTTTAAGAATTTTTTGTGTTAAGTTGTCAGTTGCTGGAATGAGCAGTTGTGATTTTTGATTTTCTATAATAATATCTATTTTTCTAGCTAAATATAAATCTGATGTTCTGACATCAACACTAACACTTCCATTTAAAAGTGCCTCTTCTGTTTGTCCTATCATTTTTTATGACCTTTTTATAAAATTTTATTCCTCTATCTTTTTCGATGAGGTAATGAAATTTTAAAATAGTTTATTGCCATAAAAATATTTTTATTTCAATCGTTATTCCGTGTTATGATATGGAATCAAATAATTAAAATTGGAATTTGAAAATGAATAAATTAATTCTTGGCGATAATTTAGATTCGTTGAAAAAATTAGAAAGTGAATCGGTTGATCTTATATATTTAGATCCGCCGTTTTTCTCGAATCGAAGTTATGAAGTCATTTGGGGCGACAAAGGTGAAATTCGAAGTTTTGAAGATCGCTGGAGTGGTGGAATGGATCATTATATTAGCTGGTTAAAAGATCGTGTTGAACAAATGCACAGAGTTCTGAAGCCGACAGGCTCGATATTTCTTCATTGTGATTATCATGCAAATGCACATATTCGTGTTTTTATTCTCGATAAAATTTTTGGTGAAGATAATTTCAGAAATGATATTACATGGCAAAGAACAAATAATCCAAAAGGTTCTCAATATAAAAAAAAGAATTTAGGAATAGCAACAGATACTATTTTTTGGTATTCAAAATCAAACAAATATTTTTTCGATGATACTAGAATAAGAACTGAACTTGAAGCGGAATTAGTGGCTGATAAATATCCAAAAATTGACGAATATGGTAGATATTATGAATATCCTATATTAAGATCCGCTTCTAAAGGAGCAAGACCAAACCTTGTTTATGAATATAAAGGTTTTACTCCACCTTTTTATGGTTGGGTTGTTAGCAAAGAAAAACTAATTGAAATTGACTTACGAGGTGATTTAGGTTGGAGAAAAAATGGTCAACCTTTTAGAAAGTTTAGACCTCATGAAGATCCAGGCAAATTAGTTAATAACATGTGGGACGATATTTTACGAATTCAATCAAACTCCAAAGAAGCAATCGGCTATCCAACTCAAAAACCAGAAGCTCTTCTTGAACGAATAATTAAAATGGCAAGTAATTAAAATGATGTTGTTCTTGATCCTTTTGTTGGCGGTGGAACAACTGTTTCAGTTGCAAATAAATTAAATCGCAAATGGATCGGAATCGATCAATCTCCAATGGCTATTAAAGTTTCTGAATTGCGACTCGAACGAAATAAAAATTTGTTTTCTGAACCGTTTATCGTGCAATTGCATAAATATGATTTCGACTTTTTGCGAAATTCGGATGCTTTTCAGTTTGAAAGTTTTATCGTCGAACAATTCGGCGGAATTCCAAATGTCAAACAGCGAGGCGATTCAGGAATTGATGGCAAAACTCGAGACGGATTAGCAATTCAAGTCAAACGATCAGATAATATTGGCAGAAATGTCGTTGATAATTTTTTATCAGCAATCAATCGTTTTGACAAAAAATTATTCGAAACTCAAAAAACTAATAAATCTGAAGTCGGCTATATTATCGCTTTCTCATTTGGCAAAGGTGCAATCGGCGAAGTTGCAAGATTAAAACATGAAGAAAATATAAATATAAAATTAGTGCGAGTCGATGAAATCGTTCCAATGGCAACAAAACCAAAATTAAATTTAATAATTTCAGAAAAAAATATTGGCGAAATTGATTCAAAAGGGAATCGAGAATTTATATTAAAAGCAAAAGCCGAATCGGAATCTGGAATTGAATTTTTTGCTTGGAATTTTAATTATGATGAAAATTTAGGTTTTCAAGCTGAAATTATGATCGATAAAACAGGCGAACAGAATTATAAATTTGGAATCGGTGAACACAAAATAGCTGTAAAAGCAATTGACAACGACGGACTTGAGTCAATCGAAATCGTCAAATTAAAAATCAATGGCAAAATCGAAATAATTTCAACTTCGAAATAAGATTTAATTTTTTTGATGAGGTTCGTTTATATAATAAATAATTAACAAAGATATTTATCTCGTTTATATTTCATTAACAATCATCTTGTAGAATGTCATGAAATTTAAAAATACAAATAAGGATAAATTATGTTAAATAACAATAAAATTATAGCATCAGCTATATTTATAGCAATGAGTTTATTATCATCAGGCTGTAATGAATCAAATACAAATGACAACAATGCTTCAAATGGAAATAGTTCAACCGCTGGAAATAATGCTTCGAACGGAAACGGCTCGACTGTTGAAAATAGTTCTTCAAATGGCAACAGCTCAACTGCTGGAAATAATGCTTCGAACGGAAACGGTTCATCTAATATTCAAGTTGATGAAAACGGAACAACAACAGTTAATGGAACTTCAATAATTAGCAATATTCCAGAAGAAAATTTATCAGAAGCCGAAACAAAATCGCTTTTATTTGTTCGAGAAGAGGAAAAACTAGCACGAGATGTATATTTAGGTTTAAATATTCTTTGGGGTGATCAAGTTAAAAACTTTTTAAATATATCAAAAGCTGAACAAACTCACACAGATTCTGTTAAAGCTCTTCTCGATCGTTATAACTTAACAGATCCAGTTACAGAAAGCGAAGATCAAAATTTAGGTGTTTTTCAAGATTTAGAGTTACAAAGTTTATATGACAGTTTAATGGCAAAAGGAAAAATAAGTCTTGTTGATGCTCTTCAAGTTGGAGCAACTGTCGAAGATTACGATATTTTTGATATTGAAGAACATATGAAAAATGTTGATAATGCTGATATTCTCGCTGTTTATGATGGTTTAGTTAAAGGTTCTGAAAACCATTTACGAGCTTTCTCAAAAAAATTAGCTGAACAAAACTCTAGTTACACAACTTCATATATTTCTGCTGAACGATACGAATTAATTCTTTCATCATCAAATAGTGGCGGAGATCATAACGATACAAACACAACTGACACTGTTGCAACAAATACAACAACAGATTCTACTTCTACTAATGGTAACTCATCTAATGGTAATGGAACTGCAACAGGTTCTGGCACAGGTAACGGAAGTGGATCTGGAAATGGTAACGGTAACGGAACAGGATTAGGTTCTGGAAATGGCAATAATTAATATTTTAAAAATTATATAAAATAATCAACATTCAAAACCTCATCAACATTAACAAAATCAAAGCGATGAGGTTTATTTATTTAATTATTAATCTTCTTGTTCGATGATTTTTTTAAAGCCGTTGAAATAAATATCTCGCATTTTATTAAGACTTTCGTCAATGTCATTTAATTTAAATCGATCGCCTTTTGATAAAACACCAATTTTTATAACTGGAATATTTAAACTTGTTGCTAAATTTTCAAAAGCAGTTTCGTTATCTTTTTTGACTTCGAAAATTGCTCGTGAAAAACTTTCTGAAAAAATATCAAAACTATTTGCTAATTCGATTTTTGCATCAACGACTAAACCGCTTTTGATACTTGATTTTGCTAAAGCAATTGCGATTCCGCCGACATTTATATCTTTTGCTGAAGCTAATAAATTATTTTCGTTGCCTTTAATTGCAAGTTCCCAAAGAGCTTTTTCTCGTGAGAAATTTATTTCAGGTAATTTTCCAGCGACTAAATTAAAAATTGCTTTTAATAATAAACTTCCGCCAAATTCTGATTTTGTTTCACCAGCTAAATAAATTATATTTTCGCTATTTTGAAAAACAGACGGTAAAACTTTATTTTGATCAGGATTAACTCCGACCATTGCAATACTTGGAGTTGGAAAAACAGACTTGCCATTTGTTTCGTTATAAAGCGACACATTGCCACTAATTACAGGTGTAACAAGATTTGAACAAGCATCTTTAATTCCATATGTCGATTCAGCAAATTGCCACATAACTTCAGGATTTAACGGATTACCGAAATTTAAACAGTCTGTAATTGCTTTTGGAGTTGCTCCACTCATTGCAACATTTCTACCACTTTCCATAACTGCTGAAGCTGAACCGCCTCGTGGATCAATATAACAAAATCGTGGATTACAGTCAGCACTCATCGAAAGAGCAACACCTGTTTCTTTAATTCGAACAACTGAAGCATCGAGATCACCACCTCGTTTAATCGTATTTGTCTGAACCATCGAATCATATTGCTCATAAATCCATGATTTATCAACGACTTCAACATTTGATAATAATTTATTAAAAATTTCACCGTTCGATAAATTAGCTGAATTTATTTCAGGAATTTCTTCGATATTTTCGAGATATTTCGGTTTTGAAATTGGTCGGTCATAAATTGGACATTCACTCGCAATTGGTTTAATTGGCATATCAACAACTTTATCACCATTAAAATAAATTTCCATTCGACCTGTTTCTGTAACTTCACCGATTACAACAGCATCAAGTTCCCATTTATGAAAAATCTCGATAACTTTATCTTCAAAGCCTTTTTTTGCACAGATTAACATTCGTTCTTGAGATTCTGAAAGCATAAATTCATAAGGTTGCATTCCATCTTCTCGAGCAGGAACGGATGATAAATCCATTTTCATGCCATTTCCAGCACGGTCAGCCATTTCAAAACTCGATGAGGTCAAACCCGCCGCACCCATATCTTGAATTCCGACGATCCAATCAGTTTTAAAAACTTCGAGACAAGCTTCTAATAATAATTTTTCAGTAAATGGATCTCCAACTTGAACGGTTGGTCGTAATTTTTTGCTTTCTTCGTTGAAACCGTCAGAACTCATAACAGCTCCACCGAGACCGTCTCGTCCAGTTTTTGAACCAACATAAATTACTGGATTTCCGATTCCTTCGGCTCGTCCGTAAAATATTTCATCATTTTTAACAAGACCTAAATTAAAAGCATTGACTAAAATATTGCCGTTATAACAATCATCAAATGATGTTTCGCCTCCAATTGTTGGCACACCCATTGAATTTCCATAACCTGAAATACCACCGACGACACCTTTGACTAAATATCGGTGATGTTTGCCGACCTCATCATTTCGAGTTACATCACCAAATCGCAATGAATTTAAACTTGCAATTGGTCTAGCTCCCATTGTGAAAACATCTCGCATGATTCCGCCAACACCAGTTGCTGCACCTTGATAAGGTTCAATATAAGAAGGATGATTATGTGATTCCATTTTGAAAACAGCACCATAACCACCGCCGATATCGATAATTCCAGCATTTTCACCTGGACCTTGAATAACCCAAGGAGCTTTTGTCGGAAAACCAGAAAGATATTTTTTAGAAGATTTATAAGAACAATGCTCACTCCACATAGCCGAAAAAATTCCAAGTTCGACTAAATTTGGATGACGATTTAAAATTTTTAATATCTGTTCGTAATCTCGATCAGTTAATTTGTGCTTTTTTAATAAAGCCTCGAGATTATTAAGAGGTTGATTTTGATCCAAAATATGATCCTTATTTTTTTATATTGTAGTTATTAGAATTTTAACAGAATTAATAAAACCCCGACTTAACGGGGATATTTTAAAATAAAAAGAAGAGAATAAAAAGTTTTGTTGAATTTAAAAGTTATTTATTATAAAAGCCGTTGATTGCTTCGACATAACCTTCGACTGAACCGCAATCGTATCGTTTGCCTTTAAATTTATAAGCAATTACTTTACCTTGTTCGGCTAATTTTTGAAGTGCATCTGTAATTTGAATTTCACCACCAGCACCAGGTTTTGTGTCAGCTAACATAAAAAAAATATCAGAAGTTAAAATATATCTTCCGATAATTGCAAGATTTGTTGGAGCATCAGCAGGTTTTGGTTTTTCAATCATTTTACTAACTCGATAAACATCATTTTCGATTTGAGTTCCTTCGATGATTCCGTAACTATCACTTTTTTCGATTGGAACTTCCATAATAGCAACAACTGAACAGTCATATTTTTTATATATTTGAACCATTTGAGTCATAACAGATTCGTAACGACCAGAATCACAAACATCATCGGCAAGAATAACACCAAAAGATTCGTTTCCGATCATCGTTTTAGCTTTATAAATTGCATCGCCTAAACCTAACATTGCACCTTGGCGACGAAAAGTAAAAGTTCCTCGAGAAATTAATTTATTAATAGGATCAAGTAATTTTAATTTTTTTGGTTTATCAGCAAGTTCTGTTTCAAGTTCGTAATTTTTATCAAAATAGTCTTCGATTGCACTTTTGCCTCGACCGAGAATAATATTAATTTCGTTCAAACCAGCATC
Source organism: Campylobacterota bacterium (assembly GCA_030152305.1). Classification (GTDB taxonomy): domain Bacteria; phylum Campylobacterota; class Campylobacteria; order Campylobacterales; family Thiovulaceae; genus Thiovulum_C. The sequence goes on from JASKOM010000001.1 coordinate 314,385, forward strand.
AATAGCTTCTTCGACTCCATAATGAATAAGTGGTTTATCTAAAACTGGCAACATTTCTTTTGGAATTGATTTTGTTGCAGGTAAAAATCGTGTGCCATAACCAGCAGCGGGGAAAAGACATTTTTTTAATTTTGACATATAGTTCTCCAAAAAATTAATGAAAATCTATTATATCATTTTAAGATAAAAGTTATTTTAAGTTTTTATTAGCTTAAAATAACTTTTTTAGATAAATTATAAAAAAAAATAATTTAAATTGATTTATAAATGATAATTCGGAGCTTCTTCAGTAATGATTACATCATGAACATGACTTTCTTTTAGACCTGCTGATGTAATTTCAACAAATTCAGCTTTTTCCCAGAAAGTTGGAATATCTTTTGAACCGCAATAACCCATTGAAGATCTTAAACCACCAACAAGTTGATGAATAATTCCACCAATTGAACCTCGATATGGAACTCGACCTTCGATTCCTTCAGGAACTAATTTATCAGAAGCTGTACCTTCTTGAAAATAACGATCGTTACTTCCTCGTTTCATTGCTCCGATACTTCCCATTCCACGATAAGATTTATATTGTCTGCCGTTATACATGATTACATCACCTGGAGATTCGTCAGTTCCAGCTAAAAGCGAACCAACCATAACAGACGAAGCACCAACAGCAAGAGCTTTTGCAACATCACCAGAATATTTAATTCCGCCGTCGGCAATAATTGGCACACCGTGAAGTCGTCCTTCTTCTGAACATTCTTCAATTGCACTAATTTGTGGAATTCCGACACCTGCAACAATTCGAGTTGTGCAAATGCTACCAGGTCCAATACCAACTTTAACGGCATCAGCTCCAGCTTCGATTAAAGCTCGTGTGCCTTCTCGAGTTGCAACATTACCAGCAATAACATCAACGAATAATTCGCTTTTTATATTTTTAATCGTATCGATAACACCTTTTGAATGTCCATGTGCTGAATCGATAACGATAACATCAACACCAGCATTAACTAAAGCTCTTGCTCGATCAATTTGACCAACACCGATAGCGGCACCAACGATTAAACGACCAAAACTATCTTTCATAGCATTTGGATAATCTTTTCGTTTTTTAATATCTTTAATCGTAACAAGACCTCGAAGATGATTGTCGCCATCAACGATTGGAAGTTTTTCAATTCGATTTTTATTCATAATTGCTTCTGTTTCATGAAGAGAAGTTCCTTCAAGTGCAGTTTTTAAAGGCATTGGAGTCATTGCATCTCGAACTAATTTAGTCATATTAACTTCAAATCGCATATCTCGACTTGTGATAATACCGATTAAAGTATTATTTTCATCAACAACAGGAATACCAGAAATTCGTAAATCGTCCATAAGAGTTTTTGCATCAGCAAGTGTCGAATCAGGATAAATATAAACTGGATCTAAAATAATTCCGCTTTCGCTTTTTTTAACCCGTTTAACTTCTCTAACTTGAGTTTCGATATCCATATTTTTATGAATAATTCCAATTCCACCAAGTCTAGCCATTTTAATAGCTGTTCTATATTCTGTAACAGTATCCATCGCCGCAGATGCAAAAGGAATATTTAATTCAATATTTCGAGTGAGTCGTGTTTTTACAGATACCTCTTTTGGTAATACTTCAGAGTATTGAGGCACAAGTAAAATATCTTCAAAAGTCAATGCTCGTTTTTTTAGTCGCATGTTATATCCTAGAAATTTTAATCTGTAATTCTATCATGAGACATGACGGACTTGTTTTATTTTATTTAATATTAAAATTATTAATAATAATTATATTAATGCTTATTTTTAAATAAAATATCGAAATTAGATAAAATTAATAGTTAAAACTTAACTAATTACAGAAAGGAAAGGGACTTTTAATGAAAAGACTCTTACACATCGAAGAAAGCGAATGGAGCATATCGAGAATATCGATAGCTATCATTTTGACTTTTATTTTTTCAGTATCACTCCGTTATATTTGGGTTGATCAATTCAAGGATGTCGATAGCTTCAAATGGCTTGGACAAATCATGATCAATACAAATGATGGCTACTTTTTTGCCGAAGGAGCAAGAGACATTTTGGCTGGTTTTCATCAAGAAAATGATAATTCTCCAATTTATGAACCAGCTTCACAACTAACTGCATTGTTTGCAAAAATTCTTCCATTTTCGTTTGAAACGATTATTTTATGGCTTCCTGCATATTTAGGATCGTTATTAGTTATTCCGTTAATTTTAATTGGACAAAGTTTAAAACAGCCGTTAATGGGTGTAATCGGTGCATTAATTGGTTCGATTGCCTATAGCTATTATAATAGAACAATGGTCGGTTATTATGATACAGATATGCTTTCGATAGTTTTACCAACTTTTTTCTTATGGGGAATAATCGCATATTTACGATCTCGTGAAAATCGTTTTTTAATAATCGCACCGATTTTTCTTGTTTTATATTTAGTCTGGTATGGTCAAGGTGTTTCATTAGCTCTTGCAACTGTTGGCTTTTTGTTTTTATATACTTTGATTTTTCATAGACGAGATTTCGAAAATTATAAATTATTAGCTCTTTTATTTGTTGCTTTAACACCATTAAATCCTGTTATAAAAATATTAGCTATTTTATTTATATTTGGTATTTTTACTTATCTTGAAAGTTCGAGAAATTTTGGTATTAAAAATGACAAAGATGAAAATGTTCCGACAGTTGTTTTAAAAGAAAACAGCGGAAAACTTGATCCTAAAATTCTTCATCGAATTACGATTGCTATTTTTATAGTTTCTGGAATTGCTCTTTTATTTTCAGGCTCTTTTGACTTTGTTTATGCTTTATTAAAAGGTTATGTTTTTAGAGAAGAAAGTGCCGTTGCTGAAGGCAATTTACATTTTTATAATGTTGCTCAAACTGTGCGAGAAGCTGGAGCGATTCCGTTTGATGTTTTTGCTGAACGAATTAGCGGACACATGATTACATTTTGGTTAGCAACAATTGGAACAATTTTAATGATGTTCAAATATCGAGAAACAATGATTGCAATTCCAATGATTGGTTTAGGATATTTGGCATATAAAAGTGGATTACGATTTACGATTTATGCTGTTCCGTTTTATGCTCTTGGACTTGGATATATTATTTCGTTAATTATTCGAGATATTAGTCCAAAATATGTAAAATATGCAATTGCTTTATTATTTACAGCTTTGGCTATATATCCAAACTATACACATATTCAAGAATATAAAGTTCCAGTTGTGTTTAATAAAAATGAAATCGAAGTTCTTGATCAATTAAAATATCAGGCAAAACGAGAAGATTATGCTGTTGCTTGGTGGGATTACGGTTATCCAATTCGATTTTATTCAGATGTTAAAACTCTTGTTGATGGTGGAGCTCACAGTGGAGATATTAATTATCCTGTAAGTTATGCATTGATGAGAAAACCGCTTGAATCTGCAAATATGAGCCGTTTTGCTGTCGAATATCGAGAAATGGGTAAATTTTCAATTGATGCAATGATGAAAGATTTAAATATTTCTAATTCTGATCAGTTTTTAAGAGAGATTGAAACTAATATTTCATTGCCAAATAAGACTCGAGATGTTTATTATTATTTGCCTTTACGAATGTTAGATATTCTTCCGACTGTTGCTCTTTTCTCGAATATCGATTTAAAAAGTGGAAATCAAGTTATTAAACCTTTCTTTTATCAAACTGGTAATTTTGCTGATCGTGGAAATGAAATCGATTTAGGCGGTGGAATAAGTTTTGATAAAGTTAATGCTGTTTTAAAAATTGGTGGAGTTCAACGACCAATCGATTCGTTTTATATAACTCAATATGATAATAACGGAAAATTATTAACTCATCGTTTGCAAAGTCGAGCTGGAGCAAATTTAAATATTATTTATATGAAAAATTATAATCGTATTTTAGTTGTTGATAATTTTACTTTGAATTCGACATATTTTCAGCTTTTTGTTCTTGAAACATATTCGAGAGATCTGTTCGAACCTGTTATTATGACACCTATTGCAAAAGTATTTAAACTCAAAAAATAATGTTTGGCAAAAACTTCGCCATTTTTTTAGCTTCTAGCCTATTTTTATTAATGGGCTGTGGCTATAAACCTTCTTCATATTACACTGAAGAAGTGTTAGGCTCAAAAATATATGCTTCTGTTTTAACATCAATTGAAGAACCTGAAACATCAATTTTAATTGAAGATGCATTAAAAGATGCTCTTCGAGTTAGATTAAATGTCTCGTTTTCTAATAAAAATGATGCCGATTCTTTTTTGCAATTGTCTATTAAACGATTGGAATTCAAACCTTTACAAACTGATGGCGGTTATACAGTTTTATATCGAAGTGAATTAATTTTAAAAGCCCAATTTACTTTTATAAAAAACGGTGTCAAAGAAATTATAAATTATGATCTTGAAGGTTTTTATGAATTTCCTGTTCGCTCAAATGCTTCGTTATCAGTTGCTTTAAAATTAGAAGCTGTAAAAATTTCAGCTTTAAAAGCTCTTGATACTTTGATTCCAAAATTAGCTCTTCGTGGAAGTATGGAAGTTGATAATAAAAAGTGAAAACTAATTATCAAAAAAGAATTTCTGAACTCGAAGAAAGAGTTTCGGCTCTCGAGAATATTATCAACGAATTAAAAAATCAAAATTCTCAAATACCTCATCAACAACAAACAATTATAAATAAAATAAAATATTTTGTTGAATTTGGAGAAATTTATATCGAATTAAGAAATCAAATTCAAATAGAAGATTTATTTAATTTCGATGAGGCAATTAACAGAATCGATAATTTAAATAAAATAAAATATGGCAATTTAAATAATTGGCGGTTGCCTTTTCGAGATGAATTGCAAAAAATAATGAACTTATTAATTATCGAACAAGATAATAATTTAATAAAAGAGTTCGTTTTGCCAAATAAATTTCAACCAATTTTTTGGTCTTCAACTGAAGAACAAGATTCGCCAAAAGTTTGGATTGCAAATTTTAAACATGGTTTTGGCAATTTTGCATATAAACGACATAATTATTATTCGTTCGCTGTGGCTAATAAATTATAAAATAAAAAATAAAAATAGGAGGAATATTGTTAGAAGTTAATAACTTAAAATTATCTTTCGGTGAAAGAGAAGTTTTAAAAGGTATTTCGTTTGAAATTAGACTTGGTCAAATTGTTGGACTTTTTGGCAAAACATCTTCAGGAAAAAGTCAAATCTTTGAAACTGTTTTAAATTTGAAAAATTTCACAGCTGGAACAGTTATTTATGAAAATAAAAAAGTTGCTTATAACATTAATGAACATATCGTTAATTTACGACAACAAATAGGCTATGTTCCACAATATAAAAATTTTCTTGATTTTGGCAATTTGTTTGAAAATCTAACATTTATCAGCAATAAAAAATCTGATCAAATTATTTATATTGCTTCTCTTTTGGAATTTACAGATTCGTTATATAAAAATATCGATGAGGTCGAAAGTGAAGATTTATTTCGAGCAAAAATTGGTCTCGCTCTTTTAAAATCACCAAAAATTATTTTAATTGATGAACCTCTCGCATATTTAAATGAAGACAGAATCGAAACTGTTTTGAAATTTATCGAGAAAATATTTCGAGATAAAAAAATTGGTGTTTTAATCTCTTCGCAAAGTGAAAATTTATCAAAATTAGAAATATTTGATAAAAAATTATTTTTAAATAATGGAGTTATTAATGAACTTTAGTTTTAAACTAATTCGAGAAAATTTAGATATATATCTTTCGACTTTTTTATATATGTCAATTTTTTCGTTTTTTATATTAAAAGATCTGGTTTTTAATATTAATCAAAATATAGAAAATATTTCTCATGTTCAAAAAGAAGAATTTATTCCTGTCAATGGAATTAAAGTTGTAAAAAATGATGGCAAATTTGAAATTGATAATTTGCAGGAATTTGAAAAAGTTGTTGGTGAATTTGACCAAATAATTAAACAAACTTTATATAGAATAGAATTCTCGGCTCTTATTAAAAATGGTGAAAATATCAGCGAAGTTAGAGGAATCGGTTTAGATATTCAAGCTGAAAATAATAATTTAGAATATAAATTAAAAAATTTAATTGGATCGTTTCATGGTTTTTCTGTTAGTAAATCGATTGCTGATAGTTTAGCAAATAAAGATCAAAATAATAGTTTTGAAATGTATCTATTTGGCAAAGATTCAGTTGATTCAGCGATTTCACTTTTTCCAATAAAAATTGGCGGTGTTTTTGATGGAATTCAAGATAAATTAATTTTAGTTCCTTTAAAAATGGCAAAACCTTTATTAAAAAGCGATCAATATGATTATGCAATTATCGAATTTAATAATATTCAAGATTTCATAAAAAATGAGAAAATGATTAATGAAAGTTTAGAAAAAATAGGCTATAAAATTATAAATAATATAATTAAAAATGAACAAAATTTAAATATATTCACGAATATTTATTTATTAATTATGTTCGCAGTTTCGTTTTTGGCTTTAAGAGATAGTGCAATTTTGCATGAACGAATTAAACGAACAAAAGAGATAATATTATTATATGGCTGGAAAAAAACAGATGTGTTAAAAATATTTTTTATGCAAAATATATTACCAATAATTTTATATATATTAATATGGTTAGCAATTTCTTTTTATATAAATTATCAATTCTGGTATATATTAATGCCTGTTTTTATTTTATATTTATCTGTTATTTTAATATTTTTTGTTATATATTTATAAAAATTAGATATTTGACTTTGATATAATTCTTAAACGGAGATAACAATGAAATTTGATACCCTTTTTCCTATGAATAATTTAAAGAGAATTAATCAAAGCGAAGCTGAACAAAATAGCAAAGCAGGATTAATAAAATATGGTTCTAATATACCATTTACGATGGAAATCTTAGAAAGATTAGATCCTTTAAATTATCTTTTACAGATGGACGGCAAAAAGGCATTTGCAGAAAGTGAAAAATTACTTGAGCCAGGAATGAAATATTGGGGCGAAGCTCTTCATAAACGAGGTGAAAAATATGTAATTAATAATTTAATTAAACAACCTCAAATTTTTCAACAGGTTCAAGATCATGCTTTCGTTGATGCAAGAAAAGTTCTTGAAGCTTTCTCGAATAATTCAAGAACACCTTTTGAAAGTCAATTTAAACAAGAGATTATTTCCCAAATGGCAAATAGCAACGATAGAAATGAATTTATATTTTTAAATCAACTTTTATTGTCAATGGAAAATAATGTCATTACGATTCCAATTAATTATCAAGATAGAAGTATGCTTTTTCAATATAAATATGGTGATAAAGAAAAACATGAAAAAAATTTAGAAACTGATGAAATTAAAACATTAGATTTTTATGCTATTTTTGAACTTCTTGGTCCAATGAAAGGAAAAGTTATTTATCTTAACGGAAATATTTCTCTTAGTTTGGATGTTAATTTTGAAAAAAGCAAAAAATTTCTTCAAAGAAATATAATGAATAATGAAACAATTAGTTCAATGAACATAGTTATTAAAGTTGTAAAAGAAGAAATACAACCTTTATATTCGTTCACTCAAAACAACTTATTAGATGTAAGAACATAGTTTTCAACTTTTAGCTTATGCTTATAAAAATTATCTTAAAACGGTTTTAATAGCATACAGATTATAATTTTGAAAGAAAATTTTTTAGGAGAATAAAATAAAATGATTAGCTGGATGCAAGAAAATAGAAAATATCTAGTCGTTACACTGTGGATTAGTGCCTTTGCTTTTATTGGTGCTGGTTTTGTCGGCTGGGGCAGTTATCAATATGGTAGCAAAGCAACCTCAATAGCAAAAGTCGGTTCCGTTGATATTAAATTGTCAGAACTTCAAATGGCTTATAGTAATTTATATGCTTATTATAATCAAATGTTTGGTGGCAAACTTGATCAAGAAATCGCAAAAGAATTAAAACTTGAAGAAAGTGCTTTTAATATTTTAAAACGAGAAGCTCTTTTGTTAAATTTAGCCGAAGAATTTGGCTTAAAAGTTTTAGACCAAGAAATCGCTGATAATATAATTAAAAACGAAAGTTTTTTTAACAATGGCAAATTTGACAGAAATCAATATGAATTAATTTTAAAAAATAATCGAATATCTCTTAAAGATTATGAACATAGATTAGCAAAATCTATTTTGATTTCTAAGATTCGAGAACTTTTTCCTGCTACTCCAACAAATTTCGAAAAAGAATTATTTAGTTCTGTTTTAACTTTAAAAGACAAAATCGAATATAAAATATTATCAATCGAAGATATTAATGTATCTATTTCTGATAATGAAATTTCTGCTTTTTGGGAACTTAATAAAAATAAATTTTTAACTGAACAAGAATTTAAAATTAGTTTTATTGAAACTAATATTGCTGATCGAAATTACAGCGATGCGGAACAACAAGAATTTTATAATACAAATGGTTTAAAATATGAGTCATCTTTTGAAGATTCTAGAAATGACATTCTTAAAGATATGCGAGAACGAGATTCAAAACGAGATGCTATGCGAGATTATTTATCATTTAAAAAAGGTGAATATAATGGCTCAATTCAACAATCTCAAATTTTATCTTTAAATAATTTAGTTTTATCTACTGTTGATGAAGATTTATCCGAATTAAAAATTGCTAAAATAAATGATATTTTTAAACCTCAAATTTCTAAAGATCGAAGTGCTTTCTTAACTATTCGAATTGATGAAATTATTCAACCTCGAGAAAAAACTTTTGATGAGGTCAAAAATGATATCGAAATTGAATTAAAAGCTCAAAAAAGTAAAGAAGCAATTTTAAATATGGCAAAAGAAACTTATACTAATTTTTCAGGTAAACAAACTGAATTTTTATCAGTAGCTGATGGTAGTAAAATCGAAGGACTTTTTCCTCAAGATGGTTCTGAATTTTTATCTTCTATTTTCACAACTGGAACAAATAAAGGCTTTATTCCATTAGGTTCAAAAGTTGTTTTATATAAAATTATTGAACAAATGATTGATAACAATCAACAAGAACAAGATTTATCAACTCAAATATTAGAAGTTAAAGAAAGAGTTTTTGAAGATAATTTAATTAAAAAATTAGAATATTACTATCCAGTTCAAACATACTTTAAAGGATAATAATTTGGAAAACAACGGCAGATATATTTTAGCTCTTGATGTAGGTTCTACGAAAATATGTGCAATCATTGCTGAAATTAGAGGTATTAACGATGTTCGAATCATCGGAGCTGGTGTCGAAAAATCTCAAGGATTAAAACGAGGATCAATTACAAATATTGATCTTGCTTCAAAATCTATTAAAAGTGCTGTCGAAGATGCAAGACGAGTCGCTGGAGGCACAGAAAGTGAAGTTATTGTTTCTATTTCTGGTGCCTATGTTAAAAGTGTTGATAGTAGCGGTATTATAAATGTTCCAAGTGGTGAAGTTGGCATCGGTGAAATCAATCGAGTCATGCAAACTGCTAGATATAATGCAAATATACCTTCTGATTATGACATATTACATATATTGCCTTATAATTTTAAAGTTGATGAACAAGATTTCGTTGAAGATCCTCTTGGCATGAATGCTTCTCGTCTTGAAGTTTTTACTCATTTAATTATCACAACAAAATCTAATTTTAATAATTTAAAAAGATCTGTTGAATTAGCAGGTCTAAAAGTTGTTAATATTGTCTTAAATAGTTATGCATCGTATATTGCAACTGTTAATAATGACGAAAAAAGCCTCGGAATAGGTATTATTGACATGGGTGGGAATACAAGTAGTTTTGTTATTCATGCTGGTGGAAATGCTGTTCGTTATCAAGGTTTCATAGGTGTCGGATCTAATCATATTACAAATGATCTTTCTATGGCTCTTCATACTCCTGTTACGATCGCTGAAAATGTCAAAATTACTTATGGAAATTTAACTTATCTTAGCGATGACCTCATCGAATTACCAGTTATTGGTGATGAAAATACAACACATGAAGTTTCTCTTGATATTGTTGGTCAAGTTATCCGTGCAAGAGTTTCTGAAACTCTTGAATTAGTTTCTAAACAAATCGATGATAGCGGTTTAAAAAGAGAAGTTGGCGGAGGTTTTGTTTTAACAGGTGGTTTGACAAAATTGGAAGGTATTCGAGAACTTGCAATGAGTATATTAAATGCACCAGTTCGATTAGCTAAACCTAAACCAATTAGTGGTTTATTCGAATCTTTAAGAGATCCAGCTTTTTCGACATCTATCGGTTTAATTATGCACACAACTGGAAGTTATGCTCTTTATGAAATCGATTCTAACGGAATCATGCGATATAATCAGGGTTTGGTTGGACAAACAAAACAACCAATTCTTGATAATATAAATATGAATAATAATAATTATTCATCAACGACTCCGCAAATGCAAAATACTAAACCTGATACAACAAGAAGTCAGTTTGGTAATTCAAATCAACAATATAATAACAGTAGTTTTGGTAATAATTATAATCAAGCTCCTGCTCAAACAATTGGAGCAATGAGTCAAACATCTCAACAAGATAAAACATTGCAAAATACTGTTGTTAAAACTCAACCCATAGAATCTGAATTAAAATCTTCTCAATATTATAATAGAAGCAATGAATTACAAATTAATCAGGGTCCTAATAATCAAAATAGTGGTTTAAACAAGGCTTGGCAGTGGATTACTCAATTATTCTAATTAAATTAAGTTAAAATTAGCTGATATTAATCATAACATTAAAAAAAAAGTAAAGAGAAATGAAAATGGGATATAGTATAGAAGAAGTTCTTCAAGAAGAACTTAGCGGTGCAAAAATAAAAGTTATTGGTGTCGGTGGTGGCGGTGGCAATATGGTTAATCACATGATTAAAACTGGTGTTCAAGGCATTGAAATGATTGTTGCTAATACTGATGCTCAAGTATTAGAAAAATCTCTCTGTGAAAATCGAATTCAGTTAGGCACTAAATTAACTAAAGGTCTTGGTGCTGGAATGGTTCCTGAAATTGGTCGCGAATCGGCTATGGAAAATGCAGATGAAATAAAAAAACAGTTAGACGGTGCTGATATCGTATTTATTGCAGCTGGATTAGGTGGTGGCACAGGCACAGGTGCTTCTCCTGTTATTGCTCAAATTGCTCGTGAATTAGGTGCTTTAACTATTTCTGTTGTTACAAAACCTTTTTCTTTTGAAGGTGGCAAACGAGAACGATTAGCTAGACAAGGTTTAGAAGAACTTAAAAAAGAAAGTGATTCTATTGTTGTTATTCCGAATGATAAATTATTAGCTATCGTTGATAGAAATCTAGGTTTAAAAGAAAGTTTTAAAATAGTTGATGAGGTTCTTGCAAGAGCTGTAACAGGAACAAGTGGAATTATTTTATCAAGTGGTGATAACGATATTAATCTTGACTTTGCAGATTTGCGAACAGTCATGAGTCATAAAGGCTTAGCTCTTATGGGTATGGGTGAAGCAGAAGGCGAAAAATCAGCTTACGAAGCTATAAAAAATGCCATTGAATCACCATTATTAGATGATGTTTCTATCAAAGGAGCTATGGGAGTTCTTGTTCATTTTAATTTACATCCAAATTATCCATTAATTGAAATTACTAATGCAATGGAAGTTGTTAGAGATAATGCTGATGCCGATGCTTCGGTTATTATGGGAACAACTACAGATTCGTCATTACCAGAAACATTTGTAAAAATTACTTTAATTGCAACTGGTTTTGAAAGACAAGAAGATGGACATAAAAAAGGAATTACAGCAAAAGAAAGTGATGGAACTAATTTGAATGTTTATCAAAGAAGAACAGCACAAGCACCACAAAGTAATAATCAAGCTCAATCATCGCAGTCTGTTAATAATAATTCATCAAAATATAATTCAGCAACATCGTCATCATCACAAATGAGTCAGCAACAAGTAAAAACAGTTGAACAACCTCAACATGTTATGAATAGAATGCAACAGCCTCAATCATTTCAAAATGATTATCAAGCACAAGTTAGCGAACCTCAATATCAACCTCAAATACAACCACAACCACAACCACAACCACAACCACAAACAATAGTTACACCGCAAACAACACAACGAATTCAACCGTCTCAATCAATACCATCAATTCAAAGCGAGTATCAACCTCCTGTTCAAACAGCAACACCACAGTTTAATTATCAACAAACGGGCTCTAGTTCGATTCAGCAACAACAACAAAGAAATAATTTTGGTGGAGGAGGAAATGTTGGTCAAAAATATTCACAACCTCCGAGACCAAATGCAACTCCAACAGCTGGAACAAACGGTAATTTTGAAAGTGGTCCAAAAAGAACACCAAATGTAAAACATCAATCTGGAACGATTAGTGATGAATATCTTGATGTTCCTACTTGGTTAAGACAAAGAGGAAATAAATAACTCTATCTCATAGAGAAAAATCTCTCTCCATTTATAGTTATCGAGCCATCATTATTTAATATGGCTTGTGAGAGAGAAATTTTTTCTGAACTATTATTTATATTAAAAAATAAATTTCTTGATTTCTCAAATTCTAATTTATACTCTTCAAATAATTCAATCCAACTTAATTTTTCATGTAATTTATTTAAAATAGCTTGAATAATATTTTTATTATTTTTGTTATCGCAATTTACATAACCGAAATCTTCAGTTTTATAAATATTAATTCCAATACCGATTATTGCAAAACTACCAATTACATTCGTAATAATTCCACCAAATTTTATATCTTGATTATATAAATCGTTTGGCCATTTAAGCCAGATATTTTCATTGCTACATTTTTTTAAAACTTGCAACGAAACTAAAGCAAAATATACCGAAAGTGATTGAAGAGGTAAATCTTTTGGTAATTCATTAATTTTAATTGCAACCGAAAAAAAAATATTATTTCGAGTGTTCAACCAATTATTGCCTCGACTTCCTATTCCAGAAGTTTGGGAATCTGTATAAACAGCTAAATTATTTATTAATTTTTTTTCACGAATTAAATTTAATAAATATAACTGTGTAGATTCTAATTCATTAAAATATATTAATTCGAGAATTTGTAACCCTTTGGAATAAGCATATAAAATTCGCCATCTCGTTTTGTTTTACCAGCTAATTCACCAGCTTCTTTTCCAAAACCAAAAAATAAATCAGCTCGAATAACTCCTTTGATTGCACCACCGCGATCTTGAGCCATAAATAAATGATTTAATATTTTATCTTTTGGTTGATCTGGTGATTTTATAAAAATAGGCATACCCAAAGGAATATATTTTGTATCAACGGCAATTGTGCTTTTTGGAACTAGATTTGTTGCCATAGCACCAAAAGCCCGACCACTTGGCTGTTCGCTAAAAAATACAAAACTTTTATTAGAATGCAATACCTCATCAGCTTCATTAGGATGATCTTTAACCCATTTGCTAATAAATTCAGCTGATAATTTATAAATAGGTATTCCATAATGTTTATTTATATATCCACCGACAGAAGTATAATCGTAACCATTTTTAGCAGAAAAGCCAACACCAATAATTGAGCCATCGTCAAGACGAACAGAACCTGAACCCTGAACTTGCAAAAAGAGTCGTTCAACTCGATCTTCAACCCAGCAAATTACTTTAGCAGGAGGCGGATCTTTATCAATTTCTTCATGAGTTTTATAAGGCAATTTGAAATCTTTTGGTTTTTCATATAATGGATATTGAAATTGTTCAGTTTTTTTTCGACTGCCATTTAACAATGGAACATAATAACCTGTAACAGTTCCTGTCCATCTTAAATTTTTATTATCAGCTATAAAATATGGAACAAAATTTTCTTCAAAAAATTGTGTAATTTGTTCGTTATTTGGATCAATACCCCAAAGTTCTCGACCTTTATCACAAATCGAAGGAATATTAACAGATCGAGGTTTTTCGCAACCTCGTAAAAATGCTTCGAAACTGCCAAGTTTTTTGTCGTTTTGCCAACCGCGAATTTCGACATAATCAGTAGATATTAATTCCATATCTCCAATAGTTATAATATTTCTTGATTGAAAGTTTGGCAAAAATTTTTTTATTTGAAGTCTAAACTGTTCTTTACTAGAAGTCAATTGTTCTTCAGGTTCATTATCAAATCTACTACTACAACCAGAAATATAAAATATCGTAGAAACAGATAAAAATAGTTTAGTTATTAGAATTTTTTTCATTTATAATTTCAAGATGTTAATTTATTAAAAACATATATTAATAAATATTACTGTTTTAAATATTCTGTTAATGGTTGTTTATTGAACATATCATAAAAAGATTCATTAATATCATCTTCTTGTGATTCTATACTAAAACCCCAACCGCTATTATTATTAGTAGAAAAACTATCTGCGAAACCGTTATTATCACCCCAACCACTATTTTCATTATTGGCTGATTTAAAATATTTTGGATTAGGTTTAAGTTGAATATTTAAATCACCTTTGCTTTTATGTCTAAATAAAAACTGGAAACTTTCGGGCATATTCTTTTTTTGAGAAGATAAATATTGCTTAACATCAAGTTCATTTTTCATATCAACATCATTTATACTAATTAATCGATATGTTGGTCTTAAGCCTTTTTGAGAAAAAGAACTTTGATTATGAACATTGGCAACAAATAAGCCATCATCAAACCAGATACCAAGATTTTCCATAAAAGTATCACTTAAGAAACCGCCACTTTTTAATTCAGAAGTCGTGATATTAAAATCTAATAATTCTTTATCTCGCAACACTTCAAAATTAAAAACAGTGCCTATTTTAGACATTAAAATATCTTTTAAAAACAATTCAATAGATTTTGGTCTTTCACCATTAAAATATAATATTTGATCATCTTGAACGAATTTATTATCAACAAAAAAGGGATTTGAATATTTAACAAAAATGGAACCGTTAATTTCTTCGAATCTTGCACCAATATCTGAAAACAGTCCATCTTTACTATGTAAAAAAAATTTTACAAAATCGATATCAATAAATTTATTATCACCGACAGTAATACCAGTTGTAAAACAACAGCCAGAAACAATTCTTAAATTATCATCAATACTTTCACTATATTCAGCAAATTGAAGTCCAATTTGAGGTTTTGAAATATATCCAGAGGAATAGACAGATTCATTCATGACGAATCTATTTGGCTTTTTTGGAGTTTTTATTTTAATAGGTTCTTTGCCAATAATCAAATCTTTACTTTCAAACATAGAAAGTCCAAAAATAGAATTTCTTTTAATTAAATTTACACCAGTTGGAAGATGTAAATTTAATTGATTTGGAACAAAGGCAAAAGAACGGTTTTGATCAACTATCCAAGTTTTATAGCCATCGACTAAAAATTGCTCTTTTGCTATTTTTAATCTACACAACTGATTACTAATAAGTAGTTGAGATGAAATAAAAAAGATAGTTAATTGTTTTTTAACCATTGAACTTAAATGAACTCATTCCAGTTACAATATTTGTAGCACTCTTTTTTTTGAATTCAGCAACTTTTACATTTGCATCATTAACAGCGGCGACAACAAAAACTTGAATAGCATCAAGATCACCAGAAAGAGCGGAGTCAATTTTAAGATCTGTCATTTCACCTTTACCGTTCATATAAGCTGTAACGATTCCGCCACCACTTTTACCGATAAACTGTTTAATTTGACTTTCATCTTCATATTTTTTTGCTTGTTCTTGCATTGCAGCTAAAGCTTTTTCAAGCTCTTTAGGATCAAAATTTCCAAACATTTTATTAAACCTCGTATTTAACATCAATTATATTATTATTTTTATCAACTAAAACAACTGTTGGCTGATAATTTATTAATTCGTGTTCAGAAAAAGAAGCATATGCGACAATGATAATTACATCACCGATATGAACTTTTCGGGCTGCTGCACCATTTAAACAGATATCTCGTTTGCCTCGTTCGCCACGAATAGCATAAGTCGAGAATCGTTCGCCATTATTAACATTTAATATTTCAACTTTTTGACCAACTCTTAATTTAGCTTTTTCTAAAAGTTCATCATCAATCGTAATCGATCCAACATAATTTAAATTAGCATCAGTAACAGTGGCTCGATGAATTTTGCTATATAACATATCAATATTCATAAATTTATAGCCTGCCCATTTGTCTCAACATATCAGCTGGTTGAATAGCTTTATCCCAAAAAGTATCTTTAATTAAAAGCTCTTCAACAGGTTTACCACCGATAATATGTTCATTAACAATTTTATCAATAGCGATTTTATCAACAGCGACATACATAAAATGCCCAGGTTCAACTAACATGACTGGACCAAGATTACATCGTCCAAGACAACTAGTTTGAATTGGTTGAACGGTTGCAATTATTCCTTTTTGCATTAGTGTTTGAGCCAAATATTGAAAATGATCTCTAGTGTCAGCTCTTACACAGCTAGGTTTTGGCATTCCTGGAGGGCTTGACTGTTGGCACTTAAACATGTAAAAGGCTGGTTGTGGTTGTCCCATAAACTCTCCTCATATTTGGCTTAACTTTTTATTTAAGCTTTTAAAAGAATTCTACCAAAGTTTAATATTAAATATTTCTTTATTTTATAAAAAAGAGAAAAAAGCTTTATCAAAACACGGAATGACGAATTTGCCCGTTTTGTGTGAAGTTATGTTTTGTTAATCTTGATATTCGTAGTTTACGATCATGTTTGATAATTTGATTAAATCTGTTGTTTTGAATTGAGAAATTATCATTTCAGCGAAGATTTGAAGTTTTGCAATTCGATCTAATTCTAATTTTTCGAAATAATCTCGAGTTAATTCGTTTGCTTGAATATGTCTTTCTTCGCGAATATCTTTTGCCTTTTGTTGAGTAACTCGTAAATTTATAAAATTTGCAATTTACCCATAAATAATATCCGCTTTTGTTTTCGTATTTGCTGGAACAACATATTTTTTTATTGCACTTGTGAGAGGCAAATAATCTTTTTTTGTCTTATTTCGAATTTCATTCCAAGCAACACCGTCATTAACAAGTTCTAATATTTTTTTCGAAATCCAAATTGAGAACTTAGGATCAAGCCATTCTGTATATTTAATCGCTAAATCTCGATGAATCCAAGTTCCTGTTAAACTTTTATCATCACCACCTCGTTTTACATCAATTAAGCCAATTTCTTTTAATAACTTTTGTAGTTTATTGTCTTCAGATTTTGTCAAGGCTTCTAAATTTATGCCCAGCGATTTGGATTTATTGTGAGATATTACTTCAGAAAATAAATTTAAATCTAATTTATTCCCAACTGGGTCAGCAACCCATTTGGTGATTATCACCGATTTATCGATATTTTCTTCATTAGCCCATTGCATAATAATTTTTTCTAATTTTTTTCTTTTTCGTCTAATTTGATATTAATCAAAGCAGAAATAAAAGCTTTCGTCGAAGATATTCTAAACCAGTCTCGAGAATCTTTTCCAAAATGTTTGGAAATTTCTGTTACTTTTAACATGACTTTTGGATTAGTTTTTTCGCCTGATAATAAAAAATCAGAAACAAGTTTATAACTCTCTGTCGAGTATTGGAACGATTTCAGCACAGATTCATATTTATATGCCATAATTTCAGCCACTTTCGTTTGGATTTTTCATTTCTCATAAAGTGTCAGAATATGAGGAATGAATTTTTCGAATTATAACTCAATGCCTCCTTTTCAAATAAATTAAAATTAAATAAGTTAATAAAAAATAATAAAAATATGTTTGTGGAATTTAAAAAAAAAGAAGATTTTCGTCATCCCGAAGCGGTAGCTCCTGTAATTCATTTCGGGATCTTTTGATTATTTTAGGTTTTGTATTTTGTGTAGTTTGTTAAAAAGAGGAAAACCTCATCATTTCCATCTTTTATCTCTTTCTTCTTGTATTTTTATTTCTTGTTTTTCTCTTTGTTGTCTTTCTGCTTTTTCCATATAATAATCTTGCATTATGGCTTTTTTCTCGTTGCTGTCATATCCTTTACCTGTCAAATTAGGTGGACCTCCATAAGGGTCTTGCTTATATCCAAATTCTTTATACCCATACCCCCACAAGTTAGAACTTAATCCAACTGCAACAAAGCCTAAAAAGGCTAACTTTTTTATTTCCATTTTTCAAACTCCTATTTGTTAAAAGAAATTTTTTTCACCCGTCACAAAACGAGCTGTCAAATTGTAAAAAAAAAAACGGTTTTGTCAAATAATGTTTTAAAATAGAAATTAGGCATAATTTTTCGTGATCAGCTGTTTATAAATTTATTTTTAAGTTTGATATTCGCGGTTTTTCTCGATGTTTGATAGAATTTTAAAAATAGAGATTTTTAGGAGTGTTCAGTTTGATTAAAAAGAAATATAGACTTGTTACTCGTAGCGATATGGACGGGTTAGTCTCTGCTGTTTTATTAAAAGAGATTGGAATTATAAATAGCATTAAGTTTGTTCATCCAAAAGATATGCAAGATGGCAGAATAGAAATTACTGAAAATGACATAACTACGAATTTGCCTTATAACTCAAAGGCTTATTTAGTTTTTGATCATCACGAAAGTGAAGCTCAACGAAATAAACGAGCTGATAATTATATTATCGATGCAAAAGCACCTTCGGCGGCAAGAATTGTTTATGATTATTATGGCGGTAAATCGGCTTTTCCTCGAATTTCAAATGAAATGATGATTGCCGTTGATAAAGCTGATTCAGCTCAATTTACGATGGACGATGTTTTAAATCCAAAAGGTTGGGAACTTTTAAGTTTTTTAATGGATTCACGAACAGGTTTAGGTAGATTTCGAGAATTCAGAATTGCAAATTACGAATTAATGATGAACCTCATCGATTATTGTGTAACTCATTCGATTGATGAAATTCTTGCTCTTCCAGATGTAAAAGAGCGAGTTGATTTATATAAAAAATATGAGAAAGATTTTAAAGATCAAATTTTAAGATGTTCAAAAGTTTATAAAAATTTAGTTGTTCTTGATTTGCGAAACGAAGAAGTTATTTTCCTAGGGAATAGATTTATGATTTATGCACTTTTTCCAAAAACGAATATTTCGATTCATCATATTTGGGGATTTAGACAACAAAATCAGGTTTTTGCAACTGGCAAATCGATATTTAATCGAACTTCTAAAACAAATATTGGTAATTTAATGCTTAAATATGGCGGTGGTGGTCATGCGAATGCTGGAACTTGCCAAATTGATAGCGATAAAGCCGATGAGGTTTTAGGTGAATTAATTTCTCAAATTACGATTGATGGTTGAGAAAATAAAAAAATAACAAATAACTAAAAGGTTTATATGAAAAATCCACAAAGTGCTACTCCAAGCGAAATTGTTAAATATCTTGACGAATATGTAATCGGACAAGATCAGGCAAAAAGAACGATTGCTCTTGCTTTGAGAACTCGTTATCGACGAATGAAGTTATCGCCAGAAATTCGCGACGATGTTATGCCAAAAAATATTTTGATGATCGGTTCAACAGGTGTCGGTAAAACAGAAATCGCTCGTCGTCTTGCGAAAATTATGAATTTTCCATTTATAAAAGTTGAAGCATCGAAATATACAGAAGTCGGTTATGTTGGTCGTGATGTCGAATCGATGATTCGCGATTTAGTTAGCTTTTCGTTTAATATGGTCAAAACTCAAATTCAACAAGAAAAAAGCGAGGCAATCGAAAATTATATAGCTGAAAAAATTCTTGACAAACTTGTTCCACAACCGCCAAAAAGTAATTATTCGAACATGGATGATAAATATGATTCAGTTCGCGAAAAAATGCGAATTCGTTTAAAAAATGGTGAATTAGATGACCGAAAAATAAATATCGAAATTGCAAAAACTCCAAGTAATTATGGTTCTGGTGAAGATGGTGTATCTCATGTCGAAATTATTAAAATTCAAGAATCTTTGACTTCGATGTTTGATTCGATGGGAAATCGCAAAGAATCAAAAGAAGTTACTGTTAAAGAAGCTCGAGAATTATTAAGACATGAAGGTTCAGAATCTATTCTTGATAAAGAAGAAATTCGAAAAGAGGCACTTCGAAAAGCAAGTGAAGAAGGAATCGTATTTATTGACGAAATCGATAAAATCGCTGGTTCTGGAACAAATCGAAATGATCCAAGTAAAGAAGGTGTTCAACGAGATTTATTGCCAATCGTCGAAGGTAGCACAGTTAATACGAAATTAGGTCAAATAAAAACTGATCATATTTTATTTATTTCGGCTGGAGCTTTTCATGTTAGTAAACCAAGTGATTTAATTCCTGAACTTCAAGGTAGATTTCCTCTTAGAGTCGAACTTGAAAATTTAACTGAAGAAATTTTATATAAAATATTAACTCAACCAAAAAATTCGTTGTTAAAACAGTATGTAGCTTTGTTAGAAGTCGAAGGTGTAAATTTAACTTTTAACGATTCAGCGATTAGATCAATTGCAAAAATTGCACAAAGAGCAAATGAAAAAACTGAAGATATCGGAGCAAGACGATTACATACGATTATCGAAAAAGTTCTTGAAAAAATTAGCTTTAAAGCTAACGAATTAACAGGTCAAAATATCGAAATCAGTTCTGATCTAGTTGAAAATGAGTTAAACGACTTTTTAACTAACGAAGATGTAGCTCATTATATTTTATAAAAATAATGGAACGGATTTTAAATAATAAAAAAGTTCTTCTCGCTGTTACTGGAAGTATTGCGATTTATAAAAGTTTAGAATTAATTAGACTTTTGACAAAAAGCGGTGCTTCTGTTCGAGTTATTATGACTGAACATGCAAAAAAATTTATCACTCCGCTAACTTTCGAAACTCTTTCATCAAATTTAGTTTTGCATGAAAATAGCGAAAGTTGGGCTTCTGATATGAATCATATAAATATTTCACGATGGGCTGATATTTTTGTTATTGCTCCAGCAACGGCAAACACGATAAATAAATTAGCAAATGGCATCGCTGATAATATTTTATTACAAACGGCTCTAGCTTATAATCGAGAAATTATTATTTCGCCATCGGCAAATACGAACATGATTCATAATACGATTACTCAAACAAGCTTAAAATTATTGGCTTTGTCTAATTATAAAATTATCTCAACTCAAACGAAAGAACTTGCTTGTAAAACTGAAGGCGATGGTGCAATGGCTTCACCTGAAGAAATTTTTTTAAATATCGCTAGATCATTATTAAAAAAAGATTTTTGGACAAATCGTCGAGTCGTTATTACTGGAGGCGGAACAATCGAGAAAATCGATGAGGTTCGATATATTTCTAATTTTTCAAGCGGTAAAATGGGTTCAGCGATAGCAAAAGCTTTATATTTTCGTGGAGCTGATATCTGTTTTATTTCGAGTCGTTTTCCTGATAATTTGCCAAATGAAAGCTGTAAAATCGAGGTTCAATCAGCTGACGAAATGAACAAATATTTAATCGATTCGATTCGAATTGCAAAAAAAGGTTTAATTATTAAACCGAAATTAGGCGAAAACGGCGATACGAAATTAATTCAAAAAATGCCATATTTATTTATGAGTTCGGCTGTTGCTGATTATAAACCTAAAATACAACATGATGGCAAATTAAAATCGCACCTCATCGGCAATAATTGGAATCTTGAATTAATCGAAAATATCGATATTTTAGAAAATTTAGATAAAAACGGAATTCGAGCAATTGGCTTTAAAGCTGAAACAGATAAAAATCGCGGTTCGGAATATGCAAAAAATATGTTAATCAAAAAAGATTTATATGCAGTTTGTTTAAATATTCTCGAAAATAGCGAAAGTTTTGGAACAGATACGAATAAAATCGATATATTTATGCGAAACGGTTTTGAAGAAAGTTTTCCATCGCTTTCTAAACTTGAACTTTCATTGCAAATTTTAGATTATTTGGAGGAGATCGAAAAAGATGATAAAAGATAAAAATGAGGCTTTAGATATTATAAGCGACAAAAATAGCGATTTGAATATTTTGCTTGAAATTTTGCAAAATTTTAAAAATGATAAAGAAATCGCTGGTGGAATTGCGATAAATATTTCACAAAGAACTTCAGTTTATAATTTAGAATTAGGGCGAAGTGCAGTTTTGATAAAAATCTTAGAAGAATTATCAGAAGTTGAAGATATGAGCAGTCGATGGGCAGTTGCAAAAAATAGACATACTCCTGTAAATATTCTTGAAAAATTATCTCAAGATAATATAAATTTAGTTCGGGCATTAGTTGCAACAAATCCAAATACTCCAAAAGAGATTTTGACTAAATTATTTAGTGATGAAAAAATCGTTCGAGACGGTTTATCAGGAAATCCATCGACACCAGCTAAATTATTACGAGTTCTTGCAGACGATAAAGACAAAATGGCTAGATTGCGAGTTGCAGAAAATCCATCGACACCAATAGATGTCTTAGAAAGATTATTAAAAGATAGTGATGTGAATGTTCAAAAAGCTTCAGAAATATCTATCAAACATCGAGATATCGAAGAAAAAAGATAATTGGAGAAATAAATAAACATGGAAAATTTACATGATTTAAATTTAATATTTTATATAACATCTTATTTATTAGGATCTATTCCTTTTGGATTGATTCTTGCAAAAACTTTTGCAGGAATAGATGTTAGAAATAGTGGCAGTGGAAATATCGGAGCTACAAATGTTCTTAGAGTTGTAAAAGAAAAAGATCCAATATTAGCAGGAAAATTGTCTTTTTTTACATTGATATTAGATGCATTAAAAGCATCGATTCCTATTTTAATAGCAAAATATATTTTTGAAATGCCAGAAGCATCGCTTTGGGCAATCGGAGTTTTAGCAGTTATAGGACACACTTTTTCTCTGTTTTTATGGTTCGATGGTGGCAAAGGTGTAGCAACAGGTCTCGGTGTATCAGCTGTAATGTTGCCTCTTGAAAGTTTAATAGCATTTGTTGTTTGGGTGTTTGTTAGTAAAGCATTGAAAATATCATCGTTATCTTCAATTGTTGCTTTGATAACTTTATATATTAGCAGTTTATATATTTCTCCAGAAACAACATTAGTTCCTATTGGAATTATTGGCTTTTTTATTATATATAAACATCTTCCAAATATAAAAAGATTAATATTTGGTGAAGAAACAAGAGTAGCATAACTATGAAAAAGATTTTTTTAGGTTCAGCCGTAATATTATTTATGTCTGGTTGTAATCTTGAAAATGAATTAGATATCGAAGAAGGAACTGAAACTCTTTCATGGTTTAAACCAAGCATGGAAAACAGTTGGCGAATACAAGAAAATGGTGTTTTAAATAATAAAAATAGTGATATTCAGATTATTGACTTGTTTAAATATAATCAATCTGATATTTACGATTTAAAACAACGAGGCTCGAAAGTTATATGTAGTTTTTCAGCTGGTGAATTCAATTCTAAAATTAATTTAGATGCCAATAAATTTCCTGCAATCGCAGTCGGAAATATTAAAAGCGATAATATTAGTTGGATTGATATTAATGATCCAATTGTAAAAGAAATTATGTTAAGTCGAATTGATTATGCAAAAAGTAGTTCATGCGATGGTGTAAGAATTAAAAATGCTGATTTATATAATGATATTAATACAGGATTTAACATCTCGATTATGAATCAAATTAGTTTTAATTTGGCTTTAATAGAAAAAGCTCATAAAATAGGTTTGTCAATTGGTTTTAATAATGTAAATGAACAAATTGAAAATTTAAAAAATAGTGCTGATTTCTTGACTTCTGAAGAATGTCATATTAATGATATTTGTAATAAATATGAAACTTTTACAAAACTTCAAAAACCAGTTTATAATATAGAATATAACGAAATTTATTCAACAAGTAACGAAGAATTAAATAAATTATGTTTAACTTCAAAAGCTTTTGATGTTCAGACTGTTGTTACTTCTGTAGATTTAAACGGTTCATATAAATATATTTGTGAATAAAAAATAATGTTTAATATAGAAAATTTTAAAACTCAACCTTTAGAAGAGCCAAAATATGCTCTTCCTCTTAGAATTACATATACTCAAAACGGTGTTGATAAAAATTGGGAAGCCGTTAAAAGTCATAATAGTGTCGCTATTTTGCTTTATCATCGAGAAAAAGATGCCTTTTTAGTTGTTAAACAGTTTCGACCTCCAGTTTATATGAATGATAAAAATAAATTAATGACTTGGGAACTTTGTGCTGGAATTATCGATAAAGATAAATCTATTGAAGAAATCGCTCAAGATGAAATTCTCGAAGAATGCGGTTTTCATGTTGATTTAAATAAAATCGAAAAAATTAGTGCTTTTTTTACAAGTGTTGGAATCACTGGTTCAAAACAGTTTTTATTTTATGCTGAAATTGATGAAAGTATGAAAGTTAGTAACGGTGGCGGAATTAATGACGAAATGATAATTCTTGAATATTTACCAGTAAAAAATAGTCTCGAATTTATTTATGATGATAATTTTGCAAAAACCGCTGGATTAATGTTTGCTTTTATTTGGTTTCTAGAATATAAAAATAAAAAACAACCAATAATAATTAATTAATTAAAAATTCTAGAATATCTTTAAGTTCTGTTTTGATAGGATTATATTAAATAAATTTAGAGGAAAAATTTAATGCCAAAAATTAACCGATATGTTGATATTGACACTGTTGAACGAGAAGCTAGAAAAGATTATATTGATCGACATTCACCTTTTGTTTCAGTTAATGACGAAGCAAAAAAAGGTCAAAAACTTGCTGTAAAAGTTAAAGTTGGTAATGCATATTCTCATCCTGATGATTTTGATCATTATATTTCAAATGTTGCTTTATATAATGGCGAAACACTTCTTGCACGAGCTGATTTTGTTCCTGGAACTTTAGGTAACGAAAAAAGTCAAGTAGAAGTAATTTTTTATATTATTCCTAAATCAAACAAATTAACACTTGTTGCTCAAGCATATTGCACAAAACACGGTGTTTGGGAATCAGATCCTGTTATCGTAGAAGTTACTGAATAATTAAAAAACTCTTTTAATCTCAAACAAAATACCTCGCCTGAACTTCATCAGAGCGAGATCTTAATAAAAATATTTTTTTATTAATTCTTAAAAATTATCCTGTTTCCAAAAAGTAATTATAATTCGATATCAAAAATTTTTGGAGGTTCAACTCGGGTGTTTTTAAGAATACTCTTTTTTGCCATTTTAGGCTATATTCTTGTCAGTTTTGACAATATTCAAACTATCGTAGCAGGTATTGCTATTTTTATCGTCGGTATGTTTTTTATGGAAGAAGGTTTCAAAAATTTTGCTGGTGGAACTATGCAAAATATTTTACGAAACTGGACAAATTCTACTCCAAAAGCAATTGCAACAGGTTTTATTGCAACAACGGCTGTTCAAAGTTCTTCTCTTTTAAGTTTAATTATTATCTCGTTTTTATCAGCTGGAATATTAACTTTAACTCAAAGTGTTGGTGTTATTTTTGGTTCTAATATCGGAAGCACAACAACGGCATGGATCGTTTCGTTATTAGGTGTAAAAATTGATATCGCTCATTATGCTTATATGATTGTTGTTTTTGGTGTAGCTTCTAAATTTATAAAAGGCAAAACTGCTCAAGGTGTCGGCGATGCTTTATTAGGTATCGGTTTTGTATTTTTAGGAATCGACTTAATGAAAGATGGTTTCGAAAGTATGAAAGAAGGCATTAATTTAGCTCAATATCATATCGATGGCATTCTTGGAGTTATAACTTATGTTTTTGTCGGAATCATTATTACGATAGTTATTCAAAGTAGTGCTGCGACAATGACACTTGTAATCGTTGCTATTTCTTCTGGACAAATTCAATATATTGACGGTGTTGCTCTTGCAATTGGTGCAAATATCGGAACAACGATTACGGCTGTAATTGGTGCAATTGGTTCAAATGCTGATGGCAAACGATTGGCTCTTATTCACTTCTCTTTCAATGTCGTTACGGCTATTATTGTTGTAATTTTAATTAATCCTGTTATGTCAATAGTTGATATGTTAGCTCCAATGATCGGAATTGGAAATACAGATTTAGCCATGAAAATTTCTCTTTTTCATACTGTGTTTAATATAACTGGTGTATTAATTTTATCTCCGTTTATTCCATATTTTGTAAAAATATTAGAAAATAGTTTTAATGATCCAAAATTAAAAAATGGACAACCAAAATATTTAAATATGCAACTTATCGATACTCCTGTTACGGCAATTACTGGAATTAAAAAAGAAAGCGAACATTTATATCACAATAGTCTTGAAATAATTATTCACGGTTTATCGCTTCATCGAAAAGATGTTTTTTCAGATAAAGCTATTCAACAAATTATTTCTGAATCTAAAAAACCAATTGAAATTGACATCGATCGAATGTATCAAGTTACAGTTAAAAGTTTATACGGCGAAATAATTAAATATTCGTCATTGGCTCAAGAAAAAATGGCTGTTGCTGATTCGAAATATATTTATTCGTTAAAAATCGTTAATCGTGGAATGGTTCGAGCTATTAAAGACATCGAAAAAATTCAAGAAAACATGAATACATTTATTAATCACGAAAATAATTATGTCCGTCATGAATATAATTTTTTACGAGAAAAAATTATAAAAATATTGCGAGAGTTAAAACAAGTCAAAGAAAGTAAAAATTTTACTGAATCGCTTTTAGCTATCGAAATTCTTAAAGGTGAAATGGCTGATATTGACATTATTGCAAATGGTCGTCTTGATGGAATGATTCGAGCAGGTCAAGTTGATACAAAAATGGCAACTTCATTAATTAACGACAGTATTTATATTTATAATGTCGCTAATCGATTATTAGAATTCGCTGAAACAGTTTGGGCAGACAACGAAATTCTTCGAGAATATAATAATAATTAAAAAATAAATCTTCTTTTTCTTCTACCTCATCGATAATATTTTTTTCGATGAGGTTAATAATCTCCAATACAATTCTTAATATTTATAATTTGTAAAAATATTTTTTGTTTTTATAATATGTTATATTCTCAAAAAATCTTTAGGACAAAATGATAAACGAAAATTTAAAACAAATTATTTTAGAAGCTGGTGAAATTCTCAAAACTGGTTTTTATAGTGAAAAACAAATTAATTTTAAAGGCAAAGTTGATTTAATTACAGAATACGATTTGAAAATTGAACTGTTTTTAAAAGAAAAGCTAGTAAAAATATATCCAGATTTTGAAATTATTGGTGAAGAAACAGCAGTGAATTTTTCTACATCGTCGAAAAAAATTTATATCGATCCAATCGATGGAACAACGAATTTCGTTCATTCACTTCCGTTTGTAGCTATTTCAATTGGTTTTTGGGTTAATAACGAACCGATTGAAGGCATTGTTTATAATCCAATTATGAATGAGTTTTTTTATGCAAAAAAAGATTTTGGTGCTTTTTTAAACGATAAAAAATTATCGATTTCGAATCGTCGAGAACTTCAAAATAGTTTGATTTCAACAGGTTTTCCATATTCAAAAACAGAAAAAGGTGCTGATTATTTATGGACAATTAAAATATTTGAAACTATTTTGCCTGTAACTCGTGATGTTCGTCGCTACGGTTCAGCTTCTCTTGATCTTTCGTATATTGCTTCAGGTCGATACGACGGCTATTTTGAATTAAATCTAAAACCATAGGATGTTTCAGCTGGAATTCTTATTGTTCTAGAATCAGGCGGAAAAATATCAAATCATCTTGGACATAAATATGTTATCGAACAAGACAGAGTTATTGTTGCATCAAATGGTCATATTCATAACGAATTAATAAATATTATAAAAAAAGAAAAAGAATTATTAATCGAATCATTTTGATAAAATGAATAAAATTTTTATAAGGAAAATGTTTGTCGAAAATATTAGATGAAATAATCGAAAAAACTTTAAAAGATGTTCGTGTTCGTGAAAAGAAATTTCCAGAAGAGTGGCTTGGTCGAAGTTTGGCTTTTAATCCGTATGTTCCTCGAGATGTGAAAAAGTTTTTGCAACGAACAGACGACGAGCCAATTAGAATTATTGCTGAAATCAAAAAATCAAGTCCAAGCAAAGGCTTAATTCGAGCTGATTTTGATCCTATTAATATCGCTCAAGCTTATGAAAAAGGCGGGGCGAATATGCTTTCTGTTCTTACAGAACCTCATTATTTTGGCGGAAATATCGAATATTTAACTCAAGTTCGTCGATATTCGGCTCTTCCTATTTTGCGAAAAGATTTCATCGTAACTAAATATCAAATCTTAGAAGCTCTTGTTTATGGTGCAGATATTATTTTATTAATCGCAAAAGCTTTGTCTCGATCAGAATTAACAGATTTATATGAATATGCTCTTCATTTGGGTTTAAATGTTCTTGTTGAAATTCATGACAAAAGCGATTTAATTAAAGCTTCGTTTGCAGGTGCTGACATAATTGGCATTAATCACAGAAATCTTGATACTTTTGAAATGGACATGAATTTATCTAAGAATTTAATTCCGTCTATACCAAATGGCAAAATTATAGTTGCAGAAAGCGGTTTGACAAATCATGAACAATTAATCGAATTAAGTAAAATTGGTGTTGATGCTTTTTTAATTGGCGAACATTTTATGCGACAAGATAATTTAATTGATGCTGTTAAAAAAATAAAATTTGGAGAATAAAAATTAATGAAAAATCGATTAGTTAGCGGAATGCGACCAACTGGAAAATTACATTTGGGTCATTATGTCGGAGTTCTTGAAAAATGGAAAGATTTGCAAAATTCACGAGATAGTCTGTTTTTTGTTGCTGATTGGCATGCACTTTCAACAAGTTATGAAGATCGTTTAAATTTAAAAAATTTATCGATTGATCTTGTTCGAGATTGGATTTCAAGTGGAATTGACCCAGAAAAAGCTTCGTTGTTTATTCAAAGTCAAGTAAAAGAACATGCTGAATTATATTTAATATTAAATATGATTACTCCGTTGGGTTGGCTTGAACGAAATCCGACTTATAAAGATCAGCTTCAGCAATTATCAGGCAAAGATATTAATAGTGCTGGTTTTTTAACTTATCCTGTTTTACAATCGGCTGATGTTTTATTATACGATGCAATCGAAGTCCCAATCGGTGAAGATCAACGACCTCATCTAGAAATTTCTCGTGAAATCGCAAGACGATTTAATTTTTTATACGGTTCAAATATTTTTATTGAGCCAAAAGAAGTTTTAAGTGAAACTTCAAAATTAAATGGGCTTGACGGTCGAAAAATGAGCAAAAGTTACGGAAACAGTATTTATTTGTCTGATAATAAAGATGAAGTTTTAATTAAATTAAAAGCTGGAAAAACTGACCCAAATCGAATTAAAAAAACTGATTTAGGAAATCCCGAAGTTTGTATTATTTTTTCGTATCATAAAGAATTTTCAAATATCGATGAGGTAAATGAAATTGCTGAAAGTTGCAAAACTGGAAAAATAGGTTGTGTTGATTGCAAAAAAAGATGTTCTGTTTCGATAAATAATTTGCTTGAACCAATGCGAGAACGACAAATTAATTTAAATGATAATTATATTATTGATGTTATAGAAAATGGCAAAAATCGAGCAAGTCAAATTGCAAAAAATAAAATGAACGAAATAAATAAAATAGTTTTTGATGGAAAATAAAATATGGCTTCTCAAATAATTGATATTGAAAATATGTTTAATAAACGACTTGGCGAACTAAATGTTGTTTTTCGTCCGCTAACTATTGAAACTATTCAGCTTGGCAGACTTGTCGCTTTTGAACTTGTTAAAGATGCCGATGGCATCAGATTTTATACTTCAACTAATATTCAAGAAGAATTAGGCTATTCGTTAGAAGAATTTTATCTCGATGTTAAAGTTAAAGACTTTTTGGATTTTGAAACTTTCTCGTCGATTATTTCTAAATTTGATAAACATGTTAAAAAAATGGAAACCGATTTTATTGATGAATTCAAATTTAAAGATAGTTTCGGTGAAATTCGTTGGGGACATTTATATGTAAATATACAATATCAACGAAGAAGTTGGTCTTCTTTATCAGGCTATGCTCTTGATATAACTAATAAAAAAGTAGAAGAAGAAAAACATAAAGAAGATAAAGCTCATCTTGAACGATTGAATAGTTATATCGAAATGCGAATTTCTGATGAGGTCGAACGACGAATGATTCAAGAAAAAATCAGTGAAGCTTCTAAACGACATGTTGCTGTTAGTGAAACCGTTGAAAAAATTGCTCATCAATGGCGACAACCTTTAAATATAATTTCCTTGCTTTTACAAGATCTTTATTTTAAATTAAATCTCGGTAATTTATATCCAAAAGGGGAACATGATGCCGAAGTTATTAAAAGTTTATTTTTAACTAAATATAACGAAGTTTATGAAAAAACAAATAATTATATTCAGTATCTTTCTGAAACTGTTGATGATTTTCGAAAACAGATCTCTCGCAAAGACGAAGAACGAGAATATTTTAATATTAAAGAATTTTTTGATGAAATAGAAGAATTCGTTGGTCCTTCGTTGGATCGAGGCAAAATCAAATTTGTTAATAATATTCGTTTTGATTATATCGAATTGCACGGTGTTAGAAATAATTTAAAACAAAGTGTTATTAATGTTATTCATAATGCTTTTGATATTTTTCGAGAAAGAAATATTAATAATCGAGAATTAATCGTTGGTGCATATTTTAATCAACTAAATAGAATCGTTATTACTATTGTAGATAATGCAGGTGGAATTCCAAAAGATATTGTTTCGAAAATATTTGATCCATATTTCACAACAAGACATGAAACTCAAGGCACTGGTTTAGGTTTATATATGTCTCGTGAAATGATTCAACGAGGTTTTGATGGAAATATTTTTGCTTTTAATAGATCTACTTGTTCAAGTTGTCGTGAAAATTGTTCATCTCGAGAATTAAAGCGAGATGGTGCCTGTTTTTCAATCGAAATCCCTAAATATAAAGAAATATAAATTATATGAACACCTCTATCATTCTGATTATTATTCTAATTATTATTCTAATTATTTTTATCGTTTCGATTTATCACAGAACTAATAAACAATTTCGAGAACAACGAGATAAGTTAAAAGAACTTGTTGATGTTTTTGATAAAAATATAATCATGTCCGAAACAGATTTGTACGGTCGAATTACTTATGTCA
Organism: Campylobacterota bacterium; assembly: GCA_030152305.1. Classification (GTDB taxonomy): domain Bacteria; phylum Campylobacterota; class Campylobacteria; order Campylobacterales; family Thiovulaceae; genus Thiovulum_C. The sequence goes on from JASKOM010000001.1 coordinate 345,742, forward strand.
GTGAAGCTTTTATACAAATTAGCGGTTTTTCTCATGAAGAATTAATTGGAAAACCTCATCGAATCGTTCGACATGAACATATGCCAAAAGAAGCTTTTAAAGATTTATGGGAAACAGTTCAAAGTGGTAAAACATGGAATGGAGAGGTAAAAAATAAACGAAAAGATGGTTCTAACTATTGGGTAAAAAGTTCCGTTTCACCAAAATTGAAAAAAGGCAAAATAATCGGATATACATCGATTAGGTCAGATATAACTGCTCAAAAAGTTTCGGAAGAACTTACAAAAGATAATATCGAAAAACAGAAATTTCTAGGTCGATTAATCGATTCTCTTGAACAAATTGTTGTTGTTACAAACGGTTTAAAAATAAATCAAGTTAATCAAAAGTTTCTTGAATTTTTTGAAATAAAAAATTTAGAAGAATTTAGCAAACATGGTTTTAATTGTATTTGTGATGTCTTTGAAGGAGATCCGAAAAGTTATATTCAAAAAAAAATAGATGGAACTGATTGGACAGATTATATTTTAACTCATCGAGATCAAGAAAATAGTGTTCAAATTTCTCGTCATGACATTGTTCATATTTTTGCCGTAACTGTTACAGCTGTTTTTCATGAAGGCGAAATTAAATATGTTGCTATTTTTTCTGATATTACTGAACGAGAAAAACGAGAACGAGAACTTTTAGAAAAACAGAAAATTATTAGCGATTCGCTTACTTATGCTTCATATATTCAAAATGCAATTTTGCCTGATGGTAATTTAAATAATCTGTTTTTTAAAGATAGCTTTTTTTTATGGGAACCTCGAGAATCTGTCGGTGGCGACATATTTTTTATCGATGCATTATCAAGCGATGAGGTGTTATTAATCGTTGCTGATTGCACAGGTCATGGAGTTCCGGGGGCTTTTATTACGATGTTAATTAAAGCAATTCAGAAACAATTATTAACAGATATTCGCGACGGAATAATTAATCAATCAAAAACTGGTGAAATTCTTTCATATTTTAACCGTGAAATTAAATTATTATTAAATCAGGTTGATGGAAAAGTTAGCACAACAAATGTAGGTTTTGATGGAGGAGTCTTTTATTATAATCGAAGTCATGATTTTATAAGCTATTCTGGAGCGGAAACTCCGCTATTTTATGTCGAATCTGGAACAGTAAAAATGATAAAAGGAGACCGCCAATCAATTGGTTATACAGTCAGCGATGCAAATTTTATTTTTAAAGAACATTCGTTTTTTACTGGAAAAGTAAATCAATTTTATATTTCGACTGACGGTTTTTATGATCAAGTTGGAGGAGCGAAAAAATTAATGTTCGGTAAGAAAAAATTACTTGCAATGATCGAAGAACACAAAGATAAACATATGCTTCAACAAAGAGAAATTTTTCATGAAATATTAGTAACTCATCAAGGCAAACATGATCGACTTGATGATGTAACTTTTATTGGATTGAAAGTTTTTAATCCCAATATTTAAATCAAAAGCATAAAATATTTTAAATATTGGTTATTGTTAAAATATATTTTATTTTTGTCTTTGCCAAGAAGCCAAGCTTCTAATTTTTCTTTTTCCAGATTCGATTAATTCATCTTTTCTTTCGTTGTCAATATTAAATTTTGCAACAACATCATCGTTATTTTCTTTGCGATTGACATAAATATATAAAAGAACCTTTAATTCTTTTTTTGTCAATCGACGGCGAAGTTCTAAGCGAAGTTCTTCAGCACTTAATGGAACAGTTATAAACTGTGCATCAACTATAAATTCTATAAATTTAAGATAATCTATCTCTTTTTCTTCTGGTTCCAAATTCATTTTTCCTTTTTATTTTTTATTAAAACATTTGAACATTCGATAAGCTCCGACATTATCTGGATAATAATTATGAATTTCTTTCCAAATGATATAGCCCATATTTTTATATCTTCGAAACAAAGCTTTATTATCTTGACGAATTTCAAGAATAACAGTATCAAAATTTCGTTCTTTTGCCGAATCTTCAATTTTTTTAAATAACTCTTTGGCATATTCACCAGTTTGATATTCTCGTAAAACAGCCAATGAATTAAACCAAATAGCATGATTATTTACATCGATGCCGAGTGCATAACCGACTATTTCATTATTGTCATTTAATGACAAAAAAAACTTTGTCGAATTTTTGTTCAACAATTTTTTTATATCATCTCGACTCAAACGGAAATAAATCGATTCGTCAAACATTTTATTTTCTATATTTAATATTGCTTCTAAATCATCTTTTTGAGCTAATCTAATTAACATAATAATAAGTTACCTAACACTAATCGTATATTTTGGTGGCAAACATTGAGGACGATAAGACATTTTGACTCTTTTTAAGTTTTCAAATCCCATGTCATCACCAGCATTTATATATTCAGATCCGTAAACATCTTTTAAAATTTTCGAAAACTCTTTAAAAATATATTGAGCAGATCCAGAAATATCAAAATCTGTTTTTTCAAAAATGACAGATGCTACTTTTTTGTTAATTTTTTCACCAATCGAAAAACCGACAACATCGTCATTGACATACAAAACAATACCTATTAAATCAAGTTGATGATATTCATTTAACATAATTTTAATAGCACTGTGTTCGAACATGATACCGTCTAAATATTTACCAACATTTTCTTCTGCAATCGTTGAAATTCTCCCTTTTGACCATTTATAAAATAATTTCAAGATTTTTTCTTTATCTCTCAATGGATCAAGCGGTTCAATTCTATGATTAGGATAAGTTTTTAAAAATTTATTTATTTCTGTTCTTTTAGTATGATAATTATTGCCTTTCAATTCAATAAGATTATCAGTTTTATAAATATAATCAATTAGAGGTTTTTCTATAAGAAATTTATCAAAACTATTAAATAATTCAAGAGAAGAACCATAAAATTTAAGAAAAATTTCAACTATTTTTTCATCGACATAATCAATTCTAAGAGATTCTTTTGATCCGTTATTTTTTAACATGATTTCAAAAGATTTTTCTATGGCAACTGGAATTTTTTCTAATTCACCCAACGGCGGTAACATTAGACTTAATTCACCACCGTTCATGGCAAAAAGAACAAAAGTATCGTTAATAATTGCATAAAACGGACTCATGTAAGAGAACCAAATGTAATTAGCAACAAATGTGTAGTCGCTGAGATCTACATCTAGTTTTTGGAGATAATTCTCCATCAGCGGTTTAGTATTTATATCTAGTGGAAGGATATCCACACCACAAATTTTTAGATTGGTCAAACTCTCATTCCTTGAGAAAATTGCGAGGAATTTTACCGAAATATTAAACTGTATTATTTAATGATTAAAAATAAACAATAAAAAAAAGTGAAAATATTTAATAAAACTATTTAATTTAAATTGGACATTATATTAAAAAAATTTAAATTTCTCTTGGTCTTTCGACCAGAGATTTTTCAGGAGAGATAAACGAGTTTAATAAAAGATTTTAAATTGCTTCTTCGTCCTCCTCTCCAGTTCGAATTCTTACAACTCGACTGATATCAGATACGAAGATTTTGCCATCTCCGATTTTGCCTGTTCGTGCATTTTCAACGATGCTTTTTACGACATTATCAACTTCATCAGCTGAAACGACAACTTCGATTTTTATTTTTGGAATAAACTCGACAACATATTCAGCACCTCGATAAAGTTCGCTATGTCCTTGTTGGCGACCATAACCTTTAACTTCTGTAATTGTCATACCTGTAATTCCAAGTTCAGCAAGACCGTCTTTAACATCTTCTAATTTAAAAGGCTTAATAACTGCTTCAATTTTTTTCATATTTTTATATTCCTTTAATTTTAAGAATCAAATTCTATCGAAAGTTTTTCGAGAATTCTGGATAAGCTTCAACACCAGCTTCATGTTGATCAAGACCGTCATATTCGACCTCATCGCTAACTCTAATACCAACAGTAATTTTTAAAATATACCAGACGATAAAAGATGTTACGAAAACGAATAAACCAACTAAAACAATACCTTTTAATTGAGCAACAATCGTAACAGAAGGATTAAATATCGCAACTGCAATTGTTCCCCAAATGCCATTTACTAAATGAACAGATAAAGCACCAACTGGATCATCAATTTTTAATTTATCAAATAATGGAACAGCTAAATAAATTAAAATAGCGGCAACAACACCTTCGATAGTTGCAGCAATCATTCCATTTGTTGGATCGGCTGTAACAGCAACCAAACCGCCTAAAGCACCATTAAGAACCATTGTTAAATCTACTTTTGCTGTTCGAACATATGTGATTATCATCATTGCAACAGCACCAGCTGCCGCTGCCATATTTGTTGAAGCAACAACTAAACCGATTGCATCGATGTCAGCTTTTGAACCCATTGCCAATTGACTTCCACCGTTGAAACCAAACCAGCCGACCCATAAAATAAAAGTTCCAAGAGTTGCTAATGGAAGATTTGAACCTTGAATAGCTCTAATATTTCCATTTTTGCCATATTTACCGTTTCTTGCTCCAAGTAATAAAACACCTGCAAGTGCGGCCCAGCCACCAACTGAATGAACAAGAGTTGAACCAGCGAAATCTTTAAATCCTTCGAGAATTCCACCTGCTGAAGTTAAAGAAGTTCCCCATATCCAATGTCCTTGAATTGGATAAATAATTCCTGCAAGAATTAAAGTAAAAAACAAAAACGGAATTAATTTCATTCGTTCAGCAACAGCTCCAGAAACAACAGAAGCAGAAGTTGCAACAAAAACAACTTGAAAAAAGAAATCAGCATAAACAGAGTGATTTGCATTTGTAATATCACTCATCATAAAACCTGAACCGATAAAAGCATTTCCTGTGCCATACATTAAGTTATAGCCTAAGAAATAATAAACAACAACAGATATAGCATAAATTGCTATATTTTTTAATAACACAACAGAGTTATTTTTTGTTCTTGTTAAACCAGCTTCCAACATTGCAAAACCAGCCGCCATCCACATAACGAGAGCGGCCATCATGATAAGCAGAAAACTGTCTAAAATATATTTGACATCGGCGAAATTTTCCATAAAGCCTCCTTGAGATTCTTAATCGAATTTTAATTTTAAATTAATAAAAAATAGCTTAATCGATAAAATCGAGTTTGTTAATATTAAGTTAATAAGTTTTTAAGTTTAATTTAAATTAATTTTGAGAAAACTTATTTGCTAATTCAAAACAGCTTTCTAATGTTTTTTAGAAATAAAATTAATAATTTTTAATAAATTCAAATTTACATAAAGTTTGTAGCCAATTACCTTCTGGACTATTTGGATATTTAGAATCTTCTTTTATAAAATAATATATTTGAGCATCAATTTCTATCTCTGAAATATAATATGCATTATTTAATAATTTGTTTATTTCTATTTCGAATTTACCAGATAAATATGCTATTAGTTTGTTGTTATATAATAAAGAATTCCCAACAAGTTGTAATTTAGAACCTGCAAAAATCTTATTGTTTATAATTGTAGTTTGGAATTTATGACTATGTCCTAAGTTAATACTGTTTAATCCCATATATAAAATCTTTTTCTTTGGTTCTGGACAACTTGATTGATGAGGTGAGACAAAATCATATTTCAAATTTATAAATAAAGAATCTTCAAAATTTGAAATAATTGTTAAACCTTTTTTAGCTCGAGTCATGGCTACATAATATTTTCTTCTGATTGAATCTGTATTATATTCGTTTGGTTTGATGATTGAAGCTTTGTGTTCCATTACAACTACATAATCAAATTCCCTACCTTTTGATTTATGAATTGTTGTGATAATTATTTTATGATTATTATGATTTTTATCAAAAAAATTATCATCAAGTTCATTAACAAAATTATTAAATAAGCTATAACTATATTCATTGTCAATAATAATATTTTCAAATTCTTCAATAACTTGTTTTAATTTATCAATATTTTTTGAATTTTCAAACATTTGAAAAATAGAATCTTTAGCTTTAATAAATGTTTCTTTTGTAACTATTTGTTCATTATGTAAAATTTCCATAAATGTGTATATTTCGAGTAAATTACTCCATTCAAATCGTGGTCTATCTTGAATTAAATGAGATTTTATTTGATGATTTGTTAAAAGAGATTGCATTGTTAAAGCTTCATCATTTGTGTTTGTTAATATAGCTATTGTTGATTCTGTATGATTTGAAATAATTGATGAAACTTCTTGACGAACATCTGCATATAAATAAGAACATTCATCTGAAGGACTAAAAATTAATTTTGTAAAAGATTCGATTTTAGATATTTTATCTTTTGAAACTTTTGCAGGAACTTTTAATTTTTCTGATTTTTTTCTTGTTGTAATAAAAGAAGCAAATTTATTAGCAAATTCAATTATTTTTTTAGAACTTCTGTAATTTTCAATTAGTTCATAATTTATTTTATGTTTATTATCGTTAAGATTAAAATCTTGCCAAAAATCATCAAAAAATTTAACATTGGCTCCAGCAAAATCTAATATTAGCTGATCATCATCACCAACTGCTACAATTTTTTTAATATTTTGATATTTAACAAGATTATAAATTAAATCAAAAGCATCTTGAGAAATATCTTGAAATTCATCAAGATATAAAGCTGTGATCGGTTTTATATGTTCTTGATATTGTTGAAATTTTTGATTGAAATTTTTCAAATACAGATTTTGAATATTTGACTCATTTTTTAATTCTTCGCCAGTTATTTTGCCAACAAAACTATGAAATGTATGAATGTCAAGATTATATGCAATTTGTCCGCCAAGCATTTTTACAAGTCGGCTTTTAAATTCATTAACTGCTGTTCTTGTGTAAGTTAACATTAAGAAATTTTCTGGTTTAACTGAAGGATCATTTTTAATAGTATGTGCTATTTTTTGAACAAGTGTATGAGTTTTTCCACTTCCAGGACCAGCTAAAACTAAAATAGAATTATCTTTACTTGTCATAATTCGTCGTTGTTCATCACTTAAATCTTTACCAAATTGACTATCTTTTGTTTGAAAATTAACAAATAATTCTTTTAAATAACTAAAATATTTATCAATAAATTCTGAAATATCCATTTTAAAATATTCAGACAATAAATTTTCTTGTTTATTAATGCTATTTTTTTCTAACATGGTTTGAAGATATTCATTCATGATATGAGTTCTTTTTCTTCGATATTCATAATATTCATGTTTTTCTGATAAATAATCTTTTTTTAAATATTCACGATTGACTTGATTTTGTATTTCAATTTGAAATTTTTGTTTTATTGGTGAGATAACATCAAGTAATTTAATAGCTCCAACATCTTGAAGAAGTAACAAAAAATATTCTATTGACAAATCATTAATTAAATCGAATTTGCTTTTTAAAAAAATAATATCAATATATTTTTTATCTTTAATTTCTTCAAAAATCTCTTTGGCTATTTTGATTTTTATATGAATTCGTTCTTTAAATTCATTAAAATTTGTTGCTTCAAAAGTCCAAACAGAATATTGTTTATTTTTTCGTTTAATCGTTATAGAATTATTTTTATGAGTTTCAATCCAATCTAATAAAATAGCTTCTAAAATATTAAGAAACTTTCTTTTATCTTTAAGTTCATTAGAACTATTTACAAAATCTTTTAATCTTAATTCGCTATTTTTTTCAGCATAATTTAAAAGTTTTTCTTCTATGTCAAAATAATATGAATGAAATTCAAGTAATTCAATTCGTGTGGTATTAAAACCAGAAATTAAATTTAACTCATATAATTTTATAAAAGCTTGATTAATATCATTGATTGCAAAATCAAGTGAATCATACATATTTTCTGGTTTGCCATTTTGGAGATATTTAATAACAGCAATTGCGATTTTGTCATTACCAAGAACATCTTTTGATTCAGAGATAGTAGCCGTTGAAAAAGATTCTCCAATTGATTTAACAAGATTTGTATTTCGTTTGATTAATTTAACTCTTTCGAGTTCAGACAAAATTGTGTTAATTTTTAATTCTTGAATTTCAAATTTCTTTTGTGTTTGTATTTCCCATTTTGCCTCTTTGAGAATTTCTCTAGTTGAAGCAATAACTTGATTATTATAAGCCAATAATTTTATAGCTTTATAAATTTGCTCAATTTCTTCAAAAGTATCAATTGATTTTTTTAATCTTGATAAATTAAAATCTAAGTCATCATATTTATAAAAAGTAATTGATTGTGAAAGTTGACCGTCCCTCCCAGCTCGTCCAGATTCTTGTAAAAAATCTTCTATATTGCTTGACGGTTTATAATGAATAACTGTTCTAATATTGGGCTTATCAATTCCCATTCCAAAAGCTGAAGTTGAAACAATCACATCAATATTATTAGCTATAAATTCACTTGAAATAGTTTCTCTGTTTTTAACTTTTGAATGAAAAGGTTTAATAATAAGATCTGTAAAATCTTTTTGAAGTTCTTTTGATATTTCGTTACATGCTGAAATACTATTTGTTATATAAATTACTGCTGGAAGATTTTTTTTATCTTTTAAAATTTCAATAGCTTTTGAATATCTTTCTTGATCGTTTTTTACATCGATAACAGAATAATTTATATTACTTCGTTTATTTATTGCCAAATATTCATCAAAATTAGCTAAATCTTTAAAAAAATTTCTCAAATCATTTAAAATATATTTAGTTGCAGTTGCTGTAAAACAAGAAATCGGTGGTTTATAATCTAAATATTCTTTAAAGAATGTTGAGATATATCTATAATCTGGACGAAAATCTTTACCCCAAGTTGAAATAATATGAGCTTCATCTAAAACAATTCTCGAAATATATCTTTCGTCTAATATATTTCTAATAGTTTTATATCTTAACGATTCAGGAGCTATATATAAAAGATCGATTTTACCGTCATTAACATCTTGAATAACTTTATTTTTTTCTATTGAAGTTAAATAGCTACTTAACGATCCTGCTTTAATATTTATAAATTTTTTATTAAAACTATCGACTTGATCTTTCATTAATGCTCTAAGAGGAGAAATAATAATAGTTAAACCTTTAAAAGTTTCAGCATCATAAATTGCTGGTATTTGATAACAAATACTTTTTCCTCCGCCAGTTGGTAAAACCGCTAAAACATCTTTTTGCTCAATACAAGCTTGAATAATATTTAATTGTGAAATATTACTTTTTCCAATTTCTAAATTTTGAAATTCTTTAAAATTAAATTTTTGATCTGACAAATGATCTCGTGCAAAATTTAAAATATTTATTTGTTTATTAAACATAGTTTTTATTTTTGGAAAATTCTTGAAAGTATAATTTGCTGGTCTATAATTAAAATATCTTGAAAATAAAAGTAACATTATTTCAATTGGAATTTCTTCAATTTGTGATTCTTGAATTTCTGGAATATATTTATTAATTGTTGTTAATGCAATTTGATGATATAAATCATATTGTGTTAATCCAATATATTCTATAAAAGTTTGATAATATGGGCTATTATGTGCAAGATACGAAAAACTTTTTTTTATGTCTATTGGTAATTCTCTAAAAATTTCTAACTCATCTTGAAATAAATAAAAACTTTCTTCAGAATCTTTAATAGGATCGTTTTTATCGTTCTCACTATTTTTATAATATTTTTCTAACTTATGATTTTGTAAATCTCTTAAAATAATTGAAAGGTAAAGAGTATCTATATATTTTTGATTTTTAGCGAAATTACATTGTTCTTCTAATATTATTTTGTCATAATTTATAATATTATGTCCTGCTAAAATATTTGCATTTAAATAATTTTGAAATTCATTAAAAGATAATGAAATATTGCTTGGAAAAACACCTATTTTTCTTTCGTCAATATCAATAAATAATAAATTCGTTTCAAAGTAAATTAAATTTTTAATAAATTTATTAAGTTCTAATTCTGACTCTAATCCAAACATTTCACAATTTAAGCAATCAATAATTAACTCATTATTTATTAAAAATTCTACATTCCAATCTTTTTCAAACTGAAAATATTTATTTTGTTTTAAAACCTCTAATTCAAAGAAATTTATATTTAATTTTATCTTCATCAACCACCAAACTTTTCTCGATATTTCGATATTATAATAAAAAATAGGAAGTTTGATTATGTTTGAATCGATCACATTAATATTTATTATATTTTTATCTTTTACTTTATATAAAAAAATAAAAGAGTTAAATCAAGTTAAAGAACTATCATTAAAATTACATAAGTCTTTCAATTTCAATAATGAGCTTTTAAGATTAAATGTTGATTTAAAAGAATTGGAGCAAAATTTGAAAAATAAACATGAAGAAAAAAATTATTTAATATCACAAATTGAACAAGAGCAAATTATTACTGAAAATTTACAAACAAAACTTAATGAAGAAAATTTAATTAATGCTTCTTTGCAACTTGAAATTCAAAAATTACAAGAACAAAATTCTAAGTTTTTCAATGAATTAACTCAAAATCAACAAACATTTTTGTTAAACAGAACCGCAAATTCTCAAGTTTATCAATTACAAAAAGAGAACAATAAACTTAAACAAGAAAATTTATTTTTGATAAATAATAGTAATCAAATATTACTTGATAAAAATAACGAATTATCTTTAAAAATCAATGAATTGAATATAAAAATAGAAGAATTAGAAAACGACTTGAAAAAATATAAAGAACAAAGAAACATAAACATATCGAATAAACTTGATATTCTTGATGTTGAGCAAGACGAAGATGAATATGAAAATTCAGAAGAATAAAAACTTAATTTATTTTATTTGCTAATTCAAAACAGCTTTCTAATGTTTGTTCTTGAGAAATATATTTATTATATTTTTCTGGAATTGCTTTAAAAGTCGTTTTGCCAATCGTTATAAAAATAAAATTATTTGAAATTTCGATTTGATTTATTTGCAAATATTTTAAAAAACAGTTAAAAATTGAAGGTGATGAAATTATAAAAATATGCTTTTGATTTATTAAAAAGTTTATTTTTGTGTGAGATAAATTGCAAACTGTTTTATATAAAATTAATTCGATGAGGTCAATATTTGCTTTTTTTAATATTTCACCAATATTCGATTCTACTTTTTCAGGTCGAACATAAAGCATTTTGATATTTTTAAAATTTTTTAAAATTTCATTTGCAAAATTATCACCGTGAGAATCGACGGCTTCAAATATTAATTTTCCACCTAATTTTTTTATTGTTTCTCCCGTTTTTTTGCCAATTGCAACAGAATCTATTTTTTGCCAATCCATCCAAAAATTATTTAAATAATTAACAGCTTTTGCAGAAGTAAAAATAATTAAATTTATATTTTCGTTTTGAATTTGAGAAATTTTTTGTGATAGATTTTCGATAAGAACCGTCTGAATCATCGGAATATTAACAACTCCTTTGATTTCAGTCGGTGATAAATTATATATCAAATTAATAATTTTTATATTTTTTTTGTAAAAAACTTGTCTATTACGATAAATTTGCTACCGTCTTGAGTATTTCTGACTTTAACATATTTATCTTTATAACGATCTCGTAATTTTTTTATTGCTAATTTAACCGCAACATCATCGAGAATTTTTGTTTCGAAAGTTCCGTTTTTTTCAACTTCTAAAAAAACTTCATTTTCAAGATATCGTTCAATTTGCTCATTCTGTTTTTTTATAAATTCACCTATTTCAAGCTGAAGTTTCAAATTATATTTTGACGATAACCAATCAGATAAAATGTATAACATAGCTTTATATCGATAACCTTCTCTACCAATTAATAACGGAACATCTTTACCATCTAATAAAATAAAAATCGTTTCGCTATTTAATAACGAAATCGCGATCATATCTATTTCAAAACATGTCTTTTTTAATAAATTAGTTAAAGTTGTTCGCACCTCATCGACGATTTCATTATCATTTCGTTTAACAGGTTCAACATATTCATCATTTTTAACTAAACCTATTTTTTTAGAAAATTGTTTAATAATTCCAGATGGTTTTTCGAGGATCGAATTAACTAAACTTTCCTCTTTTTCTTTGATGATAATTTGTTGATTTTGTGCTTGAGCAATTGAAATTTTAATAGAAGCAATAATAATTGCAGGTTTTTTACCTACTCCAAAAATGCCACTAAGTGGTTCTTGCAAAACAAAATAATCTACTTGATCATGAGAACAACCAAGTCGTTCAGAAGCTTCACGAATGGCTGTTTCTAGATCAATAGCTTCTATTTGTAACATTATTTTTTATCTCTTATTTTTAGCAAAATGTTTATTGACAAAATATTGTTGAGAAATCGAAAATAGATTATTAACAAACCAATAAAGAGTCAAACCTGCTGGAAATGTTATAAAGAAAAATGTAAAAATAAGTGGTAAAAACTTAAATATTTTTTCTTGCATTGGATCAGTAAAATTTGTTGGAGTTATATATTGTTGCCAAAACATCGTTCCACCCATAAGAATTGGAAGAATAAAATATGGATCCATTTTTGCTAAATCTTCAATCCAGAATATCCAGCCTTCACCTTGAAGTTCAACGGCATTTAATAAAACTCGATAAATTGCAAAGAAAATTGGAATCTGTAATAAAATTGGCAAACAACCACCCATAGGATTCGCACCATTTTTCGAATAAAGTTCCATCATTTTTACTTGAAGTTGTTGCGGATTATCTTTATATTTTCGTTGGATTTCTTTCATATCTGGAGCTAAATCTTTTAATTTTTGCATTGAAACCATACCTTTGTGAGTCAAAGGATATAAAACAAATCTAATTAAAATTGTTAAAACAACGATAGCCCAACCCCAGTTTCCAAATAACGAATGAAGCCAATTTAGAACTAAAAATATAGGTTTTGCAATCATCGTAATTAAGCCGTATTCAATTGCAGAAGTTAAATCTTCATTTAATGTTTTTAAAACTTTGTGATCTTTTGGACCAATATAACCACTAAATTTAAGATTATCTAAACCTTCTAAATAAATAGTTGGGTTTTTATTTGAATCAGCTTCGACAATTGCATTTATATTTTTATCGATGTTATAAAACATAGAAGCATAATATCTATCAAATGATGAAACAAAAGTTAAATTTCTAAAAATTGAGCTACCTACAACATCGCCGTCTTCAAAAATTGTGCTTTCTTCGGCAACTCGAATCATTCCACCTTGAACAACAAAACCGTATTCACTTGCTTCTGGTCTCATTCCATTCGATACAAAAAATCGTTTTGGTTTAGAAACAGAAATTTCAATATCATAATTGCCAATTGGATAAAAAGTTAATTTTTTTGTTACGACGATTCCGTCAGATAAATTTTGAGTTAAAATTAATTCTTCTTTTGATGAGTTTGAGATATTTATCTCATTTCGATTTGTGTTATACGAAGTTGAAAAAGCCTCTGAATTAAGTTTTGCATCTTCGAATCTAATTTCTAACGGTTTTGGTGAACCAGCGGAAACAGAAACTAATTGAGCTTGAATTCCTGAACTATTTTTATGTTTTTCATCTAATAATATTTTTGATGAGATTCGACCAAACTTATCGATTGTCATCGAAGCATCAGATCCATATTTAATCGAAACAAGAGCTTCTTCTTGTTTAGTTTGAGTTGTTGGTGATGAGGTCATTGCTGACGAAACAGTCGGAGCAGAATTAATATTCTCTTGTGTTTTATTTTCAGAACTATTTTGAATATTTAAATTGGAGCTATTTTGTTCTAAAGTTTTAATATTTTTAGGTGGAAAAACAGCTGAATAGCCAATAAAAAATAAAATAGATATAGCAGTCGCAAGGAGTAATCGCTGTTGAGCAGACATTTTTTCTAACATTGCTGTTACCTTATAAATTTTGAAGATATATATTTTTTGAAAAATTTTTTATAATAAAGTATTTATTTTTTTCTCCTATTAATGGAACAAGCCAAAATATTATTTTTTTAGGCTTTTGAGAAAAATTTAAATTAACTTTATAAATAATAGGGTGATCGATTCCACCCTGAAAAAGTTGATTACAACTTAAGATTCGTTTAAAAGAATAAAAAGAAGCTTTAAAAAAGCTGTTTCCACGATATTGAAGTTTTGCATATTCGGAACAAGTCGGATAATAACGACAACTTCCATAGCTAAAATGAGTTAAAAATTTTTGATAAAAAGATATCAAGTTAGATAAAAGAGTATTGCCAAACATCACTTTTTATATGCCAATATTATTAATAATTATTATATTGTTTTTGAGCTGACATACATTTTTTCCTTTTATTATTTATTAATCAAGTAGAGCATATCAGCTACTTTTGGAAAGCCTTTAAATATTTTATTCCAAATTTAAAATCAGTGATAAGCTGATCAAATTCGATATCGTGAATAGCTTCTTTTGCAACAAGAATATAAGCACCGCTTTCAAGTTTATTACAAAATTGTAATAAAACAGCTTTCAGAAGTCTTTTACTACGATTACGATGAACAGCATTGCCGACTTTTTTACTAGCGACAAAGCCGAAACTTGTTACTTCGTTTTGGAGATAAAAAAGTGCAAAGGCTTGTTTATGAAACTGCCTACCACTTTTATAGATATGCTGAAAAATTGAGTTTTCTTTTATTCTGTTTGTATGTTTTAAACAGTTAATTTAGCTCTTCCTTTTCGTCGTCTTGCACTTAAAATAGCTCTACCGCTTTTAGTAGCCATTCTTAATCTAAAACCATGTGTTCTCTTTCGAGGAGTGTTATGTGGTTGATATGTTCGTTTCATATAAATGTCCTTTAATATTTTACTTGCTTAAAATTTAGTTATTTATTAATTTATATAACTACTTATTTAACTATATTTTAATAAGTATTAGCCTTTTGGCTATTTTGATAATAGCCGAAATTATATCACAAGAAATTTTTTATTAAATAATATAAATACTAGCCATATTAACAATTCTTAAATTTAGCAAATTAATTAAAATTAATAATTTATATAATAAAATAATTTTATCGTGATAAACTATCAAGAAATTTTTTAGAAAGAAGGAACTTTTCTTATGCCATATGCCTATAAAAGATATGTCATGTATATTTTTGCAACTTTAATTGCATTAACTATGCCGTTTATTACGATAGACGGTAATCACTTTTTTTTATTAAACTTTGATCAAAAGCAGTTACATTTGCTATTTACAAAGTTTGATATGCAAGAACTTTATCTTATGCCATTTTTATTAATTATGCTGTTTTTAGGCATTTTTTTAACAACGGTTATGGGTGGTCGAGTTTTTTGTGGTTGGGCTTGTCCGCAAACTATTTTTCGAGTTGTTTTTCGTGACCTCATCGAAACAAAGATTTTACGACTTCGACGATCAATAAAAAATAAACAAAAAGAACCAGATTATTCGCTAACAATAAATAAAATTAAAAAAGCTGTTGCAATATTAATTTGGACTGTTTTAGCATTAATTGCGGCTTCAGATTTTGCTTGGTATTTTGTTCCGCCAGAAACATTTTTTGAATATTTGAAAGATCCAATGGAACATACAATATTATTTGGTTTCGTCGGAATTTTGACTCTGTTTTTAGTTTATGATGTTATTTGGCTAAAAGAAAATTTCTGTGTTTATATTTGTCCTTATTCAAGAGTTCAATCTGTTTTATATGACAACGAAACTATTATGGCAATTTATGATAAAACTCGAGGCGGTGAAATTTATAATAGCTCAAAAGAAAAAATAGCTAATAAACAAAAAGAGCTTCCAGCTGGTTCAGAATGCACAACCTGTGAAAGCTGTGTTACAGTTTGTCCAACTCATATTGATATTCGAAAAGGGTTACAACTTGAATGTATAAATTGTCTCGAATGTGTTGATGCTTGTACGACAGTTATGGGAAAATTAAATAAACCGACTCTTGTTAATTGGTCAAGTGTAAAAGAAATCGATGATAAAACAGGCAAAACTCAATATTTTAGACCTAAAACAATTGGCTATATTGCAATCATGATTTTAATGCTCTTTATTTTAATCAAAATGGGTTCAGAAAAAGAACATATGCTTTTAAATATAAATAAAGAAACTCGCTTATATTCGATTGAAGAAAATAACAGAGTAACAAATAGCTATATTTTCTTGTTCCAAAATACTGACCATGTCGATCACGAATATTATTTCAAGGTTGATAACGAAAGTATAAAAATTAAAACTCCGACTCAACCTTTTACAATTAAAGCTGGACATAGCCTGAAAAAAATTGTTGTTTTATATACTGATGAGGTTCTCGGAATTGACGATCGAAAAGATATTACGATACCAATTCACATAAATGCCTATGCAACAGATTCAGAAGAAAAAATAAAAGTTCAACGAGAAGCTATTTTCGTTTATCCTAAAACTACTTCTACTATAAAATAATTTTTTATACTCTCCAAATTTAATTGTAATTTGGAGAGTTGTAATTTTTTTGAGATTAATTTGTAGGTGTATTGATTGTTTTGCTAACAAATGAATAAGTTATTTCTAATTTATCACCGCTTGTTAATTTTCTGCCAACTATAATAATTGAATTACTACTTTCTTCATATTTCCAGCCATTTGTTTCACTCATATTTATAATAGAACCGTTTAGTTTAACTGAAATAGTTGATACAACAACAGAATCTTTATCTAATTTTATGCCGATTGTGTCTCCAGAAATACCAGAAGCGATTTTTGACATAATATCTTTAAAGTCTAAGTGACCTTTAGGATCTCTATTATTTATATTGCCAACAAAACCGCCAGTTGCATCTGCTAAATCATCATATTGACCTGGATTGAACCAAATGTTACCATTATCATCAGTAGAAACAACAACATGAACTTTCCAATTATTTTTAACAAAAATATTATTTTTTGGATCAAATTCAATGCCTCCAGATCGATCAGTATATTGACTTGGTTCATCACTAATTATAATAATACTCATTTGAGATTTATCATCGATGCCAAATGTTTCTCTAGCCAAACCACCAACAGACAGCGAATATTCGGAGTTATAAATTCCTGTTTCTATTCCGCTACCGCAAATACCAACAATACTTTTTTCTTTTAACAATTCAAGATCGTTAATAATACCTGAATTAATTAAAACATTATTAGCTGTATCATTAGAATAATAATAACCATAAGAACTATACCCGTTATTTGATGACAAAGAATTATTTTTTATTCCATCACCAGTTGTGATAATTCCAGCTCTAAAACCTAGATTTGCTTTTTCGAATTCTGTTCCAAAATCAGAAATTGCTTGTTTAACAGCATCTTGATCATCACTCATACTTCCAGAATCATCAATAACAAAAAGAACATTTGCATTGAGTTTAGTTCCATTTGATTCAAAATATTGTGAATGATTTAAAATATTATATTCTTTCTGTTGGAAGTTATTACATGATGTAATCGTTTTCATTTTTCCAGCAAATTCGCTGTAAAGCGAGTTATCGACAACAGAAACAGAGGCAAATATTTTACCATTTACTTCAGTGACAACTATTCTAGCTTTAAAAAAATCAGCAAGAGTTGTTGTATTAGAATTAATCGTAATATTTGATGTTCCTAGAATAATTTTTAATATGTCATTTAAAACGATTTTTGCATCTGTTTTTTCTTGATTTAAAATAGTTATTTCCGTAGCAATCGAACTATCGCAATTATTTGACTTTTGAGTGGAAACTTCAGAAACTTTACCATTAGAAGCATTTTTAATATCTTTACTGATACTATCAGCAATATTTTCAACTGAATCATTAGATTCTAATTTAATAACTGCCGAAGGTAAATTTGGAGTTTCGATTACAACAAGATTGTCGTTAATTTGTTTAACAGGAATTTCTGGAGCAACAATAAAAGATACCTCATCAGAAATAGATGTTTTAGCAATAGGTTTTTTATTAAATCCAGAATTACAAGATAATTGATACCATGACTCATTAATATCATCTCCATTTTTAGTTGACCCTATTTTTTGGGAAAATATAGTTTTATTACCTCCATTTGGACAACTTGTATTACCTACAGGTAAAGAAATATTATATTCAACAATATTTCCTAAATCACTATTTTTTGAATAAGTTACATATGAATTACATTCTTTATTAGTCCAACGATCTATTTCAATATTATCAATTGTTTTAATATATTCTATTGATTTACCACCGTAAAAACATTGTGAATCACCTTTAGCAAGTGTTGAAACAGTTGATGAAATTACAGGAGTTAAACCTTTGTTAATTGCAATAGATTCAGCTGTGTTGCAAATATGATTTCTATCAACAGATAAATTATGTTCTCCTGCAAATAAGCCAACACTTTTTACAGTAATTACTTTTGTTCCACCTAATTTACAAACAGGATCACCTACCGCAATAGTTTCATTAAATTCATTTGAGAATTCTTGATAATTATTTATTGTTAAATATTCAATATAACTTAAGCATTTTGTATTTTTTATTAAAGAACCATCGACTAATGAGATATTATATTCTCCTCCGTATGAACAAATCGATGAATTAGAATCACTAATTATATAATTACCTGTTGAACAATCGACACAAGGACAAGAATTACTTGTATAGCTATATGCTAAATCTCCATCAGCATAAGAAACAACATTATTGTAAGTTTTACAAATTGAGCCATTGGAATCTGTATATGTGCCTACCAAAATATTTTGTTCATTTAAACCACATAAAGTCGTATTTGTTTCACTGTCAAAAATAGAATCAATAAATTTTTTAGTTGAAGTAATTTTTCCACCATTAATACAAACTGGGTTATTTACTAAAAGTAATTTTGTTGAATTATATTCTTCGATTGGTTCATAAATGTCTATTTTATAGTTGATTCGGATCCATTATTGAGCAACCAATATGCTGAACCTCGTTCAATATATGAAACAGATCTTTGATAACTTGTTTTCATTAAATTATTTAGTGAGCTTTTATTACTGTAAGCTCCCCAACTTTGTGTAGCATTATCAAAAGTCCAAATAATTTCAATATTATTTTTTGAACCAAAAGTTTTTATTAAATCAATCTTTGAGTTTCCAGCAGACAATAAATTCCAATTTTTTGCAATTTGAATTTGATTGTTTGAAGCAGATGAGTTTGATAAGTTAATTTCGATATTTGAATTTCCATTATTGTTAATCCAAAAACCACTATTACTTTGAACATGTGAAACAGATGTTAGATTACTATCTATGATTTTTTGTTTTGAAGATGAGTTATTGCCATAAGCATTCCACTTGCCATTATAATATGTCCAAACATATGAAATATCTTGATATTGAGAAAATGTGCTTGAAAGATCAATTGAAGAATCGCCAGAACCTAAAAGATTCCAACCTTTATAAACAGTTACCGAGCCTTGCATAACTGTAGCTATCAATAAAGGAGAAGAAACTAACAGAGCTAATTTGTTTTTGCTCATATAATAATTCCTATAAAATAAATTAAAGTATAAAAACTTTGCTAAAAATCTTAACATAATTATTACTATTTATCAAGATAATATTAAAAATATTTAACAGATTCAGAAGAAAAAATAAAAGTTCAACGAGAAGCTATTTTCGTTTATCCAAAAACTGGGAATAAATAATTAATTTATCTTGAATTTTTTAAAAAAAGATGTAATAATCACAAGACAATCACTCTTTAATAAATAAGCAATTAAAGAGTTTTAAAATATATTTTTAGGAACAAATCACATGCTAGAAGCAATTATTAGAGAAAGTATTGGTAAAAAAGCTACAAAAGCTTTAAGACAAGATGGTTATCTAATTGGAAACATTTACGGTAAAGGTCTACAAAATTTATATGTAGCATTCAAAATGAATGATTATATTAGAGCAGTTAAATCAAAAGAAACAATCGCTTTTGATATTAAAGTTGGTAACGAAGTTTTAAAAGTTGTTGTTCAAGATTATCAAAGCGAACCTGTAACAGGAAAACTTCTTCATGTTGATTTAATGGTCGCTCAAGCTGATGTAGTCGCTGTTTATCATGTTCCTGTTAAAACAGTTGGAACACCTGTTGGTTTAAAAAATAAAGGTGTTATGATTGTTTCTACAAACAGAGTTCCAGTAAAAACTAGCATCGAAAAACTTCCAAATAATATTACTATTGATGTTTCAAATGTTGATGTAGGCAGTGCTATTCTTGTTCGAGATCTTCCAGAAAGACAAACTTTAGATATTCGACTTTCTGATAGAGTTGCAATCTTAAGTATGATTAAAGCAAACTAATATTAATGACTCTTATTGTTGGACTTGGAAATATAGGTAATAAATATCTCGAAACTCGACATAATATTGGTTTTTTAGTTATTGATAAACTATTAAAAGAGTTCAACACAAAGAAAATCT
This sequence comes from Campylobacterota bacterium, assembly GCA_030152305.1. GTDB lineage: Bacteria > Campylobacterota > Campylobacteria > Campylobacterales > Thiovulaceae > Thiovulum_C. The sequence goes on from JASKOM010000001.1 coordinate 366,181, forward strand.
CAAATCCCTCTTTTAAGGGGGATTTATATAAAGACGGTGATCTTTTATTTCTTAAACCTTCAACTTATATGAATCTTTCTGGTGAAAGCATAATCGCAGTTAAAAATTTTTATAAACCTGATAACTTAATAATTATTCATGATGATTTAGATCTTCCATTTGGTGCTATTCGTTTTAAAATTGGCGGTGGCACTGGCGGACATAATGGATTAAAATCTCTTGATGAGGTTTCAAAAAATAGTGGATTGCGAGTCAGAATGGGAATTGGCAAACCAATTAATAATAATATTGAAATTGCTGATTTTGTGCTTTCCAACTTTTCAGAATCTGAACAAAAATGTTTAAATAATTGGATTGATCTTTGCAAAGATGCAATATTATCGATCATTCAAAACGGTTGGGAACGAACGGCTTCATTACATTCTAAAAAACATGTAGCTGATTTTTGTAAATAAAAATATTTCATGAAAAATTTATATATTTTAAAATTTTTTATTAAATATTTTTTAATGACCCTTGGTGGATTAAGTTTATTTTTCGTGATTCTTGATTTCTCAAATGTTTCTAAAGAATTGCCTCAATCTGTAAATTTAAAAATTTTATATTTTTATTATCAATTTTTATATGCTTCTTCGATTATGTATCCAATTTCATTGGTTTTTGGAGCAATAATTACATTTGGTAAATTAGTCAAAGATAACATGTTAATAGCATTATATTCTGTTGGTTATTCAAATCGAGATATTTTAACACCTATTTTTTTATCATCAATTGCAATTGTTTTATTATTTATTTCTATGCACACAACAGAATATGCTTATGCAAAAAGTAGTGCTGATGATATTTTAAATCGTGGCTCATTGCGAAATACTAATAATTTATTTTTTAAATATGATCATAAAAATAAACAAGGTGTTAATTTAGCAAATTATTATGTCTTTTTTTCAAGACTTTATCCATTTCAAAAAGTCTCAAAAGGTGTTCGAATATTTAGAATAGAAGATGGCAAAATCGCAGAAATTATTCGAGCTGGAAATGCTTATTATAATAATAATAATTGGGTTGTTTCATCTGCTAGAGTTTTAAAAAATGTTAAAACTTTACAATTGCAACAAGAAGCTATAAAAATGGAAGACAAAAATGAATTTGTCATATTAAAAGGATTTAAACCTGCAATTTTAGAAAGACTTTTTGAAAGTGAAATCGAATTTAATTTAATTGACCTCATCGAAGCGATGAAACTTTTAAGTCTTCAAGGTTTTTCAACTGATAAAACAAAGGTTTCTTTATATAATATTGTTTCTTATCCATTTTTTGCTCCAATATTAATTTTAATAATTTTTAAATTTTTTCCAGTCAGTGGTAGATTTGCAAATCTTAGCTTAGTAATTTTTTCAGCAATAATAGTTTCATTGTTAATTTGGGGCTTGTTATTTGCAATGGTGAAATTATCTTTTTCTGGAACTTTGATCGGCGAATTTGCAATTAATTTACCCGTTATTTTAATGTCAATAATTGCTTTATTTACTGTTTAATTTTTAATGAAAGTTTTTTCAAATCAACGAAGCAAACGAGAACATATAAAAACTTTGCATTCTGGCTCAATTCTTGAAAAAATAATTACAATTGAAGAATTTAAAAAGAGAATTTTAATTGTTGAAGATTATAAAAATATAAGTGAACTTGAACGAGAAATATTATTTAATATAACTTTTAGAGAAATTCAAGGTGATAAAGTTTTACATATCGATAAAAATTTATTAAACTTTTTAGCTTATAGCCAGAACTTTTTTTCCTTTTTTAAAGAATTAGCTCTTGAAGAAATTAATATAAAAGATCTTGAATCTGCGGATTATTATTTAGATTTTAAAAAGCATATTCGTTTTTTATCAGATCTACGAGAAAAATATAATAAAAAAATAACCGAATTAAAATTAGTCGATGAGATTTTTATTCCTGAATTATATAAAATTAATTTTAATTATTTAAAAACAATTGATAAAATCGAAGTTTTTATAGACGGACAAATAAGTAAATTTGATATAAAAATATTCTTAGAAATTGCAAAAATAGTAGATTTTCAGTTGATTTTTTCGCGAAGTAATTTTTATAATAGAATCGATTCGTTTTTAAATAATAAACTTGAACCAGATATTCGATACAGTGTAAATATTTCAACAGGCGAAATTAAAGAACTAAGAAAATTGCAATTTTCTAAAAATATACAAATATTTGGTTTTAAACATAGATTTTCACAAATTGGTTTTGTAAAAGAACGAATATATTATTTTAATAAAAGACATAATATTTCACTTGAACGAATTGCTGTTGTTTTACTTGATGAAAATTTCTCAATTTCGCTGTATAACTTTTTACAAAAAAATAATAAAGCTCTTTTAAATTTTGCAATGGGTTTGCCAATTAATGATACGATTTTTTGGCATAAAATTCATACGATATATAATTTTTTAAATAAACCAGAACTTGAAGAAAATAAAATACGAATAAATAAATTTATTGCTCAATATGGCGAATATTTTAGTAATGTTCTTGAATTATTTAAAAATAATTGGAATCGTCAAAATATGATATCTGTTTTAAGAGATGGCATTCAGATTTTACTACAAAATTCAAAATTAAATGATAAAACTTCTATGCGAATTATTGAATTATTATCAGAATTTTATAATAGTCAATATATTTCAGATCTTGAATTTAAAATTTTATTTACGATGTTTTATCGTCGTCTTGAAAAAATTAGAATTATTGATATTCAAGGTGGTTCTGTAACTGCTCTCGGTCTTCTTGAAACTCGTGGAATATCTTTTGATGCTGTAATTGTTCTTGATTTTAATGATGAGGTGTTTCCAAAACAAGAAGAAAAAGATTTATTTATAAATAGCGAATTACGACGAGATGTTGGATTGCCATTAAAAACAGATCGAGAAGGACTTCAAAAGTTGTATTTGCAACAACTTTTACAAACATCTGAACATGTTTCGATTTCGTATATTAATAACGATAATACGAAAATATCAAGATTTTTTCACGATTTTAATTTAACAATCGAAAATTATAATGAAAATTATGAAAATAATTTAATTGAAATAAATATAAATAAAAAATTAGACAATCAAGTTTATGTGCCATGGCAAAATGAAATATCAAGAAAATTTAAATTTAGCGATTCGTCAATATCAAATCATAAATTTACTCATTTTTTTGATTGTCGTCGAAGATTTTTTTATAAATATATTTTAAAAATAACAGAACACGATTTATTCAAATCAGAACATTTAACTATGGGAATTAATTTTCATGAAATTATGAAAATATTATTTGGTCATAAAAAATATTCATCACAAGATGAACTAAAAAAACAAATCGATCTTATTCTTGAATCAAAAGATCTTTTTTCGTTCAACGATTTTGATAGAAAATCAAATCAAAATATTTTATATAAAATAATTGACTTAGAAATGAATAATTTTCAGCTCGATAATCTTGAAACTGTTGCAACAGAACTTTCGCTTTCTGTTGAAAATTATAGAGGTTTTAAACTTGAAGGAAAAATTGATAGATTAATTCGTAGAAAAAATGATGGTTCTCATATCGTAATTGATTATAAAACAGGCAATTCAAATATAAATAATGATAATTATCAGTTGATTTTTTATTATATTTTATTACGAGAAAATGGATATAAAATATATATAGAAGATTTATATTTTTATTTAATTATCGAACAAAAATTACATAAAAATTCTGCTTTAATTAATGACTTGAATGATAAACTTGATTTATTATATAAATATAACGACGAAGAAATCTCTTTTTTTAAAAAAGAAAAATGCGATAAAGAATTTTGTAATTATCGTTTGCTTTGCCAATGAAATATTTAAGAATTTATTAATTTATTTCACAAATTATTTAATTTAATGTTAAATTAACAAAGACATCATATTTTAGATAAAATAGTCTTGAAAATTTCATAGTTAAAGGAAAAACTATATGAAAACTTTAGGATTATCTCTCGTTGCATCAACTTTATTACTTTCACAAGTTGTTGTTGCTGGTGATACAAAAAATACACAAAAACGAACTCTTGACAACAGTATGAATGTTGAATATAAAATTCTTCCAAGTGATGTTGAACAAATTGGCGATCTTTTCACCAAAGGTATGGTTTATGGTCGTTTAAGAATTCATGCTTTTCAATGGGATTGGAAAGATGAAAATTTCGAAACTGGTGGCGAACAAAAAAACAACTATGCTTTAGGCATTGGCGGAAGTTTAATTTTCAAAACAGCTAGATTTCACGGTTGGAGCGGAACAATTGGATTATATACTTCACAAAACCCTTTCTCAACAATGGAACCTGAAAATATGAAATATATCAAAGCAGGTAAAGATACTTTATCGAGATATGCTGTTAAAAATAGCACTGATAACGAAATTGGTATGACTGTTATTGGTGAAAGCTATTTACAATATGACGGTGTAACAACAAAATATCGATTAGGTCGCCAACTTTTCGAATCGCCTTTTACAGCTTCAAACGATACAAAAATGATTCCAAACTCATTTGATGGTTTAACTGTTGAATCAAAAATTATTAAAGATTCTGAAATTCAACTTGCATATTTTCAACGACAGAAATTACGAGATCATACCTCATCACATGATGTCTTAACTTTTGGAGATGAAAAAGCTAATAACTGGGGAAATCAAGATGATTCAGCTGTTCATAAAGGTTTATCATATGCAAATTTCGTAAAAGCTGGTGAAGATCCAGATAACGAATTAGTTATTGCAACTGTTAAAAATAAATCTTTAAAAAATCTCGAATTATCAGCTGGTTATTTAGCAGTTCCTGAAGTTTTAAATCAAACAGTTGTTGAAGCTAATGCAAAAATAGATCTTGGTTCTGTTAAACTTGGAGCAGGTGCAAGATATATGATTCAAGGCGATGACGGTGCTGGTGATATCGGCGGTGCAAGTATCAGCGGAAAACTTGCTGGTTGGACAACAGGCGATAAAAGAGGCTATGTAGACCCAAAAAATTTAGAATCTTCGTTATTTGCCGTTAAATTAACAGCTGGTTTATTAAATAATGCTTTAAATTTACATTATGGTTATTCACAAGTTAGCGACGATGCTGACTTTGTTTCACCTTGGAGAGGTTTTCCAACTGCTGGTTATACTCGACCAATGGCTCTTCTTAACTGGTATGCAAATACAAAAACAAGTATGCTTCAAGCAAATTTTGATTTAGGCAAATTGAATATTATCGATGGAACACAAATCTTAATGAGATATGCAATGGTTGATAATGATGAAGAAAAACCTGATGTTGAATCAGATCGAAATGTCATCGAAGTTACAACAACTAAAAACTGGAAATCTTTCCCAAATTTCCAAAGCAAAATTCGATTAGGTTTTGTTGATGCTGACGAAAAAAATAGTATCGATAGCTCTTATAACGAATATCGCTTAGAATTAAATTATTTATTTTAAAAATTATTTAGGAAAAAATTAATATGGCTAAATTAGAAGGCAAAGTCTGGACTTTTGGCGATAATATCGATACAGATTTAATTATTGCCGCAAGATATTTAAATACTTCTGATCCTGTGAAACTTGCTCAAAGTGTCATGGAAGATTCACGACCTGAATTTGCAAAATTAGTTCAAAAAGGTGATATTATTGTTGCTGGTTCTAATTTTGGTTCAGGTAGTTCAAGAGAACATGCACCAATCGCTCTTAAATATGCTGGTGTTTCGGCAGTTGTTGCAAAAAGTTTTGCACGAATTTTTTATCGAAACTCGTTTAATATGGGTTTGCCAATTTTTGAAATTGATGAAGCCGATGAGGTCGCTGAAAATTCAAGATTAGCTATCGATATGGATAATGGCGAAATAATTAATTTAGAAAATGGCAAAGTTTATAAATTTAAACCGATTCCTGAATTTATGCAAAAATTAGTCAAATCAGGTGGCTTAATGAATTATGCTCGTGAAAAAATAGGAGGAAGCTTTGGGAAACAAGCAATATAAAATTACGGTTATTCGTGGTGATGGAATTGGTCCAGAAATAGTTGATGAAGCTATAAAAGTTCTTGATGCAGTTAGTCATTTAAAAGGTTTTGAATTAAAATATACTGATGCTCTTCTTGGTGGAATCGCTTATGATATCACAGGTGTTCCACTTCCAATTGATACGATTACAAGTGCAAAAAATTCTGATGCTGTTTTGTTTGGTGCAATTGGTGGCTATCAATGGGATAATTTACCTCGAGAATTAAGACCAGAAACTGGATTATTAGGACTTAGAAAAGCAATGGGAGTTTATGCAAATATTCGACCTGTGCGAGTTTATAACGAATTAATTCGAGCTTCGACTTTAAAAGAAGATACGATTAGAGGTGTTGATTTAGTTGTTGTTCGAGAATTAATCGGTGGAATTTATTTCGGCGAACCAAAAGGTCGAGATGGCGATCGAGCTTTTAATACGATGGTCTATTCAGTTCCTGAAATTGAACGAATTGCTCATGTTGCTTTTAAAATGGCTATGAAACGACATAAAAAAGTATGTTCAGTTGATAAAGCAAATGTTCTCGATTCTTCTCAATTATGGCGAGATACAGTGATTAGAGTTAGCAAAAGTTATCCTGAAGTTGCTTTGACTCACATGTATGTCGATAATGCCGCAATGCAATTAATTCGTGATCCAAAACAGTTTGATGTTATCGTAACATGTAATATTTTTGGTGATATTTTAAGCGATGAGGCAAGTATGCTTTCTGGTTCAATCGGAATGTTGCCGTCGGCTTCAATTGGTGATAAAGTCGGACTTTATGAACCAATTCATGGATCAGCTCCTGATATTGCTGGTAAAGGAATTGCGAATCCGTTGGCTACGATTTTAAGTGCTTCGATGATGCTTAAATATGCTTTTAATGAAATTGAAGCAAGTGAATGTATCGAATGGGCAATTGCTCAAGCTTTAAAAGATGGCTATCGAACAAAAGATATGAGTCAATATGATGCAAAAGAAATATGTTCGACAAGTGTTATCGGTTCAGTTGTTGCTAATTATGTCGGAAAATGCAAAAAGTAAATATTAATTTGCCAATGTTAGAAATTTTTATCGAAATGGAAACAGAAGAAGAATTTTTTGAATTTGAACGGTGGCTTTTAAGTGAATGATAAATTTTTAAAAGATACAATTCTTTCGACAATTGCTGAAATCGAAGGTGATATAGACAATAATATTTCTTCGTCCGATGATAATAATAAAAGTTTTGAGTCAAAACGAGAAATTCGACCAATTATTAACAACGATAAAAATTTCACAACTCAAAATTTTAATTCTAATTCAGTTGCACCGTTAAATTTAGTTATTAATGAAGTTGAAAATGATAGTGAAATTGAAATAAAATCAATAACAATTGATACAACGAATGTTTCGTTAAATAATCAAAAAACAGCTTCGTCATATAATTATAAAAATAATAGTATTGTCGCTGAAGAGGAAGAGTTTCTTTCTAGTATATTACAAAAAATAAATGTTTTATTTGAAGGCTTAAAGTCAGATAAATTAAAAAAACGAGAAGAAAAAACTGATCTCGTTATAAAATATCTTCAAGTTCTTCAATTATCAATCGAAGATCGATTAAAAAAAATAAAATAAAACTCACAAGCAAAGTCTTTATAAAAGACTTTGCTCAAATAATTAATTATTCACCTTTGATTACTGTTGTAAATTTGCCATAAAATGGATAAATAATTGTTTCATATTCGACTGATCTGATTTTTGTAATTCCACTATCTCTTTGAGCTTCTTCAATTGTGCAATCACCAAGAGCTACAAGTCCAGCATATGATTGACAAATCGAATAACCTTCTTTTGTAGGTTGCACACCATCGTTTATAATTCCACCTGTTCCTAAACCAGAATGTTTTATATCCGAATAAATCATCCCCGCTACTGGAGTATTTTGAACACATCCTGTATAAAAAAATGTTAGTGAAACAACACTTGTTATTTTTACTAATTTTAAGAATCGCATTTATTTTTCCTTTAATAATTTAGCTTATAAAATATTTTATCGAAATAATTTTTATTTTTTACTTCCAAATGAAGCAATTAATGCTTCTAAGTCGTCTTCATCTACAAGATCTTCATTTTTATCTCCTGCAATATGTTTCGCCGATGAAACTCGTTTTGAATCATCAACAGAACTACTAAATAAATGATTCATATAAGAAGCTAATGATCTCATTACATTTATGACTCGTTCTATTTTTTGACGATGAATATCTTGATATTGCATTTTGTCCATAATTGCCATTATTTCATCTTGAATAGTTAATATCGAATCTAAATCACTTTCTGCTATTTCAAGTAATTCTTTATTTTTATCTAATCCTTTTTGAAATACTTCTATTCGTGGAAAATTCGAAGATAATTGTTCAAAAGTTTTTATATTAAATTTAACTGCTTTTTTTAAATTTTTTAAATTGCTTTCTAGGTCGCTTATTGTTGAATTAATGCCTTCGATTGCATCAAAAATTTCGGATGCTTTTTTTTCAGAATCTCTAGTAACATCATCTAATTGATCAACCATTCTGCTGTCATCATTTGGAGGAGGTGGATTTGGAAGAGTTTTATCATTTTTTTTATTTGCATTATGTTTTTTATCATCATCATTATTTGATGATTTTGACGACGAAGCCTTTGGACTTTCTTCTATTTCAATCGAATCTAAATCTAGACCACCACTCATAAGAGCTTCTAATTCTTCATTTGTCATTATTTGCCTCCAAAATTTCTATTTTTCTATAATTGAATTTTTAATTTTTTCTGGTGTCCATTCTGATATTTTGCCAATTTCCATTTTTGTCAAATCGATATTATCTAAACCTTTTGCTCTAACATCATCTATCAAGTCTTCTATTTCTTGATCTAAGCCAAAAAGTTTTAAATAATTCTGAATTCCTCTTTGTAAAAGCACGGCTACTATTATTAATCCGTCTATATTATCAGCTACCGTATTATGTAAATCTGATAAATAAGCTATTTTAAAAATATTCGCCATTTTATTATATCTACTTGTTATTTTATAAAATTCAGATAATAAATTATCTATTTTATCTATTTCACCATGAGAGGCTAATTCTTGTGTTTCAAAGACAACTTCGTTCCAATGTTTTTCAAGATTTTGAACAATCGGATAATTATTTAAATATGGATATTTATCAACCATTGCAAAAATCTGACTTAAATCATTTTTTTTAGCAATAATTAAAAATTGTTTATGTATTTCTATTTCTGCAAAACTTTCAGAAACATCTTCTATATAAACTCCAACTGTTCTTAAAAAATCTGCTTTTTCTTTTGCAACATCAAGAGTTCCTTTTTTTATTCCAAGTTTCATATCTATATAAACTTTATCAATCGTATTTATTACTTCTTGATATTCTGGATTTGTTTCTAGAAATCTATTTTTTGCTACGAGATCTAATAACATTCCATATTTTTTAGTTTTTAAGAAATTTTGAAAAGCCAAATAGCTATTTTTTTGAAGAAACAAGTTTTTTATCGTATAAGCTTTATCGTTAATACCGCTAAATTTCGAAAGCATTTCTCTGGCTTCATTTTCACCATTTTTTTCAAATAGTTTTATTTTTGCTCGTCTAAAATAATCTTGCCAAATTGTATCTAATTTTTTATATGCTTTTGTTTTTTCAAGCGATGGATATTTCGAAACAATGTCATATGCCAAATAATAATTTTCTTTTTCGATAAATTTATTTAACATTTCATACTGTTTAAAATCGTTAATTATTACATTTATGATCTCTTTTTTTTCTGGAACTATTTTAAACGGTTCTAAAAGTAATTCTATTTTTAAAATATCTCCACTGTCGGTATCTAACATTTCTTTACTTGTTTGAAGAGCTTTTTTCCAAACTAGTTCTAGAACTTCAGCTTCTTTTGTAAATTTCAACATATCATTTTGCATAATCATTCGATAAGCTTCTTGATATTTTTTTGCTTTTATATATTTACTTAAAGCCTGTTGTTCTTCACTTGATGAATAAAAATAGATATGTCCTTTTATATCGGAAACGATGAGGTCGCCACTATTTTTTATCGTGATTACATTTGTTATCGATAAAGCATTATTAACCGTTATATAACTAAAATTAACTATTTTATGATCTGTTAAATTATATAAAATAACTGTTCCTTTGACGGTTGATAAAAACAAAAACTTTTCATCAGCTGATAGGCTCATTTTTGTAATAGTTATATTATTTTCAATCATTATTTTTACTTGTTTGCCATCAGCAGTTCGCCATAAAATAACTCGATCTTCTTTATCAAGTGAAACAATATATTTATTTCCGATAAATAACATTGCTCTAATTGGTTTTTCATTTTTTATAGTTTGAGCTAATTTCATAGTTAATATATTATAAAGTTGAATTATTCCATCTTCACCACCAAAAGCGACAACTATACCTTCTGAATCGAAACGGGCAATATTTATAGATTGGTCTCGTTTTGGAAACGAAAAAACATGATTACCTGTTTGTAAATTCCATAAAAAAGCTCGACCGTCTTTACTTGTTGAAACAAAATATTTATTAAAATCATCTGTAACAGTTGAAATAACATGTCCTTGATGATAGCCTTTGCTAATTTTATATTTTAGTTCTTTTGATATTGTCGAATATACATCTATGTCTGTCGTATCTGGAACACCATAAACGATAAATTCTCCATTTGTAGAAAAAGACACTCTTCGATTCCAAATAGAATTTTCAACAGTTGTCTTTAAGCTATTTAATAATTTATAATCAGCAAGGGAATATTCACGATAATTACCACTTTCGTCAATCGTTAGCAATGTTCCATTACTGCTAAGATCCATCGATACAATTCCTTTACTTAATTCAATTTTATTTGTTAAAGTCATTTATTTAATCCTAAATAGTTATATATACATATTTAATAATATATATAACTTTTATTTAATATCTATTTCAGTGTTATTTTGACACAAGTTAAAAAAATTTTATATTATAAAACTTTAAATTTGTATCCATTGATAGCTAAATTATCTTCAATTTCTTTACGATGTTCAAGACCTTTTATTTCTAAATCAACAGAAACATTAGCATCGCCATAAGAAATCGATGTAGCTGTGCGATCATAACCTATTTGAACGATATTGGCTCTTAAATCACTAAATATTTTTGTCAAACCCATTAAAGCTCCATGTTTATCAATCAAAGTTACGATTAATTTTAATTTTCTATTACTTTTAATCAAACCTTTTTCGATAATAATCGATAACATCGTAACATCGATATTTCCACCACTAACAACGATTGCAATATTTTTATATTTCGAAATATCAATTTTTCCATATAAAATAGATGCTACACCAACGGCTCCAGCACCTTCAACTACGATTTTGCTATTTTCTAATAAATATAATATTGCACCAGCTATTTCTTCGTCATCAACAGAAATTACCTCATCAACATATTTTTTTAAATATTCGAGAGTTATTTTTGATCCATTTTTTACAGCAATGCCATCAGCAATAGTTTTTACAGGTCGAGAAACTGGTTCACCAAGTTCAAAACTTTCTTTTAAAGCAGTTGCTCCAGCTGAAACGACACCGATAATTTTTACATGAGGTTTAAGATTTTTAATAGCTGAAGCGACACCACTAATTAAACCGCCACCACCAACGGGAACGATAACAGCATCAAAATTAACACCACTATTAATAATTTCAATACCGATTGAACCTTGACCAGCGATAACATCGTGATCTTCAAAAGGATGAACAAAAATGGAACTTTGTTCTTCGGCAAGTTTTAAAGCAAATTTATAAGCATCATCATAAATAGATCCATGTAAAATAACATCAGCACCGTAACTTTTAACACCGTTAATTTTGGTCAAAGGAGTATTTTCAGGCATAACAATAGTTGTCGGAATAGAATAATATTGACCAGCGAAAGCAACACCTTGAGCATGATTTCCTGCACTTGCTGCAACGATACCTTTATTTTTATCGATTTGACTTAAATTAGTAATTCGATTAAAAGCACCTCGTAATTTAAACGAACCTGTATTTTGAAGATTTTCTTTTTTTAAATAAACTCCGACACCTGTTCGACTTGAAAGTTTGCTATCGAGCGATAACGGAGTTTCGGCAATAACTTTTGATAAATTTTCTCTAGCTAAGCAAATATCTTGAATAGTTATCAATTTGATATATTCCGATGTTCAACCATAGTGCAAAGATTTTGAACAAATTTAATATTATTTGCAACGGCTTTTTCACCAGCTTCGTTATTAACGATACCTTTTTGAGCCCAAACAGTTTGAACATCACCTCGTTTAATCGATTGATCAACAACATCCATAACCATAGAAGCTTTTCTAAACACATCAACTAAATCAACTTTATGCGGAATATCAAGAAGAGATCTATAAACTTTTTCACCTAATATTAAATCTTCTTTTGGATAAACTGGATATATTTTATAGCCTACATTTTGTAAATATTTAGCTACTCGATGACTATCTTTTGTTTCATCTGGAGAAAGACCAATAATCGCGATACTTTTTGTGTTTAATAATATCTCTTTGATTTCTTCTTTTGTGCTGTTAATCGTTGGAAATTCACATTCGATATCCATAATTTACCTTTAATATTTAATTTACAAAATTTTACCAAGATTAAACGATTGCTTCTTAGATAACTATATATTTTATTTTTAATTGTAATTTAGTTTATTATGTATCGATGAGGTAATTTTTTCACTTCAAAATAAATTAGATTTTATAATTCCGTTATAATAAATAAAAATATTATTTATTAAATATAGGAATAATTTTGAATCAAAAAATGCTTTTATTATTTAGTCATAAATTAACAAATAATCAAAAAATAGATGTTGAAAAGAATTTAAATATTTACAATTTTTTATATTTACCTGAAGATTTACAAAAAATATGGTCTCAAGTTCCAGCAGAATTAACAAAAGAAGAATTACAAGAATTTTTAAAACCTATAAAAAATTGGATTAAAGAACATTATATTAAAAATGATGTTGTTTTAGCTCAAGGTGATTTTGGTGCAACTTATATAATTGTTGAATTTTGTAAAAGTGTTAATATTAAAACTTATTATTCAACAAATCGAAGAGTTGCACAAGAAAATCATGAAGGAAATAAAGTTCATGTGTCGCATATATTTGAACATGTTATGTTTCGCGAGTTTTGATTAAAAAACCACGAAACATAAACAAAACCAATAGTTAATTTTTCGGACGAAATGCTTTAATTACGGATTCATTTGTTTCTAATTTATATCCACCTATTAAATCGATACAATAAGGCACTGCTGGAAATACTGCATCTAAACATTCTCGTATTGCTTTTGGTTTACCTGGTAAATTAATAATTAACGAAGAATTTGAACTTTCTCGAATACAAGCAATTTGACGAGATAAAATTGCTGTTGGAACAAATTTCAAACTAGCTCTTCTCATTTCTTCTCCAAAACCGTGCATAATTTTATGGCAAACTTTTTCAGTTGCTTCTGGAGTAATATCTCTTTTTGCTGGACCTGTTCCACCTGTTGTTACGATTAAATTGCAATTTTGTTGATCACAAAGTTCAATAATTGCATTAGAAATTTCGTCTATTTCATCTGGAACAAGACGATATTCGGCTGTCCAATCGTTCGTTAAATATTCTCGAAGAGTATTAATAATCGATTGTCCAGAAATATCTTCATATATTCCTGCACTTGCTCTATCTGAAACTGTTATGACACCTATTTTTATATTTGACATCAAAATCCTTTTATTAAATTAATCTTTTATTGATTCGCCTTTTGAACTTACAGATCTTTTTTGTTCCATATTCATTTCTATAAGAGATGGTATTTCCCGAATTGATGCTATCGTTCCTTCTCGAACCTTTTCATGTTTATAACTATATATTTTAAATCCGTTTTCATGTAATGCAAGTCTTACAGGTGTTGATGTTGAATATGTTGTTAATATGCCGTCGCAACTCATTGATTTTTTTATTAATGCAAAATATTCAACACTCCATAATCGCGGTGATTTATTCGGTGAAAAAGCATCTTGATACACGATGTCAAACTTTATATTTTCTAATTTTTCTAGAAATTCTCTTGTGTCGCCAATATATAAATTAACTTTAAATTTTCCATTATCATAATTTTCTCCATTCGAAATCTTTTCGATTATATCTTTGAGTTCGTTAAATATTTTTGGATATGGAAAATTTTTTAATTTACTAATTAACTCTTTATCAATTTCGGTTGAATAAATTTCTACTTTTCTATCGCTATTAAATAACGAATATATCGTTGTCAAAGTGTTGAATCCAAGTCCAAAATTAGAATCAAAAATAATTAATTTTGATTTATTATTAATAGACAATGCTGGAATAACATGTTTATACAACGATTCACTTAAAGCTCCATCTTTTACAGAATGATAATGTTCGCTGAATTCTTCTGAATACAAAGTAAAAGAACCATCTTTACTTTCAATTGGTTTTAGATCATCTATTTTATTCATTGTTTCTTACACATTTTACATTATATTTAAATGTTAAATCTAGCCCAATATGACGACTTCCGTAAAATTTCTTCAACCAACCCTGAAATGAATTACTATGAAATTTCGTAATGCTCCAATACCAATCTTGACTAACATATTTAAAAGCTGGATTTATTGATGGATTGTATCTATTCCAATCGTGAATATTTTCTAATTCTTCTATAAACGGTAATCTCCAATTATCGAAACCTGCAAATTTTAAATTACGACAATATTCAACTGCCTCATTGCGATCTTTTATAATTATATTTTCTTGATCTTCCCACATTAGATTTTCTTCATAATCAATAACAATATTTTGTTCATCAATTCTATTAAATCGTTCATCCGAATTCAACGAACTAATTATCATTAAACTTAATATATATATTTTTTTATTTCTCATGATTATTTATCAAACTTTTTGGAACTGCAATTAAAATAAAAAGTTCGCCATCATCATTTGTCCAACTATTTTCAACAAAACTTTCTTTGATGAGGTTGGCTGATTTTTGAGTAACAACATAATCACCAAAAGTGCGACCATTTAAATTTGTATATTTTTCAAATTCACTTTTAATGTCAACAGAGATATTTTCACTTAATGAAGCTCGTGCGATCATTTTTGCTATTTTTTCTTGTTGTTGAAAATTAATATTTTGGGAAGCTGAACCAATGCCATAAATATGATCCATTCGTTCGCCTTTACCTGTTTTTATCCAATTTGGAACAGTTTCACTAATTAAAAAATTCGATAAAAATAATGTTGAAAAAAATATATTTTTCATTTATTTAGTTTAAAATTCCCAAAAGTTCGTCAGTATAAATAGAAAAACCGACTGAATTTAAGTTATCGATCGAATAAGATCCGCCTCTTGCATAAACTTTATTTTTGCTAATAAATTTAAAAATTAAGTCTCGATAATATTCCATTTGTGTGTAATAAAGCGAGGCAACTTTGATATTTTTATAATCTAAACTTTCACCTAATAAAACAAGATCTTGAAGATCTTTTTTTAAAAAAACAGGAACAGTTTCAATAAGTTTTTTGACCTCATCAATAGTTTCGAGATATAAAAGAGAATTCAACCAAGAAATATTAAGCGATAAAATTTTGCGAATTTCTATATTTTTAAACATAGAAATAGGTAAATTTAATTCAGATGCGATTTTGCGAGGAATTGCAATATTTGACAACTGTAAAAAAGGCTGAAAATCAACTTGATTAAATATCGAAATAGAAAGATCTAAAATTTCTTTTAAATCAGAACTACCAATATGTTCAGCACCGATTTGATGTTGTTCAATAGACGGATATCGATAAATAGGTTGAATATAAAACCAACGATTATTTTTAGAATTTTTATCAATTCGTTTTAAGGCTAATTTAACAACATCAATAGTCGAATCAGCTCTTAAATTCATAGGATAATTATCTCGATTAGTTAAATGAATTAACTTGGTTGATTCGATAGATGCAATTTGATGATATGAAAAAATCGGTGTAACCATTTCTTCGAACTTATATTTATAAAATATTTCAGATGCGATTTGTTCAAGTTTTCTTTTTTGTCTTGCCATAGAACCAAAATAAATTTTACTACCTTCAGGAATTTCGTGTTCAAAAATCATAACAGATCCTCTTTTTTGTGAATTTATAAAATTTTACCAGTAAATATACTGTTCTATTTATTATAAACAAAAAAAATAAGTTCATAACTAAATGTATAATTCCGAAAAAATTAATATAGCTGATAAGCTGTAAATTTTAGGGATAAATGTTGTTCAAAAAAACTATTTCTAAATTGGCTTTGCCAATAATATTATTATCTGGGCAAACACTTTTTGCTGAACCAGCAAAACAAATTACAACAGAAGAAATAAAACAAGCACAAAAAGAATGGGCAAATGCAATTGTAACAATCGGTAAAGTTTATGATTCAAAAGGTGATTATAAAGCCGAAGCGAGTAAAGCCATAGACAAATTATATGGCTATTCTGAAGGTTCTGTTTTGTTTAAACCTACAAAAGCATCAGTTGATCAATTTAGAGAAACAAAAGAAGAAGCACTTTCCTATTTTGTTGCAACAGGTATAGAAAAAGAAGATCATGGTTTTGCGATAAAACCTTGGACAAAAGTAAGATTTGATGAACAAGAAAAAATTGTTATCGATTCTGATTCGGCAATAGCAATGGGTAATTATTATTTTACAGATAAAGCTGGACAAGAAACAAAAGTTGAGTTTTCATTTGGTTACAAAAGAGCTGAAGATTCAAGATTAGTAATTTTCTTACATCATTCATCAATGCCTTTTAATCCAGAACCTGTAAAAACAAAAAATAAACATCACGATTAAAACTTAAAAAATAAGCATGATATAATTAAAATAAAATTGACGACTAGTTTTATTAAATAATAAATAGATTATTAAAACTATGTTATCAAGCAATCTATTTTTCAATCTAAAATAGAAAGTGGGTAATGTTAAGTGCCAGGTATTATGCTTCGACCAGATGATAATTTTGATATTGCTTATAGAAGATTTAAAAAGCAAGTTGATCGAAATCTCGTTGTTACTGAATCAAGAGCTAGACGGTTTCATGAAACAGCAACAGAAAAACGAAAAAAAGATAAAATCAATGCTAGAAAAAAAATTCTCAAACGACTATATATGATGAAACGATACGAGTCAAAACTCTAATCTTCAGCTCATCAAAAACTAAAAAATTAAATTTTTCACTCGAGATTAAAATCGAGTGTTCCCTTTTAAAACAAATCTCAAATTAATTTAAATCTCTTAAATTGAGATTTGTTAATATTTTTTTAATAATTATTTTATTAAACTGCTTTTCTACAAACTAAAAAAACTTCAAAATAACTTCTAAACACCAAAGGTTTTATTATTAATGAACAATGACGAACTAATCGAAATAGATGATTCTAGCGAACAATATCGAGGGAGTCGTGAAAAACGAACAAAACATCGAACACACATACCAGCTAGTGGCTATACACTAGATGATCTTCGGGCTTTTCCAATAAATGAATTAATTGCAATTGGAATTAATTTTGATGTTGAAAATCCAAATGAACTAAAACGAAATGAATTAATATTTGAAATTTTAAAAGCCCAAGTTAAAAAAGGTGGCTTTATTTTATTTACAGGTATTCTTGAAACAATGCAAGAAGGTTACGGTTTTATCAGATCAATTGATAAAAATTTTTCTGATAGTAATAACGATGCCTATGTTTCAAATACACAGATTAAAAAATTTGCTCTTCGAAATGGTGATATCGTAACTGGTCAAGTTCGAGCTCCAAAAGATCAAGAAAAATATTATGCTCTTTTGAAAATTGAGGCAATTAATTATCGTTCAATTGCTGAAAATAAAAATAGACCTCTGTTTGAAAATTTAATACCGATTTTTCCAACTGAACAACTTAAATTAGAATATAATCCTTTGAAAATTACTGGTCGAATGCTTGATTTATTTTCTCCAATCGGAAAAGGACAACGAGCTTTAATTGTCGCTTCACCAAAAAATGGTAAAACTGAATTAATGAAAGAACTTGCAAATGGTTTAAAAAGAAACCATCCTGAAATCGAATTAATCGTTTTATTAATTGATGAACGACCTGAAGAAGTTACTGATATGGAACGATCCGTTAATGGCGATGTTTATAGTTCGACTTTTGACCAACCTGCAAAAAATCATGTCAAAGTTGCTGAATTAGTTATTGAACTTGCAAAACGAAAAGTCGAAATGGGCGAAGATGTCGTTATTTTATTAGATTCGATTACAAGATTAGCACGAGCTTATAATACGATAACTCCAGCAAGTGGCAAAGTTTTATCTGGTGGTGTTGATGCAAATGCTCTTCATAAACCAAAACGATTTTTTGGTGCTGCACGAAATATCGAAAATGGTGGAAGTTTAACGATTATTGCAACTGCTCTTATCGACACAGGAAGCCGAATGGATGATGTAATTTTTGAAGAATTCAAAGGCACAGGAAACTCTGAAATTGTTCTTTCTCGAGCTGTTGCTGAACGACGAATTTTTCCAGCGATCGATCTTCTCAAATCTGGCACACGAAAAGATGAGTTACTTCTTGGCAAAGATGCACTTCAAAAAGTTTGGGCTTTACGAAATGCTCTTAGCGATATTAATGACGAAATCGAAGCTCTTCGATTTTTATATAACAAAATGTTTCAAACTAAAAATAACGAAGAATTTTTAAATCTTATGAACAAAGAACGGAATAGTTAATTTTTGTTCCACCTCATCACAGATAAAATTAAATTATTAAATTTTTTTTTATATTTAATAATATTTATTGGTTGTTCAACTCGAGATTATTCAGTTAAAAGTTTATATCTTGTTACGATAAAATCTCCAGAATTAAAATATTCTGATTTAGGAACTATCTCAAAAAGTGGTGAGGATGTTGCCATAGAATTATTTGCATTTGGCAATAAAATATTAGATTTAAAATTAGAAAAATTAATAACGATCAACGGTAATATTTTGCCACCGTCGATATTTTATTCGAAATATTTAAAAACAGATTATCCAGATGAAACGATAAAACAGATATTTTTAGGAAAACCTATATTTGACGAAAAAAATATTCAAACAGGTGAAGGTTGGTTTAGTCAAAATATAGAATCTATTTCTTATCGAGTCTCAAATAAAGAGACCCTTTTTAAAGATAGTTCAAAAAATATAATTATTCGTTTTGTGAAACAGTAATTAAATCAGTTCTGAAATTATTAACATTGTAATTTGTTCCATATTGTTTATTAAATTCAGAGATACAATTTTTACAAGCTAATAAATGTTGATTTTGATTTTTATAAACAATAGATCCAGAATTATTCACGAACGAATATTTAAAAAATCCATTAAAATTTGCAGTAGCTGATAATTCAGCCCCTTTTTGAATAAGATTACTTAAATTTTGACATTGATAAAAATGATATCTATTTAAATTTTCAATTAAAATTTCTTGAGGTGAAAAAAATCTCGGAACAATCTGTTTTTCAACATAAATAATCGATCTAAAAATTTCACCGTTTGATAATTTAACAAAAGTTGCACCTATATTATTAATCATAATAGGGTTTATATTAAAATCTAGTTTTAATGACTTTTCTAATAATATTAATCTATCAAATGATATTTTGCTATTTGTGAAAATTTCAACTTCTGTTAAAAATTCATTAAATGTTGATAACTTTAAAATATTACCAAAACCAAAAATAGTCATTAAAAATCAAAATCTCCATCTTCGTTATTTGACATTTTTTTATAAACCAAATTAACATAACTAGTTCTAATCATGCATTTTTCCCAAGTATTACACTTAAAACAGCTGTTTAAATTTAGCTCTTTTTGACAATTTTGTAAGTTTGCTAAAGCTAATTCTGAATCAGATTTCATTTTAGTTGATTCATCAAAATTTTCACCTTCGCCGTCAAAAAAATTATCGTTACTGAAATTTTTATTTAATTCCATAATATTCTTTTACAAGACTTATTTCGTTATTTGAACCAAAAAATACAGACGATGTGTCATGAAGATGTTCTGTTTTTAAGTCTAAAATAAATTTGCCGTTTTTATCAATTGCTCCACCGTTTGCTACTTTAAAAACTAAAGCAAATGGCATTATTTCGAATAAAAGTCTTAATTTACCTTTTGGTTGTTCATGTGTTGCTGGATACGAAAAAAGACCGCCACCTTTTAATAAAATATGATGTAAATCTGGAACCATTCCGCCTGAATATCTTAATCTATAACCATTTTGAAATAATTTATTTATCAAATTTTTATGATTCTCTGACCAATCTTTTTGAGTTCCACCAGTTGCATTTATTTTGCCTTGTTTATTAAGTTTTAATTCTCTAACAAATTTAAATTCTCCCTGAATTAGTCTATATAATCTTGCAGTTGAATCAGCGACGACCATTTCAACACGAGGACCATAAACAGCATAAACAGAAGCCATTAAATTTCTTCCACTAAAACTATATTTATAAATGCCAAAAATAGAACCTACACTTAGATTTACATCAATTAAACTTGAGCCATCAAGAGGATCATAAGCTACTAAATATTCGGCTTTATCATTTTCGAAATATATAATATCTTCTCGTTCTTCGGATGCAATTCCTTGAACAATCGTAAGTTTTCTTAAATTTTGTTCAATGATTTTGTCGCTTTCAAGATCAAGTTTAAGTTGTTGATCTCCAGAACTATTTTTATTGTCTGAATAACTAAAATCACCAGATGACGAGATTAATTTTGATATTTCAAGTATAGAATTTTCTATTGCTTTCAAAACAGCTAACATTATTTGTTTATTCCATTTCTATTAATCCAATCAATAATTTCAATTGGATCATTTAAATTTAAGACTTTCATCTCATTTGATATTTTATATTTTTTTAAATCAATCGAATCATCAATTGCAATACAATTAATAAAATCCAAATAATCTAAATCTATTTCGTTTCTGAATATGCCTATTCTTGGCAACTGAAGATATTTCAATCCTTCGACTAATAAATAATCATATTTATTTTTTTCAAGTTCAATAATATTCATTGTATCTGTTGGCGAGTGTTTAAAACTTGTTGTTCGTATTGAAGACAATACATAAACATCTGAACCTGTTTTAAAAAATTTATCACTATCTTTTCCAGAAACATCAAAGACGGCTTTATCTTTTGGATCGTTTTTTATAATTAAAACTTTATATTTATTTTTTATTAAAATATTTGCTATTTTTTCTATTAATGTTGTTTTTCCGCTATTTGAGCGACCTGTAAAAGCAACAGCTATCAAAATTTCAACCTTTTTTTTGAGTTGTTTAATTTTAACAGAAAAATTAAAATAGTTTTTGTGTGTTGAATAAGTTTTTTATACCTACTTCAAAAGTTTAAATATACTTTTGAAGTGTTCGGTATTTGTATTTAATTGTTAGTTAAATTAAATGTGAGATTAAATATTAATGTTTATGATTATGTTCATCGTTTTGCGATGAGGTTTCATTTGATTGTGTAGCATTGGCTTGTTCTTTTGCTCTTTCTTCAGCTCGTTTTAGTTTTTCTCGCTCAAGTCTCGAACTTGCCATTACCATTTTTTCGTTAGCTATTCTTTGGGCATCTTCTGCTCGGCTTTCTTCAAGCATTTTGTCCATAAGTTGGAATAACTGTTCACTTGCTTCTTCAACTTCTGTAAATAAACTAATTAATTTTTTTCGTTGAGGAATTTCAACAGTTCCACCAGCAAGTTCTATTGCTTTCAATATATGAATAACTTCATGAACATGATCATGAATTGTTTTATGCGGATTAATAATTAATTTATATGATTCAGTATTTCCTAATCTAATTAAACCCTCACTTGAATACCATCTACCAAAACGACAATTCATATGATCTGTAAAATGAGCATGATTATTTTTTTCAACAATTACATCAAATGCGGCTCGTTTAAATAATAAATGGTCAATTTTTGCAAGAATCAAGAATACTTTATTTTCCATTTTATTTGTTTCGTGAAGAATATAAGCTGTTTTAGTATCAAAAATATTTAATTGATTTTTAAATTTAGAAATTTCACCAGATGAGAATTCAGCAATTTCAGTCATTTTTTCTGAAGCCTGTTGAATTCGACCTGTTTCTTGTTGAAGTGTTTGAATAGAAATAGAAATTTCAGCTGTTGCTTTTTGAGTTTTTTCAGCAAGTTTTCGAACCTCATCAGCAACAACGGCAAAACCTCTACCATGTTCGCCAGCTCGTGCGGCTTCAACAGCAGCATTTAAAGCTAATAAGTTAGTTTGTTCAGCAACATCTTTAATTAATTTAACAACGGCATCAATATCAACAGCTTTTTGAACAAGACTATCAACAGTATTATCATTTTCTTGAATATAACCAATTAATACACCTAAATCAGAAGCTATTTTTTCGATAATAAGCATATTTTTAGCTGAATCTTCGACCATGCTTTTTGATTCAAAGCCCAAAATAGATATTTCGCTTGTTGTTTCAGCTAATTGAGTTTGAATAGTTGTAAAGTTTTGAATAAATTTTTGTCCGCCACTTGAAACATCACTTAAATGAGAAATAAATTTTGAATTAATTTCATCAGAAAATTCTCGTTCCATGACATTAATAGATCGATTAATAAACATACCTGATCGAGCAAGAGCAGTATTTAAACCAGTGATTTGAACTTTTCTAAAGAAGAGTTGTCGCCCAGCATAATCAACGGCAGTATTGATTTCTCGCATAAAGCTTTCGATTTGGTCAAGAAGATTATTAACATTCCATGATAAATCACCAAGATGACCAGTAAGTTTTTCACCTGTGTCTCTAACTTCGAAATTACCACGAACGGCATTAGCGAGAACACGAGATGTATTAGCAACTGTTTTTTGTTCTTTACTAATAAAATAAAAACCTAAAACAGCAACTAAAATATTTAAAAGATTAAAACTAAGGGATAATATATTAAATCCCTGAAGAGTATAAACAGAAATAGCTCCTGTAACAACAATTAAAATATGAGCTAAATTAACTTTAGCTGTATTGGAGATCGAAGATAAATTTGTCATAAGTAACTCCTTCTTTTTCTAAAAATGATTTTAAGACTGATTCGCTTTCTTTAATTCCACCAATAATTTCATGTTGTCTCAACTTATCATATATTGATTGAATCGCATTAAGTCCTCGTCTGTTAGGTCGTCGTCGAGTCGAGTGATAACCTGTAATATTATTATTAGCATCGAACGATGGTGTAACATTGGCAAAAACCCAATAATATTCACCACCTTTTGCTAAATTAACAACAAAAGCATTAACTTCTTTTCCACTTTTTATACCTTCCCATAATACTTTGAATATTATTTTTGGCATTTTTGGATGGCGAGTTATCGAATGTGGATGATCTAACAGATCTTCTTGGCTATATCCACTAATATCAACAAATTGAGCATTTGCATAAGTTATAACACCTTTTAGATCTGTTTTTGAAACCAAAATTTCACCTTGTGAAAAAGTTTTTTCAACATCATTTGGTCGTGGTTTTCTAATCATAGATTTTAAACCGAATTTTTTTAGAACATTTGAAAATACAAGTTTCATAGTTTCGTCCTTATATTGTTAAAGGTTATATTGAATATGATAAATAAGTTGTTCATAACTCATTTTATGTTTTTCAAGAACTGAACCAAGAAGTTTGCCACTTTCATGCATTCCACCAATAACTTCGGCTTTACGAAGATCTTGATACAACGGTTTAATAATTTCTAATGCTTTAGAACTTGGTTGTCGTCTAACAGAATAATAACCGATTATATTATTATTTTTATCAAATGACGGAGTAACATTGGCAAAAACCCAATAATATTCACCGCCTTTTGCTAAATTAATAACAAAAGCATTAATTTCTTTACCTTGTGAAACAGTATCCCAAAGAGCTTTAAAAACGATTTTAGGCATTTCTGGATGACGAATAATACTGTGAGGTTGTCCTAACATTTCGTCTTGAGAGTAACCTGCAAGTTTAACAAAGAGTGAATTACCATAAATTATATTACCTCTAACATCTGTTTTCGAAACGATAATTTCATCTCGTCCAAAAATTTTTTCAATATTAATAGGTTTTGGTCTCCAAATTTTAGCAAGTTCTTTTTTTTCAACTTCTTTTTGTTTTGGTTGCTGTGCTGAAGTATTATTTTGAGTTGTTGAAAATTTCACTGCCGAAACTTCACTCTTTTCACCTCGTTTAAAGAACTTTAAAAAATCCATAAAAATCTCCTCTAATCCTCTATTTGGCAAAAGCCATGTATTGACATACTTCTCATAGCTAAAGCTAGAGATTCTGTTTCAACGAAAGTTGCCTATAAATTAGGTCTTATACTCTCTCAACAAGAGTTGATGCCCCAACTCGAAATTTATACCCAAGATTTTACCCTTCACGATATAAGTAATTGTAGCAAACTCTGATAGATATTTTTATTTAACTTAATATTTAAAATTTCATTTTCATTTAAAATTTTAAATAGTATAATTCCAAAAGTAATATATAAGTTATATTGCTAATAATTATAAAAAAACAGGAAACGATCATGTCAGAAATTACAATTACTGAAATCGAACAATTAAAAACAGAAGTAGAAAAAGCAGAAGTTGCTTATAAAGAAGCTAAAAAAAGACTTGCAGAACAAAAAGCAAACGAAATTAATATAATTGAAGAACAATTTGATGGATCAACAGATGCGATCTTAAATGCATTAAATACTCTTAACGAACAGTTAGAAGTTGCATCAACAAAAGGTTCTATCAAAGCAAAACAAATAGTCGAAGGTTTTGGCGGTGAAAGTAAATTCAATGAATTTATCGTTAATCTAGCAGGATATATCGGTTCTACTGTTGCAACAGGTGGAACAATCGGTGCTATGCCAATGATTATTATGGCTGGTGCTGCTAGAGGTGTTTATCGAAAAATCGTAGAATAAACCTTAGATAAAAATCTAACAAAATTTTGCCTTGAGTGATTATGCTCAAAGGTTTTAGATAGCTATATAAATTAATAATTACAAATTAATTAAATTTCATAAACAATAAGTAGAAAACTTTAAACTTACATTCTTCATAAAAAAATATAAATTGCACCGCCTTAATACAAGGCGGTAACGACAAAATCCACAAAATAATCCTCATTATATAAATTATAAAAAAGCAATTTTTTAACAACGAATACTAATTTTAAATAACAATATGAACTAATTCACTATAATTTTTAGTAAAATTTATATTACAAATATATATATTTTAGTAGTTATGTATTCATGACGATTTGTTTAATAGCAAAGGCTATTTTGCATGGTTCGAATATAATTTATGATTGACACATAAGTCTTTTTACTATACAATTCGAGCGAATATCTTTTAAAAAAAAGGACAAACATAATATGGGAAATAGAGTTTTAAATACGGCTCTCCTTAGTTTGGCGACAGCAAGTGTTCTTTCTACAAGTGCAATGGCAGAAGTTACAGTAACCTCTGAAGATCTATTGGATACTTTTACAGCAAAAGCTGGTAGATTAGATGTAACAAAATTAAGTTTAGCTGTTAATACAGTATCTAAACTTAACTCAATTGTTGTTAAAGTGTCTGACACAAATACATCTCATTTTACAGGTGAGTTAAACACAAATATTATCACAAGCTTGAAACTTTTCCAAAGAGGACTTGACTCTACTGATGTTGTTGGTAGTGTAAATGTTAGTGATGTAAATACAAGTGGCAAAGAATTTACAATTACTTTGTCAAAAGATGTTTTCTTTAAAACTCTTGACGATGTTAATCCAAATCAATTTTATGTATCAGCAATGTATGGAGATTTTCCAGCAAAAGAAGTTGTTCCGTACGATTCAAAAGTAAATTTTAAAATTACTCAAATCAATGTTACAGAGGAATATTATTCAGATGTAACAACTAAAACAGTTAATCAATCTGCTTTTACACACAATGTAACAAGTCTACCAATCGATCAAAACTTTACAATCGATAGAGCAGAACCTATATTAAAAAATATGACTGACTTGAATGATTCAAGAAAAGTTTATGACAATTTGTTTAACACAAACTATTATTACAATAATAACACTGTTATATTAGAATTTAACGAAGCAATGAACACAGGTCTTGTATCATTGAATTCAGCAAATAGTTCTTTTAAATTCAAAGATTCTCTTGATAAACAAATTCCAGTTACAGAAGCTACTTGGTTAGGAAATGCTTTAACTTTAAAACTTAATAGTTTTGATTTGAATTCTAGTAGTGGTGGAATTACTATGACATATGCTGGTGGTATTATTCAAGATAAATTCGGTAATGAATTAGTTGTTGATAACACAAATGATGGTGTTGATGGCAACATTTCATCAAAAGTATTAGTTAAAGATACAGATCATCCACAACTTGCAAAATTTGTTCTTGATTTTGACAATAAATCAAAAGGAACACTTACTTTTTCTGAAGTAGTTTCGCCAAAAGTTTGGTCAGCAATTGAAGTAAAAAATGCTCTTGCAGAAGACAATGTTTCCATAGTTGGTAGTTCAATTGTTGCAACGAATAAACAGGATGATGCAAATAATAGTTCGTTAAGAACTGTTATTAGTTTTGATTTAAACAAAATTGTTTCTACTCCAAACTTAAAAGTAACATATACACAAAAAGCTGATGGAAACATTACTGATAAAGCAGGTAATGCTATTTCAAATAATTTATCAATTGATCATAACGCATCCTTAACAGGATTTGATTTAGTTGAATCTGGCAAATGGAATTTAATTTCATTAACAAATAAAACGAGAACAACTTCTAAACATATTCTTAAAACTGGTTCAGTTCAAGTTATTTGGGATTACTTAGGTAATAATAAATGGAATGCTTTCCCAAGCGAGTTAGAAGCTGGAAAAGGATATTGGATTAAATCAGCGAATGTAGAAACAGCTGACATTAACTTTAGTCAAGTTGAAGTTGGATTCGATGATACAAAAACTAAAAATATTGATTCAACAACATTTATTAAAAATGCTGATGCAAAAAATAAATGGGCTTTATTAGGAATGGTATCAGATATGAAAAGATCAGATATGTACTCACAAGTAGCTGATGGTTGTTATGGTGTTTCTATATATGACTATAATACAATTCAAAATGGTTGGAATATGGATCAAGATATTGCGAAACATCAAGGTATCTGGGTTAAACAAGACTGTTCTTTAAGCGAATAAGCAACAATAACTCTCACAAAAACCTCTCTCGAGGTTCTTATATTTTTTCCCCGAGCAATCGGGGCTAACCTCTTAAATTAAAGAAGGAACTCCAGTATGAAAAAAATTAATTCACTTATCCCTGTTGTAGTTTCTCTAGTTGTATCTGGTTGTAGTAGTAGCAGTGATCCAACTCCTGAAACAAACACAACAACTAAACCTATTCAGTGTGAGAACAACCAAACAAATATAAATGGTAAATGTGTTGATAACAATACAACTGTAACACCACCAACATGTTCGGCTGGTCAGCATTTAGAAAATAATGTTTGTGTTAATGATACAACACCTGAAACAAATTGTTCAACAGGGCAACATAAAGATTCTAACGGAGATTGTGTCAAAGACGAAGATCCAACATTAGCAAAAATTAATGGAACAGTTTTTGACGGTATCGTTAGCGGTGCAACAATGTCATCTTGCGAAATCGTAAATGATATTAAAGTTGAGGCAAATTCAACATGCACAAGTTCAAAAATTGACGGAACTTTTAGCTGTGAATATAAAGCTTTAAATGGCAATACATTAATTGTAAAAGCAGTTGGTGGAAAAGACTTAGGAGCTGATGATATCGTTAGTAACGACGATAAAACTAACACATACACATTAAAAACTGTATTCGAAAAATCTAATGATATTAATAACACTAAAGTTTTTGCTACTCCACTTTCAACTCTTGTTGTTCAAAAAATGGCTGACAGCAATTGGGCAAAACCTTTAACAGATGCTGAAAACGAAGTGAAAATAGCAATTAATGCACTGAACGAAGATATTTTTGCTGATAACTCAAATGTAAGAAAACTTGCAGGAATTATCGCGAATATTTGGGATACCTCATCAGATCTCAATCTTTCAAAATTTGCAAGTGAAACTCTAATTTTAGATACTAATAATAAAGTTGTTGATGGTATTATTTCTAAATATAACCCAAAAATTAATTCAAGTGCTGAAGCAGTTATAAAAGATCAAATCGAAAGAATTGCAAACAGCGATGAACGAAATGCAACAATTGGTAGAGAAAAAACTCTTGATTTATTAGTTGATCGAGCTGAAAATAATCTTTCTGTAACAAATAATTTAGCTTCTAATTTTGTGTCAGTTATTAATAATAAGTATGCAACAACACAAGAAACTTTAGATTTTGTGGCAAAAATTACAGATGTTAATCGTTCAGTTGAAAACATCGTAGATGTGGCTACAAAAATTGAAGATATTCTTGTTGGTGCAACAGATAAAGCAAAAGAGATTCTTAATGAAATTATTGATGATTCAACAAAATCTTTGACAGATCTTAATGTTTCAATAATTAACGAAGAAATTCTAAAACGAACAGATTGTCCAACTGGAAAAGTTAAAGATGTTGACGGAATGACATGTATCGATAAACCAATCGTCTTAAAAGATGCTGTAAATTCTCCTGAATGTATTCCAGCTCTTCCAAGCGATGATGTAAAAGTAATTAATGACGGAACATTCCCATCAATTCCTTCACAAAATGATTATAATTCATCATATGAAACTGATTTTAACAATTCATATGAAACAACATATCCAAATTATACTTGTGTTGGTGAAGCGAATATAACAACTGCTCCTTGGGAAGCAAATGCTACAATAATTCAACAAACAACAACAAAAAATCCTGCATAACATTTTTTATCTTCCCGCTTTTGCGGGACTTCTTAAATCACTCTTCAATATCCAAAATCGAATAAACTGGACTATTTAATCTTTTTTCACCATTTAAAAATTTCAGATTTATAAAAAATAAGTTTTCGGTAACTTCGCCACCAGCCATTTGTATTAATTCGCCTGAAGCTTTTGCTGTTCCACCAGTTGCGAGAAGATCATCAACAAGAATAACTTTTGCATTTTTGCCACTAAAAGCATCTTTATGAATTTCCAAAACATCTGAACCATATTCTAATTCATAACTTATTTTAAAAGTTTCAGCTGGTAATTTTCCTTTTTTTCTAATTGGAATAAAACCAACACCGAGAGCAATTGCGAGAGCGGAACCAAATAAAAAACCTCGACTTTCAATTCCAACAATATAATCAATTTGCATATTTTTATATCGTTCAGATAAATGTTCAACTATTTCTTTAAACATTTTGCCATTATTTAATACGGTTGTGATATCCATAAAATTAATTCCAGATTTTGGAAAATTTGGAACAACTCGTATTGCATTTAAAATTTCAGTTCTATTCATATTATTTCCTTTAAAAACCTATTTTCATTCCCAAATAAGGCATTTGAGAAATATCTATATCAAGATGACTTAATCCAGAAGGATCGATAGCAACATCTCGATAACCTACAAATATTTTACCCATTTTTATAATTTCGTAAGATAATTCAAAGGCTTGTTCAAGATATTTATCACCGTCGCCAAAAGTTAAAGGTTTAGGTGAATAATAAACTTTTGCAACCAATTCTAAAGGCAATGTTTTCATTGGAAGACCAAAAGTCAATTCTAAACCAAGCGGTAAAGCAGTTGAATTAAGTGAATCATAATTCACGGCAATAAATTTCATGCCAAGTCCAACTGTAACAACACTAAATCCTGATAATTTATTTTTTAATATAAAACCTGTTCCAAATAAATTAGCAATTGTTCTTTGTTTGTTTAAATCGCTATCGTCATCAGATTCGATATATAAATAATCAAAATTTGTAAAATATTGATTGACTGGAAAACTTTTTCTAAATTGTCCTAAATCTAGCTCTATGTTGCTACCTAATTCATTGTTATTGATATTAATTCCAACAGAATGATAGGCTTCAGCTAAATTAAAAGCAGTAAAAACAAATCCAAATAATAATTTCTTTATGTTAAACTCCATTTATTAAATATTAGAAATTTTACCAAAATAAGATTTGTCAAATGATTTTTATCTGTTTATAAACAATCATCGCTATTGAAGATTTTATAATTTTTTTTAATTAAAGCGATGATGTTAAATTTCACTTTTGATGAGAATATGCTATTGAATATATGGATAAAATAATTGCAATTGCACCAAGCGAGACATTGTAAAGCGAAATAGCAAATATTCCAAAAGCTATTGAAATATTTATTAAAGTTTTATTTTTAAAAAATATGCCCGTAATCGAAGTTACTAAAGCACCAATTCCAAAAGTTTGATTATGTATCAAAAAGCCAAAAGTTGATCTTATTTGACAAATTAGCTGTGTTGGATTTCTTTCGCACATTGATATAAATTCCGATCCATTTAGAATATAAAATCTAATATATAAAGCTATTATTAAAAAGATTGAACTAATTAATAAATATGATTTTAAGAAATTTATATTTTTATTTGTGCTGTTTTTCCATAAATTATATGCAAAAATAATTGAGATTAAAACCCAAAAATCTGATTGCAAATTTGTATATTTTTCATTTATAAATATATAAATAGCACTCGCAAATAAAATAATTGAACTTATGGTTTCGATGTTATATTTTGTAAATTGACTTTTGTCTGTTTTAATTAAATAAAGAAAAACACCAAAACCAAATACAAAATTTGGAAATTCTCGATATCGTCCATCAAGCATCATATAAACAGAATTAATTAACATAAAAGTTAAAAATATTAGCCATAAATTTGATTGTAGCTTTTGGAAATTATTATTTTCTTGTTTGAGTGAAAATATATATATTAAATAAACTGTTGTTAATATTGCTATGCTAAACATATATTCATATAAATTTTTATTTGACTGAATATAATCATCTATTTGAAGTGTAAATATTATTGCACCAATTACAGAAATAACAATAAACAATTTATTAATATTTTTTGCAAAAATAGCTGTTGAGAATAAAATAATTGAAGCTAAAACAAATAAATTAAACCAATTTGGATAATTTGACACATCGCCTCTTAATATATTTTTATCTAATCTATCTTTGTCGAAAATGCCCCAATATCCACCAACTGCACCTTCGCTAATTCTTTTCCAAGGTTGATCAAATGCCTCGATGAGGTTATATTTTAAATTATTTTGATCAGCTAAATCTAAGAAATTTCTAATATATTCAGCCTGATTTGATAAACTTGGAACTGCATTTTCTCTTGTTCTTCCAAATGAGGGCCAACCAGTTTCACCAATTAAAATTTCTTTATTCGGAAAAACAGTTTTTACCTCATCTAAAATTTTTTGAATATGTTCTGGAGTTTCTTTTACAGGAATTGGAATATCTTCCCAATATGGCAAAATATGAATCGTAATAAAATCTGTCGCGGTTGCGATATTTGGATTTTTAAGCCAGAATTCCCAAACATCGGCATATGTAACAGGAATATCTGTAAATTCTGATTTAACAAAATTTATATATGAAATTAATTGTTCAGCACTGACATCTTTTCGTAAAAGAGCCTCATTTCCAATTATTAAAGCTTTTAATATCGATTTATCTTGTTTTGCGATTTCGATTAAATTTGTTAGCTCTTTTTGAGTTGCATTTTTATCAGAACTAACCCAAGCACCGAGATAAACGGACAAATTATATTTTTTTGCATATTTCGGAACAGCTTCCAAACCAGTAACCGAATAAGTTCGAATACATGCAAAATCTTTAGAAATTAAAGCTAAATCGTGATCTATTAATTCTTCAGAAACTTTAAAATTGTTGTCAAAATCAAATGGCGAATCATTTTTGCCAAAAGGAGCATATGATACACATTCTATTTTTTTATCTCCAATTGGCTTAGCATTTATTTTATTTGGAAGAGCAATTGTGTAAAAAAAAGAAAATAATATTACTGTGGCTAGAAAATAATAAATTGTTATTTTTATAAATTTATTCATTTTTAAAAGTGATGTTTCTTTCTTGTTGATAATAGAATTCTTGCAAGATTATAAAATAAGCCATAAAATAGCTATGAAATATTAATGATGCAAGAAAGTCTAAATGATTAAAGGTGAAATAGTTAGTTTGTTAATTTTTCTCGATTTTCAAGCTGTCAATTGCCTGTTTGATGTTTTGACTTTTAAAAATATAACTTCCAGAAACTGCAATATCAACACCAGAATTTAATAATTCATTTATATTTTTATTGCTAACTCCTCCATCAACTTCTATTAAAGTCGATAATTTTTTTTCTCGAATTATTTTTTTTAATCGTGTTGCTTTGTCATAAACATTTGAAATAAATTTCTGACCACCAAATCCCGGATTGACACTCATTAATAAAACCATGTCTAATTCTGGCAACAAATATTCGATATCTTCGATTCGAGAATGCGGATTTAATGCAATTGCTGGAGAAATTCCATATTCGCGAATTTTCGAAATTAATCTATGTGGATGTTTTTCTTCTTCGATATGAAACGAAATATATTTTGGTTTTAACGGTGCAAATAATTCAACAAAAAAAGTATTATTTTGAACCATCAAATGAATATCAAGCGGTCTTGTCGCAATTCGAGAAATTGGCTCAACAACGACTGGACCAATTGTTAAATTTGGCACAAAATGACCATCCATGACATCAACATGAATTAAATCACAATCTGCTTCACAAATTGCTCGAACATCTCTTTCGAGATTTCCAAAATCTGCTGATAATAAACTTGGAGCAACTAACATTCGATTTGTCATTTTATTTTTTCTCCGTTCCATTCGTTTAAAACTGTTGCCATTAAATAATCACCTGCTAATTCCGTAATTTTGCAAAGATAAATTTTGCCAAAAACGACATTTTCGATTTCGCGATCGTTAATTAATATTTCGCCGTCAATTTCTTCGCCCCAATGCAAAGCTTTGCCAGATAATAAAAATTCACTTTCTTCACTTTCGCCGTTTATAACAACAGGAAATTCAAAACCGACCATTTTTTGCAAATTCTCGATTCTTTGCTCTTCGATTACTTCTTCGATTCGTCGCATTCGTCGTTCGATTTCTCGATCAGCAACTTGATTCATCGAATAAGCCGAAGTTCCTTCTTCGTTCGAATATGCAAAAACAGAAATCATGTCAAATCTAAATTCACGAATAAATTTTAATATTTCGTCAAAATCGCTTCGTTGTTCTTCAGGATGACCAATAATAAAAGCCGTTCGAACAAAAGATTTCGGAATTGATCTCATTTCTCGCAAAAGCGATTCAGTTCCAGCTCGACCAAGCCCTCGTTTCATAACTTTGAGCATTTTTTCAGAAATATGTTGAACGGGCATATCAAAATAGTTATGAAACTTATTAGATTCTGCGATTTTATTTATTAATTTCATTGATGTCGTCGAAGGATATAAATATAAAATTCTTGCCGAAACTACTCCGTCGATTTTATCGATTTCGTCAATTAATTTTTCAAGTCCGTCGCGAATGCCAAAATCTCGTAAATATGAACTGCTATCTTGAGAAATAAACGAAAAATCATAAAAGCCTTGCGAAACAAGACGGCGAACCTCATCGGCGATTAATTCGATTGGTCGAGATTGCAATTTGCCTTTAAAACTTGGAATAGCACAAAACGAACAAGTTTGATTACAGCCTTCGCCAATTTTTATATATGCATGAGAAATCGAGCCTGTGATAACTCGAGATTCATTTTTAATTAAATAGCTATGTTCAGAAAAACGGTTTTCGCGATTTTTTACAAGTTCGGCAATATTATTATAATCACCGACACCAGTAAAAATATCAACTTCATTTTTCATTTCGACAGGCAATTCATTTTTATATCTTTCAGATAAACAGCCTGTTAAAACAAGAGTTGCACCATCTTTTTTTTGTCTTGATAATTCAAGAGTTTTTTCGATACTTTCTTTTTTTGCCGAATTAATAAAACCGCAACTATTTATAATAATTAAATCAGCTTCGGCTTCATTATCAGTCAAACAATAATTATCACTATTTTTTAATTGAGCGATCATAACTTCGCTATCAACCTGATTTTTTGTGCAACCCAATGTCGTTATAAATAATTTTTTATTTTTATCTGTCAATTTATTTATTTGCTCCTATTTTTTTTAAAAACATGGTCATCATATCATCTAGCATTACAGCATATGGACTATCGCTATATTTTGTATATATCGTTTCACAATTTGCAACAGCTTTTTTAATATTAGAATCAAATGGCAATGAAAATAAATAGCGATCTTCAAAAACAAATTTTAATAATTTTTCAAAATCGACACTTAGATCATCAACATCTACGAGATTAATAATAAATAAAATATCTTTTTCTCTTACATCTCGCATTTTTGATAATATCGATTCCATTAAATCAAGAGTAGCATACGATGTTGGATCTGCTTCTAATAAACCTAAGATTATTCCACTTGCTAACATTACTGAATTTGCCATAGGATTAAATCCTGGAGGTGTATCAAATATGATAAAATCATAACTATCTTCTAATTCTTCAACTATATTTTCTTTAACAAAATATGGTTCATCTTGAAGAAGTTGAGTATATTCAAGAGTATCTCTATTTGCCTCAACTCCAGCGGGAATAAAATGAAATCCGTGAGTTGTCTCAATGATTACATCTGTTACTTTTTTTGAAGAATGATTAAGAAGTTCGCTTAATCCATTTGAAAGAGGAATTCCTAGAACTCCTAACACAGAATTTTGAGGGTCAGTATCTATAATGAGAACTTTTTTACCTCGTCTTGCTAAATTAGCTCCCATGTTTATAGACAAAGTAGTTTTACCTACTCCCCCTTTTGACGAATATACAGTTAAAATATAACCCATCTATTTTGCCATTGCTCCAATTGTATTTGAATATGCTAAATCATCAGCACTTATTTGCTTTTTGTCTCCAAAGTAGTATATCGCACTTAATCCAAAGAACAGACTGTTAAAAACTCCCGAGGATTGATATCCTGCTCCAGCTAAAAACTGAATAGAATTATCTGCTTTATAACCTAAGAAACCTTTTATTTCGTAACCAAAACTTGAAATTTTACTTTCTGATGAGGTGCTATCATATAAATCAGCTCCACCTGTAAAATTTACAAAACCAACATTTCCTTTAACTTTCCAGAAAAGGGATTCAGTTTCTTTTTTAGCAATATCATAATAGACACCAAAAAGAATAAAATTCTTTGGACTAAAATAACCACCGTTTCCAATGCCTTCACTTCCAACAGTAAAATAATTACTATTGTAATTAAAATTATCATATAAAATAATTGGTCCAACCATGGCATTATAAACTTTTGGTAAATCAAGAACTTTTAAATATAAAATAGCCATAGCTGTTTCTTTATTTGGAAAAACATTAAGACCAGAAACATCATAATAATAATTAAGATTCATAGCGAAAATTTGATCACCAGCCGAATATTTTACACCTGTTTCAATGCCTGTTTTTGTTACTCCACCCCTAATTCCTGTTCCTGTTTGAATAGATTCATTAACATCTTTTGTAAGAGCATTATCTTTAATCGTTGGATCTACATAAACATATTTATAACTATCACCTATACTAGAAACTAAAGAATCTTTAACAGTTTTATTAACAGAAGCTATTTCAAGAGAAAGATTACCAATTGTTTTACCAACTTTTGCAGTCCATAAAGTTTTTTGTTTTGCAATTGCAGGTTGAGAAGCTGTGCCAACTTCTAAATTAATTAAAGAAGATTCTGTTTTATATTCGTAACCAATAATGCCTTCAGATAAAGATGTTACATTTTCGATATTTCCACCAGATTTTTTATCACCAAATCTTTGCAAACCGTCTTTATCAATTTTACCGTTTGACATATTTAAAAAATTAGCATTAACATATAAATGATTTTCAGCACCAAAATATTTATGAAAATCTAAACTTGGAATTGTAAAAGTATCAAGTGTATCAATACCAGGACTACCTGCTCTTGTTGTGTATAAAACACCTACACCTGCACTATCAGGAATTGAACTTTCTTCTTCAACTGATATTTCTTTTTTTAATGATTCTAATTTAGCATTCATATCTTGAGGTTGTTCAGAATCTGGAGAAGAAGCTTGTTCTGATTCTGGTTGAGGAGATTTTTCTTTGTCGCTTTCTAAAAAATCAAAAGGTGTTTGAGTTTCAGAATCTGACTTTAAAGAATTTAGCTTATCTTGATTAAGTTGATCTTCTGTTTTTGGAACATCAGGCAATTCATCAAGACTTGCAATTTCAAAACCATTGTCCGATTTTTTTTTTGACTTCGATTTCATTTTTGTCAGATGGTTCTGACTGTAAATTTTCAGTTTCTCCGCCACTACTACCAGATTCAGCACTAGGTGATAATGTTGTTCCTAAAAATGGATTATAAGTATCCATTGAATCTCGAGAACTAGATCCGCCACCACCAGCAGGAGTTAAACCTAATTGACTTTGAGCAGTTGGACTACCTTTATCAGTTTTTGTATTTTTAGTAATTTGTCTTTTGCCAAGTTCTTCGATTAATTTAACAACACGATAAGAATCTTTTTTTAAGCCAATATCTCGATATATTTCAGCAACTTTATATAAAAGTTCAGGATCGCTACTTTTTTCAGCATATCTAAAATATTCTTTTGCTTTATCCATTTGTTTTAAATTAACATAAGCGAGACCGACACCATATCTAATCGTATAATTTTCTGGGTCTTTTGCCAATATTTTATTAAAATAATAAACAACATCATTATATTTTTTGCTATTTAATGCAGCCCAACCAGCACTTTCGATAAAAAATGTATCGTTAGGTTCCATTTGAAGACCAGCTTGAGCACCTTTTAAAGCATAAGCATAATCTTTTTCTTCCAAACTAGTAGCCGTATATTTTTTATAAAATTTAATATAAAAATCACGAAGAGCTATTTTTTCTTCGTCAGTCATTTGGAAATCTTTAAATTTTTCTAACAAAGTTTGAGTTTGATCAAATAAATTTTGTTCTAATAATAAATTTAATAATTTCATTCGAATATCAAAACTGTTTTGATTAAGTTGTAAAGCCCTACCGTAATAAAAATATGCATCTCGATTTTTTTTCATTTCAACATTTAAATCACCAAGAATTAAATAAAGTTCAATATTTGTTGGATCGTCTGCAAGCATTTCTTTAGCTAAAACAAGAGCTTCTTTTGTATTCTTTTGTTTTAAATATAGCTTTAATTTTGTTTCATTTATTTTTTTCTCAACACCTGGAGCCTGTTGTTCTTTTAATTTAGCTAAATAACCAAGAGCATCATCATATTTTTCTAAAGCGATACTAACATTTGCAAGTCCTGACAAAGCATCTATATTATTTTCATCTTTTGTTAAAACAGTTGCATAATATTCTAATGCACTTTTATATTGTTTTTCAGCTTCATAAATTTTTGCAAAACCTAATAAAACTTTAGAATTTGTAGGATAAATAAGATAAAGTTCTCGTAATACACTTTTTGCTTGACGATATCTACCATCAGCAATTAAACTTTCAGCTTCAGCAATCTGTTCGTCTCGTTTTGGATTATAATCAAGATTAACTTGAAAATCTGGATTCAAACTATCAAAAAATTCACGAGCTTTATCAGGTAATTTTGCACTTAAAAAGGCATTAATTAACATTCCAGCACTTTTAAAGTCTTTTCGTTTTGCAAATAATTTTTGAGCTTCTGGAATTAATTTATCAAATTCTTTACTGTTGCCATATGCATAACTTAAACCTTCGCTTGTATCAAGAGCATCAGGTTCAATTTCACGAGCTTTTAAAAAATGTGCAATCGATTTATCTGGAGCCGATGAAACATTTTTCCAACCTTCTTTAAGATGCATGTTATATTCAATAGTTTTATATGTATTTTTAACATCTTCACGGTTAGTTGAATCGATAACTTTTGAAAGTGTTATATATGCTTTATTCCAATCGCCTTCATTCATAAAAGCAAGAGCATAACCAAACGAAGCATCAACATTATTTTCTTCATATTGAAGAATATCTCCAAATATTTCTTTTGCTTTTGGAATTTGTTTGCTATTAAGAGCTGTGTATCCTTCACTTAAAGTAAATTTTGATGCTCCAGTTAGTTTTTTTCTTGGAGCAGGACGACTTGTTAAAGAATTTTGTCCGCTTTCGGCAACTTCTTCTGATTTATTAGAATCTGGATTAGCTACAGATTCTTCTTTTATAGGTTTTTCTTCTTTTACAGGTTCTTCTATTTTTTTAGGAGTTTCAGTAATCTCTTTTATGATTTCAGCCTCTTTTTGTTTTGAGACCTCATCAGATTTAGAATTATCTGATTCACCACTAACAGAAAAAGAACCGTTGCTTAAAATAGAAACATCTTTATCTTTTACAATAAAGTTACCTATTCCATTTCGTTTTAAAATAGATAATCCTTCATTTAAATCATTGCGATTATACGAAGGATTACAACGAACATATGTATTTTGTCCGTGTTTAACATAACATTTTAAACCTAATCGTTCTAGTTTTTCTTTTTGTCTTTCAGCACTTCTTCTACCAGATTCAGAAGCAACACCTGTCATTGTTTGAATAACAAAAACAGGACCTTCAGATTTAGAAGTTATAACTCCAGAAAAACCTTTACTTTTAGAATTCGAATTAGAATTCGAGTTTTTAGTTTTTTGTTTGCCATTGGCTAACGGACTAATTGCATTAATACGATCTTCAACTGCTTGAGAATGTTGATTTTCAGTTTGATATTTTTTATAAGTATTAAGAGCCTTATTATAATCTCCATTTTTCTCGTGTTTTTTACCTATACTTAATATTTGTTCTTCGTAAAGCGAAACTCCAAAAACAGGATTAGTTGAAGATATCAGTAAAAAGCAATAAGCTGAAAGAGTAGTAGTTGTTCGTTTCATTTTTTAAACCTTCTTCTATCTTTGTTTGAAGTGTAGATGGAGCGGATATTTCAAGCTGATTATATAAATATTTATATACTGCAAGAAAACCATAAGGAGGATTTTGATATCTAATTTTATTGTTTTTAAAGTCAATTTGATAAATATATTTATCTAGTTTTTTTACATATTCTAGAAAAATTTTATAACCTGTCAAGATAGATTTAAAATTATCATCTTTTGTTAATTTATAATAATAAGCAATAAATAATGGTGTTCGAATAGAATCAAAACCAAAAATAGATTCATCACCAAAATATGTATATTGTTTAGAAGATTTGTCTATTTTAATCCAATCTGGATGAATTTTTAAATTGCCTAATGCTGAATTTTGAAACATATCAACACTGTCATAAATTAAAGTTTTCCAAATTGGATCATTATCGTAATGAGCGAATTTTTCAAAAATAAAAGGTATTGTATATGATGGATTTAGTTTAATATAATCATCTTTGTTAAAACCAAATTGAGCAGGAAGTAATAAAACTTTACCGTTATATTTAATAATAGTATTTTCTTTGATTGATTTTATTAAACTTTTTGCTTCTTGCAATAAATAATTATCTTTCCATTTTTCATAAGCTAAAAGCATAGAATATGCAATCCACATGTCGCCATCAGTTGCATTATTTGGATCCAACATGCCCCATTCACCTTTATCGTTTTTGCCCCATTTCCAGCCATATAAATTTGTTTGTCCGAGACTCATATTCTTTTTTAACCATTCTCGAACAAGATAAAATGTTTTTTGATCGCCATAAGAAACAGCAAAAAACATGCCGTATCCAATAGATTCA
Organism: Campylobacterota bacterium; assembly: GCA_030152305.1. Taxonomy (GTDB): domain Bacteria; phylum Campylobacterota; class Campylobacteria; order Campylobacterales; family Thiovulaceae; genus Thiovulum_C. The sequence continues at coordinate 406,340 of JASKOM010000001.1, forward strand.
GTATGAGTAATATCTTGATTATATCTATCGATAACTCTACCTTCTGGAGTGATAAAGTTTCGTTTAAAAACGGACCAATAATCTGAATTAAGTCCGTGTAGTTCTGAAAACATTATAGTTGATAAAAAAAGCGAAAAAAATAGCTTTTGAAATATAGATTTAATCTGCATCGTGATGATACCTAACCTTATAAAGTAATAATACCTTTCTTAAAAGATAAGTAGCTAATATAATTAGCATTAAAGATATAAAAAAGAATAACAAAGGTCTTTCTCCAATTATTGAATAAATTTTGCTAATTGTTGAAATAGAACCAATAAAATAGTTTTCTTTTATATCAAAGTTAAATATTTCTCGTTGTTTTTGAGATATAAGTTTCGAGATAACTAAATCGCCTTTAATTTTATCACGGTATTTGCTATCAAAAATTTGCTTAACTTCGTTTGCTAAATCTGTATTATTTTGCCCAGCAAATAATAAAACTGTTTTTTCATTATTGTACGGCGATTGAAAAAATTGTGCTGTTAAATAGTCATTTTTTTCTGTTGTTTCAAATATTTTTAAAAAACGAGTTCTTGTTTCAAGATTTTCATCTATTTCTCTTTTTTCTAAGTCTTCTAAAGATTCGGCAAATTTATTAGATAAATCGATTGTTCTAGCATAACCTTGTTTTGATAAAATCATTGGAGCATTTTTATATATCTTGTCAAAAGTATCATTATAATCACCAACAACAATTATATTTTTATTAAATTGCTCTGTTTTTATATCATGTCCAATTTCTAAATAATATGGAGGATATTTTATATTTTCGCCTAAAAAACGAGCTATTTGCATAAGAGCCTGTATTGAATTCAAACTTGTATCTGTTAAAAGAAAATATGTATCTTGAAGATCTGGATAAATCGAATACGGATATGCTGAAGATATAAAATCTTTTAAATCAGCCATTGCTATAAAATTATCAGCTTCAGGTATTTCGAAATATGAACTTTCTAAAATTGAAGCCTGTAATGTTTTTTGGTTCCAAACAATAGGAATCATACTAAATTGAATACTAAGTTTATTTTTTCCACCTTGTAATAAAGATACAGGATATTTCGATGAGGTTTTGCTATCCATCATAAGATAATTTTTAATACTTTGAGTATCTCGTTCTTCTAACATTTTAACTTGAGATATAAAAATATTATTTATAAATAAATTAGAAATTGACTCATTTTGAATAGTTATTGGAAAAATATAATCAATATGAACATAACCTTTATCTTTTTTTTGAAATCTGACATCTGGATAAAGTTTAAATTCAATATCTAACGGAGGAGCAAGAAAACCTTCAAATGTTCTTGATTTATAACCCATTTCTTTAAAATATATTTTTTGTCCTGGAGAAACAAAATCAGGACTCGAATAGGCTTTTGCTTTTTCAGGATATATAACTTTTTTAATAATTTTACTGTTTCCACTATTTAAATTTAATTCTAATCCAAAAGTTGAATATAAAACTTCTTTTAATTGTTCTTCTGTTTTTGCAGTAATAATTATTAAGGCTAAATTATTATTTTTAGGATTTTTAAAAATATTGATATTGCCCTTAATTTGAAATCCAAATTTATTAACATCAAAGATTTCACGAAGTTGATCAGTTGTTGCAATAATTAAATTATCCCGATCCATGTCAAATATTTTATCTGTTACAGAAAAATCTATTTTTCTACTTTGAAGAACTTTGCCTAAAATTGACGAGAAAAACACATAATTATATAAAGATTGATTATTAATCGTATGAAATACATAGTTTATTTTTTGTTCAACAGGATTATTAACATCAAAGACACTACCAAAAATCGATGACAATTCATTTGTAATTTCGTTATTTTCTATTTCAAGTTCAATATAACTATCTTCAAGATTAATTTGAGTCCAAACTTCAGGAGCTTTTGTTACATCCTCTTGTGGACTTCTTACATAGTGTTGATATAGTTGAATAGTAAAAAGATTGTGATTTTCAAAGTTTTTATATGGCAATAAAACATCGATGCTTTTTTCACCATTATCTGAATAAGCTTTATCTAAAAGAATATATTGTCTTAAAGTATAGTTTTGTATTTTTAAATTTAAAAAAGACCTACTTGTTTCAAGAGCAATCGATGGAGTATATTTTATTATAGCTCTTGCTGATAAAACTTTCCATCGATTTGCCACTGGAATATCTATCGAAAATGATGGACTTAATCCAGAGAGAATGATCTCATTTTGTGAGACATTCTCATGATTTAAATATATTTTTACGATGTTTTTGCCATATTTTGTCTTGTCGAGAATAATGCCATCTTGGTAAATTTTAATTTTTTCAGCATATAAAATCCCAATGGTTATTGCTACAAGCAAAATAAGTCGCATCAGTTTATTAGAACTCTGTTATCTTTTTATATTGCTCGTCATCATATAAAACATTTTCGTCTTCTATAATATCTCGAACTTTATATTTTTCAGCAATTGAATATGATGAAGTTTTTTCTGTATCAAGATTATATAACCAAAGATCTCCATCAAAATTACCTAAATTTTTTGTAATTAAACCTTCTTGAACACCTTTTAAAAGAGTTTTTGGAGTTTTAGCAAGAAGTTCAAAAACAACTCTTCTAGGATTAAAAGGAGATTGGTATGTTTGAGCAATTAAATAACTCGAAAAATCGATTTTTTCAACTGATTTAAGTTTCATTTGTCTTTCTAAACTTATCTCTTTTTTTGAATTTGCTGTTTTAATAAATTTAATAGGAGCATTTTCATATAAAGGAGCATATTTATCAATTTGTCCGCCGATAACGATAATATCTCGATCTAGAACTTTGTTAATATCATATGTCAAAATCATTCTATAACCTGGATTTTCAACTGTTTTACCTAATTGGAAAGCAATATGCATTGCTGATGCAATTGTTTCAGCATAAAAATCTGTAATTAAAATACCTGTATTTTGAAGATCTGGATATATCGAAAATGGGAATCCCATATCAGAAATATATTTTAAATTTGGATATTCGACTTCCATTTTTCCTCTTGGTATATGAATATACGAATCATCTTTTATAGTCGTATTCATAACTGATGAATTACAAGGAACAGCAGTATCTCTACTACATACAGACATGTTTAATCTTAGATTATTTTTTCCACCATTAATAAGTGCCGATGAAATATTTTTTCCAACAATTGTTTTGAAATCACTAGCATTCGATGAATAAAATGGTTTTGTATCTACGAATTGATGTGCAAAATTGCCATTTAAGAAAAGATTACCCATTAATTTTGTATTGTCAGCTGAAAGAGTATTAACACCAATACTAATCGAATAATTTTCATCAAATCGATAAATTGGATATAGTAAAAAGTCTAAAGTAACTGAATTTGTGCTATCACCAGAGAATGTTCTTGTTGTATATTTCATTTTTGAGAATGGAACATCTACATCAAAAGGAACAAATTTATCTGTTGAAAACGGTAATGATTTTTCAGGTGTTTTTTTCTCGCCAACTGCTATACTATGTTCTTCCATAAGAAGTAAATCGCTATCAGCAACTCGTAAAATAGCTGATTCAATAATTGATTGAGAATCACCTGTTATTACAAGAATCCCTTTTAAATTATTTTTAGGATTAGTTACTACATTTATATTTCCGTTGATTTTGCTACTAACAGAACCGTTGTTATCATCATATTTTTTTAATAATTCTGTAACTTTATCTTTTGTCATAACAATTACATTGTTTCGATTACTAACTAATTCTGTTGAAACAGTAAAATCAATATCTTTAAATTTTAAAATATTTCCTATAACATTTGCCATAAATCCGTAATTTTGAAGATCTTGTTCAGTTGGAGTTGCTGGAAAAACAAAATTAATTTTATCGGTTACATGATTTTTGCTATCAAACAAATATTTTTGAATTGAACTTAATTTTTCTTCAAAAGATTTTAATTTAAAAGTCATTTCGATATAGCTATTTCGTGTATCAATTTGTGTCCAAACTGGAGTTGTGATTCCTGTTGTTACTTGTCCAAAGTTTGCACAATTGTCGATACTTGGTGCTCCAGCTTTATCTGAACCTCCTGAACCTTTTGTGCCTCTTTGTTGAATTGCTATACAAACAGTGTTATAACCTTCAAAAAGTTTATCGGTTGGGATCGAATAATCAACTATTGTTGTTCCGCCACCTCTACCTTTTTCTAGAAGTTCTGACTGTGTAACATAATGTTTATTTAATTTTAAAGCAATTGTTGAACCATCATTTTCGACATTGATCGATGAGGTATATTCAACATGAGCTTTCATATCTAAAACATTAAAACGATTTGGAATAGGCAATGTTACAGCTAATTGCGATGTTGGTTCAACATACATTGCACTAATTTCATATGGATTATCTGCATTTAAATAAATTCTTAATTTATATCTATCAGAACCTACTTGAGACACGACTATTCTTTTTTCTTTTGCTGGATCAACTAATCCATAAAGTGGTTGGCTTACAAATGTTTGCAATAAAAAAACCGAAACCATCATTACATAAAACAATTTTTTCATAATAATTAACCTTTAAAATTCATTAACTTTTTTAATTTTAACTTCTTTGACATATTCATCAACAAGTTCATCGAGAACATAACTTTCTTTGAATTTAAATGAATAACTTTTGTCATCATTTATATTATAAAGCCATACATCACCGTTAAACTGTCCTAAATGAACTGGACTGAAGCCGTTTTCGATACCTTTTATTAATGTTTCTGGAGTCAAACTAGAAATTTCTAAAATAACTCTTCTTTCATTAAAAGGAGACTGATATGTTTGAACTAATAAATGATCTTTTAGATTCGAAGATTCGATCATTTTTGTTGTAGCCGTATGTTGTTTTACCCTGACTGATCCCTCCTCAACATATTTAGAAGCTAAAGCGATTTCTTTAACAACACCTTCTTTAGTAAATTGAATAGGAGCATTTTGATAAAGAAGAGCATATCTCTCAACTTGACTTCCAACGGAAATTATATCTTTATTGATAATTTTGTTAATATCAGCTGTAACAGTCAATCGATATGCTGGATAACTTAATGTTTTACCCAAATAAAAAGCTACATACATAGCTGATGCAACAGTTCGGCTATCAAAATCTGTAATTAAAATACCTGTATTTTGAAGATCTGGATATATCGAAAATGGAAATGCCAATTCTTGAATATATTTTAAACTTGGAAGTTCAACTTCTGTTTTTGCTCTTGGAAAAGTAATATACGAATCATCTTGAAGTGTTAATTTAAGAGTATCGTTATTAAACCTTACAAGTGCATGTCCAGTTGATGGAATCATTTGAAACTTGATTTTTAATACATTTTTACCTTTTTTTAATAATTTAGATGGCACAGAACTTTTATTTTTGCTTTTAAATTGTTGTAATGCTCCATTTGATGATTCGTCTTGACCGCCTCCAATTGGGATTTGATAAGCAAAAACATTATTTAAAAAAATATTTGTTGCCGAATCGCTTCGCATTTCTCCACCGTAAATTATATTTAAACTTGTTGAAATTGCATCAAGTGATGTATATTTCACTGTTGGGTAAATATTAAAGTTTAGTAACACATCTTCTGGTTGTTCTCCAACAAATGTTTGTGTGTGATAATCTAAATCTGAAAATAAAACTTGTTCGCCTATTGTTATAAAACCAGGTGCCGAATACGGTTTAGATTTTCCAGGAATATCTGTTTTTGTAACTTTTAAATATTGTTCTTCAAGAAGCTGAATATCTTTATTGACCATTCTAAAAAGAGCATTTTTTAAATCATCATAAGTATCACCAGTAACGATTAATAAACCTTTATCTTCTTGAAAAGGATTTCGAATGACATTAATATTACCTTTAATTTTTGATTCAAAATCTGGATATTGTTTTCTAAACTCATTCGTTGTTTCCAACAATTCTTTTCTGGTCATAATAAGTATGTTATTTTTATTATTTAAAATTTTTGTAGAAACAGTAATTCCCATATCTCGATATTTGAGCATACTGCCCATTAAGTTTGACATAAAAGCATAATTAAAAAAATCATCATCATTTGGAACTTTTGGAAAAACTAAATTCATTGTATCTTTAAAGACATTTTTATTATCTAGCATAAATTTACTAATTGAAGATAATTTTTCTTCAAATGGTTTTAAAGCGAATTCGAATTCAACAAAACTATGAGCTAAATCAACTTGAGTCCATAATTCTGGTGCTGATGTTTCTTCAATATCTTCTTTTCCTTGTCCAGAAGAATAATGTTGAATAAATCTTGCACCAATTTTATTATATTTATCAAGAGTTTTAACTGGTATATCTGCTGAAACAACGACGAGACCACTATCTTTAAATCTTTGTTCATTTAGACCAAATTGTTTAATTGTAAAATCGTTAGAAACAATTGAAACAGTTGATCTTGCATGATATAAAACTAAAGACGGAGTGTAATGAACTTCGGCTTTCATTTTTAAGATTTTGAGCCTATCAGGAATAGGAATGGTAACAGTTTGATAAGCTAACGGACCTATAAGGGTTACTTCCAAATTATAAGGGTTCTCATAATTGAAATAGAGCCTCATTGTGTAACGGTTGTCGCCTATCTTTGATACCTCGATTCTTTTTTCATCAACTAATGCTCCAAAAAGCATTGTCGACAATAAAAAGATAGCAACAAAAAAAGACCTCATTATGTATTTTCCTTTCAGCTTATTGCTGGTTTATGAAATAATAACAAAAAAGTCTTATGTTTCTCAAATTAAAATTAAATCAATGTTTTAATTATGAAATTATTAACTTGATTTTAGATCTTATATATTTTTATATATTTTATTATTAGAGATTTATCGATATTTCTTTTTGGTAGAATTATCAATCTCTTATAAAGGATCAAATATGAACAAAAAAATAATTTTTATATTATTTGTCTATTTCATATTAATTAACAAATTGTTTAGTGCGATTGGTGGTTATCAAAAACTACCTTGGCAAGATTACGAATGGATTGAAGCAAAAGAAGGCTGTTCTGATTTAGGCATGACTTTGCCAACTCGTGCAGAACTTACAGAAGTTGCTAATTTATCTCGAGACAACGGTGAATATTGGTCAAACGATGAAATAAACTCAAACGATGCCTATGTTTTCAGAATGTCCGATAAATGGTCTCAATCGATGCAAAAATATAATAAAAAAACTGTTTATTGTATTTATTATGGTTCAACAAAGCCGACTGCTGTTTTTGTTCCAGTTGCTCCTGAAAAAATGCTTCGTTTGACAAATCAATATCGATGGCCCGATGCAGTTGCAGAATGTGCAAAATCAAATATGCAATTGCCTTCTCGCGATGAAATGAAAGCTATTTCTAAAAGTGGCGGAAATAATGGCGAATATTGGACTCGAGATATTATCGATTCAAGTTGGAGTTATCAATATCGAATCACTGGCTCAAGTCATTGGACCGAAGATTTTATTCAAAATATGCAAAATGTTAATTATAAAAATGTATATTGTATTTCGGCGACCTCATCAGCACCAGCAAAACCAGAAGATATTAATATAACTGTTTCAGCTGGAATACCAACAATAATAGACAATAATTTTTCACTAAATTGTTCAACAAGTCTAAATGATATAGCAATCGTAGAAGTTATTAATTCAGATTCTTCACCTGGAGAAATAAGTTTTATCGAATATGATCAAGCAATTATTTCTTCATTAAGTTTAACCGTTGATAAATCTTTGTCATCAAATGGACAACTAATATTTAAGTCAAACAGTGGTTTAAGTTCAGCAAATTGGGAAAAAGTATTTAAAAGTTTAAAGTTCAAAGCAAATAGTTCAGATGTAAATAAAACATTTAAAATATTAATTACAGTTAAAAAAAGCCCAACAACTTCAACTATAAAAAACATTGAATTAGGTGCAGTTTCATTAAATCCAGAAACGACAGAAAGTTTAACAACGACATTAGCAAAATGGCAAAAATATAGTGATATTAATATCACTGGTTATGACGGAGCAAATTCAACATTGGCTTCTATTCATTTTGTTACAACAACTACAAAAACAAAATTAGCTGATCATGTTTCAACTGGTTTAGGTGTTAATGGAAAATCTGGAGATGATGGTCAAATTGATTGGATATCTGATAGTAAATTACCTGCAAAAGGCTATGCTGAAAAAATAGTTATAAACTTTGCAAAACCAATTACTGATATAAAAGTTGGTTTTTCTGGATTAGGTGATCGATTTACAGCTTCTGGTGGAGCAAAAGCCGTTTATGAATTTTATTATAAAGATGTTCTTGTTCGAAGTCGTGGCAAACTTGACCGTGAAGCTGATTTTGATAGCGACGGTTATGTTGCTACAAATATGACAACAACAAACCTCATCGTTGATAAAATGATTTTCACGATATTAATCGACGGAACAAATTTTAATAGTGCAAATTTTTCAGTTAGATATATCACAGCAAATTATTATAAAGCTCCTTCATCAACAAATTGTGATTTATTTACAAAAAGTTATGTAATTTCTGTCAAAGAAGAAAAAATAAATATTCCAGATACTGGTAGTTGTATCGGTGTTGAATTAAACGGAACAGGTTATCTCGAATTTAATCAAAGCAAAGTAAATATTCCTAATTATATTCATGGATTTAATTTAATTTGGTCAGAAGGTAATTCTATTTGTTCGTCAAAAAGTATGAGATATCCAAAAAGAAATGAATTAGAAATATTAAAAAATATTTTTATAACTAATAATTTTTCTAATGATTGGTGGTGGTCTTATGATACTTCAGGCTCTGAAAACGGATGGCATTTCAAATTAGATAACAATCATATTATTATCGAAGAATCAGTTTCTCAAAAAGATCAAACTCGCTATAAAAGTAAAGTTTATTGCACAAAAGATCCAACTGATTATCAATTATTTAATAATGGTGATTTTAATTTTTCAATTGGTTTCAGCGGAAGTGAAGGTTCATTAGTAGAAATTGGAACAGGTTTTAAATTTTATAAAAATAACGATGAGGTAATTTTATCGATTGGTGGTTTCTCTTCAGTTTTATCGAATATTCGAGCATCTGATATTTTTGACGGAGTTGTTAATTATTTAAATTTACGATTTATAAGTAACACTGGTGAAGTTATAATTTTCTTAAATGGGCAATTTATCGAATATATTTCTAATTCAAATTGGATTGGTAAAGGTATTGAAAGCGGAACAAATGGATATTTTGGCAAAAACTTTAAAGGTGAAATTAGATATTTATCATTTGAATCTGGAGGCAAAAAAGCAATTTGGGATATGAATTCGATGACTTCAGAAACTCTTTCAGATTCGAATAATATTTTTAATTTATCACTTGTTGGCGATGCAAAACCAATTGATCAATCTTGCCAAACAACTGGTGTAATAATTAATAATCCAACAGCTGCAAAAGCAAAATTTATTTTCAAAGTTCGCGAAAAAAATAGAACTGATTATAAAATCACAACTCAAACCGCTGGTAAATATTTCGAATTAGAATTTTTAGCTTTTGACGAAAACGGAACATTACAAAATTACGATGGAAATATTTCAGCAAAATTAATCGATAACTCAAATTTAGCAACGATTTATGACATAGGCAATATTATTTTTACGAATAATAATACTATTGTAAAGGGCATAACTCCAAGTTCTATTTCAAAAAGCTGTTTTGTAAAAATAGAATCAACAGATTACAACGGAATTTCTGACGACAATTTTTCGATTCGACCAGATAAATTTGTTTTTTCAACAATGCCAACTTCAATTATTTCTGGCAATAGTTTTAATGTTTCGATAAATGCCGTTAATTTAAATGGTTCAACCGTTTCAAATTACAACGAAAGTAATTCAAGCACCTCATCGTTAGATTTTAATTACAGTGAAATCAAATCAAATTGTTCTTCAAAACCGTTATCAAATATTTCATCACCAATTTCATTTTCAAATGGAACAGTTTCGATTTCTCCAAAATATCCAGAAATTGGACGAATTAAATTTTCTATTTCTGAACGAAACGGTTATGAATTTGCGAAAACTGACAAACTTGACACAAGCGATTCTCAAAGATTAATAAAATCAGCTGAAGCATATCTTGATCTGAATTTATCGCAAATTGCAATTTCAGCGGAACTTTTGCCATATGAAAATAATTACACATATTATTCAAATGATTTATCAAAAATGGCTGGAAAAATATCTATTCGATATGAAGCAAAAAATAGCGAAAACACAAAAACCGCAAATTTCAAAAATGGCTGTTATTCTGAAAAAATCGATACGAATATTTCATTAAATGGAACTTCAGGTTTTAAATTACTTGCTGATAAAGGCTATGTTCGAAATAACACGATCGAATATAATCTTAGTTCAACTGATTTTACAGATGGTGAATTAAATATTTCATATCGATTTAACTTTGAAAGAAATGCAAGTCAGCCACAAAATATGATCGTTGTTAGTTTATCTGAAGTTAATATTTCTAAATTTATGCCAAGTAAAACAGCTCAAGCTCAAACAACATCAGGTTCATCTGGAGGATATAAACATACTTCTTCGTTACCTTGGGATCAAGCAAAAGCTTTATGCGAAAGCAAAGGATTGAAATTACCAACTCGGGCTGAAGCTAATAGTTCTAAATCAGTATTTCAAAGTAATAATTGGAATAATAATTTTTGGAGTGCAGATGAAAGCGGATCAAATGCTTATATTTACAGATTTCAAAATAATTTTACTGTTTTTTGGGCTTACGAAGAATCACCTCATCCAAAAGTAAATTACAATGATTTTTATTGTTTAGCTTCAAGTTCTAATCCAAAAACTTCGAATTATTCGTTGGTTGGTTCTGTGCCGTTTTATTATGCTCGTATGATTTCACCTGATTTATCGATTGACGAAGATGAGACAAATGTTTCGTTGAGACTTGAAATTTATAGCAGTGTTGAAATAAATAATAAAAATGTTTTTGGAGATAAATTACTTTCGAATAATTGGTATAGACATCTTGAAGCAAATCAATCTTTAATAAATGAAGTTAATTTATCAACTCCGTATAGTTCAAGATTGCTTGTTCGTGAAAAAAATATTAAGTTGCTTGATAAAGAAAATGGAACAAATATAGATTATCCTATTTTAATAGAATTAGCGAATCATCTATATTTTGTTTATAATTTATTAGATGATTCAAGTAAAACTAATTCGTTTGATGTTAAATTTAATAAACAAGATAATCCATCTGATATAAATTCAGATCCAACTTCTACTCAAAACGAAAGAATTCCGTTAATTAGAGGAAAACGGGTCGAATGGTAAAAATTTCGGAAAAGTAAGTTTGAATACTGCTCCATCTTTATGATTGTGAGCGGTTAAATCACCATTTATTTTTTTGATTATCGTTTTTGAAAGGTGGAGACCAACTCCTGTTCCACCTTTCGCCTCTTTTGTTGTAAAGTGCAATAAAAATATTTTTGGCAAAACATCTTCAGGAATTCCGCCACCATTATCGCTAATTTCAATAACTCCAATATTATCGATAATATCAACAAGAATATTTATTTTTTTATTTTGTATATGTCTTTCAATAAAAATATCTTTTGCATTATTTATTAAATTTATAATTACATGTTTAAACTCATTTTTAGCACCAGAAAGTTGAAAATCAGTTTCGATATGAACAGACAAGTTTATTTGATTGCCTTTTATAACATCTTGCATAAGATTAAGAACACTTTTTATTATTTCACTCATAGAAAAATTAGCTGAAGTTTTATCAGGACGGAAGAAACTTCTAAACTCATGCAAAGTTTCAACCAAATGCTGAATTTGTGTTTCAACTTTATTAGAAAAATTAGTTAAATATTCTTCATTCACATCACCGTAATTAAAATCTTCAACAACCATTTTTGTATATAACGAAATAATGCCCAAAGGTTGCGACCATTGATGAGCAATTGCATCAACCATTTCGCCAATAACTGCTAACTTAGACGATTCTTCTAATAAAAGTTCTAATTGTTCTTTTGTTTCTTTTAATTTATATTCTCGTTTATCTGCACTTTGTAAAATTGAATCTAACCGTTTTCTATCTTCAACAAAACGATCTAATAAAGCTTGGCAAATTTCGTGTTCATTTTCATCTTTAAAATTGCCATTTAATAATAAACTTTCTATTTGATTTTTTATTTTTTGATCTCTTTTAACCATAATAAACCTTGCTCGTATTCTGTTTTATAATTTAAGTTATAAAAAATATCTTCATTAGCAAATTCTATCTTATTTGAAACGGAATGATTGATGAGGTATGTCAAACTGTGGTTATTGTCGTTAATCATCTGTTTTACTTTGTTATAAATAGAAGTGTGATAAATCGAAATTAATGGCTCAATACCGCGATTATTCGAAGCAATAACGACCTCATCGAGATTATTTTGCGAAATAGAATTAAAAAGTTTTAAAAAAGCTTCTTCTGGAAAAAACGGAGTATCAACACTTAAAACAAAGAAATAGCCTGTTTTAACGAAATTAATAATCGATAAAATGGCAACTGTTGGAGCAGAAATATTTTTATATTCGTCTAAATCAAAAATAGAAATATCTTTTTCGATAAATTTTTTTTCGGTTTTCCAAGAAATATAAACATGTTTAAATATTTTTTTTAATCGGAAATATTGATATTCGACCATTGTTGAATAATTGCCAAATGGAAGAAGAGCTTTATCTTCACCCATTCGAGAACTTTTGCCACCAGCGATAATTATAATTGGAATTTCAATCATATTTTAAATTGGAAATTACAGGAAATTTAGGTAATTTAATTATAAAAATTGCACCTCGAGGCGAATTATCTTGAAAAGAAATTGTTCCGTTCATATTTGTCTCAATTGTAATTTTTGAAACATATAAGCCCATTCCTGTGCCTTCACCGTTTATTTTTGTTGTGAAATATGGTTCAAATATTTTATTTGCAATATCGATATTTATTCCTTTGCCGTTATCACCAATTTCAATAACAATAAAATTATCTTTTTCTTTGAGATTAATAAATATTGTTCCGTGTCGTTCATGAATATTTTCGATAGAATCAATAGAATTTGAAATTAAATTAACAAGAACTTGTTTAAATTCTCGCCAAAACTTAATTTTAAAAGAGCTAATTAAATCATCAGTTATTGAAATAATTATATGTTTTTCGTTTGATTCGCTTTTAAACATTGCAACAACTGATTGAACTGCCGACAATAATTCAATTTCTTCATTTTTATCAATAGGTTTATAAAAATCTCTAAAATCATCAATAACTTTTGATAAATATTGAATATTATCTTGAATTGTTGAACTATATTGATTTAAACTTTGTTGATCTAATTCGTTATAAGAAAAATCTTCTTCGATATTTGTAACTTCAAGAGAAATACGATTTAAAGGTTGTCGCCATTGATGAGCAATTGAATTAATCATTTCACCCATTGCTGAAAGTTTTGATTGTTCGATAATTAACATATCTTTTCGTCGGTTTTCTTCAACGGCATTATCAACTCGTTTTTGCAAATTCTTATTTATTTTATATATTTCTAAATCTTTTTTTAATAATTTATATGCTAGAACTAATATAATAATTAAAAAAAATGTTAATAAATATATTCGTTCGTTGTAATCTTCGAACTGTTTTCGTATTAATTGATTATCATTTTCATAAGATATAAAATAGGCAACTTTACTTCCATCAAGACTAAAAATTGGAATAAAACTAACAAGATGATATTGTTCGTCAAGTTTAGCATAAGTTGCAAATCTTTCAAATTTGTCTAATTTTTCTTTTATATTATCGCGAATTAGACTATTTGTTTTTGCAATTTCATGCATATGTTCTGTATTAATTTTATTGGAATCACATTGAGCATCTGAAAAAGAAATGCCTTCAGGCAAATGAAAATGAATCTGTTCTAAATGATATTTTAAGTGATAAAATTGAAATTTATCTTTTATTAAATTAAATAGTTTTTCTCGTTGAATATTAGCTGTTAAATTATTTTCTTTTGATAAATATAAAATATCAGCTATATCTTTTTCATAATCCATAATATCATCATGTATAACATCAGCGGTATTTTGAAAAATATTTATTATCGAATTATATAAAACTGTATTTACATTAATACTATTACTTAATATATCTTTTATTTCTCGATCTCTGAAATTTCTGGTAACATAAATACCAGCTGTTTCAAGAAGAACGAAAAAAATTATAAATAAAAAAATGATTCGCAAAAGTTTTCTACTTACGGAATTTCAACACGAGATAAAATCTCATTAATAATTTTATCGGAGTTTATTCCGTCAGCTTCTGCTTCAAAAGTTGTTACGATTCGATGCCTTAAAACTTCATGAATCATCGAACTTATATCAACAGGCGATAAGTAATCTTTGCCATATAAATAAGCTCTCGCTTTTGAAACTTTTGTTAAATCGATAGTTGCTCGTGGCGAACCACCAGACGAAATATATTTTTTGATATGACTCAAGCCATATTTTTCTGGATATCGTGATGCAAAAATTAAATTAATAATATATTTTTTTACTTGCTCATCGATATGAATTTTTTCTACCTCATCGCGAATCGACGAAATATCTTCCCAATTTATTATTTGGTTAATCGTTCCAATTTGACCAGAACGAGAAAAACGATTGAGAATTTCCAATTCTTCATTAGGCGAGTTATAACCAACAACGACTTTTAACATGAAACGATCTAATTGAGCTTCAGGCAAAGGATAAACACCTTCCTGTTCGAGAGGATTTTGTGTAGCAAGAACTAAAAAAGGAGGCGACAATTTAAAAGTTTCATCACCGATCGTAACTTGTCTTTCTTGCATAACTTCTAAAAGTGCAGATTGAACTTTTGCAGGAGCTCGATTTATTTCGTCGGCTAATAATAAATTGGTAAATATTGGACCTTTTTTAAGACGAAACTCACCAGTTTTTTGGTCGTAAATTTCAGCTCCGATAATATCAGTTGGCAAAAGATCAGGAGTAAATTGAACTCGTTTAAAATGCAAACCTAAGACTTTTGCCAATGTGTTAATTGCCGTTGTTTTTGCAAGTCCCGGAACACCTTCAACAAGAATATGACCATTTGAGATTAAACCGATAATTAAAGAATCAACTAATCTCTCTTGACCGATTACAACTTTATGAATCTCTTGTTTTAATAGTTTAATTTTATCTAACATTTTACTTATAAAATCTCCAATTTAACGATACATTTAGAAATTTTACCAGATCTAACCGTGAAGAATATATTAGTGAAAAACTATAAAACTTTCCCGCCATTAAAATTTAATAACGACGAGAAATAAAATTAAGGTTTAATTTGGATTTGTAGCATATCCGCTTTGAATAATTAAATAATAAATTCCAGTTGAAACTTCTAAATCCATACAATCTGATTTTAATTCAGAGTTATATTCATATGTATATTTACACATATTAAATATTGTTGTGTATGTTAATCTAGTTGCAAAATATGGGAAATAATCTATCATTTGCGGAATATCGTATTTTGAACCAGCAAAAATTTGAGTTGTATTTGCATCAGCTTCAAGATATGTCGTATCAATTCCTGAATAGTTCGAGAAATCAATATCAAAGTTCATGATTAACGATTCTTTATATGAAATATCCGAAACAGATTCATAATCACGGTTAAAAAATAGATTTTTCAAAGTTGCAATTCGTTCGTCGGCAATTGGAAACGACAACGAGAAAAGTAATTCATACATTGTCATTGCATAATTTTCAAAATCGATTTCTGAATACATATTTGTTTTTGGAAATACCAAATCTTTCAATGTCGAAAAAGTATCAAAACGATTACTAAAATCTAACGAAAGAATTATTCCTTTTATCATTTCCATTTGATCAACAGTCTGATTATAATCAACAAGAACATCTTCAGAAAAAATTAAATCTTTTAAAGTTGCCAAATTATTATCTTGTTGTGAAAAATCCAACGAAAATAATAAATTTTGCAAAATATCTTTTGTATAATCGACTTGATTTAATTGCTCAAAATCAACAGATAAAATTATATTTTTTAAAGTTTCTAAGTTTGTTTTAACCTGTTCCATGTCAAGCGAAAATGTAAAATCATTAACTTTTGGAGCAACCAAAGTCGAATGACTCATATCAAAATTTGCCGAGAAAATTAAATCTTTTATCGTTTCAAGATTAGTATCAACTGCTTTGAAATCAAGAGCCAAGATGAGGTCTTTCAATGTTTCTTGAGAATCATCTTTATCTAAAAAGTCAAGACTAAAAATTAGATTTTTTAATTTTTCGATTGATAAATTTGTTTGACTATTAAAATCAGCGGATAAAATTAAATCTCGAAGAAGAGCCATTGAACTATTTGCTTCCGCAAAATCTCTCGATAAAACTAAATCTTTTAATTTTGCCAAATAATTATTTTGTTGAGAAAAATCAAGTGCAAAAATTAATTCAGCTAATTTTTTATAATCTTGTTTATCTAAAAAGTCAAGCGAGAAAATTAATTCTGTTAATTTAGTCATCGATTGATTTTTGTCGCTAAAATCGAGATTAAATACTAAATTTTTCAAAGTTTCAAGTGTTGTTTGTTGAGCTGAAAAATCAATAGCAAATAATAAATCTCGCAAATTATCAAAATCAGCTTGATTAGAAAAATTCATACTAAATAACAAATCTTTAATTTTTGTCAAGTTTTCATCTTGATTTGCAAAACCCGTATTAAAAATTAAATCTTTTAATTTATCGCTGTCTTTGACAATATCAAAATCAGTTGCGAAAATTAACTCTTTTAGTTTTGCCAAATTTGAATTATATTGATCAAAATCGATAGCAAAAATTAAATCTGTTACTTTGCTTAAATCACGATAAATATCAAAATCTTGATTAAATAATAAATCTCTTAATTTAATTAAATTTGTATTTTGAGTTTCAAAATTTAACGAGAAAATCAAATCCTTTAATTTCTCTAAATTTGTATCTTGTTTTGAAAAGTCGAGACTAAAAATAAGATCTTTTAATTTATTTTGGTTTTCAACTTGAGAAAAATCGAGACTAAAAATTAGATCTTTTAATTTTGATAAATCTGTTTGTTGAGAAAAATCAAGTGCAAACAATAAATCTTTTAATTCATCTAAATCAGTTTGATTTTTAAAATCTAAATTAAAAATTAGATCTCGTAATTTTGTTAGATTTTCGTCTTGTTTTGAAAAGTCGAGACTAAAAATAAGATCTTTTAATTTGTTTTGGTTTTCAACTTTAGAAAAATCGAGACTAAAAATTAGATCTTTTAATTTTGATAAATTTCCGTCTTGTTTTGAAAAATCAAGAGCAAATAATAAATCTTTTAATTCATCTAAATCTGTTTGATTTTTAAAATCTAAATTAAAAATTAGATCTCGTAATTTTGTTAGATTTTCATCTTGTTGCGAAAAGTCTAATGCAAATATTAAATCTTTTAATTTATCTTGATTTTCAACTTTAGAAAAATCGAGACTAAAAATTAGATCTTTTAATTTTGATAAATCTGTTTGTTTTGAAAAATCAAGTGCAAATAATAAATCTTTTAATTCATCTAAATCTGTTTGATTCGAGAAATCTAAATTTGAGAAAATTAAATCTCGTAATTTTGTTAGATTTTCATCTTGTTGCGAAAAGTCTAATGCAAATATTAAATCTTTTAATTTATCTTGATTTTCAACTTTAGAAAAATCGAGACTAAAAATTAGATCTTTTAATTTTGATAAATCTGTTTGTTGAGAAAAATCAAGTGCAAACAATAAATCTTTTAAATTATCTAATTCAGTTTGATCTTTAAAATCTAAATTTGAGAAAATTAGATCTCGTAATTTTGTTAGATTTTCATCTTGTTGCGAAAAGTCTAATGCAAATATTAAATCTTTTAATTTATCTTGATTTTCAACTTTAGAAAAATCGAGACTAAAAATTAGATCTTTTAATTTTGATAAATCTGTTTGTT
>JASKOM010000002.1 GCA_030152305.1 Campylobacterota bacterium
TCTCCATAAAAATGGAAATTTTTAATTTCCTGACATTCTGACTCTCTGCGAGACAAAACTCAAATTGTAGAAGTTGGTACTTGCTTAGTTTTCAATAATTCATTTTTCATTTTTATATAAAAGAACACGTCAATTTTTTTAGTGATAAATCTTCTTTACCAAATTTCCTTTTGACGAGTGGAATTGTATATATATTTATCTTAAAACAAGCTTAAGTAAATTTAAGTATTTAATTAAATATTAAAATCGTTTTTCTAGCTATTTAAATATGTATCCTTTTTGCAATATGTCTTTTGTTTTGAGAATCTTTTACATAAAATATTTTTTTACTATGTTAGAATTTAATTCATTCGATTAAATATCGATTGTTTATTTAACAATATTAAATTTATATATTAAGGATCTATTTATGAGTAAACGACGAGGCAAAAGAGTCGGAATTATCGGAGCTGGAAATGTCGGCTCAACTGTTGCATATAGTTTAGCCGTTCAGGGAATTTGCCACGAAGTCATTTTAAGAGATAATAAAGTTGATATTGCTAGAGGTAAAGCTCTTGATATGTCTCAAGCAGCTCAAAGTATTCGAAGTCATACTGTTGTAAAAGTTGCCGAAACTATGGCAGATGTTAAAGATTGTGATGTCGTTGTTATCACAGCTGGTAGTCCAAGACTTCCAGGAATGAGTCGAGATGATTTATTATTAATTAATGCTGAAATTATGCGAGAAGTTTCTCTTGGTGTAAAAGAATATTCACCTGATGCTGTAATTATTGTTGTTTCTAATCCGCTTGATGCAATGGTTTATGTTGCCGCTAAAACAACAGGTTTTCCTCGAAATAGAGTTCTCGGAATGGCAGGTGTTCTTGACAGTGCCCGAATGGCTCATTTTATTCACGAAACTCTTGGTTACGGTGCTGGTCAAATTAGAGCTTCTGTTATGGGAGGTCATGGTGATGATATGGTTCCGCTTTCAAGATATTCGACTGTTGCTGGTGTGCCTTTAACTGATTTAATGACCAGTGATAAAATCGCAAGTATCGTTACAAGAACTCGAAACGGTGGAGCTGAAATCGTAAAATATTTACAAAATGGTTCGGCTTATTATGCACCTGCAAAAGCTACTTCGATTATGGTTGATGCAATTTTAAAAGATACAAAACAGATTCATTCATGTGCAATTATGCTTGAAGGTGAATATGGTTATAAAAATATCGTTTCTGGTGTTCCGTTAATGCTTGGAGCAAACGGTTCTGAAAAAATTATTGAAGTTTCACTTAATTTTAGTGAAAAAGAAGATTTTGCAAGATCTGTAAGTTCTGTTCAGCGACTAGTCAATATTTTGCACGAGAAAAAATTTTTTGAGGAAAAAAAATAATTATGCGAGAAATAAATTTTAATGAAATAGTTTCTGGTGTTAAACACCTCATCACTTATACAAGTTCTAATTTGCCAAAAGATGCAATTGATGCACTTGAAAAAGCAATGAACGAAGAAAAATCGCCTGTTAGTAAAGAGATTCTAAGACAAATTCTCGAAAATTCACAAATTGCTTCAAAAGAGTTTCGACCACTTTGTCAAGATACAGGTTTAGCTGTATTTTTTGTAAAAGTCGGTGAAGATGTAAAAGTCAAAGGTGGAACTTTAAAAAATGCTATTAATCAGGCAACTGCTGAAGCTTATAAAGAAAGTTATTTAAGAGCTTCGACATGTCATCCATTTACACGAGCTAATTTACAAAATAGTGTCGGTTATAATTTACCTGCGATTATTCATTTTGATCTTGTTGAAGGCGATAAAATCGAAATCGAATATGCGGCAAAAGGTGGTGGTTCTGAAAATGTTAGCCGTGCAATCGTTTTACCTCCAGCATCTGGAAAAGATGGTGTTATGAAATTTGTTCGTGAAGTTGTTTCAAAAGGTGGAAGTAATCCATGTCCTCCGCTAACTGTTGGAATTGGAATCGGTGGAACTTTCGAACGAGCTACGATTTCTAGCAAACATGCATTATTTCGAGATATTGGTTCTGTTAATCCTGATCCAGAACTTGCTGAACTTGAAAATAAAATTCTTGAAGATTTAAATAAATTAGGCATCGGTGCAATGGGAATGGGTGGAACAAAAACAGTTCTTGCCGTTCATATCGAAAGTAATCCATGTCATATTGCTTCACTTCCTGTTAGTGTTAATGTTCAATGTCATAGTAGCAGACATGGACATATTACGATTTAATTTATAGGAGATTTATAAAATGGGACAGATTTATTATTTAAAAACTCCTCTTAGAGATGAAGATGTAAAAAAATTACGAGCTGGTGATATCGTTTTTTTAAATGGTGTTGTTTATACAGCACGAGATGCGGCACATAAAAGATTAGTTGATTTAATTTCGGCAGGTGAAAAATTGCCTTTTGATTTAAACGGTGCAGTAGTTTATTTTGTTGGACCAACTCCGCCAAAACCGGGTGAGCCAATCGGAAGTGCTGGACCAACAACAAGTTATCGAATGGATAGCTACTCGCCGACTTTGATTTCTCACGGTTTGCGAGGAATGATTGGCAAAGGTGAAAGATCTCGAGAAGTTATAGATTCTTGCATGAAATATGGAGCTGTTTATTTTGGTGCAACTGGTGGAGCTGGAGCTTTACTTGGCAAAAAAATAAAAAGTTCAGAAATTATTGCCTATCCAGAACTTGGACCAGAAGCAATTCGACGAATTGAAGTCGAAGATTTTCCTGTTACGGTAATTAATGATGTTCTCGGTGATGATTTATATCAACGGGGACGAGCTGAATACGAAATTAAATAATTAGGAATTTTGCGATGAGGTTCGATAGAGTAAAAAAAATTTTTGGCGATAAATTTTCAGAATTTGAAGATTTTGAAATATTAATTTTTGGAGTCGGTGGAGTCGGAAGTTTCGCACTTGACTGTCTCTATCGAACTGGTTTTAAAAATATAAAAATTATCGATTTTGATATTTATGACGAAACGAATTTGAATCGTCAATTATGGAGCGATGAATTTATCGGCAAATCAAAAGTTGAAAGTTTATTAAAAAAATATCCAGAAATTCGTGGAATTGAACAAAAAGTTACGGCTGAATGGGTTGAAAATTTTGATTTTGGAAATCCAAAAATAGTAATCGATGCCGTTGATGATGTTTCCGTCAAAGTTGCACTTGCACATAAATTTAAAAATAAATTAATTAGCTCAATGGGTTCAGGTGGAAAAATTTCACCGATTGGATTAAAAATAGATTCAATTTGGAAAACTGAAGGCGATCCACTTGCTCGTTCTGTAAGAAATTCGTTACGAAAAAGTAATTTTAACGGTGATTTCAAAACTGTATTTTTGCCAACAACTCGAATAGGAGAAGTTGGCGGAAGTTTTATGGGTGTTACGGCATCTTTTGGTTTAGCAATTTGTTCTGAAGTTGTTTATCAAACTACCTCATCAATTAAATAAATAATTATAAATATTTTTTTAATATTTCAGGAATCTCGATAGAACCATCAGCTTGTTGATAATTTTCCATAATAGCAACAAGAGTTCTTCCAACCGCTAAACTTGAACCATTAAGTGTATGAGCTAATTTATTATTTTTACCATCTCGATATCTAATATTTGCTCGTCTAGCTTGAAAATCTCCTGTATTCGAAACAGAACTAATTTCTCGATATTTATTTTGCGACGGTAACCAGACTTCGATATCAACAGTTTTTCTTGCTGAAAAGCCCATATCACCGCCACATAATAACATTTTGCGATGAGGTAATCCTAATTTTGTAAGCATAGACGAAGAACATTCGATCATTTTTTCTAAAATATCATCGCTATCTTCTTGTTTTGTAATAGCAACAAGTTCGACTTTATAAAATTGATGTTGTCGAATAATGCCTCGAATATCTCGACCGCCTGAACCAGCCTCTTTTCGAAAACATGGTGTTACGGCTGTCATTTTAATTGGCAATTGATCAATATTTATAATTTCATCATTAAAAATATTTGTCAAAGTTACTTCAGATGTAGGAATTAAATATAAATCTTCACCTTCGATTTTAAATAAATCTTCTTCAAATTTTGGCAATTGACCAGTTCCAAATAGCGATTTCGAATTGGTAATAATCGGAACAGAGACCTCATCGAAACCATATTCGCGATTATGATCAAGCATAAAATTAATCAAAGCTCTTTCTAATCTTGCACCTAAACCTTTAATAACAGTAAATCTGCTTTTAGCTAATTTAGCTCCTCGTTCGAAATCAAGCCAATTATTATTTTCACCTAATTCATAATGAGCTTTTGGTTCAAAATGGAATATTCGAGGCTCTAATATATTTTCAAGAAGAACATTGTCATTTTCGTCATTTCCAAATGGAACATCGTTAGAAGTAATATTTGGAATCGTGTGCAATAATTTTTCCAGATTAATTTCAGAATCTCTAACTTTTTCAGTTAGTTCAGCAATTTTATTTTTATTATTTGCTAAATCTAATTTTAAATTATTTAATTCTTCACTATTTTTTGCCAATTTTTGAAATAATTTACTTTTATCATTTTGATAAGCCTGTGCGGTTTCTAAATCTAATTTAAAGCCTTTATTTACTAAATATAAATCTTTTAGTTGAGCAAGTAAATCAGCTGAAACTTTCTTTTTCTGGAGATTTGCAACAGTTTCGTCAAAACTTTTATTTAATAATTTTGGATCTAGCATTTAATTTTAATTATTTTCATAATCTTTTAAACTAAGCATTAAATTATTTTTTAGTTCAATTTGAAGTTCATCATTTGGCGAAGAAATAATTTTTAAATCAGGTAGCCATCGTTTAATAAAAATTAAAACTTCAAGCGGTTGGGTATATTTAACAGAAAAAAGAACAGAACCGTCATTTTGCTGTTGAATAAATTCTTGAGAAGATAGAAATTTTTTACGATTATTTGCAAAATATAAAGCAATTCGCGGACTAGCTTGAATAATTGCCTTTTTTTCATTAACACCAAATAATGTTAAAGGATTTTGAATTTTAGGCAAGAAATTAGCAAATTTTTTGATAGTGTCGTTGTGAAAAGTATTAGACATTAATTCGACATTATCGATAAAATTAATTCTAAAAAATTTAATTTGTTCTTTTTCGATGACACCTAATAAATACCAATTATTTTCGTTAAATAAAATTCTCAATGGCATAATATTATTAAATGCTATTGTTGTTATGTGATTATAAGTAAAAGAAATATAAGTTCGATTACTGATTGATAATTTGATGTTATCAAAAACGGTTTTTTTGGAATCATCTATTTTTTCGAATTCAGAGTTCAGAAAGTAAAAAATATTTGTATCGCGATTAGCAACATCTTGAATATCTTTAATGACATCAACATCAATACTTTTAGCAAGTTCAGAAATTAAATAAGCATTGTCGCTTGATTTAACAAAAGTTTGTAGAGCAGAATTAACAGTTTTTAATGAATATGTTTTTCCTATTCTAGAATATTGGATAACTTTTTCATTGTCAGTATTAAAAACTTTCATAAGTTTTTGCATATTTCTAGTTACAGTTCGTAATTTACTGTCATGTTGTAAATCAAGATGATAAATATTCAAAAGCTGAAAAACTTCTTCTTGATGTTCAACTTTTTTTAGCGATATTTCATTATGTTCTATTAAGTATTTTAATAAAAGAACAACTTTTGCACAACCATTTATCTCTTTTTCTTTCATTACTTATCCTTTTTTTTAAATAAAATTTGGGGCATCATTGGCAAATAAAATTAAATCGCCCCGTTTTGTTTGTTCGCTTAAAAGCTGTTTTAATAAATTTTTATCATGTAAAAAAACATGAGATTTATTAATATTAGTTAAATATTTTCTAAATATTTCTCGGTTTAACGAACCTGTAATAATAATTAGATCAAAAATTTTATCAGATTCAAGAGCGATTTGTTTATTTAATTCTTCGTTACTTTCGACTAATCCTGGAGTAACTAGAACTTTTCTACCATCATAACTTTTAACGATTTTAAAAGCATCAAGCATTCCGTCAATGTTTCCATTATAGCCATCGTCAAGAATTATTTTTTCACCTGTTTCTATTTTCTGTAATCGATGTTCAATTTGTTTTAAATGTTTAAATCGTCGTTGCACCTCATCAACAGAAAAACCAAATTCATTAGCAATTTTATAAACAACTTCTAAATTTTCACTTTGAAAAGCACCCAACAACGGAGTAAAAAATTCATTATTATTTATAAAAAATTTCGTGCCATTTAAATTTGATTCAACATTATAAATATTTTCGCCAAATCGTTCTAGTTTATTTTGAAATTTATCAAAATTATAATTTTCAAGATCAACAGATTTATGAATATAAGCTTTTAGCAAATTAACAGAATGAATTAATTCCATTTTGGTATCTCTAATTTTATCGATTGTTTTAAAATATTCGATATGTTGAAGACCAATTTTGCCAATAATCGAAAAATGCGGTTTAGTTAATTTAGCGATTTTTAAAATATCGCCCTGTTCTCTTGCACCAGCTTCAACGATATAAATTTCGATATGAGATTGCAAATTTTCGTTTATATCTCGAACGATTCCTTCAACAGTATTTACACTTCGTGGGGTTGCATAAACTCGATATTTTAACGACAATGTTTCAGCGAGAAAATTTTTAATCGAAGTTTTTCCATAACTGCCTGTTACAGCAATAACTTTTATATTTTCAAAGCTTTTTAATTTTTTTTCAGCTTTTAAATAATATGAAAGATAAACTATTTTTTCCATTAAAAAACTGCCAAACATCGATAAAATAATTGGAAGCATATATGAAAACTGTAGTGTTTTATCACTGTTATTAAAACCATGATAAATTAAATAATCTTGAATTAACGAAAGAGAAATTAACATAAAAAAGAATCGATTAACTCGTGGAGTAAAAACCAATTTTTTATCAAGTTTTTTATACCAAATTAATAAACTTGGCATATATATAAATAATAAAAACAGCCAAAAATATTCTTGCCAAAAATAGGCAATTATTATTGGAATTGCAAAATATAAAATATGCCACCACCATTTTGCATGTTTAAACAAAACTCGTTCAATTTTATAGCTATACCATTGAAGATTAGTAATTAAATACAAACCTAATAAAAATATAAAACTCGTATGAACTGCGATATTGCCTAAAATATTTAAATTAAGATTTTCCATCATATATATTTTTTAAACTATCCTTTCTCTGTGTTGAACAGCATAATCACATTTATAATGATTTCTAACTTCGGTTTTTTGCTCATCTCGTTTTTTGAAATTAAATAAATAATTTATCGATTCGATGACCATATCAGAACTTGAATCTTTCGAAATATTTTTTAAATTTTTACTCACTCCGTGAAGCATTTTTTTGATTGAACTTTCAGCTAATTTTTCAGCATTAATTTTTAATTCAACTGGAATAAAACCTTTTTCGATTGATTTTTCGACCTCATCGATAGCGATTTGTTTAGCTTTTAAATATATATTTTTCATTAATGGTTCAATATCTAACGAATCAATCCATTTTAAAAATTTCATTGTTGTTTCGCCAATTATTCGATAAGCTTTACCGATAGATTCTTCTCGTTCATGTTTATTTATTTCAACACTTTCTCGAAGATCATCAACTCGATAAACATGCAAATTATTTAATTCTATATTATCGATATCTTTTGGAACAGCTAAATCAAACCACCATCTTTCAAAATCTCGATATTCGACCATATTTTTTAAAATAATTGGATTTTCCGATGAGGTCGCCGTGAATAAAATCGAAGCTCGATTAATTAAATTTGCCAATTCTTCAAATTCAGCAACATGAACAGCATTTAAATTATTAGAATTAGAATTAACTTCATGAGCGATATTTTGAGCTTTTGATTTTGTTCGATTAATAATCGTAACACGACTTCCACGAGAAGCCAAATATTGAACTAATAAACGACTCATTTCACCAGCACCGATAACAACAGAATCTAATCCAGAAATCGAATCAGAACCTATTAATTCAACGGCTCGAGAAACGGCAACACTTGCAATCGAAACTTTCTTTTGAGAAATTCCAGTTTCTGAACGAACTTGAGCGGAACATTTAAAAGCATAATGAACAGCTCGAGAAATATTTTGATGAGCAAAACCGTTTTCAAAAGCAAATCGAAAAGCATCTTTGACTTGTCCAACAATTTGAGTTTCACCAATTACAAGACTTTGCAAACTTGAAACAACGGCAAATAAATGATGAATCGCTCGTTCGTTTTGATAAATATTTGCCATTTCGTTTAACCGTGAAAATTCAATATGCGACGAATGAGAAATATCATGCAATAAATTATCAATAGCTTTATGATCATCATTATTAATATATGCAAAAAATTCTATTCTATTACAGGTATTAACGATCATAATTTCTGATAAATAAGCCATTGCATGACTCATAAATATTTCAAGTCGAGAATTATCTTTAAACGAAATCGAATCTCGATCAACGATATTACTATTTTTATGAGAAAAACTAATTAATAAATAGCCCATTTTTTAAAAGCCTCTTGAAAGAAGTTTTTCAGCGATTTCTATTAATTCAGGCGAATCTTTAACAAGATTAATCGCAGATTTTGAATGAAATTTGGCAAGATCTTTTGCTTGACGAATGCCACCACTTTCTTCGAGATTTTTTAACAACCAATTATAATCATCAGGAGTCAAATGTTTTTTGTGCAAAGATTCTAAATATCTTTTACCGTTATTATCTAACCAATGCCATAATTTTATATACGGAATTGTTGTTTTTCCTTCGACGAAATCGCTCATTGCAGGTTTGCCCAATTCTTCAGACGAAGCGACAATATCTAAAATATCATCAACAATTTGAAAAGCCATGCCAAGATGATAGCCATATTTCGAATAAGTTTCGACATCTTTATTTGACAAAATTGCACCAACGGCTGAAGCAGTTTCTATTAACGAAGCTGTTTTATTATAAATCATGTTTAAATATATATTTTCGTCATGATTAAAATGTTCAGAAAGTCGAACATCAACTATTTCACCAAGTGATAATTTTGTTACAGAACCAGCAACACGAGAAACAATTTCATAATCAAATTTGCCAAGTTCCGAAAAAGCTTTTGAATAAAAAATATCACCAAGCATAATAGAAACTTTACTGCCATAAGTTGCATTTATCGATGGTTTGCCTCGTCGAGTATCGCTATTATCGATTACATCGTCATGTAATAAACTTGCCAAATGAATAAGTTCTATAATTGAACTCAAAGATATAAGATCGCTAGTTTCGTTTTCAGCGATTAATTTAAGAAGACGACTTCTTACCATTTTGCCACTTTCAATTGATTTGAAAAGTCGCAAAATATGATCATCACCAAGCTCTTTAATCAAAGCCATCATGTGATTTTGAACTTTTTCAAGATAATTTTTCATGTCATTTGACCATTATTTATTTTTAAGTTCAATTATAACCGATATAGTCGCCTATTTAAAAATGAAAATATCAAGCAAATAAAATTAATAAAAAATATTTATTTATAAGTTTTGTTTATTTTGAGTTTAAATTAATTAAATATTTAATTCTAGAAATTCTCGAATTAGATCTAATTTTGCTTCAAAGTTAAAATAATTATGATTGCCACCACTTTCTAATAAAACAGTTGAGCCTTCAAAAAAATTTAAAGCTTCTTTGTAATCTAAGACCTCATCACCTTTTTGTAATAAAAGCATAATATTTTCTAATTTAGGATATTCGATAAATATATTTTTTAATTCTATTAAATATTCTTCACGAAAATCAAAATTACTGTGATCATAATAATTAATACCGCTAGGAATGGCTTTTTTTAATGCATCGAAAGGTCGAACAGCTGGATTAATTAATACAGCTTTTAAATTATATTTATGAGATAAATACAAAGCATAATAACCACCAAGAGAAGCACCTATTATATAAATTGTTTTATGATATTTACAATTATGAATAAATTGTTCAAGAGTATCAATAGCTAGTTTTGGAATATGCGAAAGAGAAGGAGCGAAAACATTATCACTACCAAAATAGTTTTTTAAAATGGAAGCTTTAGTTGCCAAACCACTACTTCCAAAACCATGAATATATAAAATCATTTCTGTAATCCTTAAGATTATTTTTAACGATTGTATCAAAAAAAATTTTCATGACAGGCTTTTGGTCATCTTAAACTTGTCATCCCGAATTCTTTTCGGGATCTAATTTAATTATTTTGTTAATTTTTGGAGTTGTTATAATTTGAGAGTTTTTTTGTCTTTCACCCAGAGACTGTGAATCTCTTTTTGTTAGGCAAAAAACAAAATTAATAAGCAAAGGTTTTGAAATTATGCCTAAATATAACTCGAAAAGACTTTCAGGAATTAAGTTATGTTAAATAATTACGAAGAATTTGAAAATGTAACTGTTCAAAAAGTTTGGCATAAAAATGAATGGTATTTTTCTGTTACGGATATTATCGCTGTTTTGACTGATAGCAAAGATCCAAAAGCATATTGGCGACAACTCAAAAAACGAGAAACTCAACTCGTGACAATTTGTCACGGTTTGAAAATGACCGCAAAAGACGGAAAAATGAGACTTTCTGATGTTGTTAATTTAGAAAGCAGTTTGCGATTGATTCAGTCTATTCCATCAAAAAAAGCTGAACCTTTTAAATTATGGTTGGCAAAAGTTGGAAAAGAACGAATTCTTGAAGAGCAAAATCCCGAATTGATTCAAGAAAGAGCAATTGAAACTTATAGAAAAAAAGGTTATTCAATTGAATGGATCGAAGATAGACTTAAAGGGATTATCGTAAGAAAACTGCTTACTGACGAATGGAAAGACAAAGGAACTACTTCACCAAAGCAGTTTGCAATTATTACAAATACTGTTTCAAATGAAACTTTTGGAGTGCCAATTAATAAACACAAAACTATCAAAGGTTTATCTCAAAAAGAGAATTTGCGAGATTATATGACAAGCTTAGAATTAACAATTCAAATATCTCAACAGGAAGATCCTTCGACTTTTGCCGAAAACATAGAAGTAGCAAAAAGTGGTGGGCAAATCGCTGGAGACACACGAAAAGCTATCGAAAAAAGACTTGGCAAAAGTGTAATCGAAATTAATTCAAAACTGCTTTTAACCTCATCAAAATAACTTCTCGTCATCCCGAATTCTTTTTGGGATCTAATTTAATTATTTTGTTAATTTTTTATTTATTTTTGAAGTTGTTATAATTTGAGAGTTTTTTTGTCTTTCACCAGAGAGTTGCAATCTCTTTTTGTTAGGCAAAAAACAAAATCTAATTTTTAGAAAGTGGTGGAATTATGCCATGAAGACAAATCAAAAGATGACGGTTCAAATATATGAATTTGGAACTTTAAAAATTGGACATCTTACTCAAATGGGTGATGTTACTCAAGTTATTGAAATGGGAAATAGAAATCGTATATTAAACGGACTCCCACCAATTCCTTCCGCAAATTTATGCACTCAAAACTCAACTTAA
The DNA here is from genome assembly GCA_030152305.1 of Campylobacterota bacterium. Taxonomy (GTDB): domain Bacteria; phylum Campylobacterota; class Campylobacteria; order Campylobacterales; family Thiovulaceae; genus Thiovulum_C. The sequence continues at coordinate 11,569 of JASKOM010000002.1, forward strand.
ACAGCTTGAAATTGATTTTTTAACTCTTTCCGAACGATTCGATGAGGTTTCTAAAACGATCGAAGCTTTTAACAGCCGTTATATTTTGCGACTTGGAAATATAATTTATCAAATATTATTTTTGAGAAAATTAATATCGCAAAAATATCAAAATGAGTTTGAACATTTTGAATCGCAATTCAAAAAAGAACAGAAACAAGAATCAGCGAAAGCAAAAATATCAGAAACTGATCAAAAAAATCTGAAAAAAGGCAATTTCGAAACTGAAGCTGAAAAAATAAACAAACTTGAAATTATCAAAAACAAAATAGCCGTAATGCAAGAAAAAATAAAAAACATAAACTTAAGTATAAATAGATTAGAAAACAGCGACGATTATTTACAAATACAGGCATTAAATGGCGAAGCAAACTGGAATAAATATTTTGACCTCATCGAAAAAGATCTCAAAAACGAACTGCAAGAACTTCAAAAACAAAATTAAATCGAGAATCTAAAAATTACAAAATATAAACTTTGAAATAATTAGATCCCGAAATAAATTCAGGATGACAAAAAACATAGAATCTCAATGGAATTCGTAATCAAATCCACCCAATGGATAAAGTTCTATTAAAAAATATAACATGCTATTTCTTTGAGTTTCAGCACCTATATTTGTCGAAATAGGAATTTCTTCTTGTTTATATTGAAATTTATAATTCCAACATCTTTTTGACATGTTATAACCGATTCCCCAACTTTTTGTAGAATCTTTAACGATATCGTATGAATAATTTCCAAATAACGAATATTGAGCATTTAATTTCATTGATGCTTCAGTTGAAAAAAATTCCAGATAATTATCTTCTTTTTCATGATTTAAAAAATGAGACAATTCATATTTATAAAATTTATCATCATAATTAATCGTTGATGAAAGTTTTAGAACTTTGCCCATATCAAATGAATAATTTAAATTATTATAAATATATAAATCATCTGAAATATTTAATTTAAATTCATTGCCGAGAACATCTAATTTTATTATTTTGCCATCTTCGATAACAACAGGTTGCTGAAAAGCATGATAAAAAATTTCTTTACCGTTTCGATCATTTAAATGTTCAGCAAATCGTAATTCTAAAGAACTATCAATTGCTTTTTCTCGTTGAAATTCGCAAGGATCACCAACTTGACACACCTCATCGCTATTTTCAATTGGAGTATAAAAACCGCTTTTATGGACAATATCAGGTAATATTAAACTTGCTCCAAAATCAATCGAATGAAACGAGCCATCACTATTTTTTCTTCCCAAATCTGTAAATAAATCTATTTGATGATAATGTCTAAAATAAAAATTTTTATCTTCTTGATATAAATCTGTATTTGCAAAATCGATATATGCACCATAAAAATTTTCTGTTATTTTTAATTTTAAATAATCATCAAGCAAATTCCAATGAAAAGATACTGGAATCGACATATCATATAAATCTGCCGTTGTGCCTTCAAGACGGTAAAAATTTTTATAATTAAAATCTACATCATATAAAATATTCGACGAGAAACTATTTAAGCCGTAATGATATTTGAATTGTGGTAAAGTCTGTAAAGTTTGACGATTATTTGATTGACTCGTATCGATAATATATTTATTATATAAACCAAAAGTATTATTGCCTTTAGAAACTTGATAATTTATTTTACTTTCGATGAGGTTACTAATTTCGTTTTCTTCGTTCTTTTGATTGTTATTTTCTATTTTTGTATCTGTTTGATGCAAAGAAATATATGAAATATCATTTAAATATTTCATGTCAATTAATAAATTATCATCGATATTCCAAAATAAATTATCACTTTTATAAAATACATCTAAGCCATAATGTTTCATATTAGATAATTTATATTCTTTTGTATAGCTATCATTTTCGAAAAAGATACCAGAACTTATTTCACCTTTTGAATATAGCGAATCAGCGAATCTATATTTTGCATATATTCCGCCTCCTCGATTTGTTCGTATTTGCGGTGCAACTTCATAATCTGACCACCAATTTGGAACATAATAAATCGGTTGTGAATAATATAAACCTTCGCTTGTTGAAAGTCCTATTTTTGGAACAAGTAATCCTGTTTTTCGTTCGCGATTAATCGAGAAATTTAAATACGGAATATATAAAACGGGTATATCTGTTGCATATAACAAGACATTATATAATTCAAAGTATTGATTTTTTTTATGATAAAAACCTTCTTCGATGTAAAAACCCCAATCTGGATTTTCACTTCTACAACTTGATAAAAATGTATTTTTTAATGCAAATTTTTCTTCTGTTACATTTGATTCATTTGAATAAAGCCAAATATGTCTTGGTTTGTGATATAAAAACATATTTTTTATTGTTGCATTTCCGTTAAGTCCAACTTTTGCATAATCGCCGATAAAAAAATACAAACCTTTTTCAACGAGTGAAACATTGCCAAAAAATTCGATTTCTCTCTTTTTTTGGTCATAAACAATCGAATCTGATCTCATATATTTATCTTCAAATAAAACTGTTGCATTTTCGTGAGCGATTATAAAATTTTTTTCAACGGAAATTTCTTTTGATAAAAATCTTATTTCGCCATCCTCTTTTTGATTTTGAGCTTGACTTTGATCCACTATAAGAGGAGAAGCAAATAAAATTGTTGATATTGACGAAATATAAAAAATTTTTAAATATTTATTGCACATTTACCACGATTGTTTTTGCTAATTTATCATGCCAACCTTGTCTATGTTGATCGAATATTGCCCATAAAAATCCAAGATAAAACACTGATTCACTGAATAATCTGACAAATGATCTTATTAAAGATTGCATAATTGACGGTGTATGAAAACCGTATTGATCTATAACTTTTATTTTTAGTAGCATTTTGCCTATTGATGCACCATATAAATATATAAAAATTGCATGATATAAAAATTTTACAACCATGAATTCTAAGACTAACGAATTAATCCATAAAATTACGGCTTCAGGATCAGCATCACTTGAAATCGAATCTGATATAACGATAAAAAGAAGAATCGCAAGAATAAAATCATCGATTACATGAGCTACTGTTCGGCGATCTGTCGAAGCTAATTTTAGATCTTCGTAATATAATTTTTTTTCTAAATCAAAATCTTGCATTAATTATCTCTTATTTATTTTAATTATTTTAGAGCTTGTGCAAAATGTTCTAATACACCAACAATAAATAAATCTATAAATTGCAATGCTATTAATAAAATTAGCGGTGCAAAATCTATACCGTTCATGCTTGTTGTTGGAAAATAACTTCGTATTAAATTATACGGCGGTTGAGTTATTTTTTTTGCTGTCATTACAATTGGATTATATGGATCTGCTCCAATCCATGAAGCTACGATTGTTCCTATAACAATCATGATATATAAAAATATTAACGAATGTAAAATCGTTGCTACTGACTCAAATAAAATTGCAAGAACTACCATTATTTTATTTTCCTATTTTTTTATTTTTATTTCTTCGAGAATTTTTTCTACGACTGAACGGGGATCTTTTGATTGATAAATTGGACGACCAACAACGATAAAATCAGAAAGATTATTTTTTGCTGTTTCTATTGTTCCGACTCTTTCTTGGTCATTTTTATTTTCACCAAATGGTCGAATGCCAGGGGTTAAAGTTATAAAATTCGATGAGGTAAGTTCTTTTATTTTTTTACTTTCGAAAACAGAAGAAACAACACCGTCAATACCATTTTTATAACTCATTTCAGCGAAATCCAAACTTTTATCAAGAACATTTTTATTATATATTTTATAAAAGTCGTTTTCATCAAAAGATGTCAAAGCCGTTACAGATAAAACAATTGGTCTGTTTTTTCGAGAATTTAATCTTTTCATGACTTCTCGCATTGCTTTTTCACCAGCTGAAGCATGAATATTAAACATATCAATTCCTAAATCAGCAATCGATTCAGAAGCATCTGCCATTGTGTTCGGAATATCATATAACTTTAGGTCAAGAAAAATTTTAAGATCAGGATCAATATTTTTTACCTCATCGATAATTTTTCTGCCATCGCGAATATAACTTCGCAAACCAATTTTAATCCAAACAGGCAAATTTTTAAGCTGTTTAACTAAATTAATATTATCAGATTCGTGTTCGAGATCTAATGCAACAGATAATTTCAAGATGAAGCCTTTGTTTAACCGTGTTTAAGTTTATAGCCAATAATCGTAAGAGTTAAAGAAATAGTTACGATATTAGAAATAATAATAGGATAATCTTTTATCAAGATGCCATAAAAAAGCCAAATAGACATACCAGTAGTTAATAAAATATATGTCCAAAGTGAAATCGATTTCGTGTCATGAGTTTTAATAACTTTGACAACTTGAGGAAGTTGAGAAACACTTGTAATTGTTCCTGCAAGAAAACCTAAATATTTAACAAGTTCATGATTAATATCAAACATGTAAAAATTAATTAATTACATTCTGTAATATGAAGACATCTTATAATAGTTTCGAATATTTCACCAGATTGTTTATCGTAATCATCGTGATATTCGATTGTTGTTTCGAGAATATCATCAACTTCGCTTTCTGATACAGAAATATTTGAATCATTTAAAGGAACTCTTTTTTCGATTGTTTTTCTAATTTGTTCTCGTTGTTCTTGAGTATATGCAACAATTGTTAAAGACGAATATCTTTCTTCAGAATGATGAATTGCGACTATTTGCTTATCCAAAATTTATACCTTTATAAAAAAATAATTTAATTAGAATTATAAGATTAAAAACTAGAAAGGACTCTTATATTTAATTTTCATAATAAAATGCCAAATTATTAGATAATAATTATCGGTTAATTGTTTTACAATGTCAAAAAATTAAAGGTAACATAAAAAATGTATTCGGCTCAAATAAATAGAAATAATCCAATGGCTTTTGTTTTTCTTGTAGATCAATCTGGTTCAATGAGTGAATTAAGCAGTACAAAAGATGAAAACGGAAATCCAATTACAATGGCGGTAGCTGTTGCTGATGCAATTAATAATATTCTTGAAGAACTTGTTAATAGTGCAACTCGTGATGATGGTGTTCGTGATTATTTTGAAGTGGCTCTAATTGGTTATGGCGGTGATGAAACTTTCCTATGGGAAAATAACTTAAAAGGTAAATCTTTTGCGAAAATATCAGAAATTAAAGACAATGCAAGTCAAAAAACTTATGTCGTAGAAAATATAATTCGTGGCAAAATATTTGAAGAAGAACATGTGCAATTATTATGGCTAACTCCAAAAGCTATGAACAATACACCAATGCGAGGAGCTTTCAAAACAGCTGAAAAAGAAATCAAAACATGGGTTTCAAATCATCCAGATTCTTTTCCGCCAATCGTAATTAATATAACTGATGGTCAAGCAAATGATGTAACTTCTGAAAATGATATGCTTTATGCTTCTCAAGAAATAAAAAATATCGAAACTTCAGACGGTAATTCTATTGTTATTAACATACATTTATCAAATGGTGGTCAGCAAGTTATTTTTCCAAGTGATTTATCTGAAATAGCACATTTAAATAATTATGCTCAAATGCTTTTCAAAATGTCTTCAGTTGTTCCGCAATATTGGAATCAAAATATTCAAGATGTTTTTAAAAAACAATCTATTGGTAAAGATATCGTTGGAATGGGTGTCAATGTAAATATGCTTGGTCTTGCAAAAATGTTAAACATCGGAACTCGTGTAGCAACTAAAGATGCTGGTTTTATGTTATAACTGATATGAAATATTTTTTTAATAAATCATGAACAACGAAGAACAATTAGAACATAAAATTCATGAACCTTCAACATCAAGCATGAATAATCCTGATTGTGAAATAATTGAACAAAAATCAAAATATAACATTCAAGAATTTTCAATGTCAAAAATGAATGAATCTAGCGAACGAGAAAATGAAGATTCTGTTGATTTTATAGATGATGATGAACAAATTATTTCAGCTATTTCTGATGGAGCTGGTGGTGTTGGTTTGTTATCTTCAAAATGGTCAAAATGTATTGTTGAAAATTTTATAAAAAAGCAACCAACAAAAGCATCGATTGACGATTGGCTCGGCGAATTTTCACATTCTTTTAGTTCTGATAAACAGTTTAATGATGTGTTTAAAAAAACAAAGTTTCGAAAAGAGGGAAGTTTTGCTTCCCTTTGTGGAGCTGTAATAAATAAAAATAGCAATAAAATATATTCGATTTCTTACGGTGATTCAATGCTTTTACATTTTGATAAAGATTGGTCGTTAAAATACAGAAATCCAAATATATATTTGTCTGATTTTTCAAAGTTTCCTCATTTATTAAATTGGAAAGATATTGCTAAATCTAATTTAACAACTGAAGAAAATAGCGATTTCGATGTCGAAGATAAATTAATCTTAGCTTCAGATGGCTTAGCTTTTATGTTGTTGTCTATTTATTTATTGCAAGATACAACAAAAAAATATGATCAAGAAATAAATTTAATGCTCGAAAAACCTGATTTAAATCATTATTATTTCGAAAAATTAAAAAATTCTGATTATAAAATTAGCGATGTTGTTAAAGATTTATGTTCTGATTTCGAAACAAATATAAAAATATTTTACGACAATAATTGCTTAACAAATGATGATTATTCGTTTGTATTTATCGAAAGGCTATCGTAATTTATGCCTTATCCATCGATTTCAGATTATAAAAAAGCAGTTAAATATTTAAATAATAGAACTTCAAATTTAACTAATTTAATATCGATACGAAACGATTCTTCTGGGCCAATTGGCTCGGCTGGAAGTTTTGCAACTGTTTTTCAAGTCGAAGATAATCAAACTAAAAAAAAATATGCATTAAAATGTTTTACTCGTGAGAATTCCGAACGAAAAGAACGATACGAAAAGATATCTAAATTTTTGCAAAATATTAATAATAAATATTTCTGTGAATATCAATTTTTAGATAATGAAATAGTTATTACTCCGTCTGGTTCTGGCAAAGAAGAGCTTTATCCTATTTTAAAAATGGAATGGATCGAAGGCGAAACTTTAGGCAGTTATTTAAAAGATAAATCTAATTCTGGTAAATATCAAGATTTAGAAATTTTATATAAAAATTGGCTCGAATTAGCAAAAGAAATTTATAAATTAGGAATTGCTCACGGTGATTTAAAACATGACAACATGATTATAAATTCTTATGGCGAAATAAAACTGATTGACTATGACGGAATGTTTGTTCCTGCATTGTTTGGTAAAAATTCTGTTGAAGAAGGTTCTCCAAATTATCAACATCCAAAACGAAATTCTAAAATTTTTGATACCCGAATTGATATCTTTTCTTTTATAATTATCGCTATTTCTATCAAAGCTATATCGTTAAATAATAAATTATTAAATCAATTTTCAAATGACGAAAATATCATTTTTGTAAAAGATGATTTCGTTAATCTTAAAAATTCACAAATTTATAACGAATTAACAAAATTAGCAAATAACGAAATTAATAATTTATTAATCGATCTTGAAAAATCTTTAAATGATATAAATTATGTTCCAACTTTTTTAGATATACAATTAAATAAATTGAAAAAAGATTTAGACGAAGCAAAACAACAAATTAATAAATTGGAACAAGAAATAAAAGATTGTGATAATTTAGCAAAAGATTTATTACAAAAATCAAATAATTGCACATCGAATAATCAAAATCTTCGAAATGATTTAGATAAAGCAAACCAACAAATTAATCAGTTAGAACAAGAATTAACTCATTGTTCTGATTTGGTAACTAATCTTTCACAACAATTAAATAATTTTAAATTGAATGGTTCAAATCTTCAAAATCATTTCAACCAAGCGACTCAAGAAATTAATCAATTAGAGAACAAAAAGAAAGAATTAACTAATTTATTAAATAGTTGCACATCGAATAATCAAAATCTTCGAAATGATTTAAATCAAGCAAATCAAAAAATTAATCAATTAGAGAAAGAAATAAAAGATTCTGATAATTTGGCAAATCAATTTCGAACAGAATTGAAAGATTGTCAATCAAATAATAAAAATATTCAAAACGATTTAGATCAAGCAAATCAACAAATTAATAAATTAAAGCAAGATTTAAAAGATTCTGATAATTTGGCAAATCAATTTCGAACAGAATTAAAAGATTGTCAATCGAATAATCAAAATCTTCAAAACAATAATGATAAATTAAAATTTTCTCTATTTCTTATAGTTGGTTTGATTTTTATGTTTATTCTTTTTTCGTTAAACAAGAATGATAATAATAATGAAATATCAGATCGGTTATTAAACAGAGCAAATAATTCAGTGATTCGCTTGAATGATGAGTTAGTAACAACAAAAAATGAACTATCAAAAGTAAATAATTTATTAGATAAATCTATGACAAAATTAACAAATTGCCAATCGCAGACTAAAAAGTTGAAAAATCAACTCGCTCAATGTGAATAAAATATTGATCAAAATATATATGTTAAGGAAAAAAATGGGAATTCCTCTACCTAATGCAAATGAATATGCAAAGACTTCGAATCAACCGCAACAACAAATGATTATTGTTAAACCTCAAGTTCAACAACAACAAATTCAATCGCCAAAACAACCAGTCAAAAAAAACATTGCTTTTATCTGGAACGGTGAAAATTTAAGTCCTATTAATGCTCCTGCTCATTGGACATTTAAGAGATATTTTAAATCTTTGCCAAAAATCAAAAAAGGTGAATTTGAAACAACGGAAGAATATAATTCAAGATTGTTTCCTGTTGTTTCTCGAGAATTAAATAGTTATTTAGGATCTCAAAATTTCAAAATGACTTACAATGCTGACAAACAATTTTTTGATATTTGGATAAATAAAACTTTAAGTTGTCGTATTGAAGTTCCAAGCAATTTAGCTCCTGATTTTAAAAACGAAGTTAAAAATTTCACAATTAGTTTTTCTCAAAATTATGAAATTGTCGAGATTACTGCTGAATTTCGTGGTAAGTTTTACAAATCTTCGAAATTTGATGAAGATTGGTTTAATGAATACGAAGAAAAAAAAGAACAAAAAGAATTAAGTGATCCTAAAAAAATTATTACTTTTGAGGAATCTCAAAATGTTTGGATTGATACAGATCATAATTTAATTTGGGAAGTTAAAACAGACCAAAATCGCAATCTTAAATATAATTTGGTGGAAGCTAATAATTATATTAATGATTTAAATATAAAAAAGTTTAATGGTTTTAACGACTGGCGATTACCTACATTAAATGAACTTTTAACTTTATTTGTTAAACAATACGGTTTATGCAATGATCACATCGATAATTGGTCAAAAACATTCGAATCAAATAAATTAGCAAATTGTGATAATAAAAAAACATTTATTAAACAACCGCTTAGCTTAGAAGTCGTTGATGGCTGGTATTGGAGTTCTACCAAAAACAACAACAGTGATTATTTTTTAGTTAATTTCTCAAAAGGTTGCCATGCAACTGGCGAAGGTTCTTTAAAACGATTTGTTCGCGGTGTTCGAAGTTTTACTGTAAAATAAAAATATTTATCTTAGTTGTAGTATCGTGCTGTTGATTTATTTAGCTTTTTATTGATGAAATAATCAATATAAGCTTTTATAAAAACTAAAATAAATACGATTTATTATATAAATATTAAAGGATATAAATTGAGAAAAATTTCATTAGTTGTTGCTTTAACAACACTTAGTTATAGTGAAGAATGGATAACACAATTTGGCACGGGATATAAAGATTATGCAAATAGTATTACAACAGATCCATCAGGCAATATAATCATAGCTGGTGATACAGCAGGTTCTATAGAATCTCATTTTAATAGTGGTGATACAGATCTTTTACTTGTTAAATATAATGCTTCTGGTATAAAACAATGGGGGGCTCAGTTTGGTTCTAAAAATGCAGATTCTGTAAGAAGTGTTGTAACTGATTCATCAGGTAATATCTATATAACAGGCGAAACAACTGGTTTTTTAGCAGATAGTTATGGATTTACTGATTTTTATATTGCGAAATATAATTCTTCGGGAGTAAAACAATGGATAAAACAATTTGGAACAGAGGGCAATGATTATGCCACTGGTATTAAAATAGATAAAAACGGTCAAATAGTTGTTGTCGGTTATTCAAATGGTTCATTAGCTACTACAAAAACAACTAGCAATGATGTTTTTGTTGCAAAATATAACTCAAATGGAGAAGTTATTTGGCTTAAACAATTTGGTTCTATTTCAGATTCAACAGACATGGGCTTAGCTGTTGCAACTGACAGTTTAGGAAATATTTTAATCACTGGTAAAACAGATGGTCCTCTTAATGGTGCTAATAACGGTGAAAACGATATTTGGTTAGCTAAATACGATACAAACGGCAATAGAATTTGGATTCAACAATTTGGAAGTAGTGCTAACGATTTAGCGAATGCAATCGCAGTTGATAGTAAAGACAATATATTTTTAACTGGCAATACAAACGGAGTATTAAACGGTTCTAATAGTGGAGATTCTGATGTTTGGTTATCAAAATATGATACAACTGGAAACCCTGTTTGGATAAAACAGTTTGGAACTATATCAACAGATATAGCTAACGGTATCAATGTCGATAGTCTTGGAAATATTTATATTTCAGGTTCAACCAAAGGAGCTCTTTCAGGCACAAATTATGGAATGACGGATTTGTTTGTTTCAAAATATGATTCATTTGGAAATAGAGTTTGGTTAAAACAACTTGGCGGTTCAGGTGATGATGTTTCTCAAGCAGTTACTACGGACACATTTAAAAATATTTATGTTTCAGGTTTTACAAATGGAAGTATAGAAAATGCTTCAAGTAGTGGAAATTTTGATATGTTTTTAAAACGAATAGAAGGTAGAGTTAGCCTTGACAGAAATGAAACATTGCCTTATGATGATATAAATTGTTTATACGGTGGAACTAAAATTTATTATGGTTTAGATTCTAATGGTGATGGTAATTTAAGTAATGATGAAGTAACTTCTGAAGCATTTAATTGTTTGCCATATCCAAATGTCATTGATGTAAATGAAACTTTGTTGCAAGGCAATGTTCGATGTTTTTACGGAGGCATTAAAATGACTTCTGGTTTAGATAAAAATAGAAATAATTTATTAGATAGTTATGAAATTAACTCTACTTATTTTGAATGCTATGAAACTCCTATTTCATTGGTTAAAACAGAAATTTTAAATGTTAATTCTAGCTGTTTAAATGGTGGTGTAGTTATCAAAAGTGGCTTAGATTTAAACTACGATTCTATTCTTCAAGATTCTGAAATGACAAATTCTATTAATATTTGTAATGGAACAAATGGTAGTAATGGCACAAATGGAACCAATGGCAATAACGGAACGAATGGCTCAACATCGTTAATAAAAACAACTGCAATTTCTGAAGACAATAATGAAACAAATTGTTCAAATGGTGGCACAAAAATAGAAACTGGTTTAGATTTAAATAGCAACGGAATTTTAGATTTAAACGAAATATCAGCTTCTCAAGAAATCTGTTTAGCTGCTGAACCGCTTTCGGAAATTATCAGTGAAGAAATAGTTTCTGGAATAGTTCTAAAAACAGGTTGGAGTTTAATCGCAATTGATAAAAACTTAACAAATATTTCAAATCAGATTTCAATTATTTGGCAATTTGCAGAAGGAAATTGGTCGGCATATTCTCCAAGTGGTGAATATTCAACAGCGATAGTTTCAGCTGGTTATAAAACAATTGCAAATAAATTATCTTCAAAAGTTGGAACTTGGTTTTTAGCAAAATCAGACCTCAATATTTCAAATGAACCAGTTCGAGATCAATTAGGAAATTTATCACCAACTTTTCCAAATTTGGCTGGAAAATTAGGCTGGAATTTAATGGGAACTGATAGAACTTTACCTGCAAAAGCTCTTTATTGTTTAGAAGGTTCAAAAAATCTAGTGTGGAAATATAAAAATAATGTTTGGCTTTTATTTATTGATGGTGTTGAAATAACTCAATATCCTAATATATTTCAAAAACTTGATGCTGGTCAAGGCTTTTGGTTACACTGTAAATAATCGTCTTAACCAACACTCGTCGCTTGATGAGTGTCTGGTATTTAACTGTAAAATAAAAATAATCTTTCGCTAAGCTATAATTTCCGCAAAAACTGGATATTTAAATGGATTATAAAGAAACTCTTCTTTTACCAAAAACTGATTTTCCAATGCGGGGAAATTTGCCTGAAAATGAACCATTGAGATATAAAAAATGGTTTGCAAATAATGTTTATGATCGAATGAAAACAAATCGTAAAAATGCCGAAACTTTCGCACTTCACGATGGTCCTCCATATGCAAATGGACATACACATATTGGTCATGCTTTAAACAAAATTTTAAAAGACCTCATCGTCAAAATGAATTATTTCGATGGCAAATCTGTTCGTTTTGTTCCGGGGTGGGATTGCCATGGTTTGCCAATTGAACAACAAGTCGAAAAAGCTCTTGGTGGAAAAGCTGAAAAAGAGAAAAAAAGCATCGCAGAAATTAGAAATCTTTGTAGATTACATGCTGGAAAATTTATTGATATTCAACGAGACGAATTTAAAGCTCTTGGTATTATCGCTGATTGGGATAAACCATATTTTACGATGGATTATAAATTCGAGGCAAATATTTATCGAGCTTTAATCAAAATTGCAAAAGAAGGCTTTTTAATTCGACGAAGTAAGCCTATTTATTGGTCATGGGCTGAACGAACGGCTCTTGCTGAAGCTGAAGTTGAATACGAAGAAAAAGAAAGCGATTCTATTTATGTAGCTTTTCAACTTTCTGATAAAACGGTTGAACAAATTGGCTTTAATGGCAAAATCGTTATTTGGACAACAACTCCATGGACAATTCCTGCAAATGTCGGAATCGCTCTTAATCCAGATGAAAATTATGTTTTAACTTCTGATAATTATATTGTCGCTGAAAAATTACATGAAAAATTAATCGCCGATAAAATTATTTCTGGTGAGATCGTTAAAAGTTTCTCGTCAAATATTTTAGAAAATCTCGAAGCGATTAATCCGTTAAATAATCGAAAATCACGAATCATTTTAGGTTCTCATGTTTCGATGGATGGCGGAACTGGTGCAGTTCATACAGCTCCAGGACATGGCGAAGACGATTATAAAGTAGGTTTGAAATATAACTTAGATGTCATTATGCCTGTTGATGAAAGCGGAAAATTTACTGATGAGGTCGTTTTAAAAAATTTAATTCCAAATGCTGAAAATTTTGTTGGCGAACATGTTTTCAAAGCAAATAATAAAATCTTAGAATTATTAGGCGATTCGTTATTAAAAAGTAGCAAAATTCGACATTCGTATCCACATTGTTGGCGGTCTCATACACCATTAATTTTTAGATCAACTGAACAATGGTTTATCGCAATGGACGGCGATAATAATTTACGAAATATCGCTTCGAACGGTATTGACGAAACAAAGTTTTATCCTGATTCTGGACGAAATCGAATCGGTTCAATGGTTGATGGACGACCTGATTGGTGTATTTCTCGTCAGCGAGATTGGGGTGTTCCAATTGCACTTTTTAAAAATAAACGAACTGGTGAAATAATTCTTGACGAAAAAGTGCTTAATTTTATAGCGATGATTTTCGAACAAGAAGGAACTGATGTTTGGTATTCAAAACCGATTGAATATTTTATAAATCCAGCAAGTAAATTAAATGCCGATGAACTCGAAAAAGTGAATGATATTTTAGATGTATGGTTTGATTCAGGAGCAACTTGGTGGGCAGTTCTTCAAAGTCGAGAATATGATGCAGGTGGAAATATCGCTGATTTATATTTAGAAGGTTCGGATCAACATCGAGGCTGGTTTCAAAGTTCGCTTTTATTAAGTTCGGCAATCGCAAAAAAACCGCCATTTAAAGCAATTTTGACTCATGGTTTCACGGTCGATGAACGAGGCGAAAAAATGAGCAAATCAAAAGGCAATGTCGTAGCTCCTGAAAAAGTTTTAAAACAATATGGAAGCGAAATTTTAAGATTATGGGTCGCAACTTCTGATTATCAAAATGATTTGAAAATTTCGGACAATATTTTAAAACAGACTGCTGAACAATATAAAAAATTACGAAATACTCTTCGATTTTTATTAGCTAATATAAATGACTTAAACGAATTTATCGATTTAAAAAATTTATCTGTTTTAGATTCGTGGATTCTAAAACGAGCTAAAGATGTTTTTGATTCTACTCACGAAAGTTTTCATCGATATGATTTTGTTCGTGGTTTTGCGGGTTTAAATAATTTTATCGTTAATGAATTATCTGGCATGTATTTAGATTTATGCAAAGATCGTTTATATTGCGATGGCGAAAATGCACCTCATCGACGAGCTAGTCAAACAGCAATGGGCTTAATTTTAAAATCGATAATTGGCTTAATCGCTCCGATTTTAACTTATACGGCTGACGAAGTTCTTGAATATGCTCCTGCAATTATTCGAGGTGAAGCAAAAGATATTTTTGATTTTAAATATTTTGCAATTCCAGATGTTTCGTCTGATTTAAATATTGAATTTTTATCAAAAGCACGAGATCGAGTAAATGTCGAAATGGACAGACTTAAAAAAGAAAAAATAATTAAAAATAGTCTTGAAGTCGTTTTATACACAGATTCTGAAGAAATTATAAATATCGACCGAACAGAAGCCGAAGATTGGTTTTTAGTAAGTCGAGTTTTAAAACATGACGAAATTAATAAATTGGCAAGTTTCCAATTAGATGGCAAAAATTTTTCAATTATTCTTGGCAATAAACATAAATGTCCTCGCTGTTGGAAACATAGAGCTGAAAACGAAAGTGATTTATGCTCAAGATGCGATGAGGTCGTGAATCCAAAAAATGCTTAATTTCGATTTCTCAAAACCTGTTACAGTTGAAATTATTGCAATTACGATAGCCGTAATATTTGTTATTTCAGCTATTGGAGTTTTATTAGTTAAATTAAGAAAAAACAATAAATAATTTTTACCAAAACAAGCCCTAGCTTTCGCTATGGGCATTATGTCAATTTTATTAACATGAAACAATAAATAATTTTTATATTTTTATTATTTCTAAGTTTAAAATTTCTTCTTGAGAAAGACTAGTTAATTCACTAATCAACGAAATATCTAAACCTTTATTCAACATGCCACGAGCGATTTCAAGCTGTTTTTTTCTTTCACCCTCTTTTTTCGCAGTTTCGACGGCATCGAAAGTTGCCCAAGCTTTATTAAAAGCAATGTCATAAACATTTTGCTCTTCAGTTGAAAGATTATAATATTCAGCTAGTTCTAAGATTTGCATTTTTCATAAATCCTTTAAGCTTAAAATTTCTTCTTGAGAAAGACCAGTTTTAAGTGCAATAGTTTCAATATCTAAAACATCTAATAAATTTTTAGCGATTTCAAGCTTTTCTGATTTTTTGCCTTGCTCGATTCCAGTTTTTTTCGCAGTTTCAACGGCATCGAAAGTTGCCCAAGCTTTATTAAAAGCAATGTCATAAACATTTTGCTCTTCAGTTGAAAGATTATAATATTTAGCTAGTTCTAAGATTTGCATTTTTCATAAATCCTTTAAGCTTACAATTTCATCAGGAGAAAGACCAGTTAATTCACTAATCAACGAAATATCTAAACCTTTATTCAACATGCCACGAGCGATTTCAAGCTTTTCTGATTTTTTGCCTTGCTCGATTCCAGTTTTTTTCGCAGTTTCAACGGCATCGAAAGTTGCCCAAGCTTTATTAAAAGCAATGTCATAAACATTTTGCTCTTCAGTTGAAAGATTATAATATTCAGCTAGTTCTAATATTTGCATTTTTTATAAATCTTTTAAGCTTAATATTTCTTCTTGAGATAAACCAGTTAATTCACTAATCAACGAAATATCTAAACCTTTATTCAACATGCCACGAGCGATTTCTAAATCTCGAGCTTTTTTGCCTTGCTCGATTCCAGTTTTTTTCGCAGTTTCGACGGCATCGAAAGTTGCCCAAGCCCGATTAAAAGCGATGTCATAAACATTTTGTTCTTCAGTTGAAAGATTATAATATTTAGCTAGTTCTAATATTTGGTTAAATTCATAATCCATATTTTTTAAATCGATTTCACCTTCATGTTTCATGAAATATAAAATCAAATCTTTTAATGTTTTCGGATCTTCGTTTTTGAATTTTCGCAATTCGACATAAACGAAATTCAGATTTTCGTTCATATTTTGACATTTATCATCTCTAAGATTGATTTTGTGAATATAATTTTCATCGTTAAAAATATCAAAGTTTGTAATTCCGAGCCAATAAATTGGAGTTAGTTTATATTTGTCAAAGCTCGTTGAGCCTTTTTTGATTTGCGAACTTAACTTTCGGCAAACATAAAACAAACTTCGATCAACGAAATATTTTTGACTAACTCTTTGCAACTCGACGATAAATTCTCGTCCGTCGATATCTCGGCAAAAAATATCAAAAATTACTCCGCGAGTTTCTAAGTTTTCGGCGGTGTTTTCTTGATTTTGCAATTGAACTTCGGCAATCGGTTTTTCCAATTCGAGAAGAGCATTGAGAAATTTTCTCGTAACTTCGGGATGTTGCGGATTTGCAAAAATTCGCTTAAAACCAAAATCTGATAATGGATCAATATATTTAGGCATCTTTTAATTTCCTTGTATTTTTATCAAAAATAAGTTTAGCTTAAAAATATATAAAAACGAAATAGTTATAATTTTTCTAAAAAATAGGAATTAAAAAATGGCAAAAAAATTAAACCTCAATCCAGAAACTGAAGATAATCTTGTTAAAAAAACCTGCCGTGAATTGGGCATTACTCAAAAGGAATTGGCGGAAAAGTTAAATATTTCTTTGCCAACTGTTAATCGATGGAGTTATTCAAATCAAATTCCAGAGCAAAGTTTAACTTTATTAAGTCTATTCCTAGAAAATTATTTTTTAAAAAATCAAATAAATGAAATGAAGAATGCTTTTTCAACATTGACAAAATATTCATTGAGTTAAAAGGGGTGCGACAGTTTGTCGCAACCCTTTATTTAATGCTTGTTGCAAAACAAAAACAATTAATTTAATGGTATAATTTGCCAATTAAAGATTAAAGGTATAAAAATGCTGTTCAAATATTAAAACGATAGCTTAGAAATAGAAGTAATCACAGACAAGGAACACGAGTTTCTTTTAACTGTCAATGAAGTAGCAAAAGGCTATGGAGTATTAGAGCGATCGATTTTAAGAACTAAGTTACGGCATTTTGTCGAGCTTGTTGAAAATAAGCATTTTATTTTTATGGAAGTTGAGACAAACGGAGGCAAACAGCGAAAGCTTTTCTGGACAAAACGAGGAGTAATTCGGCTTGGGTTTTTTATTAAATCTGAACGAGCGAAGAAATTTCGGGATTGGGCTGAAGATTTGATTTTGAATAGTATTGAGCAAAAAGTCGAAGAGCAAAAAGAAGACGAACAAGAAAATCAAGTTTTTCCGCAAATGGAATTTGTTTTTATGGTTAATGATCAGCTTCGTGTTTCCCATTGTTCGATTGCTGAAGAGATTGATTACGATGAAAAATTAATTGGAAACACGATCACAAAGCATTTTGAATATTTAGAAAAATACGATGAAGTTTATTTTGAAAGCGAACCTCGAATTAATTCAATTGGTGCAATAAATCACAAAAAGATCTATTTTCTTAACGAGCAACAATCTTCGAGTCTGTTTAATTATATTCGAAATAGCGAAAAAGTTGAAAAATATAAAGCTATTTTAATAAAAGAGTTCGCACAAAAACGAGAAAAAATTTTATTGTCGAATTTAACAAAAATTCAAAATTCGAAGTCGTTTGATTTTGCAAGTTTGGAAGATTTGAAAAAATATACTGAATTTAATCAGGCGATGATTGAATTAATTAAATTGGTTTCGAATCAAGAAAACAACACACTGATTTATCTTGATAAAGTTAGCAAAAACTTAAATTATAAATCAGCAGTTGAACTTCTTGAGATTAAATTATAAATATTTTTGATTTAAAATAGAACTAAGTTCATCTTTTAATGGCTGTAATAAATTTCTAATAATATGTTCGATAATTGCTAAATTGACACCTTCGTAATCATGAGCGATAAAATTACGAACATTATAAGCACCTTTAGAATATTCAGAAAGTTTTTTGTTGTTAGTTGTATCTATTTTATGCAAAGTTTCGCCTATTTGAAGAAGCGACATTAAAATGGCTGGTTTATAAACTCGGTGGCTTAAAGCTCCAGTAATAGAACCATTTTGATTAACCATAAATTCGATATCTTCAATCATTTGAAGAATAAATTTAATTCGTGGTTCAGACATATTTTAGATCTTTTAAAATATATTCTTTTCCAATTGCATTTAACGAGGCAATATCTACAAAATCAACTTCTCGATTTAATATATTTTTTAAATGTTCTTTTGTTTCAACAATATGATTAATCGCATTCCAACCATTATATTTTAATAAATATTTATTAATATCTTCGATTTCATAAAGAATATCTATATCGCTATTTTCATTATTATCGTCTCTTGCAAAAGAGCCAAAAATACCAACGAGATTAAAATCAAATTGATTTTTAAACTCCTGTTTATACGACCGAATAAAATTAATTAATTCATCTCTTTTCATGTTTTCAGATCCTTAATTTATTTTTCACAAATAAGTTTAGCTTAAAAATATATAAAAACGAAATATGCATAACTTTTATAAAAAAGGGGGTGCAAAATTTGCACCTCCTTAAAAAGGGTATGCAAATTATTCATACCCTTGAATCGATATTAAAATTTGACTGTCAGTATTTCTGACGAGCAAAAACAAGCAGTCGCCTTTCAATGACCGCGACTGTTCGAACAGTTATAATTTTTCTAAAAAATAGGAATTAAAAAATGGCAAAAAAATTAAATAATCCAGAAATTGAAGATAATCTTGTTAAAAAAACCTGCCGAGAATTGGGCATTACTCAAAAGGAATTAGCGGAAAAGATCGGAGTTCATGAAGTAACCGTAAGAAATTGGAGTTCAAAAGGTGAATTGCCTGAAAACATAATCAAGCATTTAAATTTGTTAGTATCTTGTCGTCAAGAGCTTTTATTTAAAAATAAGTTTAAGGAACTTATAAGTTTATTGTAAAAACTGTTCGTCAAAAATTTCTACGGGCAAAAAGTAAAAAAACACTATGTTTTTGTAAAATATTTAGATATAATTTTGTTATTAAAGTAGCAACGTGGCTAATAATATACAAAATCAAAGGATTTTAATTTGGAAATTACACCTTTCTTATTTGAAGATCGCAACGAAGTCAGAACAATTAGAGATGAATTAGGGAATATATGGTTTATTGCAAAAGATATTATTTTGGCTCTTGATTATTCGAAATTCGATTCAAATTTAATATCAAAAATTCCAGACGAATGGAAGGATACGAAACCGATTCGCACCCTTGGCGGAGACCAAAATATGGCAATAATCTCAGAACAAGGATTATATTTTTTTATAGGTCGTTCAGATAAACCAAAAGCTTTACCTTTTCAAAAATGGTTGGCTGGTGAAGTTCTCCCGTCGATTCGCAAAACGGGCAATTATTCAATTTTGCAAAACAAACCTCAAGCTTCAGAAACTCAACCAAAACAAGACGAACAAGAAAATCAAGTTTTTCCGCAAATGGAATTTGTTTTTATGGTTAATAATGAACTTCGTGTTTCGCATTGTTCGATTGCTGAAGAGATTGATTACGATGAAAAATTAATTCGAAACACGATCACAAAGCATTTTGAATATTTAGAAAAATACGGTGAAGTTTATTTTGAAAGCGAACCTCGAATTAATTCAATTGGTGCAATAAATCACCTAAAGATCTATTTTCTTAACGAGCAACAATCTTCGAGTCTGTTTAATTATATTCGAAATAGCGAAAAAGTTGAAAAATATAAAGCTATTTTAATAAAAGAGTTTGCAGAAAAACGAGAAAAAATTTTATTGTCGAATTTAACAAAAATTCAAAATTCGAAGTCGTTTGATTTTGCAAGTTTGGAAGATTTGAAAAAATATACTGAATTTAATCAAGCGATGATTGAATTAATTAAATTGGTTTCGAATCAAGAAAACAACACACTGATTTATCTTGATAAAGTTAGCAAAAACTTAAATTATAAATCAGCGGTTGAACTTCTTGAGATTAAACTATAAATATCTTTGCAGGTTGGTTTAGCTGTGAATAACTAAACAACCCGCAATTACTCTTTCGCAATTAATGGAAATCTAGCTGGATTTTCTATCATTTCGAGTGTTAAATCGATATCCAAACTTTCCCAATAAATATGATTCGCTGAAAGCATTTTGCAATCAAACAGATCTTCGATTGAGCTTTTTCTAAACATAGGAAAATCTTCAAAAGATAAAAAATATTCAGAATTATTACAAAGTATCCAAATACCAAATAAAGATATATTAATCATATCTAAACTATATGTGTTATAAGAAATATCTTGACCAAGCTGATTTAAAATCATTTTCATTTTCCTCAATAATTTTTTCTATCTGTTTCAATTCTTGACGAGATAAATTATAGTTTTTTGCTAATTCTATTTCTGGTTCTAACCAAAATTTGGCTTCACCATTTTGAGAGTGTATATGAACATGCATTCGCTCCTCCTCTCGCGAGAAGAAGAAAAAGCGAAAACCATCTTTTTTTAAGAGTGTTGGCATTTCAGATCCTTATTTTATTTTTATTCGCAGGTTGGTTTAGCTGTGAAAAACTAAACAACCCGCAAAAATCGAGAGAAAAATTATTCTAAATTAACACCTAAAGTTTTAAGTGCATTTAAGATTTTAGCAATTTTTTCATCTTGCTCTTTGATTTTTTGATCTTTCGATTCGATTTCAGCTTTTAACTCTTTGATAGTTTCATTTTGAGTTTTTAAGGTTTCGCTTTGATTTTCATCGATTGATTTTTGCTCTTTTATAGCTTCGACTAATAAACCGTTCATGTTTGAATACGAAACAGAAAGATAACCTTCAGAATCTTCTTTTACAAGTTCAGGAGCAACTTTTTGAACATCTTGAGCAATTACACCCATTTGTCGAGATAAATCCATATTTTCTTTATTCCAATTATAAGTTACACCGTTAATTTGTGAGATTTTATCAAGTGCATTTTCAATCTGCTGAATATCTTTTTTAAGTCGCAAGTCAGAAGTTAATGCTGATCCATTAGCTGTTACAGTTCCAGCAAAAGTTGCATTTCCGTTTTTATACACAACAAAAGCATCTGATCTAGCATTGTCAGCTGTGCCATTTCCAATTACAAAAGCTGGATCAGTATCAATCCAATTATCCGTAGTTCCTGTTATTGTATTGTATTTACCAATAACAAGAGAAGCAAAACTTTGAGCAGTTGTGTGATCGCCCATTGCTGTTGAAGCTTCACCAGAAGCAACTGTGTTAACTCCCATTGCTGTTGAATAGTATCCTGAAGCAGTTGTAAAACCGCCAATTGCTGTTGAATAGTATCCTGAAGCTTTTGTTAAAAAACCCATTGCTGTCGAATCTTCACCAGAAGCATTTGTTTCATAACCTGTTGCAAAAGCATTCATTCCTGTTTGGGTTACATCACTTCGATTAAGAATCGTATCAGCACTTCCGCCTGATGGAGTCGCCCAGCTAACAGTTCCGCTTCCGTTTGTTGTTAAAACTTGTCCGTTTGTTCCGTCAGCTGTTGGAAAAGTGTAACTTGCATCAAGTTTATTCACATCAATTTTGCCATCAAGATCAACATCGTAAGTCGATTTATTCATATCGCCTCTGTTATTAATTTGAGTTTGAATATTCGAAGTTAATCCGTCAAGATATGAAAATTCACTATTTGAAATCGATGAGTTTAGATCGCTAACAGTTGTTGAACCACCACCACCAGCTGTAATTTCAACATCATTTAAAAACAATTTGCCATAAACAGAAGTGTTTTTGTCTGTAACGACAAATGAATTATTTCGTTCTGAATCATCTATTTCACTGCTATCATCATAATCTTTACCATTTCCAACAACAAAAAGAACATTTGATATATTTGCAATATTTCCTTGACCAACTGCTAACATATTTTCTTGATCAGCTTTTGTGTAATAACCCATTGCTGTTGAACTTGTACCAGAAGCGGTTGTATAAACACCCATTGCTGTTGAATGATCACCCAAAGCATTTGTGTAAGAACCAATTGCAGTTGAAGCTTGACCAGAAGAAACTGTTGCATATCCAAAAGCAGTTGAATGGTAACCCGAAGCAGTTGTTCCAAAACCTGTGGCAAAGGCATTTTCTCCAGTTTGTGTAACATCTGATGAATTTAAAACAGAACTTCGATTTACAGCTGATGATAAATTAATATCAACTGTTGAACCGCCTCCAGCTGTAATTTCAACATTATTAACAAACAATTTGCCATAAACAGAAGTATTTTTATCTGTAACGACAAATGAGTTATTTCGATCGTTATAAGCTTTACCGTTACCAACAACAAAAAGAGTTGATGAGTTTCTATCTAAATATGAGTTGTATTTACCAACTACGGTCATATTATCTTCGTTTGCAATTGTGCCTTTTCCCATTGCTGTGGAACTTTCACCTGAAGCTGTTGTTTCAAGCCCCATTGCTGTTGATCCAATACCATAAGATTCTGTGAAAATACCCATTGCTGTTGAAAAATCACCCGAAGCTGTTGTTTCAAGCCCCATTGCTGTTGATCCAATACCTGAAGCTAACCCGCCTCTTAGCTGATAAATATGTGCACCTCCAGAAGCGAATGAGCCTTCCCCAGAAGCTATTGATTTAAATCCCATTGCTGTTGAAGAATAACCAGAAGCAGTTGTATAATAACCCATTGCTGTTGATAGATCACCAGAAGCTTTTGTAATTTTACCCATTGCTGTTGAATAATCACCAGAAGCAATTGTTGAATCACCCATTGCTGTTGAAGATCTACCAGAAGCATGTGTAGTAGTACCTGTTGCAATTGAACCAAGACCAGAAGCAATTGTTTGATAACCCATTGCAATTGAACCAAAACCAGAAGCAATTGTTTGATAACCCATTGCAGTTGAAGTCAAACCAGAAGCATTTGACTGATAACCTGTTGCTGTTGAAATAACACCAGAAGCATTTGTATCTTTTCCAGTTGCAAAAGCAAAACCAGATGAATTAAAATCAACATTACCTCGATTAAGAATAACATCAATTTCTGTTTTATTGCCATCAATTTTACCGTTCGAGTCAGAATCCCAATTTTCGGTGATCATTCGATTTGATAAATTTTGATCAAATATAGTTTTACTTGAATTAAAATCTTGAATTAGATTAACTAAATTGTTATTTAACGAAACAATCGCCGAACTATTTGATTCAAGTTTTGAATTCAAAGTTGTCAAACTTGTAACATTTGAGAGAATTCGAGAATCAAGATTCGAAATGTTGCTATCAAATTTTGTATTTATCGCTGAATTATTTGCCTCTAAACTTGATTGAAGTGAAGAGATATTTTGCGAAAGTTCACTTCTGTTTCCGTCAATTGAGTTTTTTATTTCAGTTGGATCAAATGGTTTGATTTCAATATTATTAACAAACAATTTCCCATAAACAGAAGTGTTTTGATCTTGTAACAACAAATGAGTTGTTTCGTTCTGAATCATCAATAACACGATTAGTATTTAAGTCTTTACCATTTCCAACAACAAAAAGAGCATTTGAAATATTGTCTTGATTTCCAGAGCCGATAGCGGTCATATAATTTTGATCTGCTTTTGTGTAATGTCCCATTGCTGTTGATGTATAGCCTATGGCTTTAGAGCCTCTACCAAAAGCTACTGAACCACCAAAAGTCCCGACACCATCTCCAATAGCTATTGACATATCAGTTGTTGCCAAAGCAAAAGATCCCATTGCTAAAGAATATGTGCCTAAAGCTGATGAATTTTTACCTAAAGCTAGAGCATTCGTTCCTGTTTGTGTAACATTGCCTCGATTAAGAATGAGATCAACTTCTGTTTTATTAACATCAATTTTTCCGTTCGAGTCAGAATCCCAATTTGCGGTGATCATTCGTGAAGCATTTAATTCTTTCACAACATCATCAAGATTATCTACAAAAGTTGTCATATTATTTAAACTTAATGTAACAAAATCAACATTATTGTCAAAATTTGTTTTTAAATTAACTAAATTGCTATTTAATGAAACAATCGCTGAACTATTTGACTCAAGTTTTGAACCTAAATTTGATAAACTTGTAACATTTGAGAGAATTCGAGAATCAAGATTTGTAACATTATTTTCAAGATTCGAAACTCGATTATTTGTTGAATTAATTCGAGAATCCAAATTTGAAACATTTAAGTCAAGTTCTGAAATATCATTTGCATTTGTCGAAATTCGAGAGCTTAAACTTGAGACATTATTTTCAAGATTCGAAACTCGACTTAAATTACCATCAAAATCAGATCGAACGGAAGAAATATTTTGCGAAAGAGCTGAACGATTATTTTCAATTTGAGTTGCAATTGAAGTTTCGAAATTATCAAAACGAGTTTCATTGCTTTCAAGTTTAACAACTAAATTATCGAATTGCTCCTGAATATTGCTAGAAATATTATTTAAGGCTAAAAATTCAGTTGAATTTATTTCACCAGTTTCAAACATGTCAGCTGAAAGATTGGACTCAAGTTTATTTTTCGATAATTTTCCGTTCACAGTCCAATCAGCCGTGATCATTCGATTTGATAAATTGTGATCAATTATAGTTTTACTTGAATTAAAATCTTGAATTAAATTAACTAAATTGCTATTTAACGAAACAATCGCTGAACTATTTGACTCAAGTTTTGAGCCTAAATTTGTCAAATTTGTAACATTTGAAAGAATTCGAGAATCAAGATTCGAAACATTATTTTCAAGATTTGAAACTCGAGTTAAATTTGCCTCGATATTTGATTTCATAGAATTGAACGATGAAGCATTTCTGTCAAGATTAATCGAAATTGTTTCTAATTTTGACGAATTATTTTCTAAATTATCAGCAATTTGACTTAACGAATTTGTTAATTCGCTTCTGTTTCCGTCAATTGAAGTCTTAAGTTCATCATAAAACTGAACAGCATTTAATGCATACGGAACTGCTGAAAATTGTTGTCGTGGTGAAAGCTCACTTGCATTTTCATCACCAATTTTTAAAGTTAGCCAATATGATTGTTTGAAGTTAAGCGATTTAATTGAATCGTTTGTGTCGCCGAGTTTTGTCGAATAAATTCCGTTAACAAACTTGACATCTTTCTTTTCAGTCCAAACTTTAGAACCGCTTAAATTGTCATCATAAACCGAAAAAGTTACGGGTTTGATTCCATTTGCTCGAGAGCCGTTTGCTTCAAGCATGTAGCCTTGATAATTTATAAAATAGTTCGCCGAATTGTTATCACCAGCAAAAACTAAATTAGAAACGACCGCCGAAAATAAAAATATTTTTCGCATAAATACCTTTCTTAATTAATTTGTTTATAAAAAATAGGATGGGGATCGTGTAATTTTAGCGAACTATTTCAGCCTCGCCACTGTTCAAACAGACTGTTTTGTTTCCATCTTCCGAATGTGTAATCTCAACTTCAGGGTCATTTTCAGAAAGTTTGTTGATTTTATCACCTGATTTTAATTCGACTTTTCCAGTTGTGCAACTTAGAATATTGATATTTTTAGTCGAATTATCAGTTTGATTATCTTCGTTTGAGCCGTTGGAATTGTTCGTTTCGTTGTTCTCTTTTGAGCTATTTAGTTCAGAATTTTGATTATTATTTGAATCCGAAGAACTACAAGCCATTAATATTAAAGCCGTTGAAACAATAAATAAATTTTTAATTTTCATTATTTGATCTCCAAGTTATCTTTTAGTTTTGTATTGACTCGAATTGCTGTTTTGCCATCGCTGTTTTTCTCGATTGAGACATTTGTTTCGTTCGAAAATTGGCTGTTTTCTGCAAGAGTTTTGTCAAGTTCAACGGTTTCGCCAGTTGTTAAATTAATTAACGAGAAACTAGTATCACTCTTAGACGAATTTGAATCAGTATCTACGATAGCTTGAAGAATTATTTTCTCACCATCTTGAATTTCAACTTTTTCGTATTTTGTCTGAACCTTGTCATTTTCGATAGTTACACTGCTTCCTGCAAATGTCGATTTTGCCGATGTTTCGCCAACAATATGTTCAACAGAGCCGTCAGTTCGCAATTTTGCGGAAACATTATCTTTTTGCGATGAAACAGAACCGTCGTTTTCGATTTTTGTATCAACTCCAACTATATTTGAGTTAATATTACTTGCCACTGAAATATTATTCTCATCGATTAATTCGATTTGCGATTCTGTTAAACCGTTGCTGTTTAATTTCACGGAAGTTATAATATTTTCTAATTCAACTTTTGTTAATAAACTTTCATCAGTTATATAAGTTTCAAGAGTTTTTAGTTCGCTACTTATAGATAAATTTGAAGAAATAGTTGAATTATTTTCACCATTCATAACAAGAGAAAATCGTTTTTCGGTTTCTGTTTCGTTGCTTTCGATTCGATCGAAACTTAAGTTTTGATCAAGTTTTGTTTCAGAGACAGCCTTAAGAACCTTTAATAAAAACTCTGATTTTTCTTCGATTTCACCGCTAGAAATTGTTGCTACAAGCTGAACAAATCGATCTCGAATCGCATCTCGTGAAACATTTCCTTCAATTGAAATTATCTCTGGATTTGAACTTTCCCACGAAATATTCGAGCCGTTTATCGCTTTTTGATGCAAAGTAAGTTCGCTAACAATCGAATTTTTATCTCGATTCATATTCAAAATTGAAGAGATTGTTAGCCATTTTTTGTCAAGTTTGACGATGTCGCTATCGATTAACGATTCGCCTTTGACGATCAAATTAAAGCTTTTTTCTCGCTGTTCAGCTCCAATTGATAAAATAGCATCTAATTTTATATGGCTATCGTTAGAATCTCTGGAAATAATTCCATTAGTTTTGATAATTTGCTCATCGGAACTTGACCAAACGATTTCTATTTTTTTGCCATTAATTGTCATTTCAGTCGGCAAATTTAACTTGCTGTAAATTTCAGATCTTTTTAAGTTTTCTAGTTTAATCGTGTCAAAAGTTAAAAACTCAAAAGCTCGATCGACAGCCAATTTATCAGTGATTTCCTGTTTTGGAACAGTTATTAAAAACTCTTTTATAGTTTTATAATCACCGTTCTCGAGATTTGCCACAAGCTGAACCGTGTAATCCTGCTCATCGCTGATATAAACTTTCCCAGATGTGTCAATTATAGTTTCGTTTGAAGATTTCCAGCTAATTGTTAAACTGTCTTCGCAACTTGTTAAAACTGTTGGCAAATTCAAATCTTTTCGAACATAATTTTGATCCAAGTTTTCGCCTCGAATTGTGTCAAACGAAAGAGCGACTCGGCTATTTTCTAAACAGATTTGATTACTATTTGCTTTTACTTCAACTGCAAAAGAACTATTAGTTGTTAAACCGTCGCCATCTCTTGCAACTAACGAAATAATCGCCGAACCGACACTATTTGACAAAATCTCAAGTTCAACTTTGCCACTTGCTGGATCAGTCGAAACTACTTTTGCAACTTTTGGATCTGACGAAAAAGCCGAGAAATCAACAACAGAAATATCATCATTTAATAAAATAGTTATATTTTTTATTTGTGAATTTATAGAACTTTCAAGAGCTAGTTTTTCAACAGAACCAATTATCGGAGCTGAATTTACACGATCAATTGTAATTGGGAATGTCTTAGACACTTCGATTCCATCGACATTTGCTGTAACTGTAATTTCAGTTATGCCGAAAGCACCGCTTTTTGGTGAAACAGCAATTGAATTTCCATCAATCGAGGCATCAAGTAGATTTGTATTTTTATTAGAAATTGTCCATTTTGCATTTGCAATATTTGAGTCAATATCAGTCAAATTTAATGGAATCGTGAAATTTCCAGAACCTGATCTTTTTGAAATTGCTGAAATATATTCTAAAACTGGACTATCATCAATTGAGCTTAAAGTATAGTTAAATTTTTGTTCAGCTGTTTGTCCATCGAGAGTTGCAACGACTGAAATCGTTGTTACACCAAATTTATTAGCTTTTGGTGTAACGACTAAATTTGTGCCTGAAATCGAAACATCGGCAAGTGTCGAATCTGAAATCGAAGCTACAAAACTAGCTTTATTTTTATCAGAATCTATATCGCTTAAGTTTAATGTAATCGTTTTAGCCGAGCTATCTTCGTTAGCAACAATATCGCTTATTTTAGTCAATTCTGGCTTGTCGTCAATCGCCGAAATCGAATAACTAAAAGTTTGTTGAGCTGTTTTATTATCGAGAGTCGCGAGAACCGTAATTGTCGCCGAACCAAATTTGTCAGCTTTTGGTGTTACGATTAAATTCGCTCCCGAAGTTGAAACATCCGCGATGGTCGAATCCGAAATCGAAGCCGAATAACTCGCATTTCCAATATTCGAATCGATATCAGATAAATTTAAGGTTACAGTTTTAGCCGAGCTGTCTTCTTCGACAGAAACAGTCGAAATTCCTGCCAAATTTGGCGAATCATCAACAGCCGAAACAATAATCGAAATATTTCGTTCGATAATTCCACCAAAACCGTCATTAAAATTCAAACTAATTGAATCAGAACCGTTAAAATTACTATTTGAAATATAAGTTATATTATTGCCGTTTCGAGCAATTGAACCATTTGACGGATTTTTTACAACCGATAAATTCAATTCGTCATTTTCAAAATCGTTGTAGCTGAAAGCTATATTTTGCGAATTATCTTCTGATAGACTTATAGTCGAAGAGATATTAACTTCTGGAATATTATTTAATTCGTTTGGTTCAACCCAAAAACCAGCCGAATAATTTCCGTCAAAATTTGATGCAACAACTTGACCAATTGTTCCGTGCAATATATAATTATTGTCTGTTAAATTAAAATCAGATGAACTAATAAAAACATCTTTTACGATTTGATAGTTTTGATTTTGGTCTCCAAGCAAAACCGCCGAAGCTACCGCTGAAAGTAGAGACAGAACTAAAGGCTTTTTCATATAAATTCCTTTCTATTTTAAGTTATTAATTTCGTCCCGAGAAAGCCCCGTGTATTTCATAATAACCTCGATTGGCATTTTATCATTCAACATGCCACGAGCGATTTCAAGCTGTTTTTTCTTTGCACCATCTTTTTTCGCAGTTTCAACGGCATCGAAAGTTGCCCAAGCTTTATTAAAAGCAATGTCATAAACATTTTGCTCTTCTGTTGATAAATTATAATATTCAGCTAGTTCTAAGATTTGCATGTTTATAAATCCTTTAAACTTAATATTTCTTCTTGAGATAAACCAGTTGAAAGCTCAATTATTGATAAATCAACATTATTTTTTAACAAACTTTTGGCGATTTCAAGCTTTTCTGATTTTTTGCCTTGCTCGATTCCAGTTTTTTTCGCGGTCTCGACAGCATCGAAAGTTGCCCAAGCTTTATTAAAAGCAATATCATAAACATTTTGTTCTTCAGTTGAAAGATTATAATATTTAGCTAGTTCTAAAATTTGATTGAATTCATAGTCTGTATTTTTTAAATCGATTTCACCTTCATGTTTCATGAAATATAAGATCAAATCTTTTAAAGTTTGTGGATTTTCGTTTTTGAATTTCCGTAATTCGACATAAACGAAATTAAGATTTTCGTTCATATTTTGACATTTATCATCTCTAAGATTGATTTTGTGAATATAATTTTCATCGTTAAAAATATCAAAGTTTGTAATTCCGAGCCAATAAATTGGAGTTAATTTATATTTGTCAAAACTCGTTGAACCTTTTTTTATTTGCGAACTTAACTTTCGGCAAACATAAAATAGACTTCGATCTACGAAATATTTTTGACTAACTCGTTGAAGTTCAACGATAAATTCTCGTCCGTCAATATCTCGGCAAAAAATATCAAAAATTACTCCGCGAGTTTCTAAGTTTTCGGCGGTGTTTTCTTGATTTTGCAATTGAACTTCGGCAATCGGTTTTTCCAATTCGAGAAGAGCATTGAGAAACTTTCTCGTAACTTCAGGATGTTGCGGATTTGCGAAAATTCTCTTAAAACCAAAATCAGACAGCGGATCAATATATTTAGGCATGTTTTTTTTCCTTAATTTTTATCAAAAATAAGTTTAGCTTAAAAATATATAAAAACGAAATATGCATAACTTTTATAAAAAAGGGGGGGTGCAAAATTTGCACCTCCTTAAAAAGGGTATGCAAATTATTCATACCCTTGAATCGATATTAAAATTTGACTGTCAGTATTTCTGACGAGCAAAAACAAGCAGTCGCCTTTCAATGACCGCGGACTGTTCGAACAGTTATAATTTTTCTAAAAAATAGGAATTAAAAAATGGCTAAAAAATTAAATAATCCAGAAACTGAAGATAATCTTGTTAAAAAAACCTGCCGTGAATTGGGTATTACTCAAAAAGAATTGGCGGAAATGATCGGTGTTAGCGATTCCACAGTCAGACATTGGAGTTCAAATAATGAACTGCCTGAAATTGCAAAAAAATTTATTACAACAATATTTGAAAATATAGAGTTAAAAAATAAATTTAAAAGAGTTGAAAGTTTTTTCAATTTAATAGATGATATAAAGGGGGTTCATAATTTGAATACCCTTGTAAATGTGTAAAAATGGCATATATATATATTATAAACATTCCGTTATTAGATAAAATTTTATTATTTAAGATAAAATTATCTTACAAAGGATTTAAATGTTAGTTAAATTTGAAAATGAATCAATTGAGGTTCGAGAAAACGAAGAACACATGTTTTTAGTTTCTAACTATGAAGTAGCTAAGGGCTACGGAATTTCAGAAACTACTTTAAGGCGACACAAAAGCAACAACGAAAAAGAGCTGATAGAAGGAACTCATTTTCTGACTGTTCATTTTTTGAACAGTCAAAATTTAGGTGTAGTTTTACATCCAAAAGTTAGAGAACAGACTTTCTGGACAAAACGAGGAGTAATTCGGCTTGGGTTTTTTATTAAATCTGAACGAGCGAAGAAATTTCGGGATTGGGCTGAAGATTTGATTTTGAATAGTATTGAGCAAAAAGTCGAAGAGCAAAAAGAAGACGAACAAGAAAATCAAGTTTTTCCGCAAATGGAATTTGTTTTTATGGTTAATAATGAACTTCGTGTTTCGCATTGTTCGATTGCTGAAGAGATTGATTACGATGAAAAATTAATTCTAAGTGCGATTACAAGACATTTTGAATATTCATAATTGCCTTTTTAACTTATCAAACTATTAAACTTACTGCTTTTTCTATAGAACATTTAATAATGATTGATATAATTTGAAAACGATTTTTACAAAAAGGAGGCAATTTGCAAAATAGAAATAAAATGTTTTTGAGTTTAGTTTTAGCTCAAGTTTTATTTAACGGTTGCGGAAGCGGTGGATCTGAATCATCAAGTTCGACCTCATCGACAAATAACACAAATGACACAATTTCATCAACAGAAAAATCAACTAAAAATATTGATCATTGGGGCGAATGGCAAACTATTAGCGGAAGTTCCAAAATTTATATTACATCGAAAACAAATAGCCAAATTGAACAAGTTGAAGAAAATTTAATAAAAGTAGACAGCAAATATTATATTAGATCAGGTAATCGAAATGTGAAATTTGTTGGTTCGATTTATGACGACGGAGCTGGTCGAGTTTCAAAAGGTTTTGAAAGTATTGCAGGAATTGAAATTATTTTAAGAAATGCAAACGATTCAAGTATCACAACCACCGTTGTTACAGATTCGAACGGAACTTTTAGCGATAGCACTTTACCATCGGGTAATTATAAATTAACGGTTGATGACGGCGATAGAATTATCGACACGAATATAACTCTTCAACAGGACAATCAAGATATTGGTTCGTTTCAGCTTGTTTCGCGAACACTTGCAAATTTTAAATCTAAGTTTGAAAGTGATGCGAAATATTTTTATGCAAATGGCTTAGAATATAAAGGCGAAGTAGTTGTTAGAAATATTGGTTATGCTCTTGGAAAAGGTTTAAGTTATACGATGACTCTTGACGGTGCAAAAACTTTTTCCCGCGATAATATTCTTGGTTCGATTCCTATCGATGGCGAAGTTCGAGTTCCTGTTTCATTTTCTTTTGATACACAGACTGAAAACGAAAAAGATTATAAATTAGCCGTTAAAATTGTTGATTCGTCTAGTCGAGTTTGGACAGATAATATAAATATCAAAGTTCATAAAACACCGTTCAAACTTTCGATCATGTCTCGAAGTAGCAATTTGTCTGGTTCGTTGCGATTGCCTGATGGCAGAATTGAGAAAATTGATACAACCGATGAGCTGATTTATTTGCCAACTTTTGCCGAGAATAAAAATTATTTGCTTAAACTTGTTAATTATGGAAGTTTGACAAACGAAACATCTTATTCAGTTTCGATAAATCGTGATATTAATAAAACAGAGCTTGATGATTTTAGCGAAACTTCGCGGTATGAACCGAACGATATTGAAAGTCGAGCTTCGAGATTTGGAACTGGAAATATATATTCTTATTTAGATTTAGATGATATTGATATTTTTAAAATATATTCTCCAGCTAATATAAAAAATATTAACGGTGAAGTTAATTGGCTTGTTGTAAACTTTATTGCAAATAAAACTAAAAAATTCTTAAATGTTGAGTCAAAATTAGTTAAAAGAAATAATATAGTTACAGATCATGTTTCTGGTTTAATTTGGGAGGATCAGCCAACCATTTTTAAAGGCAATTTTTCTCAAGCTGAAAATTACTGTTCAAATTTAGAACTTGGCGGAATAGCAGATTGGCGAGTTCCAACAAATAAAGAGCTTTGGTATTTGGCAGATCGAAGTCGTTTAAATCCAACAATCAATTTAACTTTTCAAAATACACAAAGTTCTTATTACTGGTCAAATCAGCAAGTAACTTATTCAGGTTATGAATCATATAATTGGATTGTCAGTTTCTCTGATGGTGATAACAATTGGCAAGACAGATCAAGCTCAAATTACACTCGATGTGTTTCAGGTGCGAGTAGTTACGAAACTATAAGCTTTTCTCGAGATGACAGCAAAAACTTAGTTACGGACAATTCAAACGGTTTAATGTGGGCGGATCAAACTTCAACAAACAGCATGACTTGGTTAAATGCAAAAAGTTACTGTTCAGATCTATCTTTTGGTGGCTATTCAGATTGGCGACTTCCAACTATTTATGAACTCTATTCAATAACAGATCAACGAAAAACAACAGCTCCATATGTAAATAGCAATTTTCGAAATATTGATAGCTCGTGGTTTTGGTCTTCAACTATAAGCCAAACTTATAATACATCCTCGTGGATTGTTGATTTCAATGATGGGAATGACGGTTGGAATAGTCAGACTAGTAATGATGTCGTGGTTTGTGTCCGAGACCTATGAAACTTTTGGCTTTTTAATTAAAGCTAGAAATTCGTAGATCTCGTTAGACACGGCTTTTTGCCGTGGCTAGACCAAACAAAACAAAATCATCTTTCCCCCGCGACCTTCAGTCGCGGGTCGCAAAAAGTCTGAAAAAAACCAAACTGTCATTTCTATCAACGAAATAAACAATTCATTCACATTCAATTAAACGGTCGCCGACCGTTCCATTCATACAACTCCGTTATCCGTGCTTGATATTTTAAGTTAAAATATATTTTTCGATAAAATAAGCCTCAACCCAAAAATTATTATCAGGAGGCTATTTTGATTATTAATCTCTTCTTTTAGAATATAAATAGGAATTTTTATTATTTAATAAAAAATTAATTCTAAACAGTGTAAGATGTTTAAAAATTTACAAAAATCAAGGACATTTATCAATGTTAGTTACTAAAAAAGCTCCTGCATTTGTTGCAACTGCCGTTCTTCCAAATAATGAAATTACCTCATCGTTCTCACTTTATGAAAACATTGGTGAAAACGGAGCGGTTCTATTTTTCTATCCATTAGATTTTACTTTTGTTTGTCCAACAGAAATTATTGCTTTTAATCACAGATTAGCTGAATTCACAAAACGAGGAATTAGTGTTATCGGTGTTTCGATTGATTCACAATTTTCACATTTAGCTTGGAAAAACACAGCTGTTGACAACGGCGGAATTGGTCAAGTTCAATATCCATTAGTTGCTGATTTAACAAAATCAATCGCAAAAGCTTATGATGTTCTTATCGAAGAAGCTGGTGTTGCACTTCGAGGTTCTTTCTTAATTGATAAAGACGGAACAGTTCGACATGCCGTTATTAATGATCTTCCACTTGGTAGAAATATCGATGAAATGATTCGAATGGTTGATGCAATGATTTTCACAAATAAATACGGTGAAGTTTGTGCAGCAGGTTGGGAACACGGCGACGAAGGTATGAAAGCTTCGCCAGATGGTGTAGCTGATTATTTAGCAAAACATTCAACAGAGTTATAAAAATATAATGATGAAAAAATCGCTTTTATCATTCAGTTTGATCGCTTCAATTTCGATTTTATCGACAGGTTGCGATCAAAAACCAAAAGAAAATAAACCGCAAGACAATAGTCCAATTACAGTTAATTTAACAGATAACAAAGAACCTAAAACAAAAGTTCTTGATCCATTGGCTACAAAAGCTATCGAAATCGGCTTGAAATCGATTCCAGAAGATCTAAACGAATTAAATAAATTAATTGATAATAAAAACAATCCGTTAAATCAGGCAAAAATCGAACTTGGCAAAATGTTATATTTTGAACCACGATTATCAAAATCTAATTTAATTAGCTGTAACTCTTGTCATAATTTAGCAACTGGTGGCGACGATGATATTTCATCAGCAACTGGTCATAAATGGACAGCTAATCCACATCATTTAAATTCTCCAACTGTTTATAATGCAGTTTTTGCTTCTCGACAATTTTGGGATGGACGAGATCCTGATTTAGAAAAACAGGCTCAAGGTCCAATTCTTGCTGGTCCAGAAATGGCTTCAACAAAAGAAAAAGTTATTGATACGATTAAATCAATGCCTGAATATGTTTCAAGATTTAAAGAAGCTTTTGGTAACGATGAGGTTACATATGAAAAAGCAACAATGGCAATTGGTGCATTCGAACGAACACTTGTTACACCAAGCCGATTTGATAATTTCTTAAATGGCGATGCAACAGGTTTAAGTGCCGAAGAACGAAAAGGACTCCAAACTTTTATAGACAAAGGTTGTTCAACTTGTCATAATGGTTATGCTCTTGGTGGTTCAATGCAACCGTTTCCAGCTGTTGGAAAATATAAATATGCAAATGTTGGCGATTTCAAAGGTGATGCAAACGGTTTAGTTAAAGTTCCAACTTTACGAAATATCATGGAAACTGCTCCATATTTTCATAATGGTGCAACTTGGGATTTAAATGAAGCTGTAAAAATTATGGGTCAAACACAATTAGGAATCGAATTAACAGATTCAGAAGTTGCAAGTATCGTAGCATTTTTAGGATCTTTAACTGGCGAAAAACCATTAATTAAATATCCTGTTTTACCTGCTTCGACTTCAACAACTCCAAAACCAAATCTTAATTAATAATTAAAAATGAGAGGTTAGTTGTTTACTTGTAACAAATATGCTACAATAACCTACATATACCGATGTCTGTAGCCGAAAACTAAGGGCAGATATATGGTAAAAAGCGCCTTGAGTGACCCTCGAGGCTTTGGGAGATCTCCCCGAGTTAAAACTCGCAGTTACAGATTGCAAGAACCTCGAGAAATCGGGACTTCTTGTAGCAATTTGTAAGTAAAATAGATCGGAAAAATTCCTCTCAAACAATATAAAAAATTTTTTTGGTAAAATCACATAAAATAAAAAAAAGGAACTTTAAAAATGGCGAAACCTTTATCTTTAACAGATAGCACTTTTGATAGCACAATTGCTGAAGGTGTAACACTTGTAGATTTCTGGGCTCCTTGGTGTGGTCCTTGTCGAATGATCGCTCCGATTATTGAGCAACTTGCTGAAGAATATAACGGACGAGCAAAAATTGCTAAAGTTAATACAGACGAACAACAAATGACAGCTGTAAAATATGGCATTCGATCGATTCCAACATTAATCATTTTTAAAAATGGTAAACCTGTTGATCAAGTTATCGGTGCAATGCCAAAATCAGTTTTCACTTCTAAATTAGAGAATGCTTTAAAATAATCATGTTTGGTAGGCTTTTTGCCTCCTTTTTTGGAGCCTTAGCAGTCGCTGGGGCTTTTGCTTACTATAATTACAAATTCTCCCAATTTAAATTTATAGATTTTACAGAGTTTATCGGTTACACTAATAAAGATCTTTTCGAGCCTTTATCAGATAAATATCTAGTAATAATTTATAACTCTCGTGATATCGAAATCAAAGAGAGATTAAAAAATCTCAAAGTCTCAACAACAGATCAAATTTTAGCTATTGATTATTTTCAAAATACCTCATCAAATCTTGAAATAGGTGAAGGAAATGTTTCAACTGTTAAATTTGGAACAGATACTTTTTTAAAACTGGTCAACAGATTTAATATTGACGAATTGCCTATGATTTTTTATATTGAAAAAATTAATAATAAAAAATATAAACAAAGTAGCAAAATATATATTCTGGAAAATTTCAGAAATAAATAAAATTAAAATTTTTTAGGAGCTAATTTATGTTAGATGTAGCAATTATTGGAGGCGGTCCAGCAGGTTTAACCGCAGGTTTATATGCAACTCGAGGTGGCTTAAAAGCTGTAACTATGTTCGAAAGAGGAATGCCAGGCGGACAAATTATGAATTCGTCAGAAATTGAAAATTATCCTGGTGTGCCAACTGTTATGAGTGGAATGGATATGATGGCTGTTTGGCCTGAACAATGTAGCCGATTCGGTTTAAAACATGAAATGATCACAGTTGAACGAATTTCATTAAATAATGACGGAACTTTCAAAATTCATAAAGAAGACGGAACAAATGAAGATGCTTTTTCTGTTATTGTTGGAACTGGAAGCACTCCACGACGAGCAGGTTTTAAAAATGAAGATAAATTCTTCGGTCGAGGTGTTTCGACTTGTGCAACTTGCGACGGCTTTTTTTATAAAAATAAAGAAGTTACAGTTATTGGCGGTGGCGACACAGCTTTAGAAGAAGCGATTTATTTATCGACAATTTGTTCAAAAGTATATTTAGTTCATAGACGAGATAATTTTAGAGCAGCTCCTAGCACCGTTGAACGAGTTTTCAAAAATGACAAAATCGAAGTTCTTTTAAATTCACGACCTGATGAGGTATTTGGCGACGATATGGGAGTTTCTGGAATTCATATTTCAACTCCAAATGGAATTAGAACTTTAAACACGACAGGTGTTTTTATTTTTGTTGGCAATGATATAAATAATGCTGTTTTAAAACAGGCTGACGGTTCGTTTTTATGTAATTTAAATGAATCTGGCGAAGTAATCGTTGATTTAAATATGCGAACAAACATCAAAGGTCTTTATGCAACTGGTGATATGCGACTTGATGCTCCTAAACAGGTTGTTTGTGCTGCTGGTGATGGTGCTGCGGCTGCAATTGATGCAATTTCATATTTTATGGAACATAAAAATTAATGATTCGAGTAGGTCTTTTAGGTGCTTCTGGTCGAGTTGGTTCTCGAGTTGTTTCGCTTTTAAAAAATAATCAAAATTTAAAATTAACTGCTGTTTTCGTAAAAGATTTAGCTGATTTCGAAACAAAAGATAATATATTAGTAACGACAGATATAAATGAATTTTTAGGCAATGTTTCGTTAATTATAGATTTTTCTTTGCCAGAAGCAACTGAAATTTTATTAGAAGCTGTTATGAATCAGCCAAAACCAATTGTTATTGGAACAACAGGACTTTCACCTCATCAACAAAATTTATTATTACAAGCTTCTAAGTCAATGCCTATTTTATATGCGACAAATATGTCTTTAGGTGTTGCTTTATTAAATCAGCTTGTTTCAATTGCTTCAAAAGCTCTTAGAAATTTTGATATTGAAATTGTTGAAATGCATCATCGAAATAAACGAGATGCACCATCTGGAACGGCTTTAACTCTTGCTCAATCAGTTGCAAAAGCACGAGATTTAAATCTTGATGATGTTCGAATAAGCGGACGAGACGGAAATATCGGAGCAAGATCGCGAGATGAAATTTCTGTTATGTCTCTTCGAGGTGGTGATATCGTTGGAAGACATACAGTCGGTTTTTATAACGAAGGTGAATTCATCGAATTAAATCACACGGCAACAAGTCGAGATACTTTTGCTGCTGGTGCAATTCGAGCGAGTGAATGGCTACATAATCAACCAAATGGTTTGTATGACATTCGCGACTGTTTAGAAACTTTTTAATCATTTTTATATAAACAAAATAATATTCCCGTAGCTTTTTTTGCTAAGGGAATTCATTTAAATTTTATATTTCTCGAATATATTATTAATTAACACAAAACATAATAAACTGTTTTGTTCATTTCCTCTTATTTTATCTCACTATTTTTTCTACTTGTGGCAAAATTTCAGTTCAAATTAAACTTAGGAAAAACTCTGCAATTAATAAAATCTAAATTAAATATATATGATGTGGCAATTATTGGATCAGGAGCTAGTGGGCTTTTTTTAGGAACATTTTTAACAGATAAATTAAAATTAATTATTTTTGAAAAAAATCAAAAAGTCGGAAATAAACTCCGAGTTTCTGGTGGAGGAAAATCAAATATTACTAATTTAAATGTTTCATATAAAAATTATAAAACAGAAAATAATTTATTAATTGAACAAGTTTTAAATCGATTTGGAGTTAATAATTTATTATCGTTTTGTCGCAATAATAAATTAGAATTTTATAAAGATGAACGACTTGTTACTGGTGCCATATTTTGTCAAAACGGTAATAAAATAGCAGATTATTTAAATAATAAAATAAATAAATCTGAATTGTTGCTTTCAACAGAGATTATAAAAGTTGAAAAAAATAATGAATTATTTGAAATTGTTAGTTCAACTGGTTTATTTTATTCAAAAAAAGTTGTTGTTGCATCGGGTGGAATTTCTTATTCTTCACTTGGAACAACAGATATTGCTATAAAAATAGCTGAACAATTTGAAATAAAAACTAATCCATTTAATCCTGCTCTTGTTGGTTTAACTGTTCAAAAAAATGAATTTTGGTTTAAAGATTTAAGTGGTATTTCTGTTATTGCCGAAGCAAAAGTTGGAGAAAAAATATTACAAGGCTCTTTACTTTTCGCTCATCGTGGAATTTCGGGACCTCTTGCAATGAATATATCTCTTTATTGGCAAAAAGGTGAAATAATTTTAAATTTTCTGCCAAACTTCGAGTTTGACAAAATTCAATATTCAAAAAAACAGATTTCAACAATTTTACCATTGCCTAAAAATTTTATTCTTGCTTTTTTAAAACATAAAAATTTAGAAGATTCTCCGTGCAATAAAATAAATCAATCTGATTGGCAAAAAATATACGAATTAAATAATTATAAATTTTCACCAGCCGGTAATTTTGGTTTTTCAAAAGCAGAAGTTTCAAAAGGTGGAATAGCTATCGATGAACTTAATTTCAATACTTTTGAAAGTTATAAAATCAAAGGTTTATATTTTATAGGTGAATCTGTTGATGTTACGGGCGAATTAGGTGGATTTAATTTACATTGGGCTTTTGCTTCGGCTATGACATGTGGAGAGGCTTTGGTTTTATGATTTCATTTTTATCGATGAGGTCATTAAAATATTTATTAATAATACTTATTTTTAATATAAAATTATATGCTGATCCATTACTTGATTGTTATCGTGCAAACTGTCAAGATGACATTCGTAATAAAGCAGAACAATTATTGCAAAGTAAAAAATATTGGCTGGAACGATTGATAAAATATGATACAGATTTTGGATATTATGAAAATATTAAGCATTTATTAATAGTCAATAAAAATGAACCGTGGCTTGATTTATATGAAGTAAAAAAAGATCATTTAGTTGAGTTAATTTCGACAATCGATGTAATAGTTGGTAAAAATAGTGGTCAAAAATTATATCGAGGTGATTTAAAAACACCAACAGGAACTTATAAATTAACTGAACGATTAAATAAATTAGATCAATTTTATGGTCCAACCGCAATAGTTATTGCCTATCCAAATCCGCTCGATAAAATTCTTGGAAGAACAGGAAGTGGAATTTGGATTCACGGATTTCCTGTTCAAGAAGATAGAGGTCTCAACGAAAATACAAAAGGTTGTGTAGCAATGGAAAATAACCGAATTATTACATTGGCAGACACATTAACAGAACTAGATAAAACATTAATAATATTAGCTGATGGCAGACTACCAAAAGTAAGTAAAAACGATTTAGCTTCAATTATGTATAATTT
Organism: Campylobacterota bacterium; assembly: GCA_030152305.1. Classification (GTDB taxonomy): domain Bacteria; phylum Campylobacterota; class Campylobacteria; order Campylobacterales; family Thiovulaceae; genus Thiovulum_C. The sequence goes on from JASKOM010000002.1 coordinate 52,337, forward strand.
ATATACTTGGTTGGCAAGTTGGCGAGAAAATGAGTTTAAAAAATATATATCATTTTATTCTCGTAAATTTAAAACAGTAGAAGGAAATGATGTTTATTGGTTTAAAAATATAAAAGAAAAAATATTTTCGGAAAATCGTCAAATTGATTTACATTTTAGTAGAATTAATATTGCACCATATCCAAATAATGAAGGACGAAATATTTTTTTTATTACAGGATATATTCAATATTTTGATGGCAAAAGGTCATTTAACGGAGAAAAAGAGCTATATATCGAGTTAAATAATAACTCAATAGAAATATTAATAGAAAGATAGATTATAAAAATGGAAAATGAATTAATAAAATTAGGCATAGAAACATTTAAGTTGTCGTTGTATTTAGGACTTCCGACTTTATTAACAGGAATGTTATTGGGTTTAATTGTTTCTATTTTTCAGGCAACTACACAGATCAATGAAACAACACTATCATTTATTCCTAAAATAATAGGAGTAATTTTAGTTCTTGTATTAACAATGCCTTGGATGCTAAATATTACAATTGAATTTTCAGAAAGAATGTTTAATTACATTCCAGAATTTGTGAAATAGTTTGAATTTTTGAGTTGAAGTGGTGGCCAGACCCAGAATCGAACTGGGGACACAGGGATTTTCAGTCCCTTGCTCTACCAACTGAGCTATCTAGCCATCTTGTATTGAAGACGAGTGGAATTTTAATCAAAAGTATCTTAAATTTCACTTAATGACTTTCGATAATTTGAAAGTCATTAATATTTATTTAGAAAACTATGCTGGTATTACAGAAACTTGTTGTCTTGTTTTATCTTTTCTTTCGAATTTAACATTGCCATCTATTAAAGCAAAAATTGTATGATCTTTACCCATGCCAACATTATTACCTGGATGAACTTTTGTTCCTCGTTGTCGAATAATAATATTTCCAGCAATTACATTTTCGCCACCGAATTTTTTAACACCTAATCTTCTACCGGCAGAATCTCTATTATTCTGGGTGGAACCCTGACCCTTCTTGTGTGCCATTATTTGACTCCTATTTTGTTATTGGATTATGCAGAAATTTTTGTAATTTTTACTTTAGTAATATCTCGTCTGAAACCTCGTTTTAGCTTGCTGTCTTTTCGTCTAAGTTTTTTATAAATAATTACTTTTCGAGCTCGACCTTCGCCAATAACTTCAGCTTTAACAGAACCGTTATTTAAAACCAATGATTCACCATTCATAATTGCTAAAACAGGAAGATCAATTTCAACACCTGTTTCTAAATTCATGTTATCAAAAAAGAGAATATCTCCCTCTTTAACTTTATACTGTTTTCCACCATTTTTGACTATTGCATACATAGTTTAATCCTTATTTTATTTAATTTGCTATTAACTTAGCAATTAACTGAACATAGTTGTAACACTCTCGTTAGAGTATATTCGTTTTATAACTTCAGCAAACAAAGGAGCTGTTGTTAAGACTTTTATTTTTTTACTAGTTCCTTTTAGCGGAATAGAATCTGTAACAACTAATTCGTCTAATTCACCGTCATCAATTCGTTTGTAGGCTTCTCCACTTAGCACAGGATGGGTTGCAAATGCCATAACAGAAGTAGCCCCTTTTTCTTTAAGAACTTTTGCTGCTTTGACAATAGTTCCTGCTGTGTCAATCATATCATCTATTAATACGATATCTTTGCCGACTACATCACCAATAATATTCATAACTTCAGATTCATTAGCTTTTTCTCTTCGTTTATCAACTATGACCATATCTAAACCAAGTTTTCCTGCTAATTGTCGTGCTCTGGCAACACCACCGACATCTGGACTTGCAACAATAGGATTTTTTAATTTTTTACTATTAAGATATTTAGTAAAAACTAATGAGCCATATAAATTATCAACTGGAATATCAAAAAAGCCTTGAATTTGTCCAGCATGTAAATCCATAGTAATAACTCGATCTACTCCTGCAATTTGAATGATATTAGCAACTAATTTAGCGGTAATTGGCACTCTAGGGGCTGCTTTTCTATCTTGTCTAGCATATCCAAAAAATGGAATAACTGCTGTTATTGTATGAGCTGAACTTCTTCGAAGAGCATCAACCATAACAAGAAGCTCCATCAGGTTATCATTTACAGGAGCTCCAGTTGGTTGAATTATAAACACATCTTTACCCCTAACCGATTCGTCTATTTGCACATTTACCTCACCATCACTAAATTTTCCAACAGTTGCACTGCTTAAATGAATATTAAGATGACGACATATATCTTCTGCAAATTTTCGATGGGCTGTGCCTGTAAATATTTTATAACCTCTCATCATACTTTATTTGCTCTTATTCTCTTTTCTTAGTTCTTTAATTCTCGCTGATTTACCTTTGAGATTTCTTAAATAATAAAGTTTAGCTCGTCTAACTTTACCTTTTCTAATAACTTTGATATCAGCCAAACTTTCACTATAAAGTGGGAATATTCTTTCAACACCAATACCATCAGAAATTTTTCTAACTGTAAAAGTTTTGCCTGTTCCCTCGCCTCTAATAGCTATACAGATTCCTTCAAAATTCTGAAGTCGTGTTTTACCGTTGTCGCCTTCTTGAATTGAGATAGATAATTTTAATGTGTCTCCAGCTCTAAATTCTGGAACAACCTTACCAGCAATTTGTTTCTTTTCAAATTGTTCAATATACTTATTTCGCACTTTTTGCTCCTACTAAATAGTTCTGATATAAATCAGGTCTAAAAAATTTTGTTTTACATTTAGATAATGAATTTTTAAAATCATTTATCTTTTTATGATATCCGCTAAAATATACCGATGGAATATAACTATTCTCAAAATTAACAGGTTGAGCAAAATTTGGAGCTTCCAAAAGATTATTTTCAAAGCTTTCTCCAATTATACTTTCACTGTTTCCAAGAACACCATTGATATTTCTAACAATCGAATCAATAATTACAAGCGATGATAATTCTCCACCAGATAATATAAAATCACCTATTGAAAATACCTCATCAACATAATGTTCAACAATTCTTTCATCGAAACCTTCGTAACGACCACTAATAATTGTAATATTATTTAATTTTGATAATCGAATTGCATCTTTTTGATTAAATCTTTTGCCAACGGGTGTAACAGCGATAATATGACTTTCAAAGTGAATACTTTTCAAACTATCTACGATAGGCTGACTCATCATCAGCATTCCTGCACCACCTCCAACCAATGGTAAATCTATACGACGATGTTTATCGTTTGTAAAGCCTCTTGGATTAATGGCATTAATATTTACAATTCCATTTTTTACAGCTCTACCTATTATTGAATTTTCAAAATACGGTAAAACTAATTCGGGAAACAGTGTAATTATATTTATTTGCAATTTTAACTCTCTTCGAGAATATCTTTTCCACCAACTACAAATATCGATTTAGTATCTAAATTTACATCTAAAATATATTCGTTAATATACGGTAATAAAAAGCTTTTTGGAAGTTTTGTTTTTACTAATTCTTCTGTTGTTTGTATTACTAAATAATCAGTAATTGTTATTCGTTCTATCGAAGAAACAATGCCTAAAATATTGCCGTTTTCGATAACATTTAAACCAATTAAATCAAACCAAAAAAACTCATTTTTAGAAAGTTCACATAGTTCTCGACTTTCATCTTTTGAAGAAAAAAGTTTATGATTAGTAAGTTGTTCAGCTTTTTCTTTTGAATCAAATCCAATAAATCTAATTAATTCAGATTCATGATTATAATTCATAATTTCAAGCTTACCAAATGAACTGTCCCATATATTTTTTTTATATATTTGTTCTCTAAAATCAGAATCCCAATGAAGTTTTAGATAGCCTTTAATGCCATGAGTTTTGCCAATTGTGGCAATAATTAATTGATTATCGTTCAAATTTAAATATTACCTGCTTTAACATTAATTTTATAGTTTTTACCATTTTTAGCTTTACACCCTGATATAAAAGTTTTTATTGCTCCAATCATTTTTCCGTCTTTTCCAATCAATCGACCTAGATCATCTTTATGAGCATAAATAGTTATTTCATATAGATCACCATTTTCAATAGATTCTATTTTAATTTGACGAGGTTCAGCAACAATTAGTTTTGCAAAATCTTCTATAAACTTTTCAATCATCTATTTTGATGTTATTTTTTCTACTCTTTCGCTAAGTTTAGCACCAACACTTTTCCAGTAATTTAATCGTTCTTCGTCAACTTTTACTGTTGCTGGATTTGTATTTGGGTTGTAATAACCGATTGATTCGATCCAACCACCATCTCTTTGTTTTCTACTATCAGTAGCAACGATTCGATAGAAAGCACTTTTATGTCTTCCCATTCTCGTAAGTCTTACAACTGTCGCCATTTATGACCTTTTTATTTAAAAATTTAAATGAAATATTACGACGATAATATCAAGTTAATAAAATTATCAAAGAACTATTTCAAGTTTTTAGTTTTAAAATTGTAGCATATTAGAATATTTTGAGATTATTAAATATTTAATTAAATTTTACAATTCTGAAAGCTATTGTTTGTTGAAAAATTAACGGATAGCTATAAATACATGAGACTATTCCATCGGTTCTTGCATGAATTTGCGATTTAATTTCACCTGATAACGAATCATAAATAATACCTATTAAGTCGCCTTCTCGAATTTGAACACCATTTTTAACAATTGGTTTAAAAATTCCAGCTTTTGGAGATTTGATGATCTCAACACGATTTTGTGAAATTAAATCACTTTTATATCCACCAAATACTTTAAAATTAATAATATTATGAACTGATAAAAATCTAATCAAGCTATCAAGAACGAGATCACTTTCAGCTTGAAACAGATGTTTTTTTCCACTAAATACAACAGAATATGCTTTTGTTCCCCAAACACCCCAATTATATAAAAGCGATCCACTATCAACTGGTTCAAATTTTTTAGTATGAATAAATCTTAATCCGAAACTTTCAGCACCTTCGATGTCCATATATTGTGAATCGATTAATTTCACATATGGCATACAGTCAGCTTTATCTTTTCGATCTTCGATAATTATTCCATAATTAAAATCTTTAACAACTTCGAATAATTTATAGGCTATTCGTTGTGTTGTTTCGCCTTTGTCATAACCTGGAAACATGACATTTATATCTGTATTGTCAAGAGGCCAAAATCTTTTTCCCATATTTAAAGCAAAATGATTAACAGACGGAACAATTAAAATTTCGCCATTAATTAAATCTGGATTTAAAGTTTCTCGTTCTTGTAAAAAATGAACAAGTTGAGAAGCTGAAAAAACACCTGCAATTTCTTCACCGTTTAATCCAGAAATAATTGCAATTTTTGGATAACCTATTTTTCCAGCTCCAAAACGAAAACCATAAACATTTAAGTCATCTCGCGATGGCGATTTAAACGAAAATAACAATTCTTTTGTCATTTATTATTTATCTCCGAACTATTTTTACCAAAAATTCTAGCAAGTAACGAACCTTCATAAACAATAGGATATTCTCGTAAAGTAAATAAAACACCATCGGATGGTGAAAAGACTTCTTCTTCGATTTTGCCAGATAAAGGCGATACGATATTGCCGATTTTTTCACCTTTTTTTAATATTTCATAATGTGAAGTTGTTGGAACAAATAAACCAGAAGCTCCAGCATTTAAATAAAAAACTTCACCATTTTCAGAAATCACAGGTTCTTTTAATTTTTTGGTTTCGATATTTAAAATGCCAATATCAGCCATCATATTTTTTAATCCATCGGCAAGAGAAAAACAGTATTCAGGTGTTATTCGCATACCAACTCCCATTTCGACAACAAGAGTTTTTGTTCCGCGAGAATTCATCGTATGAGCAAAAGTTGCTTCAAGAACAGTTATTGCATCATGAATCCAAACGAAATCAATTCCTAATTTTTTAGCAAGAGGCAATAATTTATCTTTAAATTCTGCACTCATTCGAACTTGTGGAAGTTCTCGTAAAAAAATATTACTCGAATGAATATCAACGGCATAATCACTTCCGCTAATTTCTTCGATAATTCCATCGGCTATTTGAGACGGTAAAAAGTCATTTTTATTACCTGGAAAAATTCTATTTAAATCTACATTATAAAACGGAATACTTCGAGTGATGCTATCAATACCAAGTGAATTTAACGATGGATAAATATCGATGATTCCGTTAATTTTGTCCTGATTGTTTTCTAACCAATTTGTTAATAAATAACAGACATATTGACCTTCGAGTTCATCACCATGAGTTCCGCTGACGATTGAAATTCGTTTTAATTTTTTTAATTCGACCTCATCGTTATTAATGGAAACAGATTGAGGAACAAAACGATTTTTTTGAACTCTAAAATTTTCGCTAACTGGTAGCTCAATATTCAAACTTTGAATTATCATATTAAATTAGATACTAACCTCCATATGAGTAAATACTTTAAGATTTTGTTTGCTATGACCAATAAAAGAACCTTTGTTCATAGCTGTATCGCTAGAATCACGACCGTGAGCTAATTTTATATACGGTTCATTTTTGATAATTAAATTATGAGTTGGATCAGCTCCTCGCCATATTTGACCATCAAAATATTCAACCCAAGCATGACTTTCACCTTCGCCAGTAACAAAACCGCTAACATAGCGAGCAGGAATATTTAAATGTCTCAAATAAGATATTAATAAATGAGCGAAGTCTTGACAGACTCCTCGTTTTGAATTTAATATCATATCAATCGAACTATAAGCCGTTGTTATTCCACTTTGATAAATAAAATTTTTAAAAATAAAGTCGTTCGCTGTTGATACGATTAAATCTATATTTTTTTTATTATTATAATTTATTATTTTAAGCTCATTAATAAAATCTAAAAATTCCTGTTTAGAATTTATAGATGAGGTAGTTATTTGAGTTTGAACAGAATATAAGTCTGGAAGAATGCCATGTTGTAAGTCAAAATATTCATGATAAAAATCAATTTTTGCCGAAGTTTCGACTTCGAAACTATAATGAGATTCGTTAATAATACCAAAACTAATTATATTTCCAAAGCCATCAGTCGTATTAGCTAATTTTAAAGATGTATAAAAATCTTCAATTTTATAAAAAGGAGTTTGGCGAGGAGTTATTTTGAGAGCAAAACTATGACCTCTAACTCTTTGACTAAACTCTAAACTAAAACGATAAGTTAAATTAACTTTCATACCGAATAATCTCATTCACACAGCTATTTATTTTATAGATGACTGAATCGATTGTTAGTCCTTCTAAATTTTTAACTGGTGAAAATGTTGAATTAATGGCTTGACCAATCGTATTAAGTTTTTGAATATCATACATAATCGATTCAAGATCGCCGAACAATCGTAATTTCATGTCAATGCCTTCAACAGTTTGACCGAATTCGATTAACATTTGAACGAGACCATGTTGAGTCTTTAAAAAAATTCGACCCCAAAAACTATCTAATTTTCTAATTAATTCTTCGATAGCTTTTGGACTAATATTTTTTTTATCTTTTTCTTTTAAAGCCGTATAAATAACATTTATAAACATAAAGGCATCTTCGTCAAGAATATCTCTAAGCATTGTTGCATTTTCTCTAGCTTGATCTATTAAATAAAATAAATTGCTAGTTTCAATAAAATAAACAGTCTTTGAAAAAAACTCGATGCTATCTTTATATTCGATTTCTCGACCTAATTTATTAAAAAATTTTTTTCCAGCATCTTTATCGACATCGATAACTAAATCAAAAGTTTTTATACCTTCTTTAGCGATAATTTCGAATCTTTGAAGATATCGACCTATCCAATAAAGTCCGTCTGCACTTCTAATACTTAAATATTTACCTTGAGTTTGCATTTGAGCCTCCTATTTTTAATTTTTATTCGACAATCCATGTATCTTTAAAACCGCCACCTTGTGAAGAATTGACAAGATAATTACCTGATTCAAGAGCATATCGAGTCAAACCGTTTGTCCAGACATAAATATCTTCACCATAGACGACATAACATCTAAGATCAGATTTTCGTGGAACAATTTCACCATTCATAAAACATTCGACATCATAAAATTCTATCAATTCTTGAGCTATAAATCTTCGAGGTTCTCGTTTAATAACTTCTTTTAAATCAGAAAGTTGAACAGAACTCATTTTATAACCAAATAAAACACCATAGCCACCAGCTTCGGCGACATCTTTAATAACTAATTTTTCGATATTTTCGAGAACATATTTCATGTCATCAGCAAAATATGGCAAATAAGTTGGTGCATTATCGATAATCGGCTCTTCATTTAAATAATATTTAATCATTTTTGGAACAAAATAATAAATGCCTTTATCGTCGGCGATGCCATTTCCGATGCTATTTATCAAAGCGATATTACCACTTCGATAAACATTTGCCAAACCAGGAACACCAATCATGCTATTAGGATGAAATTCAAGCGGATCAATAAAATCATCATCAAGTCGTCGATACATTGCACCAACCAATGTTTTACTGCCATTAAAACTTTTTAAATATAATTTATCACCGATAACTTCTAAATCGCTACCAACAGCAAGAACGGCTCCAGTTTGTTTAGCCAAATAAGCATGTTCATAAAAAGCCGAGTTATATCTACCAGGAGTTAAAACAACATTTATACCACCAGTTGAAACATGATTCATCATATTCATTAATTTGTTTGGATAAAATCTTATTTTCTCGATGTTCATCTGTTCAAACATTTCAGGATAAACTTTTCGATATGCCTGACGAATTGAAAGCGGATAACTTGCTCCAGATGGAACTCGTAAATTATCTTCAAGAATTGTCCATCGATTATTAACACTATTTTTAACTAAATCGATTCCGCTGATATGAGTTCTGATATTTTTTGAAGTTTTTACTCCATGAAATTCAGGACGGTAAGCTTTTGAAGAAAACACAAATTCACTCGGAATAATTCCATCTTTGATTATTTTTTGATCGCTATAAATATCATTTAAAAAAAGATTAAGTGCTTTTACTCGTTGTTGAAGTCCTCGTTCAAGAACTTTAAATTCATCTTGTGGAATTATTCGTGGAATTACATCAAAAGGAAAAGATCGTTCTATAAACGAACCATCTTTAAAAAGATTAAAATTAATGCCAAATTTATTCGTAAATTCTTTTAGATCAGATATTCTATTCTTATCAAGTTTATTAAAAATCTCAAAGAATCTATCTAGTTGAGGATTCTTTTCGGTCATATATACTCCCTTATTTCGGTTATGTTTTTATTTTATCAGAAAAGAGATTAGATGAGGTTTTTTTATTAACAATAAGATTAATTTAAGAAACAAATATGTCTAATTTTCTCACATAATTCACTTGATTGATTTTCTGTTAATGTTGAAGAGAAAAAAGCAACACAGACAACAAAATTAAAATTGCAACTTGAACAAGAAAAAAGTGAAAGAATCAAACTTAAGCAAGAAAGTTTTGCAAAAGAAGATGCAGAAAAAACTTCTCAACTTGGTCAAAATAAAATGTTAGATTTTTTTAAATTAAACGGTTATATTCAATAAAGTTATTTGTTATTCATATTTAATTTTCTGATAAAATGATTTTATAATATTTAAGTAACAAATTTTGTTACTCACGGAGAATTTAATATGAAAGAAAGAATAGTTACTTCTTTATATATTTTTGCTGTTATTTTGCCAATTGGCTATATAAATAATTTAACTTTAACTTGGGCATTTATGGGAATAATTTATCTCGTTGCTATATTTGAATCAATTAAATTGTATAAATTAACACCTCATCTCGCTTATTATTATGTTGCTTCGTTTTTGTGGATTTTGGCTTATGATTCGAATAAATGGCTAGAAGTTTTATTAATTATGGCAATAATATTCGGAAGTTTTGTAGCAATGAAACCAGAAAGAAAAATGGATGGAGCTTTGCCGTTTATTTATCCAACAATAGCAATTATTGCTCTGTTTGAAATTTATAAAATAAGTGGAATATATTTAATATTATGGCTTTTAATAGTTGTTGCATTAACAGATAGCATGGCTTATTTTGTAGGTCGTTCAATTGGCAAAACACCATTTTCACCAACTTCACCAAAAAAGACTCTCGAAGGTGTAATTGGAGGTATTTTATTTGGAACAATTGGCGGAATAATTTCAGGATATTTGTTAAATTTAGAATTGCCATTAATTTATTTAACTTCATTTGTTGTTTCGATGTTTGCTGTATTTGGAGATTTATTCGAAAGTTATTTAAAACGAGTTGCAGGAGTAAAAGATTCTGGAACTTTTTTACCTGGTCATGGTGGAATTTTAGATCGAATAGATGGATATTTATTTAGTTCAATAGCTGTATTGGTAATTTTACGATGGTAATTTTAGGTTCAACTGGTTCAATTGGAGTTTCAACTCTTGATATTGCAGAAAAATATAATTTAAAAATAGAAGTTTTATCAGCTGGAATAAATATAAATTTATTAAATAAACAAATAGCAAAATTTAATCCTGAAATCGTTGTTGTTAGTCGAAAAGATGACATGGAAAAAGTCGTTTGTGTTAATTCAGAAATGAAAATTTTTTACGGCGATGATGGAATTTTAATCGCGATTGAACAAGCAAAAAGTGATTTAGTTGTTAATGCTCTTGTTGGTTTTGCTGGTTTGAAACCAACTTTGAAAGCTATCGAAACAGGTAAAAAAGTTGCTCTTGCAAATAAAGAATCGCTTGTTGTTGCTGGTGAATGGTTAGATATTTCGAAGATTCATCCTATTGATAGCGAACATTTTGCTTTATGGTATTTATTATCTGGTCGCCAAGTCGAAGAAATGACAATTACGGCAAGTGGTGGAGCTTTTAGAAATTGGGAAATCGAAAATATCAAAAATGCTTTATCGGTTGATGCTTTAAAACATCCAAATTGGCAAATGGGCAAAAAAATAACTGTTGATAGTGCTTCAATGGTTAATAAATTATTTGAATTATTAGAAGCAAAATGGCTATTTAATCCGCAAAAACTTGATGCAATTATTGAACAAAAATCAATGCTTCATGCTGTTGTCAGATTTATTGATGGAAGTTCAACCGCTCATATTTCAAATACGGATATGCGATTACCAATTGCTTTTGCTTTATTGGGCAAAGTTGAACAACAAATTTTAGAACCAATTGATTTATTAAAAATAGGTGAATTGAAGTTTCAAGAAATCGAAATTGATAGATATCCCGTTTGGAGTTTAAAAAATGAACTTCTTGAAAATCCTCGTCGAGGTGCAATTTTAAATTCGGCTAATGATTTTATTGTTAATAAATTTCTAAAAGATGAAATTCCTTTTGGAAAAATCGCTGATTCTATTCTTGAAAGTTTTAATAAATTCAGAGATTCAGAACCACGAGATTTAAAAGATGTATTTAAATTAGATACAGAAATAAAAGATTGGTTAAAAGGCTATTTAAATGATTGAGTTTTTTTATCACGGCGATCCGATCGAAATTCCAGAAGATTTTGATAAAAAATATTTAAAATATTTAAATGATATTGAAAAAATAGAAATAATTAACGAAAAGACTATTTTATTAAAAGACTTTAGCGGTTACATCGGAAATATATTATATATTCCAAAAAAATTAAAACTAATTTTGAACTTTGAAAGTAATGAACAATATAAGCAATTATTAGATAATTTACTTGCAGAAATCTTAGAACAATTTGGTTCTGATAGATTATTTCAACTTTTTTCAACGAATACAGGTTTAATCGAAGATGAAATGAGAACAAATCCGTTGTTTCAATTAAATACTTTGATTTCACATAGAGATACGATTATTTTTGCTCTTCAACGAATTGCTAAAAATCCTCATCGTCGTTTAATCGAAGAAAATGTCTATCGCGAATTTCAAAATATTTCTTATGTCGATGAAACCGTAATGTTAAATATTTTTTCTAATCCGTATAATTGGCAAAATAACTCGCCTCGACGACCTTTATATGCTTTGCAATATAATAATTTCGAAAGTGTTGATACTGTTGAAAACCGTTTTTTTAAAAAGTTTATTAACGATTTATCTAATATTCTTGATTTTTTATTACGAAAAGTTGTTAAATTAAAACATCATAAAATATTATTAAACGGTTTAAAATATGAAATAGAAAATTTTAATAATGACTTTCCGTTTGATGAGGTCGGCGAAATGAAATTTATTCCATATACATCGCAAGTTCTCATGAAACGAGACGGTTATCATGAAGTTTTTTATATTTATAATAAATTATTGCATTCGTTTAATCCAACTTTTACAAAAACTTCAAGACATTCTATTGCATTAAAAGATCTTTCTTCTCTTTGGGAATATTATGTCATGTCAAAATTAATTAATATTTTTGGTTTCAGTTTAAAAGAAGAATTTAAAAGCAATCTAGAAATAAAAGGTGAATTATACGAACAGGCAACTATTAAATTTAGAGGTGGCAAAACTCTTTATTTTCAACATGTCTTCGAATCATATTCAAAAATAAAATTCAGACCTGATTTTTATTTTATAGATAAAACAAAAAAAATTGTCATCGATGCAAAATTTAGGATTTTTGATAATAATCGAACAGAAATTTTAAAAAATATGCATTATTATCGAGATGGATTACAAGTCGATTTGGCAATTGCGATTTTAATTGGCAATGAAAATTATGGTGAAATATTTACCGAAGAAGGTAAAAATTTTGAAGTTTTATCGTTAGCAGAATTATTTAAATATCGCGGAATCGGTTATTGGATTATTGACATAAAAGAACTTGTAAATTAATTTATTATTTAATATTTTATATTATTATTTTTCAAAGCAATTCGTATTTTTTTTAAACTTTCTTGTTTATTAAAACACCATTTTGGAGCTAGTAAAGTTTCGTTTTCAATTCCAGCAGTTATTCGCTGAATTGAAATATTTGTTGGTAATTTCGTTAAAACTTTTATTAAATTATTTATATATCGTTCTTCAGTAATTGGAACGAAATCAGCTTTTTTAAATTGATTTGCTAATGCTGTTCGTTCAACAACATAAAGCGGATGAATTTTCAATGAATCAACTCCTAATTCGATTGCTCGATTAAATGTTTCTAACATCATTTCATCAGTTTCATCAGGTAAACCAAAAATCAAATGTCCGCAAACATTCAAGCCATAATTTTTACTTAATAAAATTGCATTTTCTAAATTTTTATAATCATGACCACGATTAATTTTTTTTAATGTTTCATCGAAAATCGATTGAATTCCAAATTCGATCCATATTTCATATTTTTGAGATAAATTTTTTAATAAATTTAAAATCTCTTCCGAAATTGAATCGCTTCGAGTTCCGACACTAATTCCAACAACATTTTCAAATAATAGAGCTGTGTTATATAATTTTTCAAGTGTTTCAATTGGAGCATAAGTATTCGTAAAAGCCTGAAAATATATTATAAATTTTTCAGCACCATATCTTTTTTTTACTCGTTCAGAAATTGCCAAAAATTGAACCTTTAATTCGTTTAACTGTTTTTCAAGCAAGGGATTATTTTTTGAATTTAAATTAAGCGAAAAGCCTTTTATTTTTTCGATGCTATTTAATGTCGGATTAAAAGATTCATTTTCACAAAATGTGCAACCACCTCTTGCAACTGTTCCATCGATATTTGGACAAGTAAAACCTGAAAGAGCAATCGGAATTTTATAAACTTTCTCTCCGAATTTATTTCGAAGATATTTGCCAAATGTGAGAATTTCTTTCATAAATATTTATCTTAAATATTCGATCGTTGCTTCGGCTTTTGCTTTTTGAAAATATCGTTCAACGGCTTCTTTTTGTTTTGCCATTGTCAAATCTTCGAATATTCGATCTTTTATATCATCAAATTTTGAAACATGTAAATTTTTAATTTCTTTAAGTTGCAATATAGCAAACTGATTTCCCAATTTTGTAATCTCTGAAAATTCACCTTTATTTAATTTATTAAACATTAATATCTGTTCTCTTGAAAGTTCATTTGATTTAAAAATTTTTTGTTCTATTTTTATATCTCGATTTTGTTTTAACGGATTTGTTTTAAATTGTTGAAGTGAATTAGCATTATTCGACGAATAAATAGCTATTTTATACGAATCGCCGATCGAATATAAACGACTATTTTTTTTATATTCTTCGAGCAGTTCATCTTCTGATGGTTTCACAGCTTTTTGCATTGCAATTTGTCTATAAAGTTGCGGTTGAACAACTTGAAATTCTATATTTTTTAAAAAATCATCTTTTGAAATCCCATCTCGTTGAGCCATTGCAAAAAGTTCTGATCTTGATGAAATATTATAATTTTTCATAATAAAATTAATCATGTTTTCGACCTCATCGCTATCAGCTTTTATTCCTAGATTTTCTATTTCACTTTGTTCAAGAGCTTTATTAATTTGTAATTGAACAGCTTTATCTCGAGATATTTTTAAATCTTTGGAAATTTGATCAATATCAAATTGTGTTATTGGCACAGCATTAACTTTTATTGCGATACCATTAATCGTATGAGCAAAAACTGGTTGAACAATCGAAATCGAAATAGCGAAAATTATATTTTTATTTATTATCATTTTTATTTAAGCCTTTGTGTTTATTTTTAAATTTTTAATTATATTTATTAATGATTTTATTGATTGAATAATAAGTAAAAAGAATCCTATGATAATTAAAGATTTGATTAAATATCGATGAGGTAATCCTCCAGGATCGGAGGATATTTCGTTTTGAGAAAAACTTTCTATTATAAATGGTAAAGATTTAATAATTATTAACAAAGAAAAAGGAAGAATAAAAAATATATACGAAAAAATATTTAAATAATCTTGTTGTTTTTTATTTAAATGACTATAAAAAATATCAACTCGAACATGGCGATCATTTTGCATTGTTAAACTAATAGAAATAAGCATAACGATATCAAAAAGATGCCATTCTAATTCTTGAAGAGCAATAGAACCAGATGAAAAAAAGTATCTATTAAAAACATCAAATAAAATAACTCCAACCATAATATATAATATATATATCGTGAAAGTTTTCAAGAATTAGCCCTATTTTTTACGGGATTCTTTATCTTTTGAACCACCAAGAGTAGCTTCTTCTTCAACTAACAATTGAATTAAAACACTGACTTCATCGGTATGTTCGGTAATATATTTTGAAATTTGTTCAACAAGAATTTCATATTTAACTTGATCTTCGTTGATAGCTTCATGTAAGCCAAGAGAAACTTCAATATTTTTCTTCATAGCATTATATTTTTCAGCTAAGTCTTCATCGACCTCATCATTTTTATTAAGTTCGATATTAACAGTAGGTTCATCTTCTTTAACTTCTTCTAACATACGAACAGCAAAAGGTCGAATAACTTGTCTGTAAAAAACATATAAAATAAGAAGAGCAAATAAATATTTAATAAGATCATTAATAGGAACATATTTTGAGATTTTATCAGCCCATGTATCCATTTGAACTTTTTGTTCTAACATATCTTTAATAGATTTAAATTGAAAATTTCTAACTGAAACTTCATCGCCTCGAGAATTATTAACACCGATAGCACCAACAACTAATTCTTTAATTTGAGCAATTTGTTCATTAGTTAAAGGAGCATAAATAAAATTACCGTCAGCATCTTTTGAATAAGTTCCATCAACAACAACAGCGGCGGTTATTCGTTTAATTCTTGAAAATTCAGCTCGTTTGCTTGAAACAGTTTTTGAGATTTCATAATTTGTTGTAGCTTTGCTTTTTTCGTATTTTTCTTTTCCAGCATCATTCATGCCTTGAACGGCACCGATATTACTAACAGCACCTGGAACACCGCCTAAATCTTTAGGAGCAGAACCTTCACGAGTTTCATCAACACTTTGTTCGCTTCTAACAACAGTTTCAGGATCGAATTGTTCTCGTTGGCTTTCTTCTTTTGAAAAATCAAAATCGATAGTTACTTTTGCAACGACTCTTTCAGTTCCGCCAATAAAAGGAGCAAGAACTTCGATAATTTTATTTTCGTAAGCTTTTTCGTATCGATTTTTATAGGTCATTTGATTTTTTGCTTCTTCACTGGAAGCGATCATTTCATCGTTATCACCAAGTGGTTCGCCAAAAGCATTAACAATAGTAACATCATCAGCTGATAATTTTGGAACAGCTGAAGCGACTAAATGTTTAATACCTTTAACTTGTTTAGGCAATAAAATCATATTTTCTTTAAGAGTTAAAACGACTGATGCCGTAGGATTAACTTGTTTTGCAACGAATAGCGAATCTTGAGGAAGAGCTATATGAACTTTTGCATTAACAATTGGTTCAAGTTTTTCGATAGTTCTTGCTAATTCGCCTTCCATTGCTCTTAAATATTTAATTTTTTGATCAAAATCAGTTGAACCAAATTCTTGACTATTAAATAATTCAAAACCTACTCGATTATCTTTTGGAAGTCCAACACTTGAAACTAAAATACGGGCAGTTGGAAGGTCTTCATTTGCAACTTTAATTGTTGCTAAATTTGCACCTTTATCCTGAATAGCATATGCGATCTCATTTTTTTTGAGAATATCAACGATTTGTCCAGCTTCAGTGTATGGAACAGACTCAAAAAGAGATTTGTAAGTGTAGCTCTTGTCCTCTGCTGTGGAAACTATTATTAAAAATATAAAAAAACCTATAACAGCAAATAGCGATATGGAAATAATTATTTGCTTTGTTTTATCTAATTTTAAAAAAGCTCCAGAGAGTTGATTTAAAAGCTCTTTAAAGTCCATTCGTTAAACAACTTATATTATAAAAATTCTCTAATTGTGGCAAATAATCTGCTATTTTCTTCTTTTTTGCCAATAGTAATTCTAATTGCATTGAGTCCATATCCCTTCAAGTCTCTGACAATAATACCTACTTTGAGTAGTTTATCAGAAATAGTTGCCGAATTATACCCATCAGGGAGTGAAATCGTAATAAAATTAGTTGCACTTTTTATATAACTCCATCCAATTTCTCTTAAAAAATTTTCATATCTTGTCATTTCAATAAAATTTACCATGATTGATTTATTAACAAATTCTTCATCTTTTAATGCTTCAATTGCTGATAACATTGATAATGAACCGATATTAAATGGTGGTCTAACTTTTAATAACGGTCTAATTATTTCTTTTTTTGCAATGCCATAACCTATTCGCATTCCACCGAGACCATAAGCTTTTGAAAAAGTTCCAAGATAAATAACATTTGGATATTTATCGATAATATTTTTTGGTTCAATAGCAAAATTTGGATTTATATATTTAGCATATTCCATATATGCACCGTCGACAACAACAAGAGTTTTATCATCGATTTGATCTAAAAATTTATATAAATCATCTCGATGAATTGCATCACCTGTTGGATTATTCGGTGTGCAAATATATATAATATCAGGCTTATGTTCAATATATAAATTTAAAAATTGTGATAAGTCATGATTAATTGAATCCGTTTTAATTATCGATGCACCTGTTTGTTTAGCATAAATTCCATACATGGCAAAAGTAATTTTATTCATTAAAACAACTGAATTAGTATTTAATTTTGCTCTAGCAATAAATTCTAGAACTTGATCACTACCAGAACCAATAATTAATTCTTTTTCATTTACATTAAATCTTTTTGCTAAATCTTGTTTTAATTGAAACATAGAGTCATCAGGATATAAATAGCCTTTTGAACTATTTGTAGCAATAGCCTGTGAGACTAATGGACTCATACCAAAAGGATTTTCGTTACTTGCCATTTTAATAACATCTTTTGGGTTTAAACCAAAATCTCTAACGACGAGTTCAATAGGCTTTCCAGCTTCATAAATTTCGATATTTTCAAGATGTTCGTTAAATTTGATCATCAATTTCTCGCTTTTAAAATTTTTGAGATCATAACAAAATTCCAATATTTCTCTGTTTAAGTTTAAAATTAGTTTTGTAAAAAAAAATAATAAAAATAACTAGAAAAATATGACTAGTAATATTTTTTATCTAACACAACGAACAGAATATAAATACCATTGCTCTAAACTCATTCCATCGCCTCCATCAAAAAACGAAACTCTCCAACTTAGAGAATCATCTTCTTCGTCAACTGTTGAACTCCAATACCAGCCATCTCTACCATTTTTAAATTTATCTCGATATCCATCGTTATAAGCCGTTTTAAATTCATCTCTTGTTGGCAATCTCCAATCTGAATAATTTGCATAATTTAAATTATTGCAATATTTTATTGCTGATTGCCAGTTCATTCGTTCAGGTAATTTATTATCTTGAAACATAAAATTTCCTATAACAACATATTGATGTTTATCAACTGTTTGTTCTGTTAATTCGTCACCAAAAATAAATGCTGATAATGTTCCGATTAAAAATATTTTTTTCATGTGTCTTTCCTGTAAAATAAATTGCGAAATTATACAATTGAGCAAATTTTTAAATAATAAATATATTTAATTATAAAATTTGATAATATAAACAAAAAAATAAAGGGTTATTATTGTCATTTTTTGCATCTATTTTAGTTATCTCATTTCTTGTATTTTTTCATGAATTGGGGCATTTTTTATTTGCTCGACTTAATGGAGTTCGAGTTAATGTATTTAGTATTGGTTTCGGCACAGCTATTTTTCGTAAAAAAATTGGAGACACTGAATATCGTTTTAGTTTAATTCCACTTGGTGGCTATGTTCAAATGAAAGGTCAGGACGATTTAAATCCTAAGTTAATTAATAACGATCCTGATAGCTACAATTCAATTCGACCTCATCAACGAATTTCTATTTTATTTGGCGGACCACTTTTTAATTTTATATTTGCAGGAGTTTTATTTTTTATAGTTGCATTAATTGGCTTAGAAACTGTTTCAACAGAAATAGGCGAACTAAAATCAGGTTTTCCAGCTGAAAAATCAGGTTTAATTCAAAACGATAAAATCGTAGAAATCAACAGTGAATATGTTAAAACTTGGCGAGAAGTTGCTCAAACTATCGAAAACAGTTCTGGAAATATTAATTTTAAAATTTTACGAAATAATGAATATTTAAATATAAATATTGAACCGCAAATTACAGAAAGTAAAAATATATTTGGCGAGACTATTCAAAAACGAGTAATCGGCATAGTTGCTTCAGGCAAATTAGAAAAAATATATTTCACTCCTGTTGAAGCAATAAAATATAGCTGGAACGAAACGGTTTCTTCGGCAGTTCTTATTTTTCAAAGTCTTGAAAAATTAATCGTTGGTGTTTTGTCGCTTGATCAACTTGGCGGAATTATTTCAATGGTTGAATACACTTCGAAAGCCACAGAAACTGGAATCGTTGCACTTTTATTTATGACTGCTCTGTTTTCTGTTAATCTTGGAGTTGTTAATTTATTGCCAATTCCTGCTCTTGACGGCGGACATATCGTTTTTCAAATTTATGAAATCATTCGAGGCAAAGCTCCAAACGAACAAACAATGTATTATTTAACGATTTTCGGTTGGATTATTTTATTTACTTTGATGGGAATCGGCATTTATAACGACATTGCCAGATTAACGAAAGATTAAAAATATGTTCAAAAATTTGTTTTTGTTTATTGCAATTTATTTAAATGTTTTTGCTGATGAGGTCGTTAAACTTGAAAATATTTATGTCGCTGATATAAAAACTGAACGAGTAAATTGGTTTGAAGCTAATAAATTTTGCGACGAGCTAAATATTTCAAAAAATTGGCGATTGCCAAATCGTTATGAATTAAGATTAATTTACGATAATTTATCGTTGTTTAAAAATTTAAATAATGGCGATTGGCTTTGGACTTGCAAACAGGTTGAAAACTACAAGGATTTTATTTGGCTTTTGGGTTTTTATAATGGTTATGATCTTTTTACTCATAAAAAAGATTTTGGTTCATTTGTTTGTGTTAAAACAGCTAATTAATTTCTATAAAGTTAAGTTTAAGCAAAAATTAACATCAATCAGCATATCTTAAATATTGATAAATACGGTGAATTAATTACTCAAATAGAAATTATTTAATAATAAATTAAGTATTATAAAATAATAAAAGTTGCATAATACTTAATGAAATTAAATCTTGGAGGTTAATATGTTACCAAAATATGTTGTTCTAAATGTAAAATGTGATAGAAAATACCAAATTCGTTTAACACCTTCTCAAAGAAAACTTCTTCATCTCCTCGATATTGAAATGTCAAGTAAAAACCCGAATTTAAAATGCTTCATCGAATGTGAGCATGATGTTTTTTCTTTTAAATTTAGTCATGAACTATTTAAAGTTCATCATATTTGTATGTCAACTGATGAACTTTTTCCAAAAATTGAAAAATTCAGAGAATCGTTTAGATATCTTGAATGTGATTTATCTTCGACTTCAGAACAAAGTTCAAGATGTTCTGATGGATTTGATTATGTAAAAGCTGAAAAACAAGAAAAAGACAAAGTTAAAAATAGATTTGCTTCATACATAGTTAGTTTATGCGGTTCTTATTAATTATCTATTTAAATAAAATAATAAAAAAGTAGCTAATATATGCAAATTAGAATTTATTATGAAGACACTGATATAAGTGGTTATGTTTATCATGCTAATTATTTAAAATTTTGCGAAAGAGCAAGAAGTGAATTGTTTTTCTCGAACGGTTTATCTCCAATTAACGGAGAGTTTCATTTTGTTGTTCGCAAAATAATAGAAGCTGATTTTTTAAAAAGTGCAAAATTTGGAGATTTATTAAATATTAAAACAACTGTTTTAGAAATCAAAGGTGCCTCGATAATTTTATTGCAACAAATTTTACGAGAAAATGAACTTATTTTTTCTGCAAGAATTATTCTTGCACATCTAAAAAATGATCGGGTTTCTAAAATGGATTCAAAGATGGTTGAGTTTTTTAAGTTGTTTCAAAACCCGTAGTTAATTAACCACGGGTTATAAAAAATAATTATTTTTTTCGAGTTTTATTTTGAACAAGTTTGACTAAATATTTTACATTTTCTCGATCTAAATCAGGCAACATGCCATGACCTAAATTAAAAATATGTCTTTTGCCATTTGTAATTTTTAGAATTTCATCAATTCCTGAATCGATTGCTTCTCGCGAATATAATCTTGACGGTTCGAGATTGCCTTGTAAAACATAACGATCGCCTAATTTTTCATGAGCTAACCTCATCGGAGTTCCCCAATCAACACCAAAAACATCAAAATCACCATCGATTTTATCGAGATAAGCACCAATGCCTTTTGGAAATAAAATAATTGGAATTTCTGGATATTTCTTTTTCAAATTAGCTGATATTTTTTTCATGTAATTCCAGCTAAATTCGAAATATGCACTTTCTTCAAGAGCTGAAGCCCAACTATCAAAAATCTGAATCGCATCTGCACCAGCTTTTATCTGATTTTCAAGATATTCTTCAACGACAATCGATAATTTGTTTAATAATTTATGCATATAATCAGGGTTTTGATAAATTACTTTTTTAACTTTTGAATAAGTTTTCGTTCCTTCACCTTCGATCATATATGTCGCTAAAGTCCATGGACTTCCAGCAAAACCGATTAAAGCTTTATTTTCAGGCAATTTATTTTTAACTATTTTTATCGTTTCATAAACATAATTTAATTTTTGCGAAGCTGACATATCGAGATTTTCCAAATCTTCATCAGTTTGTAACGGCTTAGAAAATTGAGGACCTTCACCAGTTAAAAAATTTAATTCCATTCCCATTTCGTTTGGAACGACTAATATATCAGAAAATAAAATCGCTGAATCAACTCCAAGAATATCAACAGGCTGTAATGTAACTTCAGCTGAAAGTTCTGGATTATGGCAAAGATCTAAAAATGAACCTGCTTTTTTACGAACAGCCATATATTCACTTAGATATCTACCAGCTTGTCGCATTAACCAAACGGGTGTATATTCTGTTTCTCGACCAAAACATGCTTCGATAAATATTTTTTTTGTTGCCATTATTTTAATGATGCCCTCCGCCGACTTTACTTAAAAAGAAAAGCCCACCAGCAAGAGCCGTAATCGAAACTGCAAAATATAACATTTCAAGCGGAGTTGTAAAACTTGTGTGAAGAACTTTTTGGAAAAAGCTAACAACAAGAACCATTACGATAACTTTTGCAATTTTGTCTTTTAATTGATCAAGCGAATAAATCGTTAAGACTTTATTTTTATTTGATTGATTAGATGCTTCGTCGATTTCAGATATAAATAATTCGTATAAACCAAAAGCAAAAATTAATAAAACAACAGCGATGAGATAAAGATCAACTGCTCCGATAATTCCAGCTACGATTTTTTCATGAAAACCTTCAGGATGAACATGATGTAATATATTTGAAATAGTCTCTTTTGTAACATCGTAAATATCCATACTTGCAACAATAAATAAAATTATCGAGCCCATTAAACCAAAAACAACGGCTAATAAAACGACCATTCGAGATCGCCAAATAACCCATTCGAACATTTCTTCTAATTTATGAAGCATTAATTTTTCTCGATCCATTTTTGAGCAATTCGAACAGCATTTGTCGCCGCACCAACTCGTAAATTATCAGCAACAACCCATAAATGTAAAACATTTTCTCGATATAAATCTCGTCGAATTCGACCAACAAAAGTTTCATTTTTTTCTGTTGCAACGATTGGCATTGGATATTCGCTATCTTTTGGTTCATCGATAACAATAATATTTGGCGAATTTCTTAAAATTTCTCGAGCTTCATTTGCATCAACTTTATTTTTAAAAGTTACAGTAATATTTTCAGAATGACCTCTTAAAACTGGAACACGAACACAAGTTGCTGAAACTTCGAAATTTTTGCCCATAATTTTTTGAGATTCGAAAACCATTTTTTCTTCTTCTTTTGTATATTGACTAGGCATAAATTTATCAATTTGTGGAATAACATTAAAAGCTATTCGATGAGGAAAAGCTTTATGTTTTGAATCATCAAGTTGAAAATTAAAAAAGTCTTGAAGTTGAGCAACTAATTCTTCCATTGCTTTTCGACCAGCTCCAGAAGTTGCTTGATAAGTCGAAACATCGATTCGTTCGATATCATATTTTTTATCAAGCGGATTTAAAGCTTGAACCATTTGAATAGTTGAACAATTTGGATTTGCGATAATTCCTCGATTTTTCCAAAGGTCAATATCTTGCGGATTAACTTCAGGAACAACAAGCGGAATTTCTTTAACCATTCTGAAATGACTTGTATTATCTATTACAACTGCTCCAGCTTCAACAGCAAACGGTGCATATTTAGCCGAAATTGAACCACCAGCTGAAAAAAGAGCAATTTGAATACCGTGTTCAACAAATGATTTTTCTGTTAATTCATAAACATGATGTTGATCATTCATAAATTCAACTGTGCTTCCAGCACTATTTGCACTTGCAAGTGGAACTAATCTTGAAATAGGAAAATTAACTTCTTCGAGAACTCGTAACATTTCTTCGCCAACGGCACCAGTGGCACCAACAACGGCAACGACATATTTTTTCATATCTAGTCTACCTTTAAAAATATAGATTTTATCGATATTTTAGCAAAAAAATAGTTATATAGTTTATGACATTAACAAAAATAATTTAATTATTAAATTGATAACAGATTTCATATTAAGCTTATTTTAATTTATTAACGGTTAATCTTGCTATGTTAAATTTGATAAGGAATCTCAATGTAGATATGTTTGTCAAAATAGAAAGTGAATTCATGCAACAAGAAAATAAAAAACACAAATTTCCTATCTCCATAAATTAATTCATGATGACAGGTTTGTTAAAATTTGATAATTAATTTAAAAAAGGAGTTGTGTAAATGGCTGATGAAACTTTTTCAGATGAGCAGTTAAAAGCTGTAAATAACAATTCAAAACATATTCTTGTTACAGCACGAGCTTGGAAGTGGAAAAACAAAAGTTCTTGTAGCTAGAGCTGAACGATTATAAAAAAATAATCCTACAAATTCAGTAATTATTTCGCTTTTAATAATAAAGCCGTCGATGAAATAAACGAGCGAATTGGTTTTAAAATTGCCGAAACTTTTCATAGTTTTGCAAATAGACTTTATCCAGTTGTTAGAGATTTAAATGATAAATCTTTGACAAAAGATGATTTTGCAAATATGTTAGATAATGCAACTATGCAAATGAAATCAAAAGATGTTGCGATGCTTAAACATGTTTTAATTGATGAATTTCAAGATTTTACAGAACTGTTTTATAATCTAGTTGATAAAATTAGAAGCTTAAACAACAGTGTTAATATATTTGCTGTTGGTGATGATTGGCAATCGATTAATAGTTTTGCTGGAGCAAATACACAATATTTTAAACAGTTTGAGAAATTCTTTTCGAATCCTGAAAAGCTTTTTTTGAGAAATAATTATCGAAGCAAACATGAAATTGTCAAGTTTGCAAATTCGATTATGGGATCAAGTAACGATAATATCGCTATTCAAAATGGTGGTTTTGTTGAACATATATCAATATTTGATTATATTGATATGCTGAATAATATAAATGAACTTCTTAAAAGTCATCAAAATGTTACAGGCACAATTGCAATTATCACTCGAACAAACGATGAAATAGCAGATTTAAAAAGATATGTTAAAAATAAAGAGGTTTCTATAATGACAGCTCATTCATCAAAAGGGCTTCAATTTGACACTGTTTTTGTTCTTGTTGATACAATAGGTAAATCATTTACAAATTATAAAACTGGAGAAATTACTGATTTCTGTTTTGACAGAGAACCTGAACTTTTTTATGTGGCTTTAACTCGTGCAAAAACAAATCTTTTTGTTTGCAGATTTAACCAAACTGAAGATAAATCTTGGAAACCAAAAACACATTTTGTAACTAATGAATATATTTGGGATGGTAAATACACTGGTTTAATATATTATAGAAAGAATCAAGTAGAGCTTTTTAAAGATTTTAAACAGAAATTTATTCAGCAACAAATTAAAGATGAATTTGAAACAAAAGCACAATTTGAAGTCAGAATTGAATCTGAATCATTAAATCGTTATTTAGATTATCAAAAAATGTCTATGATCTATAATGCTGATAATATGATTTTTGATATTATAATCGCGACTTACTATAATCCAACTCCATTATCGTTTAATATGGATGTTGCTATGAATCTTGCAAAAGATTTTAAAAATCAAGTTAAATCTTTTACAGTTCGTTTTAATCAAGATTTTGAAATTATTGAGATATTTACATATTTTATAAATGTAAAATATGAGGGCAAAACTTTTAAAGCCAATTGGTTTGCAGAACTTCAAAAAGCAGTTCAGTCTCAAATTGAACAGCAAAAAGCTGAAGAACTTCGCAAACAAAAAGAAGAAAACACACAACGATTAATTCCAGCAGTCGAAAAAAGTAATATAGACGAAATCAAAAGACTTTTATTAAATGTTGACATAAACATAAAAAATAATAGTGGTGAAACAGCTTTAATTTATGCTTCTCGATATGGAAAAGTTGAAATAGTCAAAATGCTTATCGAAGCAAAAGCCGATTTGAATATCAAAGATAAAAGTGGCGAAAATGTTCTTGATTACCTTTTTGAATATAATCAAGAACATTTTGAATTTAATCGCTTTAAATATGAACAAATTATCGATATCATAAAAACGATAATCACATCAAAGTCTGACTTGAAAGTAAAAGATAAAGATGGTAAAAATATTCTTGATTATCTTTTTGAATATAATCGTTTTAAACCTGAACAAATTATCGATGTTATTAAGATGATGGTTACAGCAAAAGCTGATTTAAACATAAAAGATAAAGATGGTAAAAATATTCTTGATTATCTTTTTATTAAACAGGATCAATTTAAACCTAAACAAATTATCGATATCATCAAAACGATGGTTACAGCAAAAGCCGATTTGAATATTCAAGATCGCAATAGTTGGACAGCTTTAATTTATGCTTCTGAAAAAGGATATGCTGAAATAGTCAAAATGCTTATCGAAACAAAAGTTGATTTAAACATAAAAGATAAAGATGGTGGAACAGCTTTAATTTATGCTTTGCAAAATGGAAAAGTTGAAATAGTCAAAATGCTTATTGAAGCAAAAACTGATATCAACATAAAAGACAAAGATAGTAAAACTGCTTTGATTTTTGCTTCTGAAAAAGGATATGTTGAAATAGTCAAAATGCTTATTGAATCTGGGGCTGATATAAACATTAAAGATAAAGACGGTAAAACAGCTTTGATTTTTGCTTCTGAAAAAGGATATGTTGAAATAGTCAAAATGCTTATTGAAGCAAAAACTGATTTGAATGTTCAAGATAATTCTTATAAAAAAACAGCTTTGATTTTTGCTTCTGAAAAAGGATATGTTGAAATAGTCAAAATGCTTATTGAAGCAAAAACTGATTTGAATGTTCAAGATAATTCTTATAAAAAAACAGCTTTGATTTTTGCTTCTGAAAAAGGATATGCTGAAATAGTCAAAATGCTTATCGAAACAAAAGTTGATTTAAACATAAAAAATAATAGTGGTGAAACAGCTTTGATTTTTGCTTCTAAATATTATGGCAAATCTGAAATAGTCAAAATGCTGATCGAAGCAAAAGCTGATGTGAATGTTCAAGATAATTATTATAAAAAAACAGCTTTAATTTATGCTTCCGCAAATGGACATAAAGATATAGTCAAAATGCTTATCGAAGCAAAAGCCGATTTGAATATTCAAGATCGCAATAGTTGGACAGCTTTACTTTATGCTTCTGAAAAAGGATATGCTGAAATAGTCAAAATGCTTATCGAAGCAAAAGCTGATGTAAACATAAAAGACAAAAGTGGCAAAAATGTTCTTGATTATCTTTTTGAATCTAATCGTTTTAAACATGAACAAATTATCGATGTTATTAAAACGATGATCACATCAAAGTCTGATGTAAACATAAAAGACAAAAGTGGCAAAAATGTTCTTGATTATCTTTTTGAATCTAATCGTTTTAAACATGAACAAATTATCGATGTTATTAAAACGATGATCACATCAAAGTCTGATGTAAACATAAAAGACAAAAGTGGCAAAAATGTTCTTGATTATCTTTTTGAATCTAATCGTTTTAAACATGAACAAATTATCGATGTTATTAAAACGATGATCACATCAAAATCTGATTTAAACATCAAAGACAAAAGTTGCAAAAATGTTCTTGATTATCTTTTTGAATCTAATCGCTTTAAACCTGAACAAATTATCGATATCGTTAAAACGATGATCACATCAAAGTCTGATTTAAACATCAAAGACAAAAGTGGTAAAACAGCTTTATCTTTTGCTTCTGAACAGGGACATTTTGAAATAGTCAAAATGCTTATCGAAGCAAAAGCTGATTTAAATATCAAAGATAATAATGGTAAAACAGCTTTAATGTATGATTCTTACAATGGCAAATCTGAAATAGTCACAATGCTTATTGATGCACAAACTGATTTGAATATTCAAGACAAAGATGGTAGAACAGCTTTAAGCTATGCTATTAAAAACAAAAATGTTGAAATAGCAAAAATATTAATCAATGCTGGATCTAATGTTGAAGAATCACATAAACAATTAGCAATAGATTATGGTGTTCATTATAAATTATTTGGCTTTACAAAAAAACAATATGGCTTGATAATCACAGGTGCTATTTCTGGAATTGCAGGACTTATATATTATTTCATGTAATTAATCAAAACTTCAAATTAAATCATTCGTCATTCTGAAGCGAAACTCGTCGCCCTGAATTAATTTCAGGGTCTTTTCAAATTAATTCACCACAGGATTATTTTCAAGTAATAAAAACTCAAAAAGTGTATTTTTAAATTCAAGTTGTTGTTTTGCTGTTGCGATATAAGGCTCGAATGCGATTGAAATTGTCGAAAGTTGAGCTTTTGCAATTTTATAAATTTGTTTGTAAGGAGTCTGTTTTGTCATTTCATCTTCGATAATTCGTTGAGCAATTAATTCACATGAACTAACAACAGTTAAGTTTTCAACATTTAATTCATCTCGAAAATTAAATTGCTTATCTAATTTTTAAGATCTTCATCATTTAACTTGATTTCAGAAATTGCATTTTTTAATTTGCCAAAATCTTTATTTGTTTTTATTAAACCGAGACTTCGGTAAATTTCGATCGTAAAAATTAAATAATAACGGTCAGCATTTTGACTTCCTTGCAATTTTGCATAAGTAATAAACGCTTTAATCATATCCGTAAAAGATCGTAGAATAATTTTGCCATTTCCGCGAACTTTGATTAACTCAAGTTTTGGATTCTCTTTTTGTCGTTCTCGTTCGATTGCTTTTTCAAC
Source organism: Campylobacterota bacterium (assembly GCA_030152305.1). Classification (GTDB taxonomy): domain Bacteria; phylum Campylobacterota; class Campylobacteria; order Campylobacterales; family Thiovulaceae; genus Thiovulum_C. Next base: position 80,851 of record JASKOM010000002.1, read on the forward strand.
GGCTTCCTGAATAGCTTGTTGAATTTTTAAGTCGCAATATTCTTGCTCGATCTTGAGAAAATAATTTTTGACTTCTTTGCCTTTTTCGGTCTCACTTATAAAAGCAATAAGTTTGGCGGTTTCAACTGTTAAAAAATATTCAATCGATGGTCTTCCACCTAAATTTAGGTTTTTCCCTTTTAGGGGAAAAACTTCCTGAACAATGATGTAATCGATGTTTTCATCAAACAAACCTCTTTTTATTTGATCTTTGATCCAGTCGGCAAACTTCTTTTTTACACCTAAAAACTTATGCAAATCTCTCGCTGAAACAGTTTGAGAATTCCCATCCCCTATTTTTTGAGGCACAATTTGAATGATTTTCGTCATTTTTCGTTTGGTAATTTATTAAATTAAAATAAATTTTTTGGCTGAAGAGTTGCTAAGAAGTTACCAGTTTCGTAACATAACTCTTCAAAATTTACTTCAGAAAGGCTTTCAAGCCGAATGACTTAAAAGCTTGAGCTATGTTACAGGCACTGGTAAGCCTTTTTGAAATAAATTTATACAAAATAATTTAAAATTTTTTGATTTGAATTGTAGCAAAATTTTGAATTAGATCCCGAAATAAATTCGGGATGACTTGTTTCGTTTTAAATTTTAATTTTTATTTGATATTTATTTTCATATTAAGCAAAAATTAATTTTTCAATTGATATTATTTTGTCAAAATAGAAAGTGAATTCATGCAACAAGAAAATTCAAAAAAAACTATTTATGAATTAAAAAAAAATGATAAAACGAAAGTTTTAAATGTTAATGGCAAAGGTGCAATTCATGAAAGATTCGTTTCATTTGGAATTGTTCGCGGAGCTGATATCGAAGTTAAAAATTGCAATGTAACTCGCGATAATATCGAGATTCTCGTCAATGGAACTTTTATTGCTCTTCGCAAAGAAGAAGCCAAACTTGTGGAGGTAATATGAAAAATATTATAAAAATCGCCGTTGTCGGTCAGCCAAATGTTGGCAAAAGCATGTTAATTAATTCATTAAGTAACAGCAATTTAAAAGTTGGGAATTTTGCTGGTGTTACGGTCGAATTAACAGAAGTTAGAAAAACTTTCGGCGATTATGAATTAATTTTTATTGATTTACCAGGGTCGTATTCATTAAAAGATTATACGATTGACGAAAAAGTTACAAGTCAATTTTTAGAAAATGGTGATTTTGATTTAATTTTAAATGTTCTTGATTCGACTCATCTTGAGAAAAATTTATATTTAACGGCTCAACTTTTGGAATTTCCAAAAAAAATGGTTATGGCTCTGAACCTCATCGACGATGCTGAATCTCGAAAAATAGAAATCGATTCTCAACAGCTTTCGAAGTTATTAAATATTCGTGTTGTGAAAACTTCGGCAAAACAGATGCGGGGACAAAATGAGCTTTTGAATTCGATAATTTCGACTTTTAATGAAGATTTGCGAGAATCGAAATTGCAATTTTCTGAACCAATCGAAGAAGAATTAAAAAATATTTCTGAAACTTTGCAAATATTAAAACGGGATAATTCGAGATATGAGTCGTTGAAATTATTACGGGGTAAAAAAATTGATCGCGAACTTGCAGGAGTTCTTGTTTCGGCTTCTCGACATCTTGAAGTTCATTATAAAACGGATGATATCGATGAAATTTTTTCTGAAGAACGAATCGCAATTGCTGGAGGAATTTCTCTCGAAGTTTTAACAAAACAGATCGATAAAAATAAAAGCTTGACCGAAAAAATAGATGAAATATTAATTCATAAACTTTTGGGATTGCCTATATTTTTAGTTTTAATTTGGTCTCTTTTTCAGCTAACTTTTGAATTAGGTTCAATTCCGATGGATTTAATTGATAATTCAGTCGGAGCTTTTGGCGAATATGTTGGTTCGTTTATTAATCACGATGAGGTCAAATCGCTTGTCGTCGATGGAATTATCAGCGGTGTTGGAGCAGTTTTATTATTTTTGCCAAATATAATTATTTTGTTTTTCGGAATTTCGCTTCTTGAAACAACAGGCTATATGAGTCGAGTGGCTTTTTTATTAGACGGGTTTTTTCATAGATTTGGTCTTCACGGAAAATCGTTTATTCCGCTTGTTACAGGTTTTGGTTGTTCGATTCCAGCTTATATGTCAGCGAGAACTCTCAAAAATGAACGAGATCGAATTTTAACGATGTTTATAATTGGTTTTATGAGTTGTGGAGCAAAATTACCAGTTTATGTATTATTTATTTCGGCATTTTTTAACGGCGAACAGGCAGGAAATATATTATTTGCGATTTATATTCTTGGTGCAATTCTCGGATTAATCGGTGCAAAAATATTAAGAAAATTTATTTTTCAAGGTGAAGATGAACCGTTTATTATGGAACTTCCGACTTATCGATTGCCAACTGTTAAACTTTTGTGGCACACGGTTTATATTCAAGCATTAATGTATTTAAAAAAAGCAGGAACTTTTATTTTAATCGCTTCGATGATAATTTGGTTTGCGAGTAATTATCCAAAAGTTAGCGAAAATATTATCTTAGAAAATAATATTAGTTCTGAACATATTAAAAAATTCGAACTTGAAAATAGCTATCTTGGAATTGCGGGAAAAACTTTTCAGCCTATTTTTCAACCAATTGGTTTTGATTGGCAATTAACAGTTTCGTTATTTACGGGAGTTGCAGCGAAAGAGGTCGTTGTTGCAACATTAGGAGTTTTATATTCAGTTGGCGATGAGGTTGATGAAACTTCTGAAAGTTTGCAAAAACAATTACAAGAATCTATTCCATTTGAAACAGCGATGGCATTTTTAATATTTGTCATGATTTATATGCCATGTTTTGCCGCTTCAATTGTTTTTATTCGAGAAACAGGCAAAAAAATATATTTTATATATTTATTAATTTTTACAACGATTACAGCATATTTATCAAGTTTATTAGCTTTTTATCTAGCTAGTTTAATTAAATAATTTTATTTTCGTCATCCCGAAACGATGCTTTTGTAACTTGTTTCGGGATTTAATCAAAATAGAACTTTCGTAAATATTAATTAATGAGAGTTCTATTCCGTTCCGAATTTTCATAAAGGAGGAACGAACCTGTCCGTTAAATATTTAAAAACTATTTTGTTTGGGTATATATTAATCACTTTATTTGGTGGAATAACTTTATACTTACCTGTTAGTAACTCGGTAAATTTATCGTTTATCGATTCTCTTTTTACTTCAACTTCTGCAACTTGTGTAACTGGATTAATAGTTACAAGCACTCCAAACTCTTTTACTTTTTTCGGCGAAGCTGTTATTTTAACTTTAATTCAAATTGGTGGTTTAGGTTATATGGCAATTATGGGTATATTTGTTCTTTTATTGCGAGATAGTTTGTCGATTCATGAAAGACGAATGGTAAAAGAATCTATGGATTTACCAACTCTTGATATTAAAACTGTTATATATAAAATTATCGCTTTGATATTTATTGTTGAATTAATTGGTGCAATTATTTTAACTTTTGAATTTTATAATCACGGTGAATATAATTGGAAATCAGCAATTTGGTTTGGCATTTTTCATTCGATTAGTGCTTTTAATAATGCTGGTTTTTCTCTTTTTGATCCAAATATGATCGGCTATCAATCAAATGCAACAGTTTTAATAACTTTATCTTTTTTAATTATTATTGGTGGTTTAGGCTATTTTGTTCTTGTTGAAATTTTTGAGAAAAAAAGAATGTTTTGGAGATATAGTCTTCATTCAAAAATTATGATTTATGGCTCGATTATTTTAATTTTATTAGGAGCTTTTTTATTTTTATCACTTGAATGGAATAATCCAAAAACAATTGGAGCTATGAGTTGGGAAGATAAAATATTAAATGGCTTATTTTTATCTGTCAATTTTAGAACAAGCGGGTTTAATAGTATTGACTTTAGCGGATTGAAAGAATCTTCGCTGTTTTTCTCAACAGCTTTCATGTTAATTGGTGGCGGTCAAGGTGGAACAGCAGGAGGAATTAAAGTTACAACAATTGCAGTTTTAATAATCGCTTCGTTTTATTTTTTAAATTCACATAATCAAAAACCAAGTATTTTTAAAAGATCTATCGAACAAGAAACAATTAATAAATCAATAGCAATTATTATGTTTGCCTCTTTTTTCGTTTTTAGTTCTACATTGCTATTAGTTGAAACACAAAATAAAGATATAAGTTTGTTAAAAATTTTATTTGAAGTTGCTTCAGCTTTTGGAACTGTTGGTTTATCTGTCGGAAATGGTGATATTGCAAGTTTATCAGAAAAATTTAATGATTTTGGCAAAAGTATAATTATTTTATTAATGTTAGCTGGTAGAGTTGGGGTTTTTGCTTTCACTTTTGTTTTGATGGGAAAAACAGAACAAAAACATTTTAATTATCCTGTTGGAAAGGTAATAATATGAAAACAATCGGAATTATAGGCTTAGGAAAATTTGGCTTTCAAATAGCTGAATCTTTATCGAAATTAAATGACATCGCTCTTATCGTCGCTGATCAAGATGAAAAAATTGTTCAAGAAATTAGCGAATTTGTGGAAAATGCTTTTGTCGTTGATAGCACAAATAAACATGCTTTAAAAGAAATAGGCATATTTGAACTTGATACTGTAATTGTTAGCATTGGCGATAATCTTGAAGCTAGTATTTTAACTGTTATGGCTGTAAAAGAATTAAACAATAAACATGTTATAGCAAAGGCTTTTAATCAAGTTCATGGGCAAATATTATCAAAACTAGGAGTTCTTGAAGTTATTTATCCAGAAAAAATAGCTGGAAAAATTCTTGTTAATAGACTTGTTACTGATATCACAGTGTCTGAAATAGACATTAGCAACTCGCTTAAAATTATGAAAGTTTTAGCAAAAGAAAAGTTAATTGGCAAAACAGTCATGGACATTGAAAACACATACAAAAATATTAAAATCGTAGCTATAAAACATGTAAATGATTGGATTATAAATATCGAAGCATTGCGAATTATTCAAGATAACGATTTTATCGCATTTCTTGGAGACAAAGAATTTTTAAAAGTTTTGAGTAAAGATATGTAAAAAAAGATTATACACCTCATCTATTATATACACAATATGTTAAACGATGAGGTGTAGATTTTAAAATTTTGACATCAATCTAGTTTAATAATTAATGAAATAATTATTCCCATTCGATAGTAGCAGGTGGTTTTGAGCTGATGTCATAAACAACTCGATTGATTCCATCAACTTCGTTAATTATTCTTCGGCTGATTCGTTCGAGTAAATCATGTGGCAAATGTGCAAATGTTGCGGTCATTCCGTCGCTTGATTCAACTGCTCTAATTGCAACAGTATTTTCATAAGTTCGGTTATCGCCTTGAACTCCAACACTTTTGACATTTAATAAAACAGCAAACGATTGCCATAATTTTTTATAATATCCAGCACTTTTGATTTCTTCTAATAAAATCGCATCGGCTCGTCTAACAAGATGTAACGATTCTTCATTTACTTCGCCAAGAATTCTAATTGCTAATCCCGGACCTGGAAATGGCTGACGATGAACAAGTGATTTTGGAAGTCCAAGTTCAACACCAAGAATTCGAACCTCATCTTTAAATAATTCTCGCAATGGTTCAATTAATTTCAAATTCATTTTGTCAGGCAAACCGCCAACATTATGATGAGATTTAATCGTTTTGCTTGGACCTTTAACAGAAACACTTTCGATAACATCAGGATAAAGTGTTCCTTGAGCAAGAAATTTTAAACCATCGTGTTTTTTAGCTTCGTCGTCAAATAATTCAATAAATACTCGACCGATAATTTTTCGTTTTTGTTCAGGTTCTGTAATACCAGCGAGAGCATCTAAAAATCGTTTTCGACCATCAACAACAACAAGAGGAACTTTTAATATATTTTTAAAAGTATGTTCGACGGCTTCTTTTTCACCTTCTCGTAAAAGACCATTATCAACAAAAACAGGAACAAGTTGATTACCGATTGCTTCGTATAAAAGAGCTGTAACAACCGAAGAATCGACACCGCCAGAAAGAGCTGATAAAACTTTTCCGTTGCCAACATTTGATCTAATTAAATTAATCTGTTCTTTCGAGAAATGTCCCATGTTCCATTTGTCTTTAACTCCGCATATTTTTTTTGCAAAGTTTCGAAGCATTAAATAGCCCTCTTCAGAATGTTTAACTTCAGGATGAAATTGAAGAGCATATATATTTTTTTCTCGATTTCCGATTCCAGCATATGGAGAATTTTCTGTATATGCAATTGGTTCAAAACCGTCAGGAAGTTTTTCGACTCTGTCGCCGTGGCTCATCCAAGCAATAGATCCAAGATCGCAACCATTAAATAATGGCGAATCGATATTTTCATAAAAATTAAGTTCTGATTTGCCATATTCATGTTTTGAAGCTCTCATGACTTCACCGCCAAAATCAACAGCAATTCTTTGCATTCCGTAGCAAATTCCCAAAATTGGAAGATTTAAATTATAAATTTCCAAATTAACGGCAAAGCTATCTTTGTCATAAACGGAAGCTGGACCGCCACTAAAGATAATCCCTTTTGGAGATTTTGCTAAGATTTTTTCAATACTTTCGTTATATGGCACGATTTCACAATAAACTTCTTCTTCTCGTAATCGTCTAGCGATAAGTTGAGTATATTGACTACCGAAATCTAAAATAATAATATCTGCTTTAGTCACAATAGTTATCCTAATATATTTGCTTTTTTTGATTGTTTAATTATTGAAATTATTCAATAAACAAAAATGTATTATGATCATATCATTTTTGTTTATGAAAGCTGAAGTGAAAATGCGAAAACTATTTTTATTATTTAATATCGCTTTCTGTTTTAAACACAAGCATTTTTCCATTTAATTCACTCATTGAATCATTTAAATTTTTCGCAACATTTTCTAATTTTGCAGATGTTTCATCGTTTTTGTCTGTAATTTTATACATTGCTCGAATATTATTTGATAATTCATCAACAAGTTTAAGAATCGTTTCGGCACTAATTTTTGATATTCCTGAAGATCTAACTGTATGTTCTGATGTGCTTAATAAAATATTTGCATCTTTATAAACGGCTGTAATTTCGCCTGAAATACTTGAAATGCTATTTGAGTTCGAAAGTATTTTTCTGCCTAATTCTTTTACACTGTCTGACAATTCAGCAATTCTATTATTAATTTGACCAAGAGCCTCTTGAGTTTTAATTGATAACACATGAATTTCTTCAGCAACAACACGGAAACCTAAACCATGAATTCCAGCTCGTGAAGCCTCAATTGAAGCATTTAATGCTAATAAATTAGTTTGTTCAGAAATACTATCAATTAATTCTGTGATAATAGTTACTTTTTTAACTTCGTTACCTAAATTTAAAATTTCGGATGCTAATTGTTCTTCGTTTTTACCTATCAACGACATTTGTCTATTAATCGCTGTTAATTTAGCAAGAATTCCAGAAATTAATTTAGCTTCTTGCATAATTGCCCTTAATGTATCCTCCGAATTTGATTGAGTTCCCATTGCTTGAGTTTTAACTTTTGACGATAAACTGTCAACATATGTTAATTCTCGTCGTTGATTTTGTGAAATTTCATGTAATGCAATTGATAAAGAATGAGCTGTATTTCCATAAGAAATAGTTGTTTTTGCACTAATTTTTATTTCATCGATGAGGTTCATTGTTAAAGCAATAAATCTATTAATACTTTCACTTGCTAAACCTACCTCATCTCTATGTTTAACTTTTAATCTTTGAGTTAAATCTCCGCCTGTATCACCAGTTGTTAAACCGTCAAGAACATTAATAAATTCTTTTAACTGTTTTAATGACATGTTTAAAACGACAATCATTAAAATAGAAGCAATAATCATAACAGCTGATATTAAAACAATAAAATTAGTAATTTGAGATCTGTTTTCAGCCTGTTTTTCTGAAAGATCTTCAAATAATGTAATGTATCCAACACTGTTATCTAAAAAGTCATAAATCGAGAACGAATACGAAGCTACATTGCTGCTGTTAATAACTGTTCTATCAAGAGTAATTCGCGACATGTCTTTTGTCTGTTTCATTGCATTTTCATTTGAATATTCATAATAAATTACTTCATCTTTTTTAATATCAGTTGGGAGACCTTTAAATCGTTTAGCTCCATCAAAAACGGATTTTTTAATACCGATCGAATAATCAACATGAAATAATTTTGCTGTGTCATCAATAATAGATTTCAATCCGCCACCGAATTCAACACTTCCAATATGTTTATTTTCAGCATTAAATACAGGAAGAACAACTCTTAAGCCTGGACCGCCTCGTCCAACTTCGATTCCAATTGCAGGTTTTACATTTTTATTCGTATAAACGACTGTGCTTCTAAAACTTGATAAATCATCACCAAATTTTGAAGGTTCATGTAATCTAAAAAAAGTCAAAGCAGGAGCTGTATGAAATTGAACTTGTTCAATATTATAAATTGGCAATAATTTTTCTTTAAATAACGGCAATAAATATTTACCTAAAGCTTCTCGATCTCGTTTTTCAAAAGTTTCGATGACATATTTATCATTCATCAAACTTTCCAAAGCCATTTTTAAATTATTAGCTTGACTTTTTGACGATGAATAAAACAGATCTTTAAATTTCAAAAAGTTAGATTCTGTTGCGATAACAAGTTCATCTTTTCCTTTTTGATAATTCAATACAACTATTACAGTTGCAATAAGTATAAAAGACAAGATTACATTAGAAATAATCTTAAACTTTATAGAAAATGAGCCCAAAGTCTCTCCTTATATTTTTTATTATAATTCCGCAATATCACATATTTTAAATAAAAAAGGACAAATATTTTGGATACTTTGCCACATGACATAGAACCAATTGTCTCAATAATAGAATCTTCACTCTATTATTTTATTTTAACTGTTATTATTGGAGTTATCTTTCTATATTTTACTATGAAATTTTTATTAAATAATATAAATTTCAAAAATAATCATAAAATTATGCTTGATTGGAATAATTCTAAGGATACAGCTTATAAAATCACAGAACTTGGTAGAAAATTAGCAACAACTGAACGAAGCGAGAAACTTTTTGCTGAACTTCAGATTTCTCTCGAAGATTATAAATATCGAACAAATGTTCCAAATAATATCAGCGATGAGGTGCGAGGCAAATTTAATATTTTTTTAGAGGTTGCAAAAAGTGAATGAACTAAATTTTTTATATCCAGAAACATTTTTAATATTAATAATATTTTTAATATGTTCTAAATTTTGCCAACCAAAAAGTGGAGCATTAATTTTCCCAACTTTTAAATTTATAAACAGTTCAAAATCGTTAATAAATAAAAACTGGATGGCTATTTTTAAATGGTTATCGATAATTTTTATAATTATTGCGATAGCTTCACCGTATAAAACAATAATTCATAAAATTGATCCAAAAGTTGGTTTAAATATTGCTCTTGTTTTAGATACTAGCGATTCAATGAGAGCAGGTGGTTTTAACGAATTAAATCCGTTATTAAATCGTTTTGAAGTTGTAAAAACTATCGTTAATAATTTTATTGCAAAACGACTTAACGATAATATCGGGCTTATTGTTTTCGGATCATATTCGTTTATTGCTTCTCCTTTGACTTTTGATCGAAACACTCTTCAAGAAATCGTTGGCAACATGAATATTGGAATTGCAGGAAAATCAACAGCTTTATACGATGCAATTGGACAAACAGTTTCGTTATTAAAAAATGAAGAAAACGGAACAAATATAGCAATATTATTAACTGACGGAATAAACACAGCTGGAAATATTTCAATTAATGAGGCTATTAAATTAGCACAAAAATATAAAATTAAAATTTATACAATTGGAATTGGTCGAGAAGGTGAAATTAATCCATATGAACTAGAAGATATTGCACTTTCAACTGGTGGAAAACCATTTATAGCTAAAAGTAATCGCGAACTTGAAGAAATTTATAATTTAATTGATCAATTAGAAAAACGAGAAATAAAAGATCGCGAACATGAAATAAAAGAATATTTTTATTTTTATCCGTTAATTTTATCGTTAATATTTTTGACATTAACAATTTTAATAAAAAATCGTAACGAATTTTAATAAATTAGATCCCGAAATGAATTCGGGATGACAGGTTTCGGGATGATTGTTTTGTTATTTTGTTAAAATTTGATTTCATAAATAAAAAGGAGTATTTTTATGAATAATATTTATTCTCGGTTAATAATTATTTTGTTTTTTAGTTTTGGTTTTTTATTCGGTGGCAGTTTTGATAATAGCGATCGTGCTGTTAAACGAGTTTATGAAACTGAATCGCGATATGCTCTTGTTATTGGCAATAATAATTATTCGAATTTAAGCACATTAAAAAATGCCGTTAATGATAGTCGCGATATTGCAAATGCTTTAAAAGATGTCGGTTTTGATGTTATCGAATTAACCAATGTTTCTCGTTCTGAAATGCTTTCGGGTTTAAAGCGATTCACGAATAAATTATCATCTAATGGTGGAGTTGGCATGGTTTTTTATTCTGGGCATGGAATCGAAACTGGCGGAGTTAATTATCTTGTTCCGATTGATGCCAATATCGAAGATAAATATGATATTCGAAATAGTTCCCTTTCTCTTGATGAGGTTCTTTCTCGTCTTGAATCGGCTGGAAATAGATTGAATATCGTTGTTCTTGATGCTTGTCGAAATGATCCTTTCACGAATCGATCGGTTGCTAAACGAGTTATTGGTGAAAATCGCGGTCTTGTTCAACCGCCAGAAGCAAAAGGAATTTATATCGCATATTCGGCAAGTGCTGGAAAAACCGCTTCGGACGGAACAGGTGGAAATGGAACTTTTACAAAACATCTTTTAAAAAATATAAAAAGCGGGTTACCTCTTAACGATGTTTTTAAATTTACTCGAGTCGCTGTTCAAAAAGAGACTGCTGGAGAACAGACACCTGCAAGTTATGATATGACCGTCGGCGAATTTTTCTTTAAGTTGCCAACAAATATAAATAATAAAGTTGAGTCGATTTCAACTTATTCGGTTGAAGATGTTAAACGAACAGAATATTATTTGACTGTTGATAAAACTCCATTTGATAGCAAAATTACAATTGAAAATACGAATAAAAAATATATCGATAATATTTTATTGCCAAAAGCTAATTATTCGCTTTTAATTGAACGAAACGGCTATTTATCAAAACGAATAAAAATAGATTTGCAAAATGATTTAAATATCGATGTTGCACTTGAAAAAATAGTTGAACCTGTTAAGCAAAAAGTTAAAACTGAAAGCTCTTTAAACAGTTCAAGATTCACAATTCGTTCAGCAACTTTTATTGATAACAAAACTGGTTATATGTGGGAAAAACCGAAAATTGTTGGAAATTGGAACTGGGATTCTTTTGATGACCGATATAATTTTTCAAATAAGTATGGCAAAAATTGGAACGATGCAAAAAGCTACTGCGAAAATCTAAATCTTGACGGTTACAGCGATTGGAAATTGCCATCGAGAGATGAATTGCACACTTTAATGACAGTTAATTACGGTGAATATAATTCAGGTTGGCAAACTTGGTTTGATAACAATAAACATAAAAGAAATAATTTTTTATTTGTTCCAGAGGAAATTAGTAATTTTATGGTTCCATGGATTTGGACAAGAGATATAAGCGAAACTTATAGTTCCAATTCATGGGTTGTTGATTTCAGTTATGGAGGTGGCAGTTGGAATAGTCATACTAGTGATGATTATTTCGTGGTTTGTGTCCGAGACCTATGAAATTTTTGTTTTTTAAATAAAGCTAGAAATTTCGCAGATCTCGTTAGACACGGCTTTTTGCCGTGGCTGGACCAAACAAAACAAAATCATCTTTTCCCCCGCGACGGCTAGTCGCGGGTCGCAAAAAGTCTGAAAAAACCAATCTTTCATTTTCATTATCGAAACAAACAATAATCCATGAAACACAAATTCAACGGAATAATTATCGGAACGGTCGCAGTTATCGGAACAGCCACAGGCTGTTCCCTACGATTGCAATATTATTACAGAATCTTCACTTCGGGATGACGGAGAAAGTCAAAAATATTAAAGTTTTGCGATAATTTGTTTAAGTTGCGGATAAGAAATTATTAAACCGACTTCAACCATTACAGTTAAACGATCAAGCAACTTTGCTCGTTCTTCTTGAACTTCCGCCGAATGTTCTTTTTCGTTATAACCTTCTGTATCTTCGATTCCTAATTTTTCTCGAACGATGTCAGCCATTTGCATATAAATCCATCTGTTATCTTTTCCAATTCGATCAGGCAATGTATCAACAATTTTGTTAAACTCTTTGTAATTATCACCGCCGACATCTCGCCAATCGAGAATTTTATGATTAATAAAAATATCGATCATTTCTAATCTTAAAGTTGGTGACAAATATATAGCTAAATCTAACATAATTTGTAAGTTTGCCCAAACACCTCGGTTTTCAGGTTTTCCACCTCGTTTAGATTTTATAACAGAAAAATGTTTCATATATTCGCTATATAAAACTCTATTTCTTATGTCTAATTCCAAATCGGGAATTTCCCGACTTGCATCAGGATCACCATATTTCCGCTCTACTTCGATAATAAATTCCCATGTTTCTCGTCGTCTTAGATATTCATCAAGTGAAATTTCTTTTAGACCTTTTGCACTTCGATAGGAATTTCCTATCTTTAAAACTTCATCGAGGCTTCCCATTTTTGTTAAATGTCCAATTTTAACAGTATGTTCTGAACCTATTTGAACCGTCATCATTTGATTTGTCTTCATGTTACAATTATCAAACCTTTCTGTTTTAAATTTTGTTTTTTGCCTAACAAAAAGAGATCGCTATTCTCTGGGTGAAAGACAAAAAAACATACTCAAATTATACAACTCCAAAAAATCAAAAATTAACAAAATAATTAAAATTAGATCCAGAAATAAATTACAGGAGCTTTCGCTTCTGGATGACGAAAACAAATATATTTCGTATTTGAATTAGCTTTTTTACTGCTTTCTCAAGATTAAATCTTGATTATTATTAATGTAATTTGCAAGTAAAATATCTATCAAGGTTTTCAACTTCGTGAAAAAAGCTAAAAATATTAAAATTACGAAAAATTGGAGAATAGATTAAAATGATTGAAGAATCCGAAAATATCGTAAAAAAAACTTGTCGTGAATTGGGAATCTCTCAAAAAGAATTAGCGGAAAGAATTGGTGTAAGTCGTCAAACTGTTTCTGATTGGGCTAGTGGCAGAACACGGATTCCAAAATGGGGTTTTAATATTACCGAACTTTTAATAATGAAAAGAGATTATATTAAGCTTCAAACTGTATTAACTGAAAATGTTATAAATAAGGTAGCTATGTAATAATATATATTTTGTATAAGCTACTTGACTTGAATATTATATTTTATATACAATTGCATAGGTCAAAAGAGTCAGATTCCAGCCCAATCTCTTTTAACAATTTTCAAAAGGAAACCTTTAAAAATTATGCAAATAATACCTTTTTTATTTAACGACATAAACGAAATTAGAACTCTAAAAGATGAACACGAAAATATATGGTTTGTTGCAAAAGATATAGCCGATATTTTGCAATACAGCGAAACAAATGCAATGTTAAAACGAGTTGATAATGAAGATATCTCACGAATTGCATCCGCCAATTTGGAGGGTGCAAATGCAAAAGCCCGTGAATTCGCAATTATAAACGAATCTGGCTTATATTCGGCAATTCTTGGAAGTAAAAAACCAGAAGCCAAACAATTCAAACGATGGATCACAAACGAAGTTCTTCCGTCAGTTCGCAAAACTGGAAATTACTCAATCTCACAAAATCCACAACTTCCAGAAATTGGAAATTCAACTCAAAAAATGATCGAACTCAAAAACGATGTTCTCGAAACTTCAAACTTAATCGAAATCCTCGAATCAAAAAAGCTGACAACTCTTTACCGACTTGATAAGTTTTATCGCAAGTTTCATAACTTTTCACCGCTTGAAAATTTCGAAATTGATCTCGAAAATCAATTTTTTCTTCCAACTGAATTAGGCAAAATGATCAATAAATCGCCCGTTGAAGTTAATTTAATGCTCGAACATCGTGGTTTTCAACTTCGAGAAAATGGAATTTGGAAAATGACCTCATCGGGGAATGAATTTGGGATTTTGATAATTGGAAAATATAATCAAATCAAGTGGAAGTTGAAAACTGTTTTGTGATTCGTGAAAAAAGCTAAAAATATTAAAATTACGAAAAATATAATTTTGGAGAAACAAAATGGGACGAAAACCTAAAAATCAAATTAATCAAAATCAATCTGAAAATACAGAAAACAAACCAATTATCGAAGAAGAAAATCTCGTTAAAAAAACTTGCCGTGAATTGGGTATAACTCAAAAAGAATTAGCTTTATTTTTTGAGGTTACACCGCATACAGTTACTAATTGGGTGCGAGGTAGAATGGAAAAGGTTCATCAAGTTGCATTAAAAGGTTTAATTTACGAACATATGTATAAAGATATGATTAATACAATTGCTAGAGAAAGTAGATTTACACAATACGGCTTGACAGTGTGAATTAATTTACATTACAATTATGTTTGATATTAAAACAAGGTTTTGTAATGCTAGAAATTATCAACGGCGAACCGCGAATTTCTCATATTGTCATAGCAAATGAGAGTCAAAACTTAGAAAAATCTGTTAAAAATACAATCACAAAATATATAAAAGATTTTGAGTCGTTTGGATCGGTGCATTTTGAAAATGCTCCGCGAAAAGATGGAAATATCGGAGGTGATCAACCAAAAATATATTTTTTAAATGAATCGCAATCTACTTTATTAATGACTTATTTACGAAATAACGAAATTGTTAGAAACTTTAAAGTCCGTCTTGTTCTAGAATTTTTTCGAATGCGAGAGCTTTTGCAAAATAAACAATCGCAAATCGTTAAACCGCAACCACAAAATCCGCAACTTCCAGAAATTGGAAATTCAACTCAAAAAATGATCGAACTCAAAAACGATGTTCTCGAAACTTCAAACTTAATCGAAATCCTCGAATCAAAAAAGCTGACAACTCTTTACCGACTTGATAAGTTTTATCGCAAGTTTCATAATTTTTCACCGCTTGAAAATTTCGAAATTGATCTCGAAAATCAATTTTTTCTTCCAACTGAATTAGGCAAAATGATCAATAAATCACCAGTCGAGATTAATTTAATGCTAGAACATAAAGGTTTTCAAGTTCGAGAAAATGGAGCTTGGAAAATGACCTCATCGGGGAATGAATTTGGAATTTTGATAATTGGAAAATATAATCAAATCAAGTGGAAAATGAAAACAGTTTTGTAAAATAAATAGACCCCGAAATAAATTTGGGGTCTTTGACAAATTAAATTAGATCCCGAAATAAATTGCAGGAGCTTCGCTTCTGGATGACGGTTTGGATAAATAATATATTTATATTTTTCTTATTGGTTCAGAATTTGGTCGTGCAAAATAATAACCTTGAACTAAATCAACACCAATTGACTTTACGGTTTCTAGTTCGTAAGCTGTTTCTATTCCTTCAGCTAAAACGATAATATCGTGTTCTTTTGCTAGTTGATACAAAGCTTTATAAACAGATTGTTTAAGTTCGTTTTTATCTATTCCGTCGATTATTTTTCTGTCTATTTTAATAATATCTGGTCGAAGTTCGATCAACATATTTAAGCTTGAATAACCTTCTCCAACATCATCAAGAGCAATTTTAAAACCTTTATTTCTGTAATACTGCAAAATATTTTTTAAATGTTTTTGATCTGTTACAAGTTCTGTTTCAACAACTTCAAAGACAATTTGAGATGGATCGAATTCAAGTTGATTTGCCCATTTTACAGTTGAATTTAAACAAAATTCAGGATCATAAATCGAAGTTGGTATAAAATTAATAAAAACTTTTTGAGTAACCTTTTTTGTTGCCGAAGTTTTTAACGAACTTTCTCGACACAAACGATCAAGTTTAAAATTAAAATCATTTCTTTTTGATTTTTTAAATAATTCATCTGGATACATTAATGTTCCATCTTCTTTAACACCTCTAATTAAAGTTTCATAACCATATATAGAATTAGTGTGAATATCGATAATTGGCTGAAAATAAGAAGTTAAAGATTCGTTATTGATAATATCAAAAAAATCTTTATCGTCAAATAAATTAACATATCGTTGAAGTGGTTTCGCAAAAAGCACAGATTGAAAGTTAAAACTTTGTTTATTATCAGATATAAAAACTTTTAAATCGTTCATTTCTAATTCGTTAAAAACTTTTTTTATAGCATCTAAATTTTCAGTAAAAAATTCTTGAACATTTTCAACATTTAGACTTACTAAACCTTGATTATATTCTGGATGCAAAAAAATCTTATTTAAAAATAGTTCTACTTTATTTAAAAGTTCTGTGAATTCACTGACAAAATAAATTGTTCCATTGTTTGTTGATAATTGAAATTTATCATTGCATTTATGACATGACATAATCTATACCTTAATAAAGTAAAATTCACACTATTCTATCAAAAATATTTATATAAAGTTAAATCATAAATTTTGAAAGAATGAATATTTATCATATAATTTAAGATATAATCCAATGCAAACTAAAAGAGGAAAACAATGATTAATCTTGAAAAACTCAATTTAAAAAAAGGTGAAAATTTAGGTGTATTATTTGGTGAAAATGCTAGAGAAACTGCCCAAATTTTAAATGACGGTCAAAGAGCAAAAGTATCAACAACACAGTTCAGAAAGTTTTACGATAAAGTTGCCGAAATTTTAGATGAAGCTGAAGGTATTAATTTTTCAGATAAATCAAAAGAATTATATGAGTTTAGAACTACTATTTTGCCTCAATTGATTTTACTTAGATCAAGAGCAAATTATTCAAAAGAACGAAAAGTTGCAACCGAAGAATTAGTTCAATTATTTAAAAATGAAGTTACAAACATCGAAGAATTAAGACATTTTAAACTGTTCTTAGAATCTGTTGTTGGATATATGCCAAAAAAATAGGGAAAAAAAATGAAAATATCAAATTTTAAGTTTGTTTTAACAGCCGAAAGCGGATTGCATATTGGCGGTATTGAAGATAGTATGAAAATTGGCGGTATTGATTCTCCAGTTATTAAACGAGAAATAATGCTTGAAACAAGAAAAGTTAAAGAACCTTATATTCCAGGAAGTTCTTTAAAAGGTAAAGTAAGATCTCTTCTTGAATTATATTTCGAAGTTTCACCAGATGGATCACCAACAAGTATGAAAACATCAGTTCCAGAAAATAAAAAAGTTTTCAGAGATATGATTGTTAAATTATTTGGCGAAAGTGCTGGACAAACAAGCGGAGTTATTACAAGAGGTCTATTTAGAGATGGATATATTACTTCTCAATATAGAAAATTAGCTGTTGAAAAACGAATAGAATTATTTGAAGCAAAATATGAAAATGTCATTGACAGAAAAACAGGAACAACAAAACAAGGCGGTCTTAGACAAATCGAACGAGTTCCTTCTGGTATAAAATTTGATATCGATATTTCATTAAGATATTTCGAAAATAGTAATGAACAAAAAGAATTAATTTCAATGTTGATTCTTGGATTAAAGCTTTTAGAATTAGATGCTCTAGGCGGTAGCGGTTCAAGAGGTTACGGAAAAGTTTCACTTGTTAGCAACAATGATGATAAATTTAAATTTGAAAATGTTAAAATCAATTTAAATAATGAAGCTACTGTTCTAAAAGAAATAGAAAATCAATTATCGAACTTCTAATATTTATAATTTAATAGACTAATATTCTCTGTTTCAGTGCGACTAATTAATTTATATAGTAATGTTGCAAACAGAGATATGTTAGAAGCTTTTAATATATAAATTAAACTTGACCCTAAAACATGTTATTTGTAAATTTACAATGTAAAACAAAAATTTAACAATAAGTTTTGTTAAAATAATAATTAAACTTTTGAACTATGGTGTAAAATAAATGAGACTTGACAAAGAAGTTGGAACTCTTAACAGAGAGATTGTAGCAATAAAAGACAAATGGAAAATTGCTCTTAATATTGACTCAAAAAAGATAGCTATTGAAAAACTAATCACATTACGAAAATTAAGAGACAATAAAGAAGTATCTGAAAAAATTGAAAGAGCAACAAAAGAAGAAGATTTAAGATTAAATCAAGTTAATAATAAAAACAATAATAGTGTTTCTTCTTCTTCGGCTTCAGTATCTGTATCTATGTCAAATTTACAAACTAGTCAATCGTTATCACAACAAAATCTTATAAATAATAATAGTTTTGCTTCTAATAATCCTAAAGTTTCCGCTCAAAAAGTAACACAAAATCTTAATAATATTCAAACACAACAACAAAATGGTGGCTTTGGATCAAAAGACAATCGAGAGTCTTTAAATGAAGAGATAAAAATTAATAATATTGCAAAACAGCAAATTAATAAACAAAATACTGTTATTATTGAGCCAATAACAACTATTAATCAATCTGCAACTGTAATTCAAGACAATAATTTAAAATCTTCGATTACATCTAAAAATACAACGAATATTAATCAAACCAATCAAGACAATATTAATAAAACTTTAAATAATAGTATTGAATTAAAAGAAACACAGATAGATACTATTCAAAAAGTTTCTGAAGAACCAACACATTTAACAGTTGCTTGGTTAAAACAGAGAATGAAAGGAAAATAGTATTTATCATATGTTTTCTTGGTATAATTTTAAGATCAATTAACTAATTATTCGTTTTGATAGTCAAATCTTAGTATTCTCAATACAGTTTTTTTCAACTCAAATCAAGATAAATTTTAAATATTAAAGGAATTTTTATGGCAAATCATAAGTCAGCAGAAAAAAGAGCTAGACAAACTCTTAAAAAAACAGAACGAAACAGATATTATCGAACAAGAGTAAAAAACATCTCTAAAGAACTTCGAGAAGCTGTTGAAACAGGCAACAAAGAACTCGCAATTGAAAAACTAAAAGTTGCTAATAATTCTTTTCATTCGTATGTAAGTAAAGGTTTCTTTAAAAAAGAAACAGCTTCACGACGAGTTAGTCGTTTAGCTAAACTTGTAAATAAATTAACACCTGTAACAGTATCAGCTTAATCGAATTTTATAATGCTTAGAGAGAGGCTTCAACCATTTATTAATCGAGACTTGGAGATCTCCTCTCTTCTTGTCTCTCCTGATATTTTGCATGACATAAAAAAAATGACTCAACTTTCAAAAGAACAGTCAGATATATCAGACCTTGTTGCAAATGCCAAAGAATATATTCATATTCTCGATTCTATTGAAGAAAATAAAACTTTAATTTTTGATCCTGAACTTGGTGAATTAGCAAAAGAAGAATTAAAATATTTAGAATCTCGTGAAGACGAATTACAATTAGAAATTAAAAAACTTCTTATTCCAAAAGATCCAAACGACGGTAGAAATGTATTTTTAGAAATTAGAGCTGGAACAGGTGGAGACGAAGCTGCGATTTTTGTAGGAAATTTACTTGGTGCTTATCTTCGATATATTGATTCAAAAGGTTGGAAAACCGAAATTATGTCAATGAGCGAAGGTGAATTTGGTGGTTATCGTGAAGTTGTTGTTCTTGTTAAAGGAGAACGAGTTTATGGTCGTCTTAAATACGAAGGTGGAACTCATCGAGTTCAACGAGTTCCTGCTACTGAATCTCAAGGACGAATTCATACTTCCGCTATTACAGTTGCTATTATGCCTGAAGCTGATGAGGTAGAAATCGAATTAAGTCCTAATGATCTTAAAATCGATGTTATGAGAGCTTCAGGAAATGGCGGTCAATCCGTTAATACAACTGATAGTGCTGTTCGAATTACTCATATTCCAACTGGAATTGTTGTTATTAATCAAGATGAGAAATCTCAACATAAAAATAAAGATAAAGCTTTAAAAGTTCTTCGTGCCAGAATATTCGATATTAAAATAAGAGAACAAATGGCTCTCGAGCGAGAAAATCGTTCAGCTCAAGTTGGTTCTGGAGATCGAAGTGAGCGAATTAGAACATATAATTATCCACAAAATCGAATTACAGATCATCGAATAGGTTTGACTATTTATCGACTGGATGAAATCTTATCTGGCGGTTTATTAGATGATTTAATTGAACCTGCTGATGCTTATTATCAAGCTGAAGCAATGAAAGCAACTGAATAATTAAATTATTCGTATAAATTCTACCGCTTGTTATGTTAAACCAAAGCGGTTAGTAACTACTTAATATTTTCAGAGGGATTTTTTTCTATGGTAACCTTCTTAATAGTTTCTCAAATCGTATTAGCAATAATTGTTACAATTATTGTTCTTTTTCAAAAAAGTTCAAGTATCGGACTTGGTGCTTATAGTGGCTCGAATGAGTCTATTTTTGGAGCAAAAGGACCAACACCTTTTTTATCAAAAATGACTTTCATATTTGGATTTTTATTCGTAGTTAATACTATTGCATTAGGTTATATTTATAATAAAGCTCAATCTTCTACTGTTTTAGATTCAGTTTCTATTGTTCCTAAAATCGAAATGCCTAAAGTTATCATTCCAACTGTTAATGACATTAACACTGTTCTTGAAAATAACATTACAGATTTAAATTCAAATGTTGTTAATTCAACTGTAAATTCTCAAACAGAAACAGAAACTTTACAAGAAATCAAAAAAGATTTTGAATCTATGGTTCAAATTAAAGTTAATGAACAAGTCGAAGAAATGAAAAAAATAGAAGAATCTAAGTCATTAATTATTATTGATAATAACGATACAAATTCTAATAATTTAGAATTAAATACAACTTCAAATATAATAGCTCCTATGGAGTCTAACGAAACAACAAAATAGCCCACAACTATGTTAAAACGGCTTTTTGCTTTCTTATTAACTATTTCCCCTTTTTTATGGGGAGATTCTCACATTTTTGTTCTTCATAGATTTAATGATGAACGATTTACTTCCACTTCGATTTCAACAAATAAACTTAAAGAACATTTTCAGTATTTAAAAGATAATGGCTATAAAGTCGTTCCTCTTTCTCAATTAATTGCAAATCGAAATAAAAATAAATTAGTTGCTTTTACGATTGATGATGGTTATAAATCTTTTTATGAACATGGTTTAAAAATATTTAGAGAATTTGATTATCCATTTACAATTTTTTTATATATCGAAGCAATTGATCGAGGTTATCCTGAATATTTAAATTGGTCGCAAGTAAAATTTATTGCTAAATTTGGTGAAATTGCATTGCATTCGTATGCACATTTGCACTTAACACATCTTGATCCTATTTCAATTATGAAAGATACTCAAATGGCAATAGAACGATATAAAATTAATTTAAAACAAATTCCTCGATATTATTCTTATCCATATGGCGAATATAATTTTGATACAACTGATGTTATTGGAGCTTTTGGTTTTGATGCGATTTTTCATCAATCAACTGGTTCTATTAATGAAGATTCTGATTTAAACAATTTAAATAGAATCCCATTGCAAAATGCCACTGATTTAAATAAATCATTAAGTTTAGAATATCTTTATACTAAATGGCTTGAACCACAAAAATATCCCGATGACGGTTTATTAAGAAAAGTTACAGTAAAAATACCATCTGGTGCTGAAGGTGCTCAAATTTATGTTTCTGGTTTTGGTGTTTGGCAACCAACACGAATTAAAGGAGATATTGCTGTAATCGAATTTAAACAACCTCTTCAATTACAAAAAAACTTAACTAGAATATTTGTTAAAGTTAATAATAAAGTCGGAAGCACATTAATCGTAAAATAAAAAATATATTTTTATGGAGTTATTTAAATGAGTATTATTCGCGGTGAAGATAAAAATAAACATTCTATTTCGCCATTTCTTTTCGGCGATCTTGATAAACAACCTTCTATTATCAAACAAAATAATGACGGTTTTCAGCCTGTAAATTTTTCTCAAAAAAACGGCAATCAATCTCAAACGATTATTCAACCTGTTTCAGCTAATTCTTCATCATCATCAAATTTAAATAAAAGTAGTGATGAAGTTGAACGACAAGACAAAATGATGTCGTCTATATTAGAAAAAAGCGATAAGCTTTCTGATGAATTAATAAAAGTTCAAGCAAAGTTAACAACTCAAGAAGGTTTATTTAGAGATGAAATTAAACGAACCAAAGATGATTCTTATTCAAGAGGAGTCAAAGATGGTGAAACAAAAGCACATACAGAAATTGATAATTTATATAAATCTAAATTAAATCAACTTGAGTTGTCGATTAAAAAATTAGATGAACTTTCTAAGAATTTTTCATCGTTATTAGCCAATGCTGAAAAAGAACTTGTTCAAACTTCTATTGAAATTGCAAAAGAAGTTATTCAAAGTGAATTAGGTTATAACAGTGGAACTGTGGCTATAAATCTTTCACATGCTTTAATTAAAAAAATAGAAGATGCTGGAGACATAAAAATTCATGTTAATAGCAACGATTACGAAACAGTCCGAATTGGTTTTGCAAATATAAAAAATATTTCGATTATTCCTGATAGTGCTATTTCTAAAGGTGGAGTTATTATATCTAGTGATATTGGTACAATCGAAGGAAATATCATGGAACGATATCGCAAACTTCGAGGTTCAATTCTCTCAAAAATAGAAAATTAAAATTATTGATCAATCAAATGGGATTTCGTAAAAGTTTTTCATTAATTGAAATCCTATTTGCAATAGTTATTATTTCAACAATATTAACTCCTATTCCTGCTTTATTGGGTTCAATCGAAAAAATGGCTCAAGAAACTTTTTATAAAAATGCGATGTTTATTGCTCTCAAAAAAATGATGCATATTTCAAGTTATCCGTGGGATGATAAAGTATTTGATAATATTGACTCAATCATGAAAATATTAGATACAAATAGTTCCTATTTTATAAGAAAAAGTCAATCAAGTATAGCTCGAAAATATGGAGAATATCGTGTTTATGACTATGACCCTAAATATGCAACTTATCCAATACCAACAATTCACACGGATAATAATTTATCAAGTGTTGATAGTTTTAATAACACATCTGACAATACTTCGAATAACGATTTTAATATTATTTATAATATTTATTATATTGATGATTCAATCTTTGATAAAAACGGTAGCAAAATCACAATTTTATTAAATAACACAAAAGAACAAAATGTCTCATCGAATATAAAAATTATTCAAGCTACTGGCAAACAAAATATTTTAAATAATCCTTATGAATTTAAATTCAAATATTTTTTAACTAATATTGGCGAAGTTGATCTTAAAGGTAAATATATTCCAAATTAAATATTTATTACCTCATCACAATTAAACTATAAATGATGAGGTAATAAATTAATTCAAGATAAAAATTAATAGATATATTTAACTTTTTTATTGCTTAATAAAATTAACGAAATGCCTATAATTGAAGCAATGAACGAAGCAATAAAAACTCCTAATTTAACAGCATCTATAATTTGTTGATCGTTAGCAAAAGCAAGATGAGTTATAAAAATGGACATCGTAAAACCAATTCCGCCTAAAAAACCAACTGCAAAAACTTCAAACCAAGTTATGCTATCAGGTTTTTTAATAATATTTAATTTAGCACTTAAATAAGTTAATCCAAAAATACCGATCGGTTTGCCAATAATTAAGCCAAAAATAACACCAAGAACAATTGATAAATTTGCTCCGCCCATTGTTGAAAAATTAATTAAAACACCAGCATTTGAAAAAGCAAACAGAGGCATAATTACAAAGGCATTTAAGTCATATAAATTATGTTCTAATTTTAAAAGTGGATTTTGGACCTTGTCGTAACCTTGTTTAATAGTTTCAAGCGACTCGATTTGATTACGGTTTAAAACAGGAATCGGATCAATATTTTTCTCAAAAATATCAATAGCTTCTTTTGAATTTTTTACGAAATTAATTTCATCAAGTTTTGATTTTATCGGAATTGCAAAAGCCAAAAGAACTCCAGAAATTGTCGCATGAATACCAATGGCATGAATAAATATCCATAGAGCGATGCCTAAAATAATATACGGTAAAACTGATTTAACACCTTTAATATTTAATAACCAAATTGCCAAATAAGTTAAACCAGCAGGAATAAAATATTCGAAATTAATTTGAGATGTATAAGCAACGGCAACGACGATAATTGCTCCTAAGTCATCAACAACAGCAAGAGCAACAAGAAAAATTTTAATCGCTGGATTAACTCGTTTTCCTAATAACATTAAAATGCCAAGAGCAAAAGCGATATCTGTTGCCATTGGAATTCCAAAACCCATTGGATTATTTTGGTTAAAAGCGATATAAATTAAAGCGGGAATGAGCATTCCACCGATTGCTCCAACAATTGGAAATGAAGCCTGTTTGATTGTCGATAATTCACCGATTAAAATCTCTTTTTTAATTTCAAGACCGACCATTAAAAAAAATAGACTCATTAAGGCATCATCGATCCAATAAGTTAAAGTCATCGAAATTGATAATTCGCCAAAAGTTATACCAAGTGGTGTGTTCCATAATTTAAAATAAAAATCTGAAAATTGGGAAGAATTAGAAATAATAACAGCAAGAACAGTTGATAAAAATAAAACTATTCCAGCTATTGCCTCTTTTGATATAAATTGTTGAATAGAATTCTTTGACAAGAATAACTCCTAAAAATAAAATATAGAAAATAATATCAAAATTAAAATAATTCGCAAAATAATAAAATGATTCAAATCGTTATAATTTCAAAAAATAAAATAAATTCGGAGATACAATGGAACAAAAAATTGCCCTTGGAAAATATCCTATCTATTCACATGAAATAAGCAAAACTAATTGCAAATTTTCTTCAGCAAATCAAATAATCGAATATTTTAAAACTCAAATCGAAAATAATCAAATGGCTTCGTTTATTGGTATTTTTGATCATTATTCACATACAAAAAAAGTTGGCGGAGCAAGTGCAATTCCAAGTAATATTATCGATATAAAAAATATAGTTTTTTGTTTTGGATCACAAGTTCCAAATGTTGATATTATCGCAGTTAGACCACGATCAATCGGTGTTACAGAACTAACAAATTCTTTTGTAATTAATTTTCTTGAAGCACCAGGAGCAATGCCAAATAGCATCATGACTGGATGGGTTAAAGGTATTTAATTTTTTATGGCTACGGAACTTCTGTCTGTAAAAAAATATGCTGAACAAAAAGGCTTAAATACTGGAAGTGTCTATAAAAAAATTAAAAAAGGTCTTTTAAAATCTAAAATTGAGAACGGCAAAATATATATTATGAACTTAGACGAAGAAAATAAAATATCTGAAGCTGAAATTATAAATACTATTTCTCTTGAATTAGATGAATTTGATGCAATGAAAAAACGAATTTCTGAACTTGAGACTTTAACAAAATATCTTGATTCAATAGTTTCGGAAAATCGAGAATTGCGAGAAGAAAATAAAGAACTTCGAAAACTGAATTCAATGATTCAAACGAATATTTCTAATGTTAATAAATTAGAATATAAAAGCGAATCAGAAAGTTCTGACAAAAAATTATCAATTTATTTAGAAGAAAAAGGCTATGTTTCAAAAGATCGAAATAAAATTTTGGGTTCAGCAAGAACAAAAATAAGCGATCGATTTGACGAACGATTTATCGAAAAAAACGGTGATATTTATATAAATATTCACAAATTCGATTATAGCGATCTATTTTAATTATTAATTTTGGCATGATTTTTATCATGCCTCTTTCACAAAATCAAAAAATAAAATAAAAACAAGGCTAATTATTCATGCGAAGTGATCAAGTTAAAAAAGGTTGGGATCGAACACCTCATCGAAGTTTATTTCGAGCTACTGGTTTAAAAGATCGTGATTTCGATAAACCATTTATTGGAATCGCAAATTCGTTTATCGAAATTATTCCAGGGCATTTTTTCTTAAATAAATATTCTGAAATCGTTAAAGACGAAATTAAAAAAAATGGCTGTGTTCCTTTCGAGTTTAATACGATTGGAGTTGATGACGGAATTGCAATGGGACACGACGGAATGCTTTTTTCGTTGCCAAGTCGGGAACTTATCGCAAGTTCAATCGAAACAGTTATGAATGCTCATAAATTAGATGCAATGATTGCTCTTCCAAATTGCGACAAAATCGTTCCGGGAATGATCATGGGAGCTTTGCGAGTTAATGTTCCTACAATTTTTGTTTCTGGTGGTCCAATGCGAAAAGGTTATAAAAAAGATGGAACTCCTATCGATTTGGCTACGGCATTTGAAGCTGTTGGAAAATATGGCAAAGGTGAAATGAGCGACGAAGAATTATATGACATCGAATGTAATTCTTGTCCATCTGGTGGAAGCTGTTCAGGAATGTTTACGGCTAATTCGATGAATACTTTGTCTGAAGCTCTTGGAATTGCTTTAAGTGGCAATGGCACGATTTTAGCTTTAACTCCAGAACGAGAAGAATTATTGCGAATTGCCTCTCGTCGAATTTGCGAAATTGCCAAAGATGAAAAATTAACTGAAAAGTTCAGAATGCGAAATATCGTTAATGAACATGCTATTAAAAATGCCTTTGTCGTTGATATGGCAATGGGTGGAAGTTCAAATACAGTTTTACATATGTTAGCAATCGCAAGAGAATCAGGAGTTAATTTTAATCTTTCTGATATTAACGAGATTTCGAGAAATATTTCGCATATTGCAAAAATTTCACCGAGTTTATCAACTGTTCATATGGAAGATATTAATCGAGCGGGTGGTGTTAATGCAGTTATACATGAAATTGCAAAACGAGATAATCAATTTTTGAATCTTGATGTTTTAACGATTACAGGTGAAACAATGCGAGAACGAGTAAATAATGCTGAAATCAAAGACACAAATATTATTCACACGATCGATAATCCATATTCGAAAGTTGGCGGTTTGGCTATTTTATACGGCAATCTTGCAAAAGAAGGTGCAGTTGTAAAAACAGCAGGAATTATGCCATCGATGAGAAAATTCACTGGAACAGCAATCTGTTTTAATTCTCAAGACGAAGCAATCGTTGGAATTATGAGCGGAAAAGTTAAATCTGGAAATGTTGTCGTAATTCGATATGAAGGACCTCGTGGTGGACCAGGAATGCAAGAAATGTTATCGCCGACAAGTTTAATCGCAGGAATGGGTTTAGGCGAAAGTGTTGCATTAATTACAGATGGTAGATTTTCAGGGGCAACTCGAGGAGCAAGTATTGGACATGTTTCACCAGAAGCTGGTGAAGGTGGAGTTATCGGCTTATTGCAAAATGGAGATATTATAAATATCGATGTTGATAAATATTTGCTTGAAGTTCAACTTAGTGATGAGGTTCTTGATGAAAGACGAAAATTATTCAAACCAGTCAAGAAAAAATTAAATTCAAAATGGTTAGCTCAATATCGAGCTTTAGTTACAAATGCAAGTAACGGAGCAATTTTAGAAGCTGATTTATAAAAATATATTTTCGTCATTCCGTGCTACAACACGGAAACTAATAAAATAATATAAAAAAGGTTTTTTAATGTTAAAAAAAAGAATTGGTATATCCATTGGTGATTTAAACGGTATTGGTCTCGAATTAGCCATCAAAAATCATGAAATTATTTCGCAATTTGTTCAACCAATATATTTCGTAGATCGCGAACTTGTTGAACAAGGAGCTGATTTATTAAAAATACAAGTTCCACATAATTTTCAAACTATTAATAAAATTAATAAATTATTCGAAATCAAACCCGCTGAAATATCAGCTGAAAGTGGTTTATATTCGTTTAATTCTTTTAAAATCGCCGT
Source organism: Campylobacterota bacterium (assembly GCA_030152305.1). Classification (GTDB taxonomy): domain Bacteria; phylum Campylobacterota; class Campylobacteria; order Campylobacterales; family Thiovulaceae; genus Thiovulum_C. The sequence goes on from JASKOM010000002.1 coordinate 108,926, forward strand.
TGAATTTGCTCAAAATCGTGAAATATTCGGAATTTCTACTTTGCCAATCAATAAAGAAAGTTGGAAAAAAGCAGGAATAAAATATAGCGGACATACATCAGCTCTTCGAGATTTTTTTAAACAAGATGCAATTATGCTTATGGGAGCAAAAGATTTATGGATAGCTTTATATACTGAACATATTTCTATTTCTGAAATTCAACAATATATAAAACATGAACTTCTTGAAAATTTTTTGAGAATTATTGCACGAGATTTTATAAATAAATTTAATAATATTGCTGTTTTAGCTTTGAATCCACATGCTGGAGACGGTGGAGTATGTGGCAATGATGAACCAGAAATCGAATTAGCTATAAATAATATTAATCACGAATTAAATAAAAATTTATTTTCTAAGCCGTTAATTCCAGATATTGCTTTTACTCCACGAATGCGAGAAAAATATAAATTGTATGTTGCCATGTATCACGATCAAGGCTTGATTCCGTTAAAGACTTTATATTTTGATGATGCGATAAATATTTCGATTAATTTACCAATTTTGAGAACTTCAGTCGGACACGGCACAGCTTTTGATATAGCTTATAAAATCGATCGAGAATTAAATTCTAAAAGTTATATAAACTCAATCAAATGGTTTGATTGAGAAATAACAATTAATTTATTTTTTTAATGAAATATAAAAATATTATGTGGAAGTGTTTTAATTAATAAAATCGAAATAGAAATTCTAACAACAGAACTTTTAATAGCAATAACGATATTTCCGTCTTCAATACTGCTGTCTGCTTTTTTATTTTCACTTACGATAAATGATGTTAAAACAGATGGCAAATATATTAATGGTAAAAATGATATCGTAGATAATAAAATTAAATTAGAAAAAGTTTCTGCATTGATATTTTTGATATCACCTGATATATTTCCAATTAATAACGAAATCGCAATAAATATCGAAGCTAATTCGATAGCAACTGCTATATTTCCTTTTTGTATTTCTCTCACCTCATCAAAACGACTATTAAAAAAAGCAATTTTTATAATTACAAATAATATAATATAAGATGATATGATTAAAATAATTCCATTCATAATATCTTGAAAAACAAAATTTGTATTTTCAAAAATATAATAAACAAGAATTGCAATTGAAATTCCACTGCCTGTTTGCAAAACAGCAAGAGCTAAATTTTCTCGTTCTAATTCAAATTGAGAATTGACACCAGTTAAAAATAAATAATTAAATATTTTTCTTTCAACGGTTAATAAAATCACACCAATTGTCGCAATCGAAGAAATAGTTCCAAAATATAAAAGAATATCTTCGTAAAAATTATTTCGTAAAGCTGAAATAAGAATTAATATAATAGATGAGTAATATCCAAAAATAGATACAGAAATAGCAAGATTACCTTGATATAAACCTTTTTTATATGATAACTCTGTTATATTATTTATAAGTCTAGTAGCGACAAAAAGGGAAACAACCAAAACGAAAAATTGAATTAAAAATGTCAATAAAAACTGATATGACAGATCTATATTTAGAGATACCATTGAAAAAATCCGTTATATTTAAAATTGAAAGTAATTTCAAGAAATTCTAGCATATAGTTTTCATGTTCATTTATTATTAATTAATTGTATTTATTGGCAAAGATCTAATGTAAAAATCATCATTGCTCATTGTATTATTTATTAATGGTCTAATAGCAATTAATATATTTTTATTATCTACTGAACGATAAATTTTAAAGTTTCCTATTTTATTAGAACCTTTGATCGAAATAGTAAATGGTTCCAAACTAATTAAATGTTCTTTTTCAAGAGGAACAGGAATAGTTATCGCATGAACAGATTCCGCTCGAATTATTAAATTTTCATCTGTATTTAAAAACCAAAGGACATTTGTTAAACCTGAATTATAAAGTGAATTCTTAGTTTTTAATTGCAAAAGAGAATTTTTTGAACCAGTTTCTGTTATTGAAACTGATCTAGCATCAAATAAATCTTGTCTTAATAAATTAATAAATCGCTCCTCTTTGACAATTTGGTCATCTCGTTTTTGCAAAATTTCATTCGATTTTGTCAATTCGCCAAGAGTTCCATATAAATATGCAACGATAAGTCCAATTAAAAAAATCGAGAGCATTACTTCAATAAGAGTAAAGCCTTTTTTTATATTATTTGAGATCAACTTTTGTTATCTAACAGAAATCTCTCGAATATCTGATATCGTTAAAAATTCTCGATAAATCAAAGCCATTAATTTTTTGCGGTTTTCTCGAATTTCAACTTCAGGAACATTTACCATGACTCGCTCGAAAAATTTATCAAGTTGCGGTTTCAAATTAAATAAAGCCTGTAATTTTGCCTGATAATTTTCGTGAATATTATTTTTAAAACTCGCATAAAGTTCGATTTCTGCTTCATCAAGATATAACGAACTATTCGGTTCGCCAAGTTCAGCTATTTTTTCATCTTTGAGAATATTTGCAACTCGTTTAAATGTCGAAAGTTGCGAATCAAAATCTTCTCGTTTAACAAATTCACGAATTGCTGTTAATTTTTCATCTATTTTTAATATTTCGCTTTCGACCAATAAAACAGATTTCACAACTGACGAATTATCTTCGCTATAAAAATTTAATAATCGCTCATAAAAAAACTCTCGCAATTTCTCGATATTAAATTCTCGATACAACGGTTTTAACGATTTTGCGACCTCATCAAAATTAAAATTTAATTTCTGATTTAAAGCAATTCGAATAATTCCATTAACGGCTCGTCGCAAACCAAAAGGATCTCGCGAACCAGTTGGCAAATGTCCAATCGAGAATAAACCAAATAATAAATCTAATTTATAACTCATCGCAACAATTGAACTTAAAAGATTCGACGGCAATTTATTATTTTCACCTGCTGGTAAATATTGCTCACTGATTGCTTTTGCAACTTCAGGATTTTCGCCTAATTTAATTGCATAATATCCACCGATGATACCTTGCAATTCTGTAAATTCGCCGACCATTTCAGTTAATAAATCATTTTTCGAAAGCGAAACCGCTCGATCAAGAGAATTAAAATCTTGTAAATTATAATTATTAGCAAGATTTTCAGCGATTTTTCGTTCTCGTTCGACTTTATCAGCTAGAGTTCCAAGTCCATCAACAAAAACTAAATTTTTCAATCTATCGCCAATTAAACCTCGTTTAATATCATTTTCATAAAAGAAAAGAGCATCACTCAATCTAGCTCGAAGAACTCGCTCATTTCCTGCAATTACATTTTTATAATTATCTGTAATTGCATTCGAAACAACAACAAAATGATTAAGCAATTTGCCATCTCGATAAACTGGAAAATATCGTTGATGTTCTCGCATCGAAGTTACGATAACTTCACTTGGAATTTCTAAAAACCGACTTTCAAAAGTTCCCAATAAAACTCGAGGATCTTCCGTCAAAGCAACGACCTCATCTAATAAACCAGGATCGATTTCAATTTTAAAATTATGTTCAAGTTCTAATTTTTTTAAACCGTCTAAAATAATTAATTCTCGTTCGCTTTGTTTAACGATAACACCGTTTTTTGGCAAATTGCAAAAATAGTCGCCGACATGTGTCAATTCGATATTTTGCGAGAAATTTCTATGTCCAAAAGTTCTGGTTTTGCTCGAAATACCGAATAAATTTAAATCGATATGTTGATCGCCTAACATTGAAACAATCGAATGAATTGGACGAATAAAATTAAATTCGCCATTGCCCCATCGCATACTTTTGCCAAAATTCAACGAAAGTAAAAATTTATTTAGCATTGTTTGTAAAAGATTCTCGATTGGTTTGCCACTTTGTTCTTGACGAAAATATAAAACTTCTTTGCCATTTTGAATTGCTTTACCGATTTGATGAGGTTCGGCACCACATTTTTGAGCGAAACTATAAAAAGCTTTTGATGGTTCGCCATTTTGATAAGCAATATTTAAAGGAGCACCAAATGATTCTTTGATGATTGTCTCTTGTTGAGCAGGAAATTCTCGATGCCATAAAGTTAAACGGCGAGGAGTAAAAAATATATTAAAACTAGCATTAAAGCCATATTCTTTAAGAATAGATTCCCATTTTGGAGATATATTTGGAATTTCCCGTAAAAGCGGTTCAGCTGGAAATTCTTCAACACCGATTTCTATTAAAAGAGATGAATAATCCATGTGATAAAAGTCCTTTTTTACGGAAATTATAGCTTAGCAGAAATGACATGTTTTTTGTCATTCTGAAAGCGATAGCTTATTGTAACTTGATTAAGAATCTATTAATTAATGAATTTGTAAGTTTGTTTTTGATTATTTTTTTAATACCGAAACGATTTACAGGAGCTTCGCTTCGGGATGACTGGTTTAGTTTTGAATAACAAACAGTCAGAAATTATTTTGTTGTTAGTTTATTAAAAGTTATATCTTGCTACGACTCGAATTGTTGAAGCTGTTTCAGATTCTGTTTCTGTTGATTTTTTAACTGTCCAACCATTAACATTTTTGTCATAAATATAAGCTGCTAATAAATCTACACCCATAACTTTGTGTTTATAAACTGCTTCGATTACAGAAGCTGTTTCATCAGCAAATGAGCTTGAGCTATCTTCACCATGTTGATATTGAGCATATGAAACTCCTAAAGTTCCGTAATCAGCAAGACCTTGAGTTAATGTGAATTTCATAGCTGTTGTATCAGTTGCACCTGCAACATCGCCATCACCAGAAATTGTAGCCGTAACGAGTTTAGTTTTTACACCTGTTCCAACATTGGCAATATTATGGCTTTTTTGATCTCCAGTTGTTTGCGAAGCTGCAACACATAATGTTGTTGATGGAGCAACTTTATAAGAAGCTCTTAATGCATAAGCTGTTGTATCATCAGCAGGTTGTGTATCTGTTTTTATAGCTTTTTGAAGTTCATCATCATACATAAATGAAGCAACTTGTGCTGTTACTTTTACACCTGAAAGATCAGCATCGACATCAGCCCAGAAAGCATCAGCAACTGTTGGAACAGTGTAATACCAAGCTTGAGCTTTTAGATTACCAACACCATAAACTCCAGCAACGGCATAAGCACCATCAACAACAGCGCCGCCAGCTAAAGTGCTAAATTGACCTAATGTTTTATGGCTATTGCCTTTGCTTACATAAGCACCAACAAGAGTTAAGTTAGGAACTGATTGATTTAAAGCAACAACTGCATCGTATGTATTTGGCATAACATTCCAGTCTTCACTATAAACAAGTGGAGTATCAAGAGATTGTCGTCCTGCTTTAACAAGTGAAGAACCTAATTTTTTAATTAAATATGCTTCACCCCAATACCATTCGTCATCAGTCATTAACCCAGCTGTTTTTAAGTTTGCAGAACCTGTTCCTGTAATAGATGTTCTTACAGCAACATTATCGTTGTCTAATTGACCATTAATATTTTGCATTGTTCCAGAAACAAGATTATGCTCTAAACCAAGTGTTTCAAGAACATTTAATCTTGCACCAAATGAAAAATCATAGCCTAAATCAGCACTAAAATTAACACTTAAGCCAACATTTGCCAAAGAAGCATCTTTATGGAAAAGACCTTTATCATCTTTAATTTGTGCATCTGTTTTTCCACCAATTGCATACCAAGGTGCTTGTGGATTATTTTCCATTGTTTGATAGTAAAGTGTTGCTTGTCCGCTAACTTTAATGTTAGCTAAATCTACTGCATATGCAGAACCACTTAAAGCTACGGCAACAGCCATGCTTATTCTTAAACTTTTCATTTATCTCTCCTCTTGATTAAAATCACAATCAATATATTGCTATTATGATATAGGTTTCAAGTTACCTGAAATAATATTTTCACGATATTATAACTTAATGTTTCCATTTTGTTTCCGCAAAACCTAAAATACACATAAACATACGATTATTATTATTAATTTATTAAAAAAAGTTTATCAGGAATATTGTATAACATATTTTCTTAAAGTTTTTATTTAGTATTTTATTTAAGAATATACATATCGATGAGGTATTTCTCGACATAAAAAATTAAAGCCGAGAAATATAAAATATAGTTTTAATCTAAAGTTCTGTGATGATGTTCAGTTGAAGGATCTCGCGGTTGTAAAAGAGATGTTAAACCTTTGCTTTGTTCGAAATTTGCAATAATTTCTCGAACTCGTTCGCCAGAAATAGTCTCTGTTTCATAAAGAGCTTCAACCATTTTCTCGATTGCTTCTCGATATGTTTCAAGATGATTTTTAACAATCGAATATCTTTCATCAAGAGTTGTTCTAATAAATTTATCCATTTTTTGAGCTGTTTCTTCTGAAAATTCTCGAGACGAACTTAAGCCACCGCCTAAAAAAGTGTTTCTTTGTTTTTCAAGAACCATTAAACCCGCGACATCGGACATTCCATAAAACTGAACCATTGATTTTAAAATATCAGTTGCTCGTTCAAGATCATTCGAAGCACCAGTTGAAATTTCACCAAAAAATACTTGTTCAGCACCTCGACCAGCTAGTAAAACATCGATTTCAGCGATTAATTCATGTCTTTGAGCTAAGAATTTATTTTCTTCAGGTGTATTTAAAGTATAACCTAAAGCAGCCAAGCCTCGCGGAACAATCGAAACTTTGCTAACTCGTTTAGAACCAACGGTAATTTCAGATAATAAAGCATGACCGCTTTCATGATAAGCAACAATTTTTTTCTCTTTTTGATTAATTCGACGGCTTTTTTTCTCAAGTCCAGCAATTGCTCTTTCGACACTTTCTTTAAAATCGTCATGTGTTACAGTTTCGCGGTTTTTTCGACCTGCTAATAATGCGGCTTCATTAACGATATTTGCCAAATCAGCACCAGCAAGACCTGCTGTTAAACGAGCGATTTCTTCTAATTTAACATCGCGGTTCATTTTAATGCCTTTTATATGAACATTTAAAATATCAAGTCGTCCTTTATAATCTGGTTTATCAACAAGAACTTGTCTATCAAATCGCCCCGGTCGCATTAAAGCGGGATCTAAAATTTCAGGTCTATTTGTCGCCGCAAGAACGATAATAGGCAAAGTTGTATTAAAACCATCCATTTCGGCTAAAAGCTGATTCAAAGTTTGTTCTCGTTCGTCATTTCCGCCGTGCATTCCACCCGCTGCTCGACTTTTGCCAATTGCATCAATTTCATCAATAAATATAATTGCTGGAGCTTCTTTTTTAGCAAAATCAAATATTTCACGAACTCGTGATGCACCGACACCGACGAACATTTCGATAAAACTACTTCCAGTTACAGAAAAAAACGGAACTTCGGCTTCACCTGCAACAGCTTTAGCTAATAAAGTTTTTCCAGTTCCAGGTGCTCCAACTAAAAGAACACCTTTTGGAATTTTTGCACCGAGTGCAATATATCTCGAAGGATTTTTTAAAAAATCAACGATTTCTTTAACTTCTTCTTTTGCCTCTTCTGAACCTGCAACATCATCAAATTTAGTTTTCGGTTTTTCAGAACTGAATAATTTTTTGCCACCCATTCCAAGCATTCCACTGCCGAAATTTTTTTGCATTTTTTGAGCAAAAAGCATCCAAATTGCCATAATTATTAAAAATGGAAAAAGCCAACCGAACATATCTAAAAACCAGTTGCTTTCATCGAAACCAGCATAATTTATATTATTTTCGTCAAGTAATTTAATTAACGAACCATCATATGAAACTAATTTTGAATAATAAACGACCTGATTTCCAGCTTCGTAACCAAGAGCTTTAACTCGAGTTTGACCAATTGCAACTTCAGAAACCAATCTATTTTTAATTAATTCTTTCATTTGCGAATATGTAATTTCTCGATGAATTTTTGCTGATCCATCTTCTTTTTGTTGTAATCCGTTATCGATATTGCCAACAATCATTTTAAAGGCAAAAATCGTAACCAATGAAAATATTGCGAAAGTTATCAACGGATTTTTATTAAAAAAATTGTCTCCGTTGTTATTGCCATTGTGATTAAAATTATTTTTCAAAATAAACTCCTTGTTAAATTATTAATTAAATCGATTTTTTAGATAAGTCATCGGCAAGAGTATTTTCTTCTCGCCTAATCCAATCGATTGAAAAACTTTTAAATTTTTTAGTTAATTCTCGTGCTTCTCGAAATAATGGCTTTAAGTTTTCAGCTTTAACTTGCCATTCACCTTTTATTTGTTTAACAACAAGTTGAGAATCACCGAAAACTTTTAAATTTTTAATTCCGCCGAGATTTGCGACTTTTAACAACGAAATCAAAGCTACATATTCAGCTTCGTTATTAGTTCCGTTGCCAATATGTTGAGATCCAGCATATTTTATATTGCTGACCTCATCGATAATTGCAAAACCGATTCCCATTTTGCCAGGATTACCTGACGAAGCACCATCAAAAAAGCCACGATAAATCGAATCTAAATTATCAAATTCTGGCTTAGTTTTTATTTTATATTCAAACAATTTTTTTTCTCCTGTATTCCAATTTTTCATATCTTTAATATTAATAATATTATCTGGTAACTCATCAATAATTTTATTAAAAATTTGACAAGTTAAATGAGCATCGATATTTGCTCTGTGTATTTTTTCTGGGACATCAAGTTCAATTTTTTCAGCTAAATTATATAAATTATATTTATTTAATAAATAAACTTTTTGGGATAATTTCAAAGTGCAAATAGAAAAATTATCGACTTCGAGTCCCAGACGATAAGCCTCTGATTTTAAAACTCGAAGATCATTTTGAACATCGTGAGAAACGAGAACAGCTCCTTCGATAAATAATAAAAATTGAAGAATCGATTTTTCGCGATCTTCACCTTTATCTAAAATTTCAAAATTCGTAATACCAGTTAATTCAGTTACTTTTTCTGAAATAGGCAAATTATATTTTAATAATTTATAAAATTTATCTAAAATTAGACCGTTTCGTTTTTTTATAGCACCGATTTCAAGAATATAGTTTTGATTTTCCCAAACACTCCATTCAAGATCAAAAATGACAAAATCAATATCAGGAAATCTGAACATAAATTTATTTATTTAATAATAAATTATCGATTTCAGGCAATGTTTTGAACATGCGATCCCAACGAGGAGAAAAATTATCGTCTATACTAAACAGAACTTGAGATATCGAACCTTCGATTTCATAATATTTTATATTGCCCCAAAAACGGCTATCTTTATAATAATCGCGATTATCACTTAAAACGAAATATTCATCGCCTTCTATTTCTTTTGGTTTCATAATAAATAATTCCTGTTCTGAATTGCAATCATTAGCGATTTCTGGATCATGCCAAATGCCACCACTGCTATTTTCGAATGGATTTTTAATCCATAAAGCACCACCAATTTCGATTAATTTATCTCGTGGAAAATTTTCAAAAATATAAGTATCACCATCGATGGGTCGTAAATAAATATTTTTATCTTTTTGCATAATAAAATCACCTTCAACGGCGATACATCGACGAATATATCGTTCTTCATCTCGTCGAATAACGATTACATCGCCTCGTTTTGGTTTATTGCTTTTTGTTAATTTATTTTTTAAAAAAGGTAATATTTTTAAATCAGAAAATGGAAAAGTTGGATTAGTTATACCATAAGAATAATATTTAATTAAAACGATATCATTTTTTAATAAAGTATTTGACATCGAATTAGTTGGAATAATATATATTCCGAACATGACATATATAATAAAAGCTAAAACTCCTAATTTAATCCATCTTTTTTGATATCGAGAGAGTGGTTGTCTTTTCTCGTTTTTATTTGAGAACATTATTTATACCAGAAATAAAATTATTTTTTCAAACTCTCTTCTATTTCATCGATATTTTTAAACATTCGATTCCAGCGAATAGATTTATTTTCATCAAAACTTAAATAAATTAACCAAGGCGAACCTTCGATATTTTCATAAGGCACACTTCCCCAAAAACGGCTATCGTTCGAATGATCTCGATTATCGCCCATCATGAAATATTCATTTTCAGCTATTCGTTTTGGAGCAAAATTAAAAATTTGATGAGGTTGAGAACCGTCATTTATGATCGAATTATCATGTTGAATTCCTCGATGATCTCGCTCATATGGATTTTTCACCCAAAGAGTTCCTTCCATACTAACAATATCTTCAGCATGAAAATTAGCTGTTATAAATTCATTGCCTTCATGTGGTCGAATATATAAATCTTTATCTTTTTGCATAATTAAATCGCCTGAAACAGCAACACATCTTTTTACAAAATGAGTTCTTTCTTCTCCCGGTTTTCTAAACACGACAATATCGCCTCGTTTTGGTTTTTCGCCATCAAATAATTTTAATCCAGCACTTGGAATCATTGGAACTTCAAGCCATGGAACATGTGGAGTTGGAGTTCCATATGTATATTTTTTAACTAATAACATATCACCAATTAACAAAGTTCCAATCATTGAACCGCTTGGAATAATAAATGATTGAGCAACAAACGAAATAATAAGCATAACGATAATTATTGCACCTGTCCAAGTCGTCGAAAAATAATGAACTTTTTTTAAGACTTGCCAACTTTTCGAATTCGAAATAGCCTCTAAATTTATAAATTTATTTAGCATATATTTATTTGCTTAACCTCATTTTTGCTGATTTAACCGTATTAGATAATAACATTGCAATTGTCATTGGACCAACACCGCCTGGAACTGGAGTTATATAACTAGCTTTTGTTGATACCTCATCGAAATCAACATCACCGACGATTTTGCCATTTGGCAATTTATTAATTCCGACATCGATAACGATTGCATCATTTTTTATCATATCAGCCGTAATTAAATTAGCTTTTCCAACAGCAACAATAATAATATCTGCATTAATCGTATGAGATTTTAAATCTTGAGTATAAATATGGCAAATATCAACGGTCGAATTACGATTTAATAATAACGAAGCCATCGGTTTTCCAACGATATTACTAGCTCCAACGACGACACTATTTTTGCCTTTTGGATCAATATTATATTCTTCAAGAAGTTTAATAACCCCTAACGGTGTGCAAGAAACAAAGCAATTATCTTCCATTCCAGCAACTAACGAACCAATATTTACATGATGAAAACCATCAACATCTTTTTTTGGATCAATTACAGAAATAATTTTTGCAGTATTAATATGTTTTGGAAGTGGAAGTTGAACAAGAATTCCATCAACTTTATTATTAATATTTAATTTTTCAACTTCTGCGATTAATTCATGTTCTGTAACAGTTGAAGGTAATTTAATCTCGAACGATTCGATTCCTGCTTCTTCACAAGCCTTTTTTTTCATCGAAACATATAAACGACTTGCATCGTCATCACCAACTAAAATAACGGCTAAACCGACATGATCAAACATTTTGACTTCAGCTTTTAATTCATTACGAATTTTATCTGCTAACTTTTTGCCATCTAAAATGATCATTTAACTCCTTTACTAGATTAATATAAATCTTTATTTTTTAAGAAAACGGCGATATGTTACCACAAGATTTTTATGCTTCGCTTTTTGATCTGGTAATTCTCAAAATTTTTATCGAATCTAATAAATCATGTTCAGAAATTTGATTACGATTGTCAATCAACATTTTTTCGATTCCATTTTTTATAATTAATTCGATTTCAGCTCCAGATAAATTTTCACTTTCGTTAATAACTCGAGATAAATTTATATATTGATGAAACTGACCTCGTTTTCGCAAATGTATTTTAAAAATTTCATCTCGTTCAAATTTATCGGGTGGATAAATTCTAAACACACGATCAAAAAGCCAAAAGTCTATATTTTTCAAACATTGAAAACCGTTTGAGTCTAATTCAGAATCTAAATCTTTGACAGTTTCAGTAACTATCGAAATTAATTCAGAATCTAAATTTCTTAATTCTCGTAAAAATAATTCAAACAGTTGCTTATTAAAAAAATCTATTTTTATCCATAAAATCGCTACTCTTATCGATTTTAATAAACTTAGAATTTTATATAATTCATCTTTCGATTTTATATTTGACGACTCAATAGAAATTAAAGGCAATTTAATTAAATTTGCAATTGCATAAATAATACTTTTTTTGCCTGAACCTTCAGAACCTTCGATTAAAATTAATTTATTATATTTATCTTGCTGTTTTGAGTTTAAATCCAGAATCATATAAATATATTCTCGAATATGTGAAGCACCGCCAATATTTGCAAAAGAGATATTCGATATATTTTTCAAATATTTTATGCAATCGGGCGACGAGTTTTGAAGTAAAAATTTAACTTTTTCAATGAGGAGGTAATTTTTATCAAAATTAATCGAACCATCAAGTTGATAATGTCTTGAAACAAAAAGTTCTATTTCAGTTCGATTTAAGCCAATTAATAATTTTGCAATTTCGATAATTTGATTTTTATCTTGCTGTTCAAAGCCAATCGATAAAATAAAATTTTCTAAAATATCAATAATTTCATTAAGTTCTGGATTTTTTAATTCCAAAAAATATGAAAGCGATTCTAAACTTTCGGGTAATTTTATATATTTTTCAGAATATAAAATTACATTTAAATCAAAATTTATATCATTAATTTTTTTAGCACCGAATTTTTTTAAAAGATGAAAAATTTGAAGAGAGTCTTGACCAAATAATTCATAACTGTCTATAAATAAAATAGTATTTTCGATTTTTAAATCAGCCGATAAAATTTCTTTTAAATTATCAACGATATTATACGAAAGTTCGATAAATTCAAAAGATTCTAAGATATTTTTAATTGCTTTATGAATATTATTAAAATCTTTTGATACAACTTGAATTATAGGTGTATTTGATTCTACCAGAGATATTAAATCAAACTGGAATTTTTTTATGCCATCTAATTTTTGCATGTTTGTAAATCTATTTTTTCACCTCGATTCCATAAAATTTCAAATTTATTTTTTAAATTTAAAATATCTTGTTCATTAGTCGAACGAATTGCAAGTTCAACATCACTCATTTTTTCACTAAAAATATATAAATATTTATTAGAAATAACTATAAAATTATTTTTTAAATTGCCATCGCGAAAAGCTTTTAATCGTTTAATTTCGACATTTTCAAATGGTAAAAGTTGAGCTGTGTAACCAGCAAATTTTTTATCAGAATCAAAAGCAACGATAATTTTAATTTTTGCATTTTTTAAAAGACTTTTTTTGAGAGCATAAAATAAATTTTTATCATAAATTTCTTCACCAAAAAAATATACCTCATCGCTATTTTGTTTGAGATCGCGAAATAGTTGATAAATATATTTTTGACGATCATCAGGCATTAAATATATTTCAAATCCAAATAAATAATAAATATTTGTTACAAATAATAATATAATAAATAAATATTTATTTTTCAAAAGTGATTTCCAATTTCAAGGTTGTTTTAACTATTCTAAGTTTAATTTTTCTATTTTCTCTAACCAATTTTTAAATCTAGGTAATGACTTTTTTAAATGATCTATTCCTATTTTTTCAATAATATCTATGCCGTGAAGCACCTTATTATAAGTTTTATTATTGTTTTTGCCATATATTTCAAATATCTCTTGAATTCTTTTTGATGGAGCAGTTTCTTTTGAATTATTAATATTTTCAATTTTGTTATTAAATTTAGATAATATTGAATTTATTTCTTTTTCCACTTCAATATTATTAAAATAATCTTTAAAATAAGATGGTTTTGCAAATAAAAGTGTTTCAAATTCATACTTTTGAATATATGGAACAATCTTAATAGAATTATCAAATTTTTTATGAATTTCAGCTTCAAGTTCATCAACAGTATAGTTGTTTGGATTTTCAAAGCCATAAAAATCATAAAAAGTCGTAACATACGAATAATTTTTCTGTAATTTTGAAATATCTTTTACAACACGATCAAGATAAATTGAGCCACCAGTGTGTTTTTTACCATTTGCATCCCGACTTGTCTCAATAGTTATTGGAGTAATATAAATATGAAACTGTTCAAGATGTTTACTTAATACTTTTTTTACAAAAGCTTCTTCTGTTTTTCCTTCAACAGAAATAGCAATTCTTTTAATATTCATAATGTTGATTTCCTCCAATTACATTTTTCTCCCATAATTCACCAATACTAAAATCTTCTAGCCATTCTTTTAATTCATCTTCATTTAATCGTTTAAAATTTGAAGCATTATTTTGTCTATCAACAACTATGATATCTTTCACATCAAAATTATTTAAAAAAACAGTTGATTGAGTTGATGCAATAATTTGAGATTTTGTGGATACTACTTTAAAAATATTAGCCAATATATTTAAAGCGAATGGATGTAATCCAAGTTCTGGTTCATCTAAAATTATTGTTTTAGGTAGTTTAGGTTGAAATAGCAAAGTAACCAAACATATAAATCTTAATGTTCCATCAGATAAATCATTAGAATCAAAATATTCGTCTGTCCCTTTATGTTTCCATTTTAACTTTATAGTTTCTGTATTTAAACTTTCTGGTTCAAGTATAAAATCATGAAAATATGGAGCAATTTTATGAATAGTCGAAACTATATCTTTATATGATTCTGGATAATTTATTTTAATATTTCTTAAAAATGGAGCAAGATTACCACCGTCAAAATGAAGCTGTTCGTAATCTGCAATATTCCAAGTTTGTTTTACTCTTGCATTAAAACTTGTGTCATGAAAATGATAAACTCTCCAATCTTTTATATGTGAATATATGTATTGTAATATTGGAAGATTGGTTTCCTTTATTTTACTTTCCAAACCACCTTTGTTGTCTAAAGGAATTGGTTTCGTTTGTCCAGAGTAACCCATCGATTTTGGAATAAAAAAACCTTCTTCATCTTTAAATATAAATTTATCTTGTGTAGTTGGAATAAGATAAGTTTTATAAGCATTTGGTTTAAATAAAAGAGCAATATAGATTTCTGGAGTTATTTTTCTCCCAAAATGTAAAATTTTATTAGATCCACCTTGTTCAGCTGTATAATTTTCTAAATCTTGATCTAAGATTTTCTTCATAAATTTGAAAAAGTTAATTAAATTTGTTTTTCCAGCACCATTTGCACCAATTATAATATTTAAATCATGAAATTCTAAATCTAATTTTTTTATAGACTTAAAGCCTTCTATTTTAATTCTTGTTAATTTACCTAATGAGTTGCTCATTCTTATAAATTCTCCATTTTATTATTTTTATCGATTTTCTAAATATTTTTTAATTATATTTTTTATTTCGTCGTCTTGAAATTGTGTTTCAAATTTTATATTTATATTATCAGTAATCGAGTTAAATAACTTTTCAGCATGTTGAATTTTTTTATGTTCATCATGAAATAAATCTCGTTTATCTTTGCCTTTTGTTTCGACGATTAAATTTAAATTTTTTTGACCATATTTATGATTTCTTGATTATAAGCAAAATCAGGTGAATACGAAAAACCGCCAGAAACTGGAATTTTGATTGAATTTTTTGGTATTTTTGTAAAAACGATTATTTCATCGATATTTTGTTTTATATTCTTTTTTTCTAAATCTGAATCAAAATATAAATCTTCGAATAAATAATTATTTCCAACTTTTTCGTTTGGTGCATAATTTTGACCTAAATCAAAAATATTAATTTCTTGAGAAATATTGCCTGATTTATCTGTTAATTTTGTTGGATGTATCGAATTATTGACTTGTTCATAATTAATTGAAAATTTATCAATTGCATTATCCAGCAAAAATTTATTAAAGCCATCTTTTATCGTTCTGACTGTTATTATATTTAAATACGAATTAATATCTTGAGATTTGCTAATATTTATAAAAACATTATTCAAAGTTTTGGAGCTGATTTTTATTTCGTCAGTTAATTTAATTAAAAAATCTCGATAACTCATTGTTTGAACAGATAAAAATTGATCATCAAAATTTATGATTTCTTGATTATAAGCATGATTTTTATCAAAAGATAACTTTTGTTTTATTGTCGAAATAGTTTCAGATTTGAATTTGTCAATATTTTCTTTTAAATAAATATCAAATAGATCTTCGAAGATATCTTCGTTTTGAATTTTATATTCAAGAATAACCTTTTGATTAATATGTTCCCAAAGTTCTCGCAATTCCTGATATTTGCCTTCTCGGATTTTTGCTCTGTTTGAATTTTTATCGTTGTAATTTTTAATTTTATTGTTTTTCAGACCATTTGAGAAAACTTGAGGAAATAATTCTTTTAATTTTTCAAATCCATTTTCTTTAAAATCGTTGTTTCGCTTGATTATATTTTCTTGATCTAATT
Source organism: Campylobacterota bacterium (assembly GCA_030152305.1). Taxonomy (GTDB): domain Bacteria; phylum Campylobacterota; class Campylobacteria; order Campylobacterales; family Thiovulaceae; genus Thiovulum_C. The sequence continues at coordinate 125,303 of JASKOM010000002.1, forward strand.
TTGCTAATAAATTATCTTCTGATATATTATATTTGTTGCAAATTAAATTAATGACCTCATCGTTTAATTTTTTATTATTATCGATTAACGATGTAGATTTCGAGTTTATTTCATTTATTAAGCTTTCAGCAAAATCTTTTTCTGTGAAATCAACAAAATAATTTAAATAAAACTGTTCATTTTTAACTCTTGCCATGAATTCATTAACTGGAAGTCTCAAACCTCGACCAACTTCTTGAAGTTTTGAAGTTGTGCTTCCGCTACTTCTTAATTTGCAAATTTGAAAAACATTCGGATTATCCCAACCTTCTCGCAAAGTCCATTTTGAAAAAATAAATCTTCTCGTATTATTAATATTTAATAAAGAATTTTTATCATGAAGTATTTCGTTTATTTCTCTTTCGATTTTGTCGTCAGTTTCGCTGTTATCTTTTGAAAAATATCCTCCGTGAATTAACGATAAATCAGCTAACGATTTTTCTAAGTAATTTTTATAAAATTCGTCTGTTGCTATTTTAAGAGTTTGTTCGATATAGCTTTTTGTTAAATTCTCAAATTTTGTTTTTAATGCTCCGTCGATATTATTTCCATTTCGATAACCTTCAATGTCGTCAATAAAAAATAAAGTTATCGGTTTGATTTTTATATCTCGTGTTAAATATATTCGTTCGAGTTCAAAATGATTTTTTATTGCATTTTCCATCATTTTATCTCTCACAGTTTGCGAATAAGAATAAGGATTTATTCGATCACCTTTTTTAAGTTCTAAACCGTTTGATAAAACGATAATAGATTTATTTAAATTCTCGACATATAAATTTGCTATTTGTTCATGAATTATGCTTAAACTTTCATTTTTAATTAATTTAAATCTAGTTTTTTTATCGTTTGAATTTAATTCGAAATGTGCCTCTTTGCCATCTGTATTTATTAACGAAATAGAAGCTTTGTCATTTATATTAAGTTCTTCGATATGAGTTATAACACCTTTGACGAGATCGCCGTTAAAAGCATCTAGCGAAGTTAAGTTATAAATTAAATTTTCATATTGTTCATTAAAAGTTGCTCCAAATCGAAAAATTATTTGCGAATTGAATTTCTCGATATTTTTCCAAGTTTGATTAGTTTTATTAAATCGATGAGGTTCGTCAATAATTGTTACTGGATTTATCGCTGATATATTCTCAAATGGAATCGAATATTGATCAAAAAGAGTTTTGTCAAAAGATATATTCATGGTTTCCGAATTTATCATTCCGCCGTTGATTATAAGAACATGAATATTTTGCAAAGAATTCACAGCTTCTACGAAATCTTTTATTGCCTGTGGAAAAAGATCTTTTTTTGCTTTTTGACTTTCGACAAGATAAGTTTTGATATTCGCCTGATAATCTTCCTGAAAATGTTCTCGTGTTTCTTCGGCGGTTAAAAAATTCATCGTTCCAGCTTTAATCGAAAGAGTTGGAACGATAATTATAAATTTATTTAAATGAAAATTTTTATGCAGTTCAAAAATTAGTTTTGTATAAGTATAAGTTTTGCCCGTTCCAGTTTCCATTGAAATATCAAAAATATTACTTTCTAAATTTCGATATTTATTAGAAATAGCATTTTCGCTTTGAATAAAATCAAGATTTGATGCTAATTTTTTCGAAAAATTTATTTTTGGATTCGAAACTGTTGATAAAATCAGATCTTCTTTTTCGGTTAAGTTTGCATGATTAAAAATTGCTAAAGCCGAATTTATCGCTTGTTGTTGATGAGGTAAATTTTTCTCAAAGATAAAACCAGCCATTTTAAAACCTAGCCGTTACAGTAACTTGAATTGACTTTTTATTTGTGTAATGTTGAAAAGCTTCATAAATTTCTCGCATATGTTTGCTTAAAAAATTGTGATTATAAATTACGATTTTTGAAAATTTAAAATTGCGGTCGTTATCGAATTTTTCGAGTAATAATTTTAAGTCATTTGTCGTGAAACCTTTATTCATCATATAAATTATATTTTCTGATTTATAATATTTATATGAACCGATAACGATTTCTTGAAGATTGACATCTAATTTTATGCCATCTTGAAGTTTATAAGTTGTTAGAACGGTTTCTAATTCTTCGTCATTTAAAATCGAACCATCAAACATGATTGTATCTTGTGTTAAAAATTGATGTTCGTCATTCATTCCTGCAAAAGCTGGAACATTTTCATAAATTTTAAAGCCAAAATCATAATCTGATAAATTTGCCAAAAGTGATTGTGAAAGTTCATTTTTGATTTTTTGAGAAGCTCGAATAATTCGCTCTTTTGTGATTTCAAAAATTGTTGGTTCAGCATTAAGTTCATTTTTAACAAAATCAAAGGCTGTTTTGCTTTTTTTCTCATCGATTTTTTCAGCAATTTGAACAGAGATAAATTTTCTATTTCCGCCATCTTCAGAATTTAATTGCATAACGGCATGAGCTGTTGTTCCACTTCCTGCAAAAAAATCAAGAACGATATCGTTTTCGGATAAATATACTAATTTTAAAAAATGTTTTATTAATGTTGTTGGTTTTGGATTATCAAATACAAAGACACCATTGAATAAACTTGTTAGTTCTTGTCGAGATATTTGATTATGTCCGACCTCATCGTATTTTAAAATAGTTGTCGGAACTTTTCCATCTTGAACTTCTGATAAGAATTGTTTTAATTGTGGTTTAGACGATCCATCTTTACCGAAATAAATTCTATTATCTTTAACTAATTCATTAAATTTTTCTTTTGATACTTGCCAACAACTTCCTGATGGTGGTAATACGATTTGTCCTGAAGGTGTTTGAATTGGATAATCATATTTTTCATTGTATGTTTTTGCTGACAATCCACCAGATTTCCATTCGCCTCTCGGATCATTATCAATATTTTTATATCTATCGTTCATATCTTCAGTTCTTGGTAGTAATTTTAATTTCCATGAACTTATTGATTTAGCATATATTAAAATATAATCGTGTGTAGCACTAATTGTTTTTGAATCATTTGATGGTGAATATTTTTTCTCCCAAATAATATTTGCTACAAAATTTTCTTCACCAAAAATATCATCACAAAGTAATCTTAATTGGGCAACTTCATTATCGTCAATGCTAATAAAAATAACTCCATCATTTTTTAAAAGCTCTTTTGCAATATATAATCGCGGATACATAAAAGTTAGCCAAGCTGAATGAGAATTTGATTTACTATTTACAAATTTTAAAATTCGTTCAGCTTCATTTTGTGAAATTCGAGCTAATTTAACAAGTTGCTCTGTTGAGAAATTTCTATCATCGTTATAAACAAAACCATCATTTCCTGTATTATATGGCGGATCAATATAAATCATTTTGATTTTTTCATAATAACTATTTTTAAGATGTTTCAAAACTTCTAAATTATCACCTTTAATTAAAATATTCGCACTATTTTTATTGTCAGGTTTAGCATTATGAACTTTATCTTCTTTTATCAAAGTCAAAATTTTTTCATTTGCTAAAACTCTTGCATACGATTTTCCGAGCCAATCCAATTTATAACTTTCTCGAGAAACATCTACATTGTTTTGACGAACAATTTCTTCCATTTTCGAAATAACAAATTTGCCGTCTTTATCAAAACATGACGGAAAGTTCTTTTTCAAAATCTCAATTTGTTCGCTATTTGCGGGTTTTTGTTCTTGTTCTTTTTCTGCCATTTTCAACTTTTGCTTAATTTTTCGTAATTTTAATATTTTTGTCTTTTCATTTTTTATCGGAACGGTCGGCGACCATTCCCTACGAATTTACATTATCGATTTCATTTTCCATTTAATTTGATGATAATTTCCTACGATTTCAATTCCAAAATCACGACCAGATTTTGTTAATGTCCAAACACCATTTTCACGAAGTTGAAAACCTTTATGAGCCAACATCAAATTAATTTCAACTGGACTTTTATTAATCATTTTGCCTAATTCAGTTGGTAAAAAGAATTGCGAATTGAGATCAATTTTAAAAGTTTGAAGCGGTGATTTACCGAATTGTTCATTCATTATTTTGTCAAAACGAAATAGATCAATTTGATTACGATTTCTTAAATTTTCAATAAAACCTAAAAGTTTGTTCGAATAAATTTCGTAATCGTTAAGTTCATTTGTGAGTGCATGAAAATCTGGAATTTGTAGATTTTGAGTTTGTGGTTGTTGAGAAATTGAATAATTTCCAGTTTTGCGAATTGACGGAAGAACTTCGTTTGTAACCCATCGCTTGAATTGCTTAGCTTCTGGTTTTTTACTTCCAAGAATTGCGGAATATAAACCTGATTCGTTGATAATTGTAATTTTTCTACCCTGACCCGACATCGTGTCGGTATAGCTATTAAGCTCATCAACATCTAATCTTCTGGTCATTGCTTGAGTATCGCTATATTCTAAGGCAAATGCAACATCTTTTGCGACAAACCAAATAGTATTGCTGTCTAATATTGTTCTAATTGTATATTTATCTTGAAAGTTATATTCTTTAATATCCATAATTACCCTTTCTTTGGCTTTTATTATGGATTATATCTATTTTGCTGTCAATAAGTCAATGATTTAATCAATGTTTGTAAATAATATTATTGATTGCTGTTTTTAAAATTGAATAGTCATTTAATTTTATTTTTAAAGATTCTACTTCTAATAATAAATCTACGGCTTTTTCAATTTGTAGGCTTATATTTCCTCTACTTAAAGAAGAATTTAAACTTTCAGGTTTTACTCCAATTCGTTCCGCTAATTCCTTTTGAGTAATTCCCAATTCTCGGCAAGTTTTTTTTACGAGATTTTCTTCTTCGATAATTGGTTGATCTTGATTTTCAGTTTGATTAATTTGATTTTTTGGTTTTCTACCCATTTTGATTTTCTCCAAATTTATATTTTTCGTAATTTTAATATTTATTTCGGAACAGCCACAGGCTGTTCCCTACAAATTACAAAACCGTTTTCATCTTCCATTTGATTTGATGATATTTACCAATTATCAAAATCCCAAATTCATTCCCCGATGAGGTCATTTTCCATACTCCATTTTCTCGAATTTGAAAACCTTTGTATTCGAGAATCAAATTAATCTCGACCGCTGATTTATTTATCATTCGACCTAATTCGGTCGGCAAAAAGTATTGCGAATCGAGGTTTATCTTAAAAGTGTCGAGCGGTGATTTACCAAATTGTTCGTTCATTATTTTGTCAAAACGAAATAGATCTATTTGATTACGATTTCGCAAGTTTTCAAGAAAACCTAAAAGTTTGTTCGAATAAATTTCGTAATCGTTAAGTTCGCTTGTTAATTTTGGAAAATCATGATTTTGTGAAGTTTGAGTTTGTGGTTGTTGAATTGGTTTAGACATTTGCGATTTTAGAATCTCTTCGATTGTAATATCACACCAAACAGCAAATTCTGGCGATAGCCATCTTGCAAAAGCAACGATTAATTTTTGATGAATCCAAGTTCCTTGAGCAGTTTTATCATTTCCACCTTTACGAACCACGATAAAATCGCCGTAAGCAATATTCAGCTTTCTGGAATATACTTCAATATATTCAATTGTGTCTTTATTTTCAAGCCATTTACTCGCCTGTTTATTAAAATGCCTTGCAATGTTAGTCGCATTTATAAATATATCTTGTTCTTGATCAAATTGAACAATGATGTTGTTGTAGTTTTTTTCTATTATCACGACAATACTTTCAAAAATAATTTTTTATTGAATGTATTATAACAAAACTAAAGTATTTTTTTTATACTTATTTGATAATATTTAGTATGTTAAGAATGCTCGTAGATTTTCTTGAAATAGTTTTGTTTTCATTGCCTCTTTTCTTAAATTATTGTTTTCGATTAACAATTCTATTGATGTTTTCATTTGATCTGAAAAATTATTCCTAGCTAAAGCAGTTTTTAAACCACTTTCCGTAACCCCGATTCGTTCCGCTAATTCCTTTTGAGTAATGCCTAATTCTCGGCAAGTTTTTTTAACAAGATTTTCTTCTTCGATAATTGGTTGATCTTTATTTTGAGTTTGATTAATTTGATTTTTTGGTTTGCGACCCATTTTATTTTTCTCCAGTTTTTCATAATTTTAATATAGAATTGATTCGGTTAAATTATTTTAACTAAAAATTTGAACGAGGATAAAAATGATATTTAAATATATATCGAATAGAAATTTTATTAGTCCGTCTTATTCGGCTTCGATAATTTCAGAAGCTAGATTCTATCGGTTTCTTATCGAATTGAAAAAATATTTAAATGATATTGAAAAACTAGAAAACGAAGAAATGGGCAAAACACCGCTTAGAAATTTAATTTTTTCAACTGGTTTTAATAAATATAAAATTGAACCAATTAAAAATAGCGATTTGGCTATTTATGAAGATCGTGATGATTTAGACAAAAAGCAGATTGAAGTTTTTATCGAAACGAAAATACCAAATAGTCATGAAATGATCAAAGATGATGATTTTAAGAAAAAAGCTTTTGCTCAAATTTGTTTTTATGCTGATAAAGAAGGAACTTCGTCTTTAAAGCATTTAATCGTTACAGATTATAAAAATTTATATATTTTTAAAAGTTTTGATATAAAAAGATTGACCTCATCGGCAACTTTTCCAAAATATAATAAAAAAGCAAAAACAGAAGATATTTATTTAGATATTTTAAATTGGCTTGATAATTTATTAGATTTTAAACTCGAATATACAAAGGTTGATTTTAGTAAATTTGAAATTGAGAAAATAAAAGAGCTTGAAGAAAATATTTATTCGAAAGATGAACGAATTTTTAATTTAAGACGAGAATTAACAGGAATTTATAAGTTATTATCACCTCAAAATTTGCTCGAATTGAATTTTGGAAAAGATATGAATTCGCTTGATGATGGTTTTTATCGAGAACTTTTATATATTTTTGGTGTCGAAGAGCGAGAAGATTCTGACGGAATCCTTAAGATTTTGCGAAAATTTGAACATGAACGAAGTTCTGGCTCGATTCTCGAATTAACAATTTGTGAAAATAGTAATTTAGATTTTGAAGATGTTTTTGAATTAAATATTATTTGGCTTAATAGAATTTTGTTTTTGAAATTGCTTGAAGCTCGTTTGATTTTTATGCATCCAAATTTTAAGCCATTTATGAATTTAAACACGATTCATACTTTTAGACAACTTGAAAATTTATTTTTTGAAGTTATGGCAAAAGAGATTTCTGAACGAAAAGATAGTTTGAAAATATTCGAGAATATTCCATATATGAATTCTTCGTTGTTTAATAAAAAAGATATCGAAATTATGTTTTTTGGCATTAAAGATTTAGATTCTGCTGTTAAAATCAAAACTTATCAAACTTCGAATATCGAACAAGGCGAATTCACGACTCTTGATTATTTATTTCGATTTTTGAATTCTTATGATTTTGGAAGTAATAAATTTGACGAAATCGCTCCGATCGATAAGACTCTTATTAAATCTTCTGTTTTGGGTTTGATTTTCGAAAAAGTTAATGGCTATAAAGATGGTTCTCATTTTACTCCTAGTTTTATTACTCAAAAATTGGCAAAAGATAGTCTCGATAACTTTTTTGGTAATCTCGAAAAAATTAAAATTCTTGATCCTGCGGTTGGTTCTGGTCATATTCTTGTTTCTGTTATGAATGAACTTGTTGTTCGACAGGCAACTTTGGAAGATGAATATGGCGAACAGCGAATTATTAAAATCGAAAATGACGAAATTTTTATTTCCGATGAGGTGCAATATATTTCGAATGAAAAAAATATTTTTCCGACTGAAGCAACTCGAATTCAAAAAAAGATGTTTGAACTTAAAAAAAGAATTATCGAAAATAATATTTTTGGTGTTGATATTAATTCGAAATCTGTTGAAATTGCCCGTTTGCGATTATGGATCGAATTGTTAAAATGGAGTTTCTATTCTAAAAAAACTGGTAAATTTACTGTTTTGCCTAATCTCGATATAAATATAAAAGTCGGTAATTCTCTTGTTTCACGATTTGCTTTGAACGAAAATATCGCAAAAATCGGTAAAGAAAAAATCGCTAAACTTCAAGAACTTGGTCATTTATATTTTCAAAAGTCTGGAATCGAAAAAATAGATATCGAAAAAGAGATCAAATCTATTAAAAATAGCTTTTCTGATGGATTGAAAAATAACGATCCAGATAAAAAGAAAATTATCGAATTAATCGAGAATTATTTATCGATTCATGGTGAATTCGGTATTGAACATTTTTATAAAAATTATACTCACGGTGTTTTGTTTATCGCTGATCGTGTCGGTCGAAATTATAAAAATGACTTAAAAGCCATTTTAGAACTTCACGAAAAAATAGACTTTTTAGATAAATTACCACATTCGTTCGAATGGCGATTCGAATTTCCAGATGTTTTAAATGAACATAACGATTTCGTAGGTTTTGATTTTGTTATCGCTAATCCGCCCTATATTCGTCAAGAACGAATTAAAGATCTTAAACCCATTTTAGAAAAAAAGTTCAAAGTTTATAATGGCACCGCTGATATTTATACCTATTTTTTTGAACTCGGTCGAAATTTGCTTGTTCAAAATGGCATTTTAAGTTTTATCGTTTCGAATAAATGGACTCGTGCTAAATATGGCGAAAATCTTCGAAATATGCTTTTAAATGAAACTCAAATTTTGCAATATGTCGAATATAACGGTATCAAAGTTTTTGATTCTGCGACTGTTGATGCTTCGATAATTTCGTTTAAAAAAGTTGATAAAGTTGATAAAAATTTGCCTTTTGATTATTGCACAGCAAAAGAACGAAAAGAGGAACGAACAGAAGATTTTCGCTATTTTGATTATAAATGTATCGATTTTTTAATGTCTGATTTATCGATTGATAGTTTTTCTTTTGCTAATCAAAATGAGTTGAAAATCAAAAAGCAAATTGAAAAAATCGGTATTCCGCTTAAAAACTGGGACATAAAAATTAACTATGGAATTAAAACAGGATTTAACGAGGCTTTTATTATTTCGACTGAACAACGAAATGAAATTCTCGATAAATGCACCTCATCGATAGAACGAGAACGAACAGAAAAAATAATCAAAAAAGTTCTTCGTGGTCGCGATATAAAAAGATATTCGTATGAATGGGCTGATTTGTGGATAATAAATTTTCATAACAATCCACCTTTACAACTTGAAGATTATCCTGCGATAAAACAGCATTTTGATCAATTTTATAAACAATTGCATAAACGAACTGATCAAGGTGCGACACCTTACAATTTGCGAAATTGTGCATATTTAAACGAGTTTGAAAAAGAAAAAATTATATATCCAAATATGGCTAAGAGTTTTGTAGCTATTTACGACGAACAGCATTTTTTCACAAATCAGAAATGTTTTTTTATTACTGGAACAAACTTAAAATATTTAACTGCTTTGTTAAACTCAAAAGGCAATTTTTTCTATTTTAAACAAATAGGTGCTACTCTTGGAGCAACAGGTTATGAAATGTCAAAAATATTTGTTGAACAACTTCCAATTCCAAAACCAACAGAAAAAAGTGAAAAAGTTTTAACGACTCTTGTCGAATATGTGCTTTTTGCAAAAGAAAATAAAATGCAACAAGAAAGTGAATATGCTGAAAATGTAATTGATATCGTTGTGTTTGGTTTATATTTCGAAGAAAACATGAAAAAAGCAGATTGTTATATTTTGGATTATTTATTCGAACATATGCCAAACTCTCAAGATAATTTATACGAATTTCTGTTAAACGATACGAAAATAAAACGAAGCTTGATTGATTCATATATTCTTGTTGATGAGGTCAAATTAATCAACCAAAAAACATAAAAAACCTTTTGTCTTGTATTCCTGTCAATATCAAATTTGGCACGGAAATAATAAAATTACGAAAAATATAAATTTGGAGAAAAATAAAATGGGACGAAAGCCTAAAAATCAAATTAATCAAACTCAAAATCAAAATACAGAAAATCAAGATCAACCAATTATCGAAGAAGAAAATCTTGTAAAAAAAACTTGCCGAGAATTGGGCATAACTCAAAAGGAATTAGCGGAAATTATGGGAATTCACGAAGGAACAATTAGAAACTGGAGTTCAAATGGTGATTTACCACAAAATGCTATTAATCATATGAATTTACTAATAAATTATAAACAAGAAACAAGTTTTAAAATAAAATTTAAAGAACTATTAAAAGCATTGTAAATTTAACTGTCGATAATTTCGATAGTTAAATTTGTAATCTACAATTATTAATTGTAATCTAAAATGATTAAATAGTATAATTAGCAAAAAAAAGAGAATAACATGATTATTAACTTTGCTAACAAAGATATTGAAATTATTCCAAGCCAAACTTTTGATTTTTTATTAACAAATAGAGAAGTTGCAAAAGGTTATGGAATAGACGAACGAGCGATCAGAGATCATAAATCTAATCATCAAGAAGAATTGATAGAATCAAAGCATTTTATAAATGTAAATACTCACAATCAAAAAAACTTTGGAGTTATTTTACATCCGAAAGTTCGCAGTCAAACTTTTTGGACAAAAAAGGGAATTGTTCGATTGGGATTTTTTATAAAGTCAGAACGAGCAAAAGTATTTAGGCAATGGGTTGAAAATTTAACTGTTCTACATGAACAATCTTTAGATATTACAGATATATTTTCCAAAACACAATATTCAGATTTAATGAGTAAACATATTTATGTTGTTCAAGTTTCAAATGGAGCAATAAAAATAGGTATTTCCTCTGATACAAAACAGCGATTTTCTCAAATCGAAAGTAATTGCGGTTTTGATATTACAAAGCAATTTACTTCTGAACAAACTGCAAAAGCTTATAAAATTGAACAGTTTTTATTAGCATATTTTGACGATTATCGAATAAATGGTGAATGGCTAAAAAATATAACTTTTGAAAAAGTTGTTGAAAAACTAAAATCTGTTTTCGCAAAACATCATCCTGAAACAATTAAATTATCTTTTTTAGAAAAATTAAAATTAATTTGATGTTGGCCCATAAAGGTTTTCAACTTCGAGAAAATGGAGTTTGGAAAATGACCTCATCGGGGAATGAATTTGGGATTTTGATAATTGGAAAATATAATCAAATTAAATGGAAAATGAAAACGGTTTTGTAATTTGTAGGGAGCCACAATTCCGTGAAAAAAGAAAAGATCCCGAAATAAATTGCAGAATGACCACAACAACTTAGTCATTCCGTGCAACGACACGGGGTCGAATAAATAATTAATTTATAAAATGTTTGTTTTTGTGTAGATTTTTAATAGAAAAACACCTCATCGACATAAATTTTTTACGATGAGGTTTGAGATTTTAAAATTAATTTAAAGCTGATTTTAAATCGTCTATTAAATCTTGACTATTTTCAAGTCCAATTGATAAACGAATTAAGCCTTTTGAAACACCAGCTTTTATCATTTCGTTTTCAGATAATTGTTGATGAGTTGTTGAAGCAGGATGAGTAATTATCGATTTGCTATCTCCGATATTTGCAACAAGTGAAAAAATCTTCACTTTATTTACGATATCTTTTGCTTTTTCGTAACTTTCAACTTCAAAACTTAAAAGCCCACTTCCACCATTTTTTAAATATTTATCAGCTAATAATTTATATTTTGAGCTTTTTAATTTTGGATAATTGACTTTTTTAACAAGTTCATGACTTTCGAGAAATTCAGCAATTTTGAGAGCATTTTCTGAATGTTGTTTCATTCGAAGCGATAAAGTTTCTAAACCTTGAATAAATAGCCATGAATTAAAAGGACTTAAAACTGAACCTGTATCTCGCAAAAGAGACATTCGTGTTCTAAAAGTAAATAAAATTCCATCGACTGGCGGATTTGAATAAACAAGACCGTGATAACTCGAATCAGGATTATTAAATTGCGGATATTTATAATTATCTTTTATTTTTTTGACGAGATTCGGTCGTTCGACAATAATTCCACCGATTGCTAAACCTTGACCTGTTGCATATTTACTTGCCGAATGAATAACGACATCAACACCGAAATCAATCGGATTGCATAAAATTGGAGTTGCAACAGTGTTATCAACTATCGTAATAATATTATTTTGATCAGCGATCTTTACGATTTCTTCGATATCTGAAAGAGCAATACTTGGATTTGAAAGAGTTTCAAAAAATATAGCTTTTGTTTTGTCGTCGATTAAATTTAAAATTTCATCTGGATTATTAATATTAAAATATTTAACATGAATACCGAGTCTTTTTAAAGTGTGTGTGAATAATGTAATCGTTCCGCCGTAAAGTTGAGCCGAACTAATAATATTATCACCTGATTCAGCAACATTTAATATCGAATTAAAAATTGCACTCATTCCACTTGAAACTGCTAAAGCTCCACTGCCATTTTCAAGTTGAGCAAATCTTTTTTCAAAAATTGCTGTTGTTGGATTTCCAACTCGTGTATAAACATTGTCAGTTCCTTGTTGCAAATTAAAACTACTTGCTGCAAAATCAGCTGTGCCAAAATCGTAAGCCGTAGTTTGATAAATTGGAACTGCCATTGTTCTTTGAGAATCTTTTACATATCCAGAATGGATCGCTAATGTCTCTTTTTGCATTTTTGAAAAGCCTTATAATTTGTTAATATTGTTTAAAAAAAGTTTTAACAGCTCGTCCATTTCGATATTCTATTTCGGATTGAATTCTGCCGTCATATGAAAATATTTTTTCCATGCCATCTTTTCGACCATCTCGATAACTTGTTTCAGATTTTAATTTACCATCTGAATAAAATAATTTTTCCATACCATCTTTTCGACCGTATCGATAACCGACTTCGGATTTTAATTTGCCATCTGAATAAAATATTTTTTCTGTGCCATCTTTTTGACCATTTAAATAATTAACTTCAGATTTCATTCGACCATCGCGATAAAACTTTGTTTCGATACCATTTCGTCGGCTATCAGAAGAACCAGAATCTTCAACAACATTTTCTTCTTTTTCTTCTTTTTTTCGTTGAAAAATAGGATCATCTGAAAAATATTCGTTTTCATCTACCTCATCATTTTTGACAGCATAAAATTTTTTATTTTCTTTTTCACTGGAAACTTTATTTTTGTCAATCTTTTGTTGAAAAAAATCATCATCTTGTTCGAAATTGCCATTTGCACTTAAATTTATACTTAACAAATTAGTAGCCACCATCATATTAATTAAAATTTTATTGTTCATTATTTTACACCTAATAATTTTATATTTAAACTAAATTTTTTATAGTTTCGTATATATTATTAAATTTGAATTTAAATCCACTATTTAATAATTTTTGAGGAATCATTTTTTGACCATCAGTTAAAACTTTTGCACCATCACCATAAATTAAATTTAAAATAAATTCTGGAACTGGAAAAATAGTTGGTCGATGAAGAGCTTTGCCAAGAGCATGAGTTAAACCTAAATTAGTTGTTGGTTGCGGAGATCCTAAATTAAATACACCTTTTAAATCATTTTTAGCGATGAGGTGCAAATATGCATTAACTAGATCGTTAATATGTATAAAACTAACATATTGATTTCCACTGCCAATTTTACCACCAAGTCCCAATTTAAAAGGCAAAAGCATTTTTTCTAAAGCACCGCCATTTTTACCAAGAACAATTCCAAACCTAAAAACGACTGTTCTTATATTTAATTCTTCAGCTTTTAAGGCTTCAGTTTCCCAATCGATACATAATTGCGATAAAAAATCTTTTGAATAATTTTTATCTTCTTCGCTATATATGCCTTTGTTATCATAAATGCCAACAGCTGAAGTCGAGAAAAATATTTTTGGTTTGTTTTGCATTTTTTTAAATAAATTAACTAATCTATTCGTTAGATCAATTCGAGAAGTTCGCAAACTTTGTTTATATTTATTTGTCCATCGTCCAATAATTGGAGTTCCAGCCAAATTAATAACGATATCAGCTTCTAATTTTTTTATTAAAAAGTCATCGTTTTGAGCAGTATCTCGACGATCAATTTTAACAACGATATTATTTTTATCTTTTTCAAGTTCTCGAGAAATTGCTTGACCAACAAAACCGTTGCCACCGACTATTGCAATTTTCATTTAATCTCCAACTGTTGCATCTTTTGGCATACCGATAATATTATAACCGCTATCAACATAATGAGTTTCACCTGTTACACCACGAGACAAATCGCTAACTAAATATAAAGCTGAACCGCCAACATCTTCGATCGAAACATTTCGTCTTAACGGTGAATGTCGTTCATTCCATTTTAATAAATTTCTAAAATCATCAATTCCACTTGCTGCCAAAGTTTTAATTGGACCAGCACTAAGAGCATTAACTCGAATATTTCTCGAACCTAAATCAACGGCTAAATATCTAACAGTTGCTTGAAGTGCTGATTTTGCGATTCCCATGACATTATAATTTGGAACATATTTATCACCGCCGAAATAACTCAAAGTAATTATCGAGCCACCATCATTCATAATTGGCGACAATCTTTGAACAATGCCGATTAAACTATAAACAGAAACATCCATAGCAACTAAAAAGTCTTCTCGTGTTGTATTAATCGTATCGCCAGACAAAGCTCGTTTTGGAGCAAAAGCAATCGAATGAACAATAAAATCTATTTTGCCCATTTCATTTTCTACTCGCTCTTTTAATAAATCCATGTCTTCGATATTCATAACATCCAACGGTATAACTTTTTTACTACCAAGTTCTTCAGCAATTGGTTCAACCCGTTTTTTTATCGATTCATTTAAATAAGTAAAAACAAGTTCAGCACCTTGTTCTTTACAAGCAACAGCAATACCATAAGCGATAGAATGCTTATTTGCTAGTCCTATAATTAATCCTGTTTTTCCATTAAGTAACATTTATTGCTCCTTTGATAATTTAAATTTTATCGTATTTCTTTTCACATGATTTCTTTTTATTAACTTATTTTAATTACAACTTAATAAAAAATATGTTGTAAAAAATTAATTCTTAACTGTAATTCCTAAAATAAATATATAGAAAATGGTAGAATAGCAATGAATCAACAAAGTTATACTAGAGAGAGTGTTGGAATGAAGCGAATTAATATATATTGGATTGGTAAAAACGAAAAAGATGAATATTCGCCAATCGAAGATCATCTTTTAAAATTATCATCTAAGTTTTCTAAAATTGATCATATTGATATTTTCAATCGAGATATTATTAAACGACAAAATATAGGCATTGCTTCTGATATTCGAGATAGTTATGGAGATGCTTTGAAATCTTATATTTCATCTAATGATGGCTCTTATTCGATTATTCTTGATCCGTCTGGTGTTGAATTCTCAACTGAAAAATTTACCGATGAGGTTCGAGAACAGTCAAAAGTTAATTTTTTTATTGGTGGAGCTTATGGTTTTAATCCAAACTTTTTAAAAAATGCTAATCGAGTCTTCAGTCTTTCTAAATTAACGATGAGCCATAAACTTGCAAAAGTTGTGTTACTTGAACAAATTTATCGAGCATTAACTATTATAAATAATCATCCATATCATAAATAAAAATTTGTTTTATTTATCTCTCTTCAAATATATCTTTAGTTTTGCAAAATAAATTTAAAATTTAAGGATATTCTATGAATATTAGAATGTATATTATAGGTGCAACACTTTTTTTAATTTTTGCGGGGTGGTTTGTTTTTGCTTTTATATCGCAAGGAGATATTCAACCTATTGATTTAATCAATGGCTATTATATTCCAGAGATGCCTCTTGCAATAGCAATTCTTATTCCAACTACTATTCTTGCCCTTCTTTCTTTATTACATATGCTTTTTTATCGGGTTGTCGAATATATTCAAAATAAAAGTCGAAATTCTGATTTTAGAAAATTAGAAGGTGCTATTTTTATGAATCTCAAAGGTAAAGTTGATGATAAACCTCAATATACAACTAAACTTTATCGAGATATGGGAGAATTATTAAGTGTTTCTAAAATCGTATTAAATAATGGTGCTGAATTAAACGATGGCAATAAATTTAAAAAAATCGTTGATAATATTAATGCTATAAAAAATGGTGCTGTTCTTCAATTAGATCACAGTGTCGGTTATCACATAAAAGAATTAAATTATTGGAACATGCTTCGAGAAGATTCTCATTCGGCTGAATCTATTTTAATGGAACGAGGTTTTTATAGCGATGAATTATATGCTCATGCATTTGCACATCTTTGCAAATTTGCAACTTATAGCACAATTCAAAGATATATGAGATGGTTTAATATCGAAGCATTATTTAGCATTTTACAAAGAGTTGATGCCGAAGTTGATGGTCTTGATTTAGGCAAAGGCGAAATTTTAGATTTAATTTCATCTGTTCCATTTAGTCGAGATAGTTATACAAGACTTGCAAAAACTATTAAATATAGCAGTATGAGTCCAGATTTCCGACTTGAATTATTTAAACACCTCATCGAAAAATCAGACGAGGCAATCGAAGGATATTTATATACTTTATTAAATCTCGAAATGACAAAAGAGGCTGAAGAGACAATTCAAGAACATCAAGTCGAACATATCGATCATATAAAAGCATATATTACTCTTAAAAAACATTCGCCTAATTTATTAGATTTAGATTATTTTTTTGATAGAAATAAATAAAATTGAAATTATTTAGATCAGATAGACCTATTTATGTTTTAGCTCCGTTGGCTGGATATACGGATCTTCCGTTTCGTCAAGTCGTAAAAGAATTCGGGGCTGACCTCACAGTTAGCGAAATGATTAGTTCAAATGCTCTTGTATTTGGCTCTGATAAAACGATGCATATGATCGAAAAAAGTGAAAACGAAAATCCTTATTCTGTTCAAATTGCTGGAAATGATCTTGAAATAATTAGCAAAGCCGTTGATATTTTAAATGATCAATCTGGAATCGATATTATCGATTTAAATTCTGGCTGTCCATCTACGAAAGTTGTCAAAAATGGTTCAGGAAGTGCTTTATTAAAAAATTTAAATTTATTAGAAAATATAACTCGAACTATTAAAACTCGCTCAAATAAAAGTTTAACAAGTGTAAAAGTGCGAATCGGTTTTGATAGCAAATATCCTGCTGATATCGGTAAAGCCGTTGAAAATGGTGGAGCTGATTTTATAACTGTTCATGGTCGAACTCGAAGTGGCGGTTTTACAAGTGAAGTCGATTATGAAGCAATTGCGATTATAAAACAGACTGTTAAAATTCCTGTTATTGCAAATGGCGATATTACGGATTACGAAAAAGCAAAACGAGTTTTAGAAATCACAGGAGCTGATGGCTTAATGATTGGTCGAGGAGCAATTGGAAACCCATGGATTTTTCATCAACTTCAAAATGGTGAAAAAGATGTTTCTCGCGAAATCAGAAAAAAAATTGTTCTTCAACATTTTAATTCGACTATAAAATATAGCGGTGAAAGAGGTGTCGTTTTATTTCGAAAACATCTTCATACTTATACAAAAGGTTTAGAAGGTGCTTCAGAATTTCGAAATAAAATTAATCATCTCGAAGAGGTCAATCATGTTCGAGAAGCTATCGAACTATTTTTTTAATATATAAAAATAATAATTAAGGATTTATTTTGATTTTTACATCTCCATTAAAAAGCAACAGTAAAAAAATTATGTTACTTGGTAGCGGTGAATTAGGTCGAGAAGTTGCAATCGAAGCTCAAAGATTAGGACTTGAAGTTATTGCTGTTGATCGATATGACAAAGCTCCTGCTCATCTTGTTGCTCATCGAAGTTATGTAATTAATATGCGAAATTATCACGAATTAATCGAATTAATCGAACAAGAAAAGCCTGATTTTATTTTGCCAGAAATCGAAGCGATCAATATCGAAGCTCTTCTTGAAGTTGAACGACGAGGTTTTACAGTTATTCCAAATGCTGAAGCTGTAAATAAAACGATGAATCGAAAAAATATTCGCAAATTTGCAAGTGAAGAATTAAATTTAAAAACTAGTAAATATATTTTCGTAAAAAATTTTGAAGATTTAGAAAAAGCAAGTGAAAATTTAGGTTTTCCAGTTGTTATTAAACCTGTTATGAGTTCTTCTGGACATGGTCAATCGATAGCAAGAAATCGAGAAGATTTAATTAAATCTTGGAATATGGCAAAAGAAGCTCGAGGCGATAGCAGTGAATTAATCGTTGAAGAATTTATTCGATTCGATTATGAAGTTACGATTTTAACAGTTCGAAACGGTGTTGAAACTGTATTTTGCGAACCAATTGGACATATTCAAAAAGATGGAGATTATATTTTTTCATGGCAACCAATGGCAATGAGCGAAATTGCAAAATCAAGATCTCTCGAAATTGCAAAAATTATAACTGACGGTCTTGGCGGTCGCGGTTTATTCGGTGTTGAATTATTTATCGCAGGAGACGAAGTTTATTTTTCTGAAGTTAGTCCTCGCCCACACGATACAGGAATGGTAACGATGATTACTCAATCGCAAAGCGAATTTGCTCTTCATGTTCGAGCTGTTTTAGGTTTGCCATTAGGTTATAAATTTTTAACATCTGGTGTAAGTTCAGCTTTTAAAACTTCGCAAAGTTCTTTTTCGCCAACGATTGATGTTCCAGATGAACTTTTTGCTGAAGATACATATTTTCGTGTTTTTGGAAAACCAGAGGCACATCACGGGCGACGAATGGGTGTTTTATTAATTGCCGATGAGGTCGAACGAGGCTTAGAACGAGCAAAAAATTTAATATCAAAAGTTAAATAAAACTAAATGAACAACTTCAAAGACGAAATAAAAAATAATTTAAAAAATTTAATTAAATTATATATTTTCGCTCTTCTTTTTTTATCGATTTGGCGACTATTTTTTTTATTTTATTATGGAGAAACCGAATCGATAAAAACAGATATTAACAACCTCATCGATATATTTATTTTAGGTTTTAGAATAGATCTAAGTTTAATTGGCTACATTCAAATTCCAATTTCGATATATATTATTTTAAATATCTTTCGAGAAACAAGTTGCAATAAAAAAATATTAACTATATATTTATCGATTTCATTTTTAATATATTCTTTCTTTTTATTTGCTGATTTTGGTTTTTATTCATTTTTTGGAGAACATATTAATTTAATATTTTTCGGAATAATCGACGATGACAGAATAGCAATACTCAAAACAATTTTGGACAATTATCCAATTACTTTAATATTTTTGATTGCAAATATTTATATTTTTTTAGTTTATAAATATATAAATATGAATATGAAATAAATTATTTTTTATTTATAATTAATTTCTAACATAATAAATATATATAGTAAATAAATTTACTATTGACTTTAAAAAATTATATGTATATAATTGCGAATGTTATTGAATTTTTGGGGTGTCGCCAAGTGGTAAGGCAACGGGTTTTGGTCCCGTCATCCCGAGGTTCGAATCCTCGCACCCCAGCCAAAAATTAAATTACTAATAGTCGCGAAATAGAGCAGTCCGGTAGCTCGACGGGCTCATAACCCGTAGGTCATAGGTTCAAATCCTATTTTCGCAACCACCCTTCTTTTTCTCATAAAAACTTCAAAAATAAATTTTAATATAATTTCACTAAATAAAGATTAGGACCAATATGACTGCACGAGAGTTTTCAGATAGAATTGAAAAGTTAATAGCCGAAAAACAAAGTGGTCAAGAATGTATCACATATGATAAAGTTGCTTCTGTTTTAGATAAACACCCTACACTTGCTCAAGCAAAACAACTTGTTAAAATTGTTGAAGATAAAAAAATCTGCATATATACATCTTATCAATTTACAAAAACACAAAGCGAACGAGATGCTAGAAGTCGAGAATTAGAAAAACAAAGACAATATTATCAAGTTATTAGTGAAGATTTTAATATTATGAAAGAACGAGAACTTCTCGAATGGTCGAGAAGTGATAGTCCTGTTAGAATGTATCTACGAGAAATGGGTCAAACTGATCTTCTTGCAAAAGAGGATGAAGTTAAATTAGCAAGACAAATCGAAGTCGGAGAAGATATTATTCTTGATGCCATCACATCTGTTCCATATTTAATAGATTTTATACTAGATTATAGAGAACCTTTAATAAATAGAGAACGAAGAGTAAAAGAGCTTTTTAGAAGCTTTGATGATGAAGATTATAAAGGTGGAAACGAAGAAGAAGTTTCTGATTTCGATGAAGAATCAGAAGAAACTCCGACCCCAAAAGTTACCAGAACATCAAGTAGCAATAGTAGTGAAAGTGAAGAAGAAGATGACGATGAAGAGGAAGAAGAAGTAGAAACCGAAGCAGAATCAGAAGATTCTGAAGCAGAATCTAAGAAAAAAGTAAAAAAAACATCAAAAACTAAAACTCCTTCTGGTGAAGCACGAGTTCAAAAAGTTGTAGAAAGTTTCAAAGCTCTTGAACAAGCAAAAAGTGATTGGCTTGTCGCAACTTCAAAAAATGAACCAGCTGATCGTTCCAGTATAGAATATGTTATATTTCACTTAGAAATAGCTTATAAAAAAAGAACTTTAAAAGCTAAATTAATTGATCTAGGTCCAACAAGTAAATTAATTAACGAACTTGTTAAATCTATTGAAACATCAATTAAAAATGATGAAAGTTTTGATCGTGAATTAAAAAGACTTGAATATAAATTATCATTGTTTAATAATAATTTACTTGAGCTTCATAAAACAATATTAAAAGATATTGTTTCATCAACTAAAGATGAAATTATGGGCAAAGTTACTGAAGCTACGATGGTTTCAACTTATATGGAAATAAAAAAATTATTTACAACAAGAGAAGCTAGTAAAAAAAGTTTTAATCTTGAAAATGATGAATTAGCTCTTATTCTTGACCAAATTAAACGAGGCAAAAGAATTTCTGATAGTGCAAAACATCATATGGCTGTAAGTAATTTAAGACTTGTCGTTTCGATTGCAAAACGATATACAAATAGAGGCTTACCTTTTTTAGATTTAATTCAAGAAGGTAATATTGGTCTAATGAAAGCCGTAGATAAATTTGAATATAAAAAAGGCTTCAAATTTTCGACATATGCAACTTGGTGGATCCGTCAAGCAATAAGTCGTGCAATCGCTGATCAAGCTAGAACTATTCGAATTCCTATTCATATGATCGAAACGATAAATAAAATTCATAAAATTAAACGAAATTATTCTCAAGAACATGGTAAAGAACCAACAACTGCATATATCGCTAAAGAAGTAAGTCTTCCAGAAGATAAAGTTAAAAATATTATAAAAATAACAACAGAACCTATTAGTCTTGATTCACCTGCAAATTCTGATGATGACGGTAAAGTTGGTGATAACATCGAAGATAAAGATAGTGTTTCACAAATGGATACGATTCTTAAAGATGATTTAAGAGCACAAATTGAACTTGTCGTTAATAAATTAAATGATCGGGAACGAGCTGTTATTAACATGCGATTTGGTTTAATGGATGACGAAAGCGAACGAACTCTTGAAGAAATCGGAAAAGCCCTTGGAATCACTCGAGAACGAGTTAGACAAATTGAAGCTACTGCTATTAAAAAATTAAAACATCCAAAAATAGGTAAAGAACTAAGAGATTATTTAGAATATATATAATTATTATGTTCAGTTTTATTTTTAGTTTAATTGAAACTTGGAAATGTCGGCGAGGCATCGATTGGTTAAGACCATGGAATCGAGATATCGATATTTTCAAATCTTTTAATTATAAACGAGATATTCGTCGAGATTATCTGGAACAAATTTTTGACGGTTCAATAAATACGATGTTAAAATATGCTGGATATAAAGACGAATTTATTGACTGGTTTTTTAACCAGTCGCCTGTTTTTATAATTTTTTTACATGATCGAATCGACGAAAAAAATAGAAAATTCGAAGGTGTTACACTGTCTTTTGGGTTGCATTTTTCAAAAAATAGTTTTGATCGAATAGATTTAATTTTAGAAGATATCGCACAAGATGGCATTTTTGACGGCGAAGTTAATCAAGTTAGATTATATATTAGCAAAATGGATCGTTATTTAAGTAACGATTATGATCTTTTATATTGGGATGCTTCAGATAAAAGAAGTTTAGAACTATTTCAAACAGCTTATCAAGATGCAAAAATATTTGCAGAACGAGACAACAACAAAATCACAAAATTTAATAAATTTCCAATTTCAAATTTTAAAAAACGAACTTTCACTCCAAAAGGGTCAAGTTTTTCAGGAATATAATTCATGCAAATTAATAATATTTTAATCACGAGTGCAGGTCGTCGAGTCAGTTTAGTCAAACTCTTTCAAGAAACTTTAAAAAAATTCAACGATAACGGTAAAGTTTTTACAACTGATATGAATCCAGAAATGAGCAGTGCCTGTATTATTTCTGACGGTTATTTAAAAGTTCCTCGAGTAACAGATAAAAATTACATACAAACTCTTTTATATTTTTCTATAAAAAATAATATTTCGATTATTGTTCCAACGATTGATACAGAACTTCATATATTAGCTGAACATAAAACTTTATTTGAACAAAATAATATATTTGTTGCAATTTCATCAAAAGAAATTTGTGATACATTTTATTTAAAAAGTTCAACCGAAGATTATTTTAATAAATATAATTTTAGAACTCCAAAAATGATAGAAAATATTAATAATTGCGAATATCCTATTTTTGCCAAAATGAATAATTCATCTTGTTCAATCGGTGCAATGGTTGTTCATTCGTTAGAAACAGCAACAGAATTATCAGAAAACAATAATTATATTTTTCAAGAATTAATCAAAGGTCGTGAATTTACGGTTGATTTATTTATAGACAAATCAGGCAAAGCAATTTCGATAATTCCTCGAGAAAGATTGGAAGTTAGAGCAGGTGAAGTTAGCAAAGCTAGAGCTATAAAAGATTTAGAAATTATAAATGCCGTTCGACAAATGTCTGAACAATTGGCTAAAAATGGAGCTTACGGTTGTATTACGGTTCAACTTTTTAAAAATAAAAATAATGAAAATGTATTTATCGAAATAAATCCTCGATTTGGTGGCGGATATCCACTTTCGTATTATGCAGGAAGTAATTTTGCTGAATTTTTAATTAAAGACTTTTTAGGTGAAAATTTAGAATATAGCGATAATTGGCGAGATGGCACTTTAATGCTTCGTTATGATGGAGAAGTAATTGTTTGATTTTATTAATAATCAAACTGTTTTAGTTTTTGATCTTGACGACACAATTTATGATGAGGTCGATTTTGTCAAAAGCGGTTTTCTCGAAATTGCTAATTATTTGCATAAGCCTGAACTTTATAATTTTATGTGGGATAAATTTCAATCTGAAGGTAGCGGTAAAATTTTTAATTATTTAATTAATGATTTTGACATAAAAATACCTATTGAAAAACTTGTTGAAATTTATCGATTTCATAAGCCAAATATTAAATTATCTCCAGAAATGATAATAATATTTGAAAAAATAAATAGTCTAAAAATCAAAACAGCTTTAATTTCTGATGGACATTATATTATGCAAAAAAATAAATTCAATTCTTTAGGTTTAGAAAAATATATTGAATTTCCTGTTTTTACTGATTTTTATCAGACAAATAAACCTAATATTAAGCCATATAAAATCGTGATGAACTATTTTAAAAACTATAATAAATTTATATATATTGCTGATAATCCTAAAAAGGATTTTTTAGCTTTAAAAGACAGTGAATTAGAATCAAAATGGCTTGGAATTCGTTACAAAAATCCTGTTGGAATTTACAAAAATTTCGAAAATAATACGAATTTTGAAATACATGAAATATCTGAAAAGTTATTTATAAATTATTAAAAGTTTAATAATAAAATATCCACAACAACTTTTGAATGCCCAGAAGCACCAATTACTATTACTTTTTTCATTGCAAATCTTTATAAATAATTAAGCTTATTATCTTATCGTATTATTTTAATCTTTTATTTCAATATAATATTCATAATTAAAATATAAAGGTTTCTAGTGATTATCGAAACATTAAAAAATCGTAGTGATTTTTACAACTTTTTTTCAAGATTATTTTTATATGAACTTGATGTAAGCACATTAAACTATTTAAAACAAAATAGTTCTATTTCTGAACTTTTTGTTAATTTGCAATCGTGGGATTTATGGCAAACTGTAAATAATCAAGATCTTTTAAATAGCTATTTAAATCCTGATTTTACGAATTTATCGATTTTGCATCTTGTTCCATATGAAAGTTTTTATACTCGTGACGATGGCATGATTGAAAGTGGTGGAGCAAATCCTGTTACAAATTTTTATCACGAATTCGGTTTTAAAGTTGAGTTTGACGAAGCAAGAGTTATCGCTCCTGATCATATCGGAATTGAATTAGCTTTTATGTCAATGCTTATCGATGCCGAAATGTCAGCTATTCATGAAAATGACATAAAAACTTCAGATAAAATTCGTGCAACTCAACAAAATTTCATGGAAAAACATATTGTAAATTGGGTTTCGTTATATTTAATAAATTTTAAGTTTGAAGCCAGAACTCCACTTTATCACGATTTAGGCGAACTGGCTCTTGCCTTTATTCTTGAAGATCATGATTTTTTAAATTAAAAAAATTACATGGCAAAAATAGAAATTGAATCCCATTTTTGCACTGTTTCATTATCGAAACTTTCCAGTTGTGAAAACTGCATTTCGGTTTGTCCGACAAATGCAATTTCTAAATTAAATAATGGCTTAGTTTCGATTGCTGAAATTAATTGTGTCGAATGCGGTGTTTGTTCAGCTGTTTGTCCAACAGAGGCTATTAAACTTTCTAAGTTTTCATCTCTTGATTCTGTTTTTAAATTTTTAGAACACGGTGAAAATATTCTTGATTGTAAAAAAAATGTTCCATGTTTGGCTTCGATATCTATCGAATATTTATTATCGTTTGCCATTTTAAAAAAAGAAAATATTCTTGCAAATTATGGACATTGTTCTGAATGTTCTATTTTTAATAATATCGCTTCGACTATTTCGATGATAATCGATGAGGTCAATTTTATATTACAGGCTTTTAATTTAAATAATAGAATCGTTTTAATTAATGAACCAGAAAATAAAAAAATAGAAAATAATTTTGATAAATATCGCCGAATATTAGATATTAATTTATTCGAACGAATTGGTGGTGAAATTCGAGATGTAAATTATAAATTAATGCGACAAAAACGAATTCCACCTCATCGCCGTTTATTATTAATGGCATTAAAAAAAATAGAACCGTCTGAACATGTTTTATCGTCAAATGATTTAAATACGATTTCACAAAAATATATAGATCCGAATTTATGCACAGGTTGTCAATTATGTTGGCGAATTTGTCCAACTGATGCACTTTCAAGTAATAATCATGGAAGTTTTATAAATTTTGATAGTGCAATATGTTTAAAATGCCGACTTTGTCATGATGTTTGCGAACCAGATGCAATTAAAATTAACGATAGCTTTTTTATAAAAAAATTATTTGAAAATAAAATAGATCGATTAATCGATTTTAAATTATCTCGTTGTGCCGAATGCAATATTTTATTTGTTAGTCGAGACAATAAAAATTTATGTCATCGATGTGAAATAGAAGAAAAAGAAGCTCACGATTTATGGGGTTTAAACTTTTAGAAATAATAATTATTTTTATGTTTTATATTTAAATGTCGAATTAGTGTTTATACTAACAATTTTAGGAGTAATTTTATGAAATACAGAAATTTAGTTATAGCTGTTCCTTTAGCTATTATGGGTTCTGGTTGCGGGTCAAGTGGCGGAAGTGATTCCACCTCATCATCTTCAACAACAGAAGAAACACGAACATTAAGCGGTAAAGTTATCGACGGTTATATCAGCGGTGCAACAGTTTGTATCGACGAAAATAACAATTCAATTTGTGATGCAAATGAACTTAAAACAATGACAGACAATAACGGAAGTTATTCGTTTAATAAAGTTCCAGCAGGTGTTTATCAAATTATTGCCTCTGGTGGAAAAGATATCGTAACAGGAGCTGATTTTAATACAACTCTTTTATCGATTGTTGAAGTTAAAGACAAAAATGTTTCTGATTTAATGGTTACACCTGTTTCAACACTTGTAACAAAAGAATATTTAACAAATAAAACAGCTGGAATTAAAACAGCAAAAGATAAAGTGAAAACACGACTTGATATTAATCAGAGTGTTGATGTTTTAGCTTATGACTTTGTTGCAAAAAAAGATTCAAGTTTATTTGTCAAAAATCAAGAAGTTCTAAATTCAATCAATCTTGTTAAAGTTGTTGCAAGTGAAAATAACTTATCAAATTTTGATATTGTTGGCACAGTTTTAGAATCAAACGGATCAGCTATTTCGGCTATTAATCAATTAGCATCAAAACATAATCTTTCTGTTGAAACAGCTCAATTACAAGCTACTTTAGTAAATAACAAGTACGATAGTGATAGTTCATCACCTGCAACAGGCGATACTCCTCCAATAACACCAGCAAATGTAGATTTTAACAAATTTATGCAAGATACTCAAAATAGTTATAAAGATCAAAGAGAACAATTTGAGAATTTATCAAAAGAATTAATTTATGCAAAACCTGTTAATCCGAATCCAGCTTATGGCGAAAGTGTTCTTCTTCCAGCAACAATGGAAACAAAACGACAAGCTTTAATTTCGAATTATCAAACTGCTTTAAGTTCTGCTAATTCAACAGTTGATAATGCAAAACTAAAAAGTTCAGTTGAAACAATTGTTGATTTAACAACAGGCGAATTAACAGGTGATTTTAAAGTTCTTGATGGTGCTGAAACTTATGCTAATTTATCAATGGCTGAAAGTTTAGATGTGATTAGCGAATTAATTGATGGTGTTCATCAAAATGTTGTTAATGCTGAAATGAATTCTAGCAATGACTCAATTACAATGGGAGATTATACTTTTACAGGCAAATTTGAGAAAAATATAAATGGCTATTCACTTGATGGTGTTATCACAAACACAGATGGTTTCAAATTTGAAGGCAACCGAACAGTTGAATTTAAAGCTCTTGAAACCTCATCAACAGTTGCTACAAAATCAGTAAAAAACTTAGCTTCATCAATTCGAAAAGTTAAATTATTTGATGAAAACAATCAAAATAATTTATTAAAAGAAGGTCAAGTTGGTATTACTGCAATTAGCGAAACCGAAGAAATAATGCCAATTCTATATTCTTCTAATTTTCCAGCTCGAACAGTTTCAAGCGGTTCAATGAGTGGAAAAATCACAACAGCTGACAATAAAACAATTTCTTTTGAAATGACTGAAAACTCAACTGATGGAACTATTTCAAATTTAAAATTTGATGATTCAAACGGAACAAAACTTTCAATCGATAAAATCACAGCTTCTAGTGGTGGATTAAATCAAGTTGCATACGGTTTTGTTTCAACAACAAATTCATCAACATCAGGATCTGGTTCGACAACAAGTGAAGGCAATGGTTCAACTGGTGGAACGGCACAAAAAGATTTTCCAACTCCTCCAGATATGAAAAAACTTAAAGGTTTAACAACTGGTATGAGTGGCATGGGTGGAACAGTATCTAATTCAGTAATTACCGAAATGAGTTCAACTGGTGATGGTAATTTCACAGGTTATACAACTATTTGTAAAAACGAAAAAGATTGCCAAGTTCTTCCAATTTCTTATAATCCAGATATTATGAATTATATTAACGATGGTTCAGCAATGTGTCAAACAGACGAAAATAATGTAACATATTGTCCAGAAGTTATTAGTTATCTTAACGATGGTTCAGCAATGTGTCAAACAGACGAAAATAATATGACATATTGTCCAGATATCATGTATGCAACTGGCACAGGAACAGATATTGTAACAACAACTACAATGGTTGATAAAAGCAAAATTGCCGTTGAAAATATGGTTTTCTCAAGTTCATTAAACAATGTTGAATATTCATTTAAAGGCAATGGCAAACTTGGTGGCGGTTACGAATATTCAGAAATTAGCGGAACTTCAACAGCTGGAAAACTTTCAAGTGTTGGTTCTATGCAAATGTCTGATAATGGAGTTGTTCGAGAATCAACAATCAAAGGTAGCGAATTAGGTGATTTAAATATAAGCTATTCAGATAAAAAAGAAGCACCTTTATATGCTCAAATTGATTTATCATCTGGTTCAATGTTCTTAAAATTAAATAAACAAGATGGCAATTTGACAGCAGTTGATAACGGCGGAGCAATTTTGTCAGTGGAACTTCCAAAAATCGAAAATTAAAATAAAAAAATAAATGCTTATCTTAAATCAAATTGATTGGCAAAAAGTTGCGGGTTTAATTCCCGCAATTGTGCAAGATTATAAAACTAATCAAGTTCTTATGATGGGTTATATGAATCGCGAAGCACTTCAACTTTCGTTACAAACAGGTTTTGCTCATTATTATTCACGAACAAAAGAGCGAATTTGGATGAAAGGTGAAACTAGCGGTCATACTCAAAAAATAGTCGAAACTCTTCTTGATTGCGACGGCGATACGATTTTATTAAAAGTCGAACAAATCGGTGTTGCTTGTCATACTGGACGAGAAAGCTGTTTTTTTACTTCTCTTCAATCTGGCGATGAGGTAATTCCTGTTAAACAAAATTTGACTCATACTTATTCGGTTATTGATCAACTTTATCATACGATTCTTGAACGAGGACGAGAAGGCGATTCATCGAAATCTTATACGGCTAAATTATTATCTGGCGGAAGCAATAAAATTCTCAAAAAAGTTATCGAAGAGGCTGGTGAATTTTCGTTAGCCGTAAAAGATAATAATAAAAATGAGATAATTTATGAATGTGCAGATCTAGTTTATCATTCACTTGTTGCACTTGCACATAGCAAAATCGATCCTGATTTAGTTCATCAAGAATTAACAAGACGATTTGACATTGGCGGTTTAACCGAAAAAGCATCTCGAACGAATAATGCCTGAACAATTAACTAAAATATTAGAGAGCTTGAAAGAGCCTCTTTCAGCTTTTATACAAACTCTTCATCCATATGATTTTTATGCCTTATATTGGCTTGGGGGTGTTGCATTTTTTAGTTTAGTTTTAATACTTTTATTAAAAAATCATCACACGATTTCAGGTTTTTTGTTATTAATTTTTCTTTCGACTTTTACAGTTGCCCCTTTTGTAAGTTATTATTTTATTCATAAATATTTATATGGAACTAGTTATAAATTAGATTATATTAAACAGATGCAATTTGCCGATGCTTTATTTATAAAAGGAACTTTAACCTCAACAGGCAAAGAAGAAATAACACGATGTCGGTTACATACTTTTGTAATGCCTCCGCAAGAAGGTTTTATGAAAAATTTACAACCGCTTTGGGTTTTAAAACCAATTAAACGAGAAAAATTCGAAATCGAAGAACGAATATTGCCAAATAATTCGGCTGAATTTCAATTAAAATATACAAATTTTAAATATTCAAAAGAGATAAACGAAAGCGATATTTATATTTATCGAGAATGTTTTAGTGAAGCTTTATAATAAATAAATGACTATATTAATTATTTCTAGTGTAGCATTTATTGCTTCTGTTTTGACATTGTTTTCTGGTTTTGGATTAGGAACTATATTAATGCCAGTTATTGCTATTTTCTTTCCAATCGAAATAGCAATTGGAATAACAGCAATTGTTCATTTATCAAATAATTTATTTAAATTTGTAATGTTCTGGAAATCAGCAAATCTTGAAATTCTTATGAAATTTGGAATACCAGCCATGATTTTTTCGTTAATTGGAGCATATTTATTAAATAATCTTCTCGATTTTCAGCCTGTTTATAAATATGAATTATTTGGAATCATTGCCAAAGTTACAATAATAAAAATAATAATTGGTTTAATTATTATTTTGTTTGTTATCTTAGAATCATTGCCAAAGTTTTCATCTATGCAAATTAATAATAAATTTTTGCCATTAGGTGGAGCTTTAAGCGGTTTTTTTGGAGGATTAAGCGGACATCAAGGAGCTTTAAGATCGATGTTTTTAATTAAAAGCGAATTAAATCAAATATCTTATATAGCAACAGGTGTCATATTGGCAGTTATCGTTGATTTAACAAGACTGCCTATATATTTTAATAATTATTCTAATAATTTAGAAGTAGATTATAAATTAATTTTAACAGTAACTTTTATCTCTTTTGTTGGTTCCTATTTTGGAGCTAAATTTATAAAAAAAGTTACTTATATTTCTATAAAATATATTGTCTCAAGTTTATTAACTTTAATAGCTTTATTAATGATAATTGGTTTAATTTAAAAAAATAATAAACACCTCATCGCTGAACACAATTAAATTAGTGCCTTGATATTCTGCCTCGAGGCACATTTTAATATTTCTATCTTTTTCACTTCGTCTATTTCTACAATCTTCATTTTTATAAAAATAATAAATACTCAAATTATTAACATACATCATTTTATTTTTTATAAAACTAAATCTATTTTAAAAGCTTATAAAATTATTAAATTTTTATAAATCAGCTTAATTAATGCTTAAGGTCTAGAAAAGTATAATCGCTATGTTTAAATAAAATTAAATAATTAATATTTAATTTTTAAGGAGTATTTAATATATGAGGCATATTGTTAAAAGTTTGCTCATAGTTTTAGGAATTGTTGCAACGATTTTTCTCGGGCGACATTTTTTAACTCCAGATAGCTGGGGCAAATATGGGCATTATCGAGCAGATTATATCGATGAAGAGGCAAATCGTAGTATTAATTATGGTGAAAATGATTCTTGTCTGAAATGTCATTCAGAAGTTGTTGATATGTTAAAACATGGTGAACACAAAACTCTTTCTTGTGAAGTTTGTCATTCTCCGCTTTCAGAACATATCGCTGATGGCAAAAAAATAGGTTCAATGAAAGTTCCAACTGGTAACGAAATTGACAAAACTTGTTTAAATTGTCATCAAAAAAATGTTGCTGGTCGTCCGCATAAATTTCCTATGATTGATAAAAATGAGCATTATAAAATGCTTGAAATTCGAGCAGATCATAATTGTAATCAATGTCATACAGTTCATTATCCAAAAGAAAATATTAATAAAGCAAAAAGTTTAAGTAGAAATTTACGAGAGGCTGTTGATAATGAAGCTAAATAATTTTTTAAATAATAAAAATATAACTCAAGATGTTATCGATTTAGATCGTCGCGGTTTTATTAATAAATTTCTCGAAGGCACAGTTGCAGGTTCGTTATTTGTTGTTGTTCCAATGGGAGCAGGTGATATTTTTCATGAATTAGCTGAAGATCATGAGAAAAACTTATTAGCTATGAATCCAGATGCAAAATATGTTTTTATAGTTGATATTACTCAATGTATCGGTTGCGGAAGCTGTTGTGTAGCTGATAAAAAAGAAAATAATGTTCCAGATGGACAATATAGAACTTGGGTTGAACGATATGTTATTGACATGTTAGAAAATGTATATGTCGATAGTCCAAATGGTGGTTTAAATGGTTTTAACGAACAGCGAACAGATATTGAAAATGAAATTAGAGATTCGTTTTTTGTTCCTAAATTATGTAATCACTGTGAAGATGCACCTTGCATACAGGTTTGTCCAGTTGGAGCAACTTTTACAACTCCTGATGGTTTCGTTATTGTTGATGGAACTCATTGTGTCGGTTGTGGCTATTGTCTTCAAGCTTGTCCATACGGTGTAAGATTTATTAACGAAAAAACTCACACAGCTGATAAATGCACTTGGTGTTATCACAGAGTTCGCAAAGGAAAATTACCTGCCTGTGTTAATGCTTGTCCAACTGGAGCTAGAAAATTCGGCGATGCAAACGATCGAAATTCTGAAGTTTCTAAAATTTTACATTCACCAGCTATTTTAACTGTTCTCAAAAAAGATTTAGGAACAGCACCAGCATTATTTTATATTGGCAAACGAGAGGAAGTAGTTTAAAAATGGACATAGCAGAATTTTTATTTCCAAACGATACTCATCCGCATTGGACATTAATGATTGTTATTTATCCGTATATAACTGGATTAGTAGCAGGTGCTTTTATCGTATCATCGACATATCATGTTTTTAAAGTTGAAGCACTTAAACCTGTTGCAAGATTTTCATTAATTTTTGCATTTGCATTTTTTGCTTTTGCAACGGCTCCGCTTTTAACTCATTTGGGACATCCCGAACGAGCTTTAAATATGCTTTTTACTCCGAATTTTTCTGGACCTTCGATGATGGCTGGTTTCGGTTATATTTATTTAACTTACGGTCTATTATTAATATTTGAAATATTATTCGTTTATAGAATTCCGATGATTGAAATGCTAGAAAATAAAAATACTCCAAAATGGCGAGTGTTAATTTATAAAATTTTGACACTTGGCAGTCGCGATAAATCGCCTGATTCTTATCATATGGATCATAAAGTTGCTGTATTTTTAGGTGGCTTAGGTATTCCTCTTGCTTCAATGTTACACGGCTATGTCGGATTTATTTTTGGTGGAGTCAAAGCTGTAAGTTGGTGGTTTACTCCGTTAATGCCAGTTATATTTTTATTATCGGCTTCAGTTTCTGGAATCGCAGGAATAATTTTATTATATGTTTTAATAAAAAAATGGACAAAAACTCATTTAGATATGATGACAGTTAGAGCACTTGTTAAATTATTATGGACATTTTTAATATTTGACTTTGTATTAGAAATGCTCGAAATCGGTGTTCATGCTTACGGCGGAACTGAACATTGGCATCATATTCACGAACTTTTATCTGGACCATTATTTTATACATTTTGGATCGGTCAAGTTTTAATTTTAACAGCGATTCCTTTTGTTGTTCTTGGCTTTTTAACTTTATTAAAATTTAGTGATCGAGTCGTTTTAACTTTAGGAATGATCTCTTCGTTAATGCTTGTTTTTCAAGTTTTATTTATGCGATGGAATGTCGTTGTTGGCGGTCAAATCTTAGCAAAAAGCGAACGAGGTTTTCTTGAATATCATCCGCTTTGGTTTGAAAAAGAAGGCATTTTAACAACGATAATTATTTTATCAGCTCCGTTTATATTTTTATGGATTCTTGGCAAAATTTTTCCATTATGGAACGATGATGATAATTATGAAATAAAACATCAAAACGATCATTTTGACAATAAAATTCATATTAAACATGAAAAAAATGACCTCATCGATACAAAATCGATAAATTAAAAAAATAAAATATATAAATCTTTGGCTGTTAATTTATTTATTAAATTTAATAGTTAAAGATTTATAAAAAATACACGGGGCAATCTAAGAGCCATTAATTATTTAATTTAAATGGTTTTCAGATTTCTCTTATTTTTAAACATAAAAATATAAATTTAAGAAAATCAAAATATTAATATTTTGGAGGTATGTTATGAAGTCATCAGCAAAACTTCTAACAGCATTCGCGGTATTCTCTTTTTACGGGTTGTTGAATAGTGCAACAACTGAATCGGTAAAAGTTAGACATTCTGATGTTCAAAATAAGAACGAAAAATGTATAACTTGCCATTTAAAAGAGAACAGATCACTAGTTCATCAATGGGAAAGTTCAGCACATAAAGCTTCTGATGTTGGCTGTTATTCTTGTCATGCTTCAACAAAAGAAGATCCACTTGCTTATGAACACGAAGGAGCAATTATTCGAACGATAATTACACCGAACGACTGTTCATTTTGTCATGAACGACAAACAGAAGAAATGACTCATTCACATCATGCAACAGCTGGACACATCATGGCTTCGCTTGATAATATGCTTGCAGAAGATATCGCATCTTTTCCTGATACAAAAGCTGATGCCGTTAATGGCTGTTGGCAATGTCATGGAACTCTCGTTAAAGCTGAAAAATCAGATTCTGGTAAATTAATTTATAACGAAGCTGGAGCTCCAAAAATGGATTGGACAACTTGGCCAAATTCAGGAATTGGAAGAATTAATCACGATGGTTCTATCGGTTCATGTAATGCTTGTCATTCAAAACATACTTTTGCTTCTTCGACAGCTAGACAGCCTGATAACTGTGGTAAATGTCATTTAGGTCCAGATCATCCGCAAAAAGAGATCTACGAAGAATCTAAACATGGTATTGCATTTAAAGCAGCTCCACGAGGCGATGAGGTCGGTGGTATGAATATTCTTAAACAAGGTGCTTGGGTTTTAGGCAAAGATTACAGTGCAGCTCCAACATGTGCAACATGTCATATGGGTGCTTATCGAGATGCAAGTGGTTCAGTCGTCAAAGGAACTCATAATGTTGGCGATAGAATTTCTTGGACATTACGACCTGAAATTTCTAAAAAATTAAATCGAGTTACTTTTGAAGATAACACAACAATGGATATTGCTTCTGATCACGGTGGAGCAACTCCAAAAGTTGGCGACATGGAAACATATCAAAATTATGTTCGACAAGGCGATAAACTCGTAAAAACAGTAGAAAAGAAAAAAATTGTTTCTGTTATTACTTGGGAAGATCGACGAGAAAACATGATGGGAGTTTGTAAAAATTGCCATTCAACTTCACAAACAGAAAACTTTTATAAACAATATGACCAACTTGTAGATACTTATAATAGAAAATTTGCTATTCCAGGTATGGCAATTGTTAAAGAATTAAAAGCTGATAAAATCTGGCAAAATTCAGGATTTAATAAAGCAATTGGTTATGTTTGGTTTGAAATTTGGCATCACGAAGGTCGAAGAGCAAGAATGGGTGCTGCAATGCAAGCTCCAGATTATACACATTGGCACGGAATGTATGAAGTGTCATATCATTTTTATAATAAATTCCTTCCTGAAGTTCAAAAACTTGCTGATAAAGTAAGTCCAGAAATCGGTGCGAAATACAAAAAAATGATCAATGATTTAATTGCAAAACCAGAACATCAATGGTTCAAAACTGGCGGAAATGCTGAAAAAATGAAAGCAATTGAAGAAGAAAATAAACTTCGATATAAAAACTAATCATTAATTTTTAACAAATCACTTTTAAATAAACTAGCTAGAAATAAAAAATCTCGCTAGTTTATCAAATAATTATTTTTAATCTCTCTCAAAAATTAAACAAACAAGGCAAATATTAATATGAACTTCAAAAAAATAGCTTCAGGTTTCGCTTTTGTATTTTCCGCTTTTTTATATGCAGACATCGAAACTGATGTTGCAAATTTAAAACTTGGAATCGGCGAATATAAAATTGGGCAAGTTTTAACTCAAGAACAATTAACTGAAATAAAAGCAAAAAACAAATTCGTAGCTACAAATAAAGCAAAAACAAAAAAATTAGAAGATTCTTTTGGCAACAGTGTTGTTTTGCGAGAGCGAGATAATCGAGTAATTATTATTTATAAACAGTTTAAAGATGTGAATAAATCGATATTAGAAAATTCAATTGGCAATTTTATTATCGATTTTGGCGAACCAACCGCAATTTCGCACGATAAAATTTTATATTGGACTTTTAATAAATCTGAAAAAATAACTGAAGAAATGTTTCAACAATTCAAAGATCAAACAGCCAAAACAAACAAAAAAGCAAATTTAATCGATGTTTTAAATGACGGCAACGGTTCATTAACTTCAGATTATAGCAATGTAAAACTAAATAATATCGTAACGATTAAACTTAATTCTGACGAAGATATTTCAGCAAACACAGAAATTAGCGATGCGAATAACTCAAAAATTAACAATAAAAATATGAGTTTTTATATTATATTATTTGCAAACAACCTCATCGAAAATTTATAATCCCGTAATTTATTTCTGGATCTAATTTTATTTTAGAAAAGACCCTAAAATTCATTCAGGGAGACGGTTTTGTTTTTTTGTCATCCCGAATTTATTTCGGGATCTAAGTTTATTAAACTATCGTTTTCATCTTCTACTTGATCTGACTAAACTTACCATTTATCTCAATCCCAAATTCACGACCCGATGAGGTCATTTTCCAAATTCCATTTTCACGAATTTGAAAACCTTTGTGTTCCAAAATCAAATTAATCTCGACTGGCGATTTGTTAATCATTTTGCCTAATTCGGTCGGCAGGAAAAATTGCGACTCAAGATCGATCTTGAAAGTTTCGAGTGGCGAAAAATTATGAAATTCTTTATAAAATTGATCAAGTCTAAATAAATCAATGGGATTAGCATTTCTTAAATTTGCTAGTAAATTTGTTGTTGCTGTGAAATTGTTATCCAGTTCGATAATTTGTTCAGTTGAGTTTCCAATTTCTGGAAGTTGTAGATTTTGAGAAGTTTGAGTTTGAACAGTTTGCGATTTTTGATTTTACAAAAGTTCTCGCATTCGAAAGAATTCCTGAACTAAAAGAACTTTAAAGTCTAAAACGATGTCATTATTTCTCATCATCGAAATTAGTAAAGTTGCTTGTTGTTCGTTTAGAAAATAGGTTTTTTCTTCATTAACCCGATTTTTCGAGTTTTTGATAGCTGTCATTTCAAATGACACCTTACCAAATAGTTCTAATTTGCTGAAATAATTATCAATTAGTTTTCTTACAGAAATTAAATTGTTTTAGATGATTTATCAATTCACTAAATAACCTTAAGTTTAAAAAGCTGTTGTTTTAATTTATTCAACTCTTGATTTTCTATTAAAGTATTAAAAAATTTTTCAGCAGTTATTGGTGGTTTTGAACCTTTATTCCATCTTGATAAAGCATTTTGAGAAAATCCTGTTTTCTCCGCCAACTCTTTTTGAGTTATGCCCAATTCTTGGCAGGTTTTTTTAACTAAGTTTTCTTCTTTATCTTTTTCGGTTTTTTCGACTTCGCTCAAGTTTAATCCTTTTTTCGTAATTTTAATATTTTTGGCTTGGTTGTAATCCCAAAGCAAAACCAGTCATCCCGAATTCATTTCGGGATCTTGTGTTTTTTTATTTTTAGAGTTATGTTTGACTACCAATATTCTAACAGTGGTGGCTTGGAATAATTTACAGAAGAACTATTTTTAATACATTGCAATCTCTGATCAATATCCACTATATTATCACAATCATTAATTTCTGTTAGAGAGTTATTCGGAGTTTCCTGAATATAAACAGAATTTGATTTTGTGTCTCTGACACAAACGGCAAAACGACCATCATCAGTCTGATAATGCCAATGATCATTACCGTCGTTGAAACTAAGAAACCAAGCACCTGAACTATTATTTTTGTTTATAGTTGATGACCAAAAGACAGGGTTGATTTTATTTTTAAAATTATTATTTATAAAAGGATTTATTGTTTTTCGTTGATCAGCGATTGAATAAAGTTCGCTAAGATTTGGAAGTCGCCAATCTGAATATCCACCAAAAGATAGATCTGAACAGTAAGTTTTTGCATTTTCCCAATTCATCTCTTCTGTTAAAGTTTGATCCTGCCACATTAAACCGTTTAAGTTGTCTGTTACAATGTTGTTGCTGTCATCTCGAGAAAAACTTATATCTTCGTAACTACTTTCTCCTGCCACACATCGAGTGTAAAGTGAGATTGAATTATAGTTAAACATACTATAACCTTCAGCAAAATATACTGTTCTATTAGATGATTCATCGTATTTTTGATTTGTCCAATACCAATCATTTTTTGTATTTTGAAAAATTGGATTAATTGCTGGTTTTGCATAAGTTTTATCTGTTATATACCAAAGCTCTTTTAAAGTTGGCACTCGCCAATCTGATATTCCGCCAAGTTCTAAGTTTGAACAGTAGGTTTCAGCTTCAGCAAAAGTTCCTTTAAAAATTGTTGATTGATCTTCCCAAATTAAACCTGAAACATGATCCGTAACAACATTTCCAAATCGAGTGAAATTTGGTTCAACATTGAGGAATTTTTTTGCTGTGTTGTTAGTTGAAACTGTCGGTGATGAAACTTGAGAAACTGGTTTTGTAACATTAATATCAACAGAATTTGATATTGTCGCCGAGATTCCGTCGCTATCAGTAACTTGAAGAGTTATCGTGTGAGATCCTGCGGTTAAATATGTTTCGATTTTCGAATCTGTTCCGTTGCTAAGATTTCCGTCAATATCACTCGAAAATAGATAATTAACAATTCCGCGATCATCCGTTGAATCAGAACCGCTAATCGAAGTTGTTACAGAATCATTATATAAACTCGACCATATATTTAAGCTTGGAACTGGTGCTGTATTTTTGCTATTAACCGCAAATGATATTTTTTCTGTTGAACTTTTGTTAAATTTATCAAAAACAGTTAAAACAAAATCTTGCTCACCAGAAGAGATCAAAGCTGAAGAGAAATTGCTATCAGTTCCGCTATATAAATTTCCACTAATCGAACCGCTTAATTCATATTTTGCAATTCCCAAATCATCAGAACTCGCTGAAAAATCAAAATTTACCGTGTCGCCATTTTGCGAATATTTTATTTTGGCAACTGGCGGATCGTTTTTCACAATTAAATTTGCTGTTTCCGAATCTGAAATATTCTATTTATCATAACCAACAAGGCTAATCATGTGATTTCCTTCTGATAACGATGAGGTTGAAAAACTATTTTCCAATCCGCTATATAATTTACCGTCAATATTAGAACTTAATTCATATTTAACGATTCCTTCATCATCAGTTCCGTTAAACGAAAAACTAACATTTTGACCACGAATTGCAGAATTTTGAACAGATAAATAAACAGTTGGAGCTTTATTATTTAACTCTTCAATCGTTTTATCTATTTGTGGCGAATAAATTTTAAAATAATCAACATCTTCAAAATGCAAATAAGCATTAACTTGAGAATCACCAGTTTTGATAATTGGAGCTTCTGATAATTTATCGTTCGGTTCATATGAACTCGTATCAGTCAAATATGCAAATTCACCAGTTGAAACTGAACCAGTTGTCGAAAACCCATAAATTCCCTCTTCAGCAAAACTTCCGTAATTAACGAGATTAAGAACATAATTTTTATCAGCCGAAAGCGAAGGCAAAGTTACCGTTTTGTTTTTACTATTTATCGAAACAAACTTACCAGATGGATATTTAATCGTTCCGTTTAACACTTTTTCAGCTGACAAATTAAAATTAAAGCTATTTTTATAAACCGTGATAGTTCCGCTATCTTGCCAAATTCGTTTAGAAGAATCAGCGATTTTGACTTTGATTTTATAAGTTTTTTCGTTTTCAACTTGAGAATCGAAAGAAAATGTTACGGGAATGCGAACCTCATCGCCAACAGCAATAGAACCAAGAACATTATTTTTCGAAAAAGTCTTTGCACCGTCAAGCGAAATATCGTAACTCAAACCTCGTCCAACATCGTAACCGATATTTCGAACAACAACTTCACCAGAATAAACCGTGCCATTGCCATAAAAAAATTCAGTTTGACTTTGAAAATTAGTTTGAAAATTTGCTAAACCTTTTGGCACAAGCTGAAAAGCTCCAATATCTTGACCATCTCTAACAAGAGAAACATTAGTTTCAACAGTTCGATTAACATCATTAACCGTTAATTTATAATCTCCTGCAGGAAGAGAATTATCTTTAAAAACTCCGTTCGCATCTGATTTAACCGTAGCTTCAATATTTTCATCATTTGAATTTCTTAAAATAATTTCGATTCCAGCAATGCTTTCGAAACCTGATAATATTCTACCAGCTCCATCATCATAAACCGAACCAGTGAAATTAACATTTCGCGAACCAATTCTTTTAAAATATTTGCCATCGATAACTATTAAATTTTCTTGATCTTTTACCGCTTCGATATTTCCGCCTGTTTGCGAAGTTATATAAACCGTTTTAGAACTATTATCAATACTTTCCCATTCGCCCCAATAATCTATATTTTTTGTTGATCGTTCTGTTGATGTCGATGAGGTCGAACCTGATCCACCGCTTCCACAACCATTAAATAAAATTTGAGCTAAAACTAAACTCAAAAACATTTTATTTCTATTTTGCAAATTGCCTCCTTTTTGTAAAAATCGTTTTCAAATTATATCAATCTTAGAATTTCAAGATAAATATTTATTGTTATAATTAAATGTAAAATTTATAATAAAAAGTGAATACATGCCTAAATATATTGATCCATTATCAGACTTTGGTTTTAAGCGAATTTTCGCAAATCCGCAACATCCTGAAGTTACGAGAAAATTTCTCAATGCTCTTCTAGAATTAGAAAAACCGATTGCCGAAGTTCAATTGCAAAATCAGGAAAACACCGCTGAAAACTTAGAAACTCGAGGGGTTATTTTTGATATTTTTTGCCGAGATATTGACGGACGAGAATTTATCGTCGAGTTGCAACGAGTTAGTCAAAAATATTTCGTCGATCGAAGTTTGTTTTATGTTTGCCGAAAGTTAAGTTCGCAAATAAAAAAAGGCTCAACGAGCTTTGACAAATATAAACTAACTCCAATTTATTGGCTTGGAATAACAAACTTTGATATTTTTCAAGACGAAAATTATATTCACAAAATCAATCTCAGAGATGATAAATGTCAAAATATGAACGAAAATCTTAATTTCGTTTATGTCGAATTGCGGAAATTCAAAAACGAAAATCCACAAACTTTAAAAGATTTGATCTTATATTTCATGAAACATGAAGGTGAAATCGATTTAAAAAATACAGACTATGAATTCAATCAAATTTTAGAACTAGCTACATATTATAATCTTTCAACTGAAGAGCAAAATGTTTATGATATTGCTTTTAATAAAGCTTGGGCAACTTTCGATGCCGTCGAAACTGCGAAAAAAGAAAGTCGTAAAGCTGAAAAGCTAGAAATTGCTAAAAGTTTGTTAAAAAATAATGTTGATTTGTT
The DNA here is from genome assembly GCA_030152305.1 of Campylobacterota bacterium. Classification (GTDB taxonomy): domain Bacteria; phylum Campylobacterota; class Campylobacteria; order Campylobacterales; family Thiovulaceae; genus Thiovulum_C. Next base: position 166,332 of record JASKOM010000002.1, read on the forward strand.
AGTTATTGAGCTTTCTACTGGTCTTTCTCAAGAAGAAATTTTAAGCTTAAAGGATTTATGAAAAATGCAAATCTTAGAACTAGCTAAATATTATAGTTTATCAACTGAAGAGCAAAATGTTTATGATATTGCTTTTAATAAAGCTTGGGCAACTTTCGATGCCGTCGAAACTGCGAAAAAAGAAAGTCGTAAAGCTGAAAAGCTAGAAATTGCTAAAAGTTTGTTAAAAAATAATGTTGATTTGTTAGTTATTGAGCTTTCTACTGGTCTTTCTCAAGAAGAAATTTTAAGCTTAAAGGATTTATGAAAAATGCAAATCTTAGAACTAGCTAAATATTATAGTTTATCAACTGAAGAGCAAAATGTTTATGATATTGCTTTTAACAAAGCTTGGGCAACTTTCGATGCCGTTGAAACCGCGAAAAAAACTGGAATTGAGCAAGGTGAAAGAAAAAAACAGCTTGAAATCGCTAAAAATTTATTAGATGTTTTAGATGTTGAAACTATTTCGTTAAAAACTGGTCTTTCTCCTGATGAAATTTTAAGCTTAAAGGAAAAATTATGATAATTAATAAAAAAATTAAATTTTATTTATTTGCTAGTTCGTTATTTTCGCTTTTTGCTGATTCAGAATTTTCAAATATTAATTTTGAAATTTCCGACGGTGTAATTATTCCAAACTTTTTTTATCCAATTCATTGGACAGATTCGTTATATTCTGGTGTTGGTTACACAGCTTTTACGAATATTCAAATTAAAGACATTCCAAATTATCAAAACGGACGAAACAGTTCATCAACAGAAAACAAAACTTTTCAATTTAATATTCTCACAAAAAAATATAATTTTAATGATTTTGATTTTTCGATTGGATTAGAAACAAACCTCATCGACATTAAAAAACGAGAGTTTGGTTTTACGAAAAATAATAGTTTATCAACTATATTTGAAAATAGTGTTGATATCGATGTCATACAAACTGGAGCTTATTTAAATTTATCAAATAAATCAAATGGCAAATTTTTATGGCGAGTTTCTGGAGATATTTATCCGAGTAATAAAATCGATTTTGAACAAACAACGGCAATCGATAATTATAATGCAAATTATAAAGGTTCAGCTTCGGCTGATATTTCGTATTCGGCTCTTTTGGAATTAATGTTCAAAACGGATAAATTTTTATCGTTTGGTTTTGAAGCTGGTTATAATCTTTTGGCTCTCGAATATAAATTACAGCAATTTAATAATATCAACAAAACTTTTTCTGTTCAATTATTTCAAGGCGAAACAGAATCAAGCTATTGGTTAATTAAAACTATTTTAGATTTTAAATTAATGGGTGAAATGAATCCTAGTATCGGTTTTGGGAAAAAAAGAACAATCGAACGAGATTTAACAAATAATAAACATGAAATTATCAACGAGACAATATGGCGAATTGGTGCTGAAAAAAGATTTTAAGTTATTTTATTAATCCGCTTTCATGTAAAAATTGCGAAGGTTCAAAACTTTTTGGTTGTCCATTTTTTTTAACTTCGCTTTTATCTTGTTTTGCATATGATAAATATAATTTTTCTTCGGCTCGTGTAACGGCAACATAAAATAATCTTCGTTCTTCGTCTATTCCGCCGTCGTGCTGTTTTGATAATTTATTATTTGGAAAACGACCATCCATTAAATCAACGATATAAACTTCTTTGAATTCTAAGCCTTTACTTGAATGAACAGTTAAAAGATTAACACCGTTGCCTTTTGTTAAATCTTTTGAACCTAAAATCATAGCATTTAAGAAGCTTCGATGATCGCTATAAGTTTTCGAAAGATTAAATAACATATCTAATTTATCATTTATATTTTTTTCGGCTTCCAGTTTTTTGTCTTCACTAATATCGCCAGTTGATAATTTAGATCGCGATAAAACCAGAGATTTTAAAATATATTTATATATATAACTTGATTTAATAAGTTGCAAAGCACTTTTTGGTTCGTTAAATTTCTGAAAATTTTTTTCAAGTTGGCGAAATAAATAAAGTATTTTTGCTCCATCGTCGCTAATTCGCGGATGAGTTAAAATCTTATTTTTTATAAAAGTCGCATCTTGTATTTCTGGAATATGTGCAAATCTTGTTGGTGGCATAAAATCTTCAAAATAATCTGAAAGTAATAGTTGCGAACTTGTTCGTCCCTGTTGAAACGGATTATGAATTTCTGGATTTGGATTTGACAAACCTCGATAAATTGAGCCATTGCCAAGACGAGTCAAACCTTCAAAAATCTCTTTTGCAGTTGAAGCTCCAAGACCTTTTATATATTCAAAAACATGAATAAAAGACATCATATCTCGAGGATTTACTAAAATTGTATAAACATCTAATATTGCTTTTATTTCAGCTGAATCAAAAAAACTTCTTCCGCCTCGCCGTTTCGATGGAATTCCCAATTTTCTCAATTCGCCTTCGATTCCGTCAGCTGAAATATTATTTCGAAATAAAACAGCAATTTTGTCATGATTTGTATTTGAATTTTTTATCGTTTTTGCGATTCCTTCATACTGTTCATATAATTCTTCATAAATTAATAATTTAGGTTGAAAATTTGGATGTTTTTTTGTAACTTCTAATTTTTTATTATAAAGTCGTTTGTTAATTTCGATAACACGATTTGCAAGATCTAAAATCGGAGCAGTTGAACGATAATTTTGAGTCAAAGTATGAACTTTTGCATTTTTGAAATTTTTAGTAAAATCTCCAATTATCGAAATATTTGCACCGTTAAAAGCATAAATACTTTGATCGTAATCGCCGACACAAAATAAAGATTCGGGTTTTAATTCGCGAATTAGCGAATCTTGTAATAAATTCGTATCTTGATATTCATCGACAAGAATTTCTCGATAAATAGGTCGTGATTTTTTTAAATTATCTCGCATTTTAATTAACAAATCATTAAAATTTAAAAAGCCTAAATTTTTCTTTTCTGTTTCGAAATCATTTGCAATGTCTTCATAAATATCAGCATAAATTCTATGTTCTTCTTTGTATTCGCTAATCCAATCACCAAAACTCAAATTTAACTCTACATTTTGATAAAAATTATATGTTTCGTATAAATATTTAGATTCATAGGCTTTTGTCGAAACTTCGCCTCGCAATGATGCAAAATTTCGCCGTTCATAAATCGAACGAAATAATGTTCGTATGTCTGTTTCACTTTTTAATAATAAACTTGGTTCAACTTTTTTTAAATATTTATAACTCACAGAATGAAAAGTTCCTGCAACGATTTTTTTTGCGACCTCATCGCTAAGAAGTTTTGCAACTCGAGAAATCATTTCAGCTGAAGCTTTATTCGTAAAAGTTAATAATAAAATTTCTTCGGGTTGAATATTTTTGTGTTTAATTAAATAGGCAATTCGTCCAACAATCGTTGAAGTTTTGCCAGTTCCAGCTGAAGCTATAACTAAGTTATAACCCAGCTCTGTTGTTGCAGCCGATCGCTGATTGTGATTAAGATTAGTTAATGGCATTCTTTAAATTAATAAAATTAATCTCGTGATAATAAATTATCTAATCGTTCGAAAATTGGTTCAAGATTTCTTGTTGTTAATAACTCGCAATCACCTTTTAAAGCCCGTTTAAACGATAATAATTTAATTTCTTGTTTATCTCTTTTTTCTTTGATTGCATCTCGTAATTGTCCTGATAAATCTCGATCAAGATGAGCAAGTTCCCAAACTGTTGTTCCAAAACTTCGACAATATTTAATCGCATCGCTATCAGCAAGAGTTACATAATTTCTATCTTTTTCGAGAACATTTTCGATAAAACCTTGAGTATCAAAAAAGCCTCGTTTATCACCTAAAAATATATCAAACTGTGAATCGATAGCTCGTAATTCGTTATATCTATTTAAAATAAATAAAACTTTTACATTGCTTCCGCTTTCTTTTATTTTATAATAAAGTTCAATTGCATTTATTGCATCGAGTTCGCCATCAGAAAGTGGAATAACGATGAGGTCAATTGCATCAATCATACCGCTGTCAATTAACGACGAAATAAAATAAGTTGTCGTTTTATTTGCTCCGACATCGATACACATTGATTCTTCTCGAAGAACAATATCCGTAATTGGATCTCGTAAATTTTTATCAGCAACTCTGATTTGTTGAGAATTAACAAGTTTAGAATTAATAAACGATTTGCTGTCTTCATTTTCGTCATCGAATTCATAATAATTAACAACACGATTGCCATTTCTCGTATATAAATACGGAACGATAACTTGCATAGAAATAGTCGATTTGCCGACTCCACCTTTAGCATTAAGAACAATAATTTTACTCATTTAATTCACACCTTTTTTATTAATTATTTAATTTATAACTGGAGTTAATTTTACAAAAAATTCTGCTCCACCTAAAACATTTGTAACACCAATTTTACCATCAAGATGATCTTCAACGATTGTTTTTGACATGTGTAATCCCAAACCTGTTCCTTCGCCGACACCTTTTGTAGTGAAATACGGTTCAAAAATTTTATTAATAATCTGTTCAGGAACACCACCAGCATTATCAATAACATGAACAAGACCATCTTTAGAAATATTAATTTTTATTTTGCCGTCGCTCATATTTTTTTTCACCATTTCATCTTTGGCATTATTTATTAAATTTAATATTACTTGCTGAAATTCTGTTGAAAAACCGTAAGCTTTAAAATTATCACCGATAATTTCGACATCAATATTTCTCTTTTTTAAATATATTTTTTGCATATCAACGATTTTTGTAACAGAACTTTTAATATCAAACATCGATTTTTCTTTTTCGACTCTAAAAAAATTTCTAAAATCATCTATCGTCGTAACCATAAATTTAATAATATCAATATTTTTATCTCTGAATTCATTAATAAATTTATCATCAATTAAACCATCATCATAATCATCAATTAACATTTCGATATTTAACTGAAGAATATTTAACGGCTGTTTCCATTGATGAGCAATTGAACCGATCATTTCGCCCATTGATGCTAATTTATTTTGACTTAACAAAGCTGAATCTTTTTTGCGAATTTCTTCTAATTGTCGTTGAACTTCTTCTGTTAATTTTCTATTATATCTATCTGTAATTACATATCTTAAATATAAAACAGAAATAATTATTACAAAGAAAACGACTATTCTTATAAAAATCGTTTTATCAAAATCATCATATTTAATCGAAATCCAGCTATTAATTATTCGTGTTGATTCGCTTTCTGGAATCGCTCGAATAACTTTATTTAAAATATTTTTTAATTGCGGATCTTTAGTTGCAAATCTAAGTTGAAAATTTTCTGGAAATTTGCCTGATATTTTCAATTGTGAATAATAATCTTTTTGTAAAAAATAGCCAATCAATGGCAAAGTATTAACGAAATATTCTACCTCATCAGAATTTACTTTTTTTAGACCGCTATTAATATTTTGAACTTCGATTAAACTATCGATTTTATAATTAGAAATTAACATATTCGAAAAAGACTCACCTTCGACAACTGATACTTTTTCGTTTGCAATATGTTCAATATTTGACAAAAATGGTTTTTCAATTTTCGAAACTGCAACAAGTGGAAACTCATAATAAGCTTCAGAAATATAAATATTATTAAAACTGGTTTCTAAATTTTGATTATAAATCGAAGTCAAATCGCATTCACCATTTTGAACAGCTCGTAAAGTTAAATTTGAGTTTTCGTAACTTTTTATTTCAAATTTAATATCTAAAAGATTTGACACAAGTTTTAAATAATCAGCATTGATTCCGTGAAGATTATTTTTATCAATCGATTCATAAGGCATTAAATTTTTTACAGAACAAATCGTTAATATTTTTTGGTTATTTATATAATTTTGTTCCTCGTAATTTAATTTAATTGCACTATTTTTTAAATCTTCGAATATAAAATTTTTAAAAGAATAATTATTTTTTTCAGCGAGACCAAGTTCAACAAAAGTATCAGATATATTTTTAATTTTGTCTTTATCGATTGAACCTAATTTATAAACATCTGGCATAATTAATCGTTTTGTTTCTTCGGCTTCATATTTCAAAGCCTCGATACTTTTATTCTGTGTATTATATTTATTTTTTATAATTTTAATTGTTTCGTCAATATTATTTAAAGCATATTCCCAACCTTCAATCGAAGCAGAAATAAAATTCGAAACTCGTTCAGGATTTTTTTCAACTTCTGATATTGTTGTAAACAGCGAATCGCCATACATATAAATGCCATAATTCGCAGGATCAATAATATTAAACGAAACATTATTTTTATTTAATTCAAAAGGTTCATTCGAAATATAAGCCGAGAAAGCATCAACTTTATTATTTACAAAATCTGAAATATTAAAAGTTGGTTCAATTTGCTGATATTTTTTTTCAACTCCAAATCGTTTAATTAAAGCTCCAATTCCGTCGGTTTGAAACTGATCAGCTGTTGCCATAATTTTTTTATTTACAAAATCTTTTGGTGTTCGAATATCTTTTTGAGAAATCAAAACTAAACCTGACTTTTTAAAAATATTTGCCAAAAACACAATAGGTTCGCCTTTCATTTTTGAAAGAACAATTTTTGAATTATAAGTTCCAAAAGTGGCATCACCTGAAAGAGTAACCGAAACAGGATCTTTGCCGTTAAATTCTTTTATTTCAACATTTAAACCTGCTTTATTATAAAAGCCTTTTTCTTTTGCCATATAATAACCAGCATACTCAAATTGATGTTTCCAATCTAACTGTAAAGATAATTTTTCGATATTATCAGAACTTGCAAAAAGTTCCGAAACCGTAAAAAAAGTTAAACCTAAATACAAAAAATATTTTTTATTTACCAAGGCAAAAATTCCCAAACATTTTATCTAGCATTTCATTATAATTATAAGGTCTTGATATATTTGAAATTCTTTCTATTGCTTCGTTAATATGAAAAGAAAAAAATTCAAGTTCGCCATTTTTTAAAGGTTCTAAAGCTTCTTCGATAGCAATCAAAGTTTTTTCGACCTCATCGATTTGTCTTGTCGATGACAAAATTGTTCCACTTTCAGCTGAATTATTAATCGAAGTTAAATACTTTTCTATCTGTTCGATGAGGTGCTGAATATTATTAATTTTAGTTGAAATATTTATAATTTCAAATTCAGCTATATTTTTAATCATTAAACCTAAATCATTTTTATTTAAAACGGCAAAAATCTTTTTAGAATTTTTATATTCATTTAAAATAGAAATAATTTTATGGTCTTCATCTGTTAAATGTTGAGAACCGTCAAAAATAGCAAGAACAATATCAGATTCATTGATTGCATCAAGACTTCGAGCGATTCCGATTTTCTCGATTTCATCAATGCTTTCTCGAATTCCAGCCGTATCAACAATTTTGACACTATGAGTCCCGATATTTAAATAATCTTCGACTCGATCGCGAGTTGTTCCAGCAATATCGCTAACAATTGCTCGTTCGTAATTTAATAATTTATTCAAAAGCGAACTTTTGCCAACATTTGGACGACCAACAATTGCAATTTTAAAACCTTCAAAAATACGATTTCTCATTTTACTTGATTTTAAAAGTTCTTTTAGTTTTATAGTAATAATTGATAATTTATTAATTATTTCTTGTTCGATATCTGTCGGTAAATCATCTTCAGCATAATCAATCACAACTTCAGAATGAGCAAGAATATTTAATAATTCACTGCGAATATTTTCAACTTCAATTTTTAACGAACCATGCAACTGTTTTGAAAGTTCAAAAACGGCTTGTTCGCTTTTTGCATTTATTAATTCGCTTATTGCTTCAGCTTCTGATAAATCGATTTTGCCATTCAAAAAAGCTCGTTGCGAAAATTCACCAGCTCGAGATAATCTTGCTCCAAATTTCAATGTCAATTGCAGAACCATTTTCGCAATCATAATTCCGCCGTGAGTTTGAAATTCGATAATATCTTCACCCGTAAAAGAATATGGTGATTTAAAATAAATCACGATACATTTGTCTATTTTTTTATTTTCTATATTATAAATCGTAACTAATTTTGCTTCTCGCGGTGCGAAAAAATCGATATTTTTATGAGTAATTTTCGAAGCAATATCTAAAGCTAAATTGCCACTTATTCGAATAATCGAAATCGCTCCAGTTCCGTGAGCCGTTGCAATTGCACTAATAGTTTGATTAATATTTTTATTATTTTTTAACGATACCAATGCTGACTTTCTAATGAACCATTTTTATAAACATCAATCATCATTTTTGGCTGACTTTCTCGGGACATAAATAAATTTATTTTTAATTCGCCATCAATAATTTGAATTTCTTTTGGATTATCTGAAACAATATTGTATTTTTTTAATACAATATATTTAAATACTATTGATAAAATATGATTTGTATCAGGAACTCTTAAATATCCTAAATCTATGTCATCAACCATAAATTGATATAGTAATTTTTTTTGCAAAACTAAAGTTGAAAAATATGAGCCATTATTTCTTCCTGCTCGTGTTGATTTTAATTCATTTTGAATAATTGCTAATTTATTAATAGCATCTATTTCAGCACAAGCAACACCAACAATACCTATAAAATCTTCGTCCTTATTTCCTCTATCAATTTTTACAGAGCCTTCATTACAAACAGAACGAAAATTCTTTTTTTGAAAATCGTTAATCAGTTCATCAATGCTTTTTGCATCTAAGACTGTTAAACCTAACAATACAAATTGAGTTAAACGATTCAAACTAACCTCTCTATAAATTTAATATTGGTTTTAAGAATATAGTATTGTATCCATTTTTATCAGTCTCTATTTCAATCTTTTGAGTATTTGTAACGATTTCTTGTTTCGGTTGCTCTTGAACGACTTCTTGTTTCGGTTGCTCTTGAACGATTACTTGTTTCGGTTGCTCTTGAACGATTTCTTGTTTCGGTTGTTCTTGAATGACTTCTTGTTTCGGTTGTTCTTGAACGATTTCTTGTTTCGGTTGCTCTTGAACGATTTCTTGTTTCGGTTGCTCTTGAACGACTTCTTGTTTCGGTTGTTCTTGAACGACTTCTTGTTTCGGTTGTTCTTGAACGACTTCTTGTTTCGGTTGCTCTTGTTGAGATAAATTATGTTCAGCTTTTGGTTGTTCTTGAATTATAGGTTCTGACTCATTTTTTTCAGGTTCGTCCACATTAGAAATAACATTTAGATTTTTAAATTCAACATCTAAATCTATTTCTGTTGCTTCAATCATAGAATCATGAAGTTTGTCAAAATATTTATAATTCATCAAACTATCTTTAGTTTTTGGATGTTCATATTCTTCGTTATTTTCAGAATGAATTAACGAAAGTTCTATTGGCTCAAGTGATAACGAATCTTCTTCATTTATAATTTCTTGCGGTTGAATATTCTTAGTTATTTTAACTTTATCATTTTTTATTGACTGTATAGAAGGTTTTGCAACAGCTTCATTGTTGTTTTTATTATTAACCTCATCGTTACTAAACAACTTAATTAAAGCATTAAAATCAATCGTATCTAAAGAAATACTTGGAATGTTTTCATTTTTATTTGTTTGAGAATTTGTTTCTGTTTCGGGTTCAAGTTTCATTGGTTTAATAGTATCAATATTTTTAATTGAATTATTTTCTCGATGAGGTAACTCTTCTTTTGTTTCTGTAACAACAATCGATTTAGCTTGATTTGGTTCAAAACTAGGATTAAATATATAAGTGCTGTCCCAATTTTTACTATTATCTTGTTTTTCAACAACAATATTTTTATTACCTTCGATTGTTGGTAAAGACGGCATTGAGATCTGTTCTTTGATTTTTTTATCAACTTTCAAATTTTCAACAGGCAAAATAGGAAAATCAGGAAGCTGAATTTCATCTTGTTCAGTTTTTGGCTTTTTGTAAATATTCACATCTTGATTTTTAATTGATTCAAAAGTCGGTAAAACAACTTGTTCTTTGACTTTTTTATCAACTTTTATGATCGTTTTATTGTCTTCAGAAATAATTAAATTTGAATTTATGTCTCCGTCTAAAATATAAGCTTTTTCCCAATTATCTTTTTTGTTGTTTGTAGTTTCTTCGATTGTTAATTTATCTGGATTGATCGAACTAATTTCAGGATTCGCTTTTTTTACAGCTATAGGTTCAGTTATATTTTTGCCAAATAACTTCACAAGATCGTTAAAATCAAGAATCTCAAGTGAAATATTTTTATCTTGTTTTTGAGTGATAACAGGTTTTTCTTCAGTTAAATTATTCAAACTGATTTTTTCGAATGAAAGATTGTTTTCGACTGATTTTTGTTTGAGTTTTTCGATTATGTTCGCAATTTGCAAACTATCAAGTGAAACATTTTTATCAACTTTTATGATCGTTTTATTGTCTTCAGAAATAATTAAATTTGAATTTATGTCTCCGTCAAAAATATAAGCTTTTTCCCAATTGTCTTTTTTATTGTTTTGAGTTTCTTCGATTGTTAATTTATCTGGATTGATCGAACTAATTTCAGGATTTTCTTTTTTTACAGCTATAGGTTCAGTTATATTTTTGCCAAATAACTTCACAAGATCGTTAAAATCAAGAATCTCAAGTGAAATATTTTTATCTTGTTTTTGAGTGATAACAGGTTTTTCTTCAGTTAAATTATTCAAACTGATTTTTTCGAATGAAAGATTGTTTTCGACTGATTTTTGTTTGAGTTTTTCGATTATGTTTGCAATTTGCAAACTATCAAGTGAAACATTTTTATCAACTTTTATGATCGTTTTATTGTCTTCAGAAATAATTAAGTTCGAATTTATGTCTCCGTCAAAAATATAAGCTTTTTCCCAATTGTCTTTTTTGTGATTTGTAACTTCTTCGATTGTTAATTTATCTGGATTAATCGAACTAATTTCAGGATTTTCTTTTTTTGTAATAACTTCTTGTTTATTTGCAACTATTAACTTAGCATCAAGTTCATTATTGAATAGTTTATAACCATCCCAGCTTTCTTTTATATTAATCTTTTTTTGCTCTTCGGTTAATTCTGTTAAGTAAATTGGCTCGAGCGAGATATTATTTTCGTATTTTTGAGTGATAACAGGTTTTTCTTCTGTTAAATTATTCAAGCTAATTTTTTCGAATGAAAGATTATTTTCGACTGATTTTTGTTTGAGTTTCTCGATTATATTTGCGATTTGCAAACTATCAAGTGAAACATTTTTATCAACTTTTATGATCGTTTTATTGTCTTCAGAAATAATTAAATTCGAGTTTATATCTCCGTCAAAAATATAAGCTTTTTCCCAATTGTCTTTTTTATTGTTTTGAGTTTCTTCGATTGTTAATTTATCTGGATTGATAGAACTAATTTCAGGATTCGCTTTTTTTACAGCTATAGGTTCAGTTATGTTTTTGCCAAATAATTTCACAAGATCGTTAAAGTCGAGAATTTCAAGTGAAATATTTTTATCTTGTTTTTGAACGATAATTGGTTTTTCTTCAGTTAAATTATTCAAGCTAATTTTTTCGAATGAAAGATTGTTTTCGACTGATTTTTGTTTGAGTTTTTCAATAATGTTCGCAATTTGCAAACTGTCAAGTGAAACATTTTTATCAACTTTTATGATCGTTTTATTGTCTTCAGAAATAATTAAGTTAGAATTTATGTCTCCGTCAAAAATATAAGCTTTTTCCCAATTATCTTTTTTATTGTTTTGAGTTTCTTCGATTGTTAATTTATCTGGATTGATAGAACTAATTTCAGGATTCGCTTTTTTTACAGCTATAGGTTCAGTTATGTTTTTGCCAAATAATTTCACAAGATCGTTAAAGTCGAGAATTTCAAGTGAAATATTTTTATCTTGTTTTTGAACGATAATTGGTTTTTCTTCAGTTAAATTATTCAAGCTAATTTTTTCGAATGAAAGATTGTTTTCGACTGATTTTTGTTTGAGTTTTTCAATAATGTTCGCAATTTGCAAACTGTCAAGTGAAACATTTTTATCAACTTTTATGATCGTTTTATTGTCTTCAGAAATAATTAAGTTAGAATTTATGTCTCCGTCAAAAATATAAGCTTTTTCCCAATTATCTTTTTTGTGATTTGTAACTTCTTCGATTGTTAATTTATCTGGATTAATCGAACTAATTTCAGGATTTTCTTTTTTTGTAATAACTTCTTGTTTATTTGCAACTATTAACTTAGCATCAAGTTCATTATTGAATAGTTTATAACCATCCCAGCTTTCTTTTATATTAATCTTTTTTTGCTCTTCGGTTAATTCTGTTAAGTAAATTGGCTCGAGCGAGATATTATTTTCGTATTTTTGAGTGATAACAGGTTTTTCTTCTGTTAAATTATTCAAGCTAATTTTTTCGAATGAAAGATTATTTTCGACTGATTTTTGTTTGAGTTTCTCGATTATATTTGCGATTTGCAAACTATCAAGTGAAACATTTTTATCAACTTTTATGATCGTTTTATTGTCTTCAGAAATAATTAAATTCGAGTTTATATCTCCGTCAAAAATATAAGCTTTTTCCCAATTGTCTTTTTTATTGTTTTGAGTTTCTTCGATTGTTAATTTATCTGGATTGATAGAACTAATTTCAGGATTCGCTTTTTTTACAGCTATAGGTTCAGTTATGTTTTTGCCAAATAATTTCACAAGATCGTTAAAGTCGAGAATTTCAAGTGAAATATTTTTATCTTGTTTTTGAACGATAATTGGTTTTTCTTCAGTTAAATTATTCAAGCTAATTTTTTCGAATGAAAGATTGTTTTCGACTGATTTTTGTTTGAGTTTTTCAATAATGTTCGCAATTTGCAAACTGTCAAGTGAAACATTTTTATCAACTTTTATGATCGTTTTATTGTCTTCAGAAATAATTAAGTTAGAATTTATGTCTCCGTCAAAAATATAAGCTTTTTCCCAATTATCTTTTTTATTGTTTTGAGTTTCTTCGATTGTTAATTTATCTGGATTGATAGAACTAATTTCAGGATTCGCTTTTTTTACAGCTATAGGTTCAGTTATGTTTTTGCCAAATAATTTCACAAGATCGTTAAAGTCGAGAATTTCAAGTGAAATATTTTTATCTTGTTTTTGAACGATAATTGGTTTTTCTTCAGTTAAATTATTCAAGCTAATTTTTTCGAATGAAAGATTGTTTTCGACTGATTTTTGTTTGAGTTTTTCAATAATGTTCGCAATTTGCAAACTGTCAAGTGAAACATTTTTATCAACTTTTATGATCGTTTTATTGTCTTCAGAAATAATTAAGTTAGAATTTATGTCTCCGTCAAAAATATAAGCTTTTTCCCAATTATCTTTTTTGTGATTTGTAACTTCTTCGATTGTTAATTTATCTGGATTAATCGAACTAATTTCAGGATTTTCTTTTTTTGTAATAACTTCTTGTTTATTTGCAACTATTAACTTAGCATCAAGTTCATTATTGAATAGTTTATAACCATCCCAGCTTTCTTTTATATTAATCTTTTTTTGCTCTTCGGTTAATTCTGTTAAGTAAATTGGCTCGAGCGAGATATTATTTTCGTATTTTTGCGAATTATTTTTCTGTTCAATTAAATTATCGGAAGACAAACTAACCAATGAAATATTGTTCTCAACTTTTTTTATTGTTGGTTTTGCATTTTTAATGATAATTTCTTTATTTATTGCATCTGTGTGCGAATCAAACAGATAGATTTGATCCCAAGAATCTTTGTTAATTTTTGTTAGAATTTTAGGTTCAACAATAGAAATATTTAAGTCTGTTTTTGTTTCAAACGCATAACTTTCTTGTTGTTTGTGTTTAATTTTTTTTGAACTTTCATTATCTTCATTCATTAAAAGACCAGTTTGATAAGATGAATTTGTATCAAATTTATATAAGTTACTTGCATCTTGTTGCTTTTTATTTATTGTTACAGTTGGCTCAACTATTAAACTATTTGATTTATCTATTTTCTTAAACACTGGAAGATTTTGTTTTAAAGTTGTTTGATATTTTTTTAAATCACGATCTTCTTCGTCGTTGTTTGCAGTTAAACCTGTTTGATAAATATCTATTGAATGATTAGCTTCAAGAACATATTGAGTTTGTTTGTTAATTATTTTATGATTTGTTTCGTTGAACTCATTAACGACAAGACCTTGATTATAATCTTGATCTAATGTTTGATCAAAAATATAAGTCGCTTCCCAGTTTAGTTTAGAACTGTTCGAGTCTTTATTAACAACTTGCTCAACCTCATCAATTAATGAACTATTTTCTTCAGAATATTCTATTCGGGGAATAATCTTTGTAGCTTGTTTAATTTCTTCGATAACAACAAACCATTCATCTGTTAAGACTTGTGGAGAATTTTTTTCATAACCAGTAAGATAAACAATATTTTCGTTGCGACCTTTTGGTAAATCTGAAATCATATGTGATGTTTTTATATTTCTTTTGCTGATTTCTTGATAATCCAAAAGAATCGAGTCGTTATTATCTGAATCATTAGAAACATTACTGTGATTATTTTCTATGCTAGTTATATTACTATTATTAATATCAATAATTTCGTATGTAATATTATTTTCGGGAGTTAATATTATATGTGATTCATTTTGTTCGGATGCAGATACAGTTTCTGTTAATTTAAAAACAGAAGCTATGAACGATGGAGTTTTGATGTCAAAATCAAAAAAAGTATTTTCAGCAAGATTATCTTTTTTATTTGATATAAGATAATATCCACCGCCAATCGCCATGATTGTGCCAGTGATTAATATTTTTTTTGATTTTGACATAGATATTTTTTCGAATTTAAAATTAAATATTTTTTTTAAATTATTTGGTTTTAAAGAAAATAAAAATAATTTATTTTTTAAAGAAATTAAATAAGATTTAATTCCAGTTGTTTTATTTTTTTGAAGTTCTTTGCATTTTATTTCTAATTGTAATAAACGACTTTTATCCATGAATTAACTCTTTATCTATAGCTGACATAATAATAATACATTCTGAAATTTCTTGATATTTTTCTATATTTTCACTGTGAGCTAATTTTAATATATCAAAAATGCCTAATAATAATCTATATAATTTATAAAACCTACCGCCAGTTATGTCATATACAACATAACTATGTTTTATAAGTTCAGAAAACTCTATTGAAAAGTCTTCTTTCAACACATTAAAATAATCAACAATATCATCTTCTATTAAAGGTTTAAGAGTAATTCTATCTTTAAAGCCTTTTGTAAAAAGTAATATTGGGTCTTCGTTATTAAATAAAACTGTGTCCATAGAAAACAAAATTTTTAATCCATCAAATTCTTCGCTAATTTTATTAAATTGTTTTATTAATTCTAAATTATCATCTCGCAAGTTATCAATAATAACTGTATGATTTATTTTTTTAAAAGCATCATTTACTCTGATTTTTATTTCATCTAATTTAACTGTTTGAGAAAATCTTTTGCCTCTTAATAAAAAATACATTTCATCTAATAATTCGCGAATATTAATAGGTGGAGTTTGAATAAGATAGATATCACTTGTAATTGAATCATAAATTGATTTAATCATCGTGCTTTTTCCTGAACCAGCTTCACCATCAAAAAGATAAACACCTCGATCATTAGAATATATGACTTCAAGAAATTTTTCACGAGTTTTAATATAAGATTTTGCTTGAAATGTTTGTGCAGATTGATTTAATACTTGAAGGATATTATCAAAATTTACTGTGTTAATCCGTTTGGCCATTTTTTATTTAATTAGCTCCCAATTATTTTAATACGGATTTTACCAAAAAAGATAAACAAGAACCTCGTTTTTTATTTCACGAGGTTAAAAAGATATTTATTTTATTTATATCTGTAAGTAATTCGCCCTTTATCGAGACTATATGGAGTTAGTTCAACTTTTACTTTATCACCAGGAAGAATACGAATATAATTCATTCTCATTTTTCCAGCAATATGACATAAAATTACATGTCCATTTTCTAACTCAACTCTAAAAGTAGCATTTGGAAGAGCTTCGATAATTTTACCATCAACCTCAATTACATCGGTTTTCGCCATTAATTAACCTTTTTTATTTTTCTTTTTACAATAATTATTTTATTTAGAGAGTATTTCAGCTTTGCCATTAATAATAGCAACAGTGTGTTCATAATGACTGGAATTTTTACCATCTTTAGAAACAACCGACCATTTATCATTTAATAAAGTTGATTGCACATCAAATTTACAGATCATTGGTTCTATGCAAAAGACCATGCCATTTTTTATTTTTGGACCACTATTCGGAGAGCCACCATCAATATAGTTTAGAATTTCTGGTTCTTCGTGCGGTTTTCGTCCTATTCCATGACCACAATAATTCGCAAGAGGAACGAAACCTCTATTTCGTATAAACTGTTCAATATGATGACTTAATTCTTTGAATCGCATACCATCTTTTATAATCGAAATTGCATAATAAAGAGTGTCTTTGGCACAAGATATTAATTCTTCGTTTTCTTTAGAAATTGTGCCGACACCAATTGTTATAGCTGAATCGCCATACCAACCGTTAAGTTCGACTCCGACATCTAAACCGATAATATCACCATTTTGAAGTTTATAATTTGTTGGAATTCCGTGAATAACAACTTCATTAACAGAAGTGCATATGGAAGAAGGGAAACCATAGAGTCCTTTGAAAGAGGGTTTTGCACCTTTGGAGCGAATATAATTTTCAGCGATTAAATCCAATTCCAAAAGAGAAACCCCTTCTTGAACACTATTTGCAAGAATTTTTAGAGTTTCAGCAACAATATGATTTGCCTCTCGGAGAGCCTCAATTTCATGAGACTTTCTTAAAGGTATAGCCATTATTTATAATCCAACAGCACTTATTGTCTCATACTTGCTCATATAAATTTGAGCCTCTATTTTTCGCATTGTATCAAGGGCAACTTGAACTGTAATTAATACTGCAGTTCCTCCGAAAAAGAATGGAACACCTGCACCTTTAACAAGAAGCCATGGTAGAGTAGCAACTAATGCTAAATAAATTGAACCTGTAACAGTTAATTTACTTGCAACATCATTTAAAAACTCTTTTGTATGTTCACCAGGTCTTATTCCAGGGATGAAACCACCTTGTTTTTTAAGGTTTTCTGAAATATCTTTAGCATTAAAAGTAATTGAAGCATAAAAAAATGCAAAGAAAATGACAAAAATAAATGTCAAGAAATGATAAAAATATCCGTTTGGATTCATGAAATCTGCTACAGCTGTAACATATTCATTTTTAGAAGCTTGTAATAAAGTTAAAGGGAACATTAAAATTGCTGAAGCAAAAATAACAGGAATAACACCACTTAAATTTACTTTAACTGGAATATAATTCATGATTCGTTTATTTTGGTTTTGCATCATCATTTTTTTAGCATATGTTACAGGAACTCGTCGTTCGCCAAGTTCAACATAAATAATTGATCCAACAGTAACTAAAATAACAGCAAAGATTAATAAGACAACAAGAAAACTTATTGAGCCATTATTAACAAGACTCATTGTTTGACCAATAGCCGATGGAATAGCTGAAACGATACCTGCAAAAATAATTAAACTTATTCCGTTACCAATGCCTCTTTGTGTAATTCTTTCACCAATCCACATTAATAACATTGTTCCAGTTAGCATAGAAAAAGCGGCTAATAAAATAAATGTATCACCATCTATCATAACGGCACTTTGACCAGCTTTGCCTGTTAAACTATGTAATCCAATTGCTACACCGATAGCCTGAACGATAGTTATAAAAACAGTTGTGTATCTAATTATTTGCATATATTTAGTCATACCATCTCTCTCTTTTTTCATTTGACCAAAAGATGGAAATGTAGCTGCAAGAAGTTCCATAATAATAGAAGCAGTAATATATGGCATTATGCCAAGAGAGATAATACTTAATCGTTCAACAGCTTGACCACTGAACATGTTAAAAAGACCCAATGCATTTCCAGCATTGTCATCAAAAAAAGCTTTTACAACATCGATATCTACACCAGGAACTGGCACATAAGCCAAGAACCTGTATAAAAGTAGAAAACCTAATGTGATAAAAATCTTGTTGGCAAGTGTTTTATTCATTTAGGGAAATTAGTTACTATTGGTATATGTAACTTTACTATCTTTGATTTTTTCAGCTAAAGCTTTTGCTCCACGACCAATTAATTTAATAGCCTCAACATTTTTGTTAAGTTTATAAACTGTTTTGATTGTTGCGACTGTTATTTCGCTTAGCTGTGCAATTTTTGAATATGAGTCAACATTGATAGCATATGGCTTTTCAACTCTAGATTTAAATCCAACTTTTGGAAGTCGTCTTGCTAATGGTTGTTGCCCACCTTCAAAACTTCTTTTTCTTTTTGAACCTGTTCTAGCTGTTTGACCTTTGCCACCTCGAGTAGCAGTTTTTCCCATGCCACTGCCTTGACCTCGTCCAACTCTTTTTCTATAATGGGTTGAACTTTCTGCAGGTTGTAAATTATTTAGAGACATTCAAACTATCCTTTTAATTTGCTAAGTGCTTCGAGAGTTGCTCGAACAACTGTAGACGGATTATTAGAACCAAGAGATTTTGTTAAAATATCTTTAATTCCAGCTAGTTCTAGTAAAGGTCTTAAAGCACCACCAGCAATTAGACCAGTTCCCTCACTTGCAGGTTTAAGAAGAATCTTACTTGAGTTATATTTAAATTCAACCTCATGAGCAATTGTAGAACCTTTAATTTTAATAGTCGTTAAATGTTTAAAAGCATCATCAACTGCTTTTTTAATTGCTTCTGGAACTTCTTTAGCTTTTCCAAAACCAACACCAACTCGACCATTTTTATCGCCAACAACTACAAGAGCAGTGAATCTAAATCTTCTACCGCCTTTAACAACTTTTGTAACTCGTCCAATATGAACAATATTTTCTGAAAAGCCTTCTCGACTTATATTTTTTTCCATCAACTGCCCTTAAAAATTGATTCCAGAGTTTCGAAGAGAGTTTGCAAACTCTGCAACAACACCGTGGAATTCATAACCATTTCTATCAAATACTATCTTTGTAATACCTTGTGCTTTTAATTGTTCAGCAAAAGCATCACCAAGTTTTTTCGCACTTTCTTTATTTGCTGTTAAATTCATAGTTTTGCCATGAAGACCAACTAATGTATTTCCTGCAACATCATCGATAGCTTGAGCACTTAAGTATTTATTAGATTTGAAAATAGAAACTCTTGGAGACTCAACAGAACCACTGATTTTAGCTCTGATTCTCTTTTTTCTTTTAATTCTTAGGGCTTTTTTAGCTTCTAAAACTTTTATATTCATCTATCTAATCCCTTATTTTTTAGAAGTCTTACCAGCTTTTCTGATAATTTTCTCATCAGAATACTTGATACCTTTACCTTTGTATGGTTCTGGCTCTCTGTAAGATCTAATATTAGCAGCAACTTGACCAACAAGTTGTTTATCACTTCCTTTAACGACCAAAATATTTTTATCAACAATAACTTCGATTCCAGCAGGAATTGTAAAATTAATTGGATGAGAATAGCCTAATTGTAATTCAAGAAGAGAAGCACCTTTTATAGCAGCTTTATAACCAACACCGTTAATTTCTAATTTTTTTTCAAAACCAGAAACAAGACCTGTAACAACACTTTGAGCTAAAGCTCTATATGTTCCCCATGATGCTCGATCTTGACGACTTTCACTTAATGGAGAAAAAATAAGAGAATTGTTCTCAAATGTAAAACTAACATTATCTTGAGTGTCAAGTGTTGCACTTTTTTTGCCTCTTGAAAAAACTATTAATTTGCCATTAATTTCGATTTTCATATCAGCAGGTATAACTACTGGTTTTTTACCGACTCGTGACATAAAAAACTCCTACCAAATTGTGCATAAAACTTCGCCACCAACACCTAAAGAATGTGCTTGATCATTATCAATTACACCTTTTGATGTTGAAACAACGATTGTTCCATAACCATTTTTGAATCTTTTTATATCAGCACTTTTGCGATATACTCGTCTTCCTGGTTTAGAAACTCGTTCGATTTCGTTAATAACTGTGTAACCTTTATCGTTATATTTTAATACAACTTTTATAAATTTTTTGTTACCATCAGCTACTACATTATAACTTTCGATATAGCCTTTAGCTTTAAAAATCTCTACAATTGCTTCAACACTTTTTGAATAGAGAAGTTGAGTATGCTCAACTCGTCTTTGTGCAGCATTGCGGATTCTTGTTAATGAATCAGAAATAAGATCATTTAACATATATTTTTGTCTCTTTCAAAATTATTTAGAATTTTATATGCA
The DNA here is from genome assembly GCA_030152305.1 of Campylobacterota bacterium. GTDB lineage: Bacteria > Campylobacterota > Campylobacteria > Campylobacterales > Thiovulaceae > Thiovulum_C. The sequence continues at coordinate 186,741 of JASKOM010000002.1, forward strand.
AGATATCCCATTAATTATAAAAATATTACAAGAGTAATAAAATTAATGGGATTAGTTGATACTACCAACTAGACTTTCTGACACCTGGAATTAATCCTTCGTTTGCCATTTTTCTGAAACAAATTCTGCAGATACCGAAATCTCTCATAACAGAGTGAGGTCGTCCGCAAATTTTGCATCGTGTATAAGCTCTAGTTGAAAATTTTGGCTCTCTGTTAGCCTTATTAATCATAGATTTTTTAGCCATTATTTTTAGCCTTTACAAAAGGTAAGCCGATTTTTTCAAGTAATGCAAGAGCATCTTTATCATTTTCAGCTGTTGTTACAACTGTGATATTCATACCATGAATTTGCATTACATCATCATATTTAATTTCAGGAAAAATAAGTTGTTCTGTTAGACCAAAATTATAATTGCCTCGACCGTCAAAACCATTTCGAGGAATACCTCTAAAGTCTTTAACTCGTGGAAGAGCAACATTAATTAATTTATCTAAAAATTCGAACATATTATGTCCTCGTAAAGTAACTTTAACTCCAGTTACCATACCTTCTCTAACTTTAAAGCCTGCAACTGATTTTTTCGCAACAACTGTTAAAGCTTTTTGTCCAGATAATTTAGAAATGGTATCAACAACATTGTCGAGCATTTTTTTATCTTTCATTGCAAAACCTGTTCCAACAGATATTACAACTTTTTCTACAGCTGGAATCAACATTTTGTTAGGAATATTTAATTCAGATTCTAATTGAGCTTTGATTTCGTTTTGATATCTAATTTTTAATCTTGAAGCCATTTATTACTCCTCAATCTTTTTAACATTTGAGATATCAATAGGCATTTCGATCATCTCAAAACCACCTTCTTGATTTTTATCACTAGGTTTTACAGCTTTTTTTGCTAATTTGACACCTTCAACAATTAATTGTCTTGTTTTTGGCATAGCCGTAATAACTTTAGCAATTTTGCCTTTGTCATCACCAGCAATTACTTTAACTGTATCACCTTTTTTTATTTTTAGTTTATTTTTCATTAATTATAAAACCTCTGGAGCAAGTGAAACAATTTTCATAAAGTTAGCATGTCGAACTTCTCTACCAACAGGACCAAAAATACGAGTTCCAATTGGTTCTCTTTTAGCATCTAATAAAACAGCTGCATTATCATCGAATCTGATTAAAGAACCATTTTCTCGTTGAACTTCTTTATGAGTTCTAACAACAACAGCTTTTACGACCTGACCTTGTTTAACTTTACCATTAGGCATAGCTTTTTTAACAGAAGCAACGATAACATCACCTAATGATGCATATCTTCGTTTGCTACCGCCAAGGACTCTGATACACATAATCTCTTTAGCACCGCTGTTATCAGCAACATTTAATCTTGTAAATGATTGAATCATTTTATTATTCGCCTTTGCTAATAACTGTTTTTAAAGTAAATTTCTTTCTTTTAGAAAGAGGTCTGCACTCAACAGCAACAACTGCATCATTTGTAGCAAGTTCATTTTTTTCATCATGAATAATATATTTTTTGAACTTTCTAACAAATTTATGATATTTTGGATGGAGAACTTTTCTCTCAACTAAAATAGTAGCACTCTTATCTCCAGCAATAGATACTACAGTTCCCTGTATTTCTCTTTTGTGATTATTCATTAAAGACCCTCTCTTAAAGAAGACATAGCTGTATTAATTCTAGCTACATCTTTCCGTAACAATCTAATTGTGGCTGTATTTTTTTGTTGACCAAGTTGTTTTTTAATTCTTAATCCAAAAAGTTCAAGTTGTTTTTCTTTTAATAAAGCATTCAACTCTTCAAGCCCCTTGTTTTTTAGCTCAGTATATTTCATTGCTCATCTCCTGAGTTATGATTTTTGTTAAGAACGGTAATTTACTCATTCCTAAAGTTAGAGCTTCTTTTGCAAGAACATTATCAACACCAGCCATTTCGAAAATTATTCGACCTGGTTTAATGTTCATAACCCATTTCTCAACACTACCTTTACCTTTACCCATTCGAGTTTCAAGAGGTTTTGCTGTCAAAGGTTTATCTGGGAAAACTCTAATCCAAACTTTCGCTTGTCGTTTAACATGTCTTGTAATTGCAATTCGAGCTGCTTCAATTTGTCGAGAATCGATTTGACCAGCTTCAATTGCTTTTAACCCAACAGTACCTGAATTAAGTTGATTACCGCTGTAAGCTTTACCTCGGTTTCGACCTTTCATATACTTTCTGAATTTCATTCTTTTTGGCATTAACATAGTTATCTACCTCTTCTTGTTCTTGGGTTTTGAGCTTTTCGTTTTTTATTATTATTATTTTGTGCTGGTTCTGATTCTGAATCTGAAATACCTTTTGTAAGAATCTCACCTTTAAAGAACCAAACTTTTACACCAATAACACCATAAGTTGTATGAGCTTCTGCAAAACCGTAATCAATTTTTGCTCTTAATGTGTGAAGAGGAACTCGACCTTCGATATACCATTCAGTTCGAGCCATTTCAGCACCACCAAGTCGTCCTGCAACAGCAACTTTAACACCTTTTACACCAGATTTTTGAGCTGCTTGAATCATTTTTTTCATAGCTCGTCTGAATGCAACTCGTCTTTCAAGTTGTGTAGCGACATTTTCAGCTGCAAGTTGAGCTGAAGCTTGAGGTCGTTTTTCTTCTTTAATTTGAACAGAAACTTCTTTGCCGATTAGAGATTCTAATGATTTTTTAAATATATCAATCTCTTCACCTTTTTTACCAATTATAACTCCAGGTCTAGCTGCAACAAGAGTTACTCTGATTTTTTGAGCTGTTCTTTCAATTAAAATATTACTAATTCCTGCATAAAAAAGCCGTTTTTTAATAAATTTTCTAAGTGTGTTATCTTCAGCAACAAATTCAGATGCCTTTTTTCTAGTTGGAAACCATCGTGATTCCCAATTTCGATTAATACCTAGTCTAAGACCAATAGGATTGACTTTGTGACCCATTATTTACCCTCTATGCTTGTAACTTCAACAAAAATATGAGTAGTAGGCTTTTTAATACTAGAAGCACTACCTCTTGCTCTCGGTTTAAATCTTTTGAGAGTAGGTCCCATATCTGCTCTGCATGAGGAAACAATCAAATTATGAGCCTCTATTTCACTATTAGCGACAGCAGAAGCAATTACTTGATGTATAACACCAGCAGCCTTATTTGGAGTGAATTCTAGTGCTGCAAGAGCTTTTTCAGCATTCATTCCCTGAACTTCTCTAGCAACTAACCTAGCTTTAATTGGAGAAAGTCGAACAAATTTCAAAGTTGCACTTGCCATCTATTTTCCTATCTTTTTCTGAACAGAACCTTTATGACCTTTAAAAGTTCTGGTTGGAGCGAATTCTCCCAATTTATAGCCAACATGATTTTCTGTTACATAAACTGGAATAAATTTTCTGCCATCATGTACATTAATAGTAAAACCTATCATGTCAGGAAAAATCGTGCTTCGTCTTGACCAAGTTTTAATTGGTTTTCGATTATGCTCTTCTTTAGCTTTCTGAACTTTTTTTAGGAGATGACTATCAATAAAAGGACCTTTTTTAACTGAACGAGCCATTAATTACCTTTTTTAGTTTTTCGTCTTGAGATAATGAGTTTATCACTAGCTTTTTTATGTCGAGTTTTAGCACCTTTTGTAGGTTTGCCCCAAGGAGTAACTGGATGTCCACCTGACTTAGTTTTACCTTCGCCACCACCATGTGGATGATCGATTGGATTCATCGCTGAACCTCTCGTTTGTGGTCGAATACCTCGATGTCGATTTTTACCAGCACTTCCGATAACGATATTTGCAAAATCTTCATTACCAACTGTTCCAATAGTAGCAACACATTCACCAAGAACTTTTCTCATTTCTGAACTTGGAAGACGAACAATTACATATTTATCTTCTCGACCCATAATTTGAGCTGAATTTCCAGCACTTCTAACTAATTGTCCGCCTTTACCAGGTTTTAATTCAATATTATGAACCATAGTACCAACAGGTATATTTTTCATTTTCATTGTATTTCCAGCAGTAATGTCAAGACCTTCAGCAGAAGATTGAATCGTATCACCAACTTTTAAACCTGACGGTTGAAGAATATATCTTTTTTCACCATCAACATAATTAATAAGAGCAATTCGACAGTTTCTATATGGATCGTATTCGATAGCCGCTACTTTTCCAGGAACGTCAAATTTATTTCTTTTAAAGTCAATAATTCGATAAAGTTTTTTTGCTCCGCCGTCTCTATGTCGAGATGTAATTCGACCGTTATTATTTCTTCCAGCTGTTACAGGTAATTTTTTTAACAAACCTCTAACTGAAGCTTTACCTGTAATATCACTGGAATCAAGGTTTGACATAAACCTTCTACTCGGTGTAACCGGTTTATATGTTTTTATTGCCATTTTAAACTTCTAGCCCCTTAATTTTTGCACCAACTGGCAACCAAACATAAAATTTTTTGAAATCATTTTGTTTGCCTTCTCGACCTTTAAATCGTTTTGTTTTTCCTTCTTGATTGAGAGAGTTAATCTTTAAAGGTGTAAAATCAAAATAGTTTGTAAAAATCTCTTTTAAACTATTTTTAGTAATCTTAGTAGATGTTTTTACTGTGATTATATTGTGTTCCTGAAGTTTAAAAGTTTTATCAGTGTATAGGATAGCTTTAATATCTGTAATATCTGCTGCCATTCTTAACTCTCCTTTGAAAGATTTTCCCAAACAGCCCTCTCGATAACAACTACTTGATATCTACTTGCTGTAAAACCGTTTAATGCATTGCTACCAGCTAATTCGCATTTAACTAAGTTTCTGAATGCCAAAAATGTTCCTGCATTAATGTTATCTGCTACAATAAATGCACTTTTACTTCCAAGATTTTGGAATAAATTATTTGCATCTTTTGTTTTACCAGAATTAACTTCAACAGAATCAACTACAAAAAGTGAGTTATTTTCAGCTAGTTTATTTAATGCAAATTTCATTGCTAAAACTTTCTGTTTTTTATTAACTTTTTGTTCATAATTTCTTTTTGTTGGACCAAAAGCAACACCACCGCCTGTGAATACAGGGCTTGTGATAGAACCTGCTCTAGCTCCACCTCGACCTTTTTGAGCCCATGGTTTTTTACCACCACCGCTTACTTCAGCTCTAGTTTTTACACTAGCTGTGTTAGATCTTTGTCCTGCTTGATGAGATTTAACATATAAGTATAGATTATGTGGATTAATATTTTTAAAAGATTCTGGAATTTCTAATGTTTCAGAACTCTTTTCAAAATTTTTATTTAATATAATAATTGCCATTATTTTACTACCTTTAATCTACCTAAATTGCCATTTGCTCCTGAAACAGAACCTTTTAAAACGATAACCATTTGTTCTTTATCAAAAGATACTATTTCGTTTTGAACGGCATTTTTTTCATTGCCATAATGTCCTGGCATTTTTCTACCTTTTTGAATTTTACCTGGGTCTTCTCTGTTTCCGATTGAACCTGATGTTCTATGGAATCGGCTACCATGAGTTGCTGGACCACCTGCAAAACCGTGTCGTTTAATAACACCTGCAAAGCCTCTACCTTTTGTATTAAAAGTGCTTTGAACAACTGTTGCTTTTTCTAATGAAGAAAGATCCAAATCGCCAGTTTCTTTATTGCTAACTTTGTCAAGTGTTGCAAATCTATTAAATTCTTTTGACAGACCAAACTTTTTTTGTTGTCCAGCAATTGGACTATTATGTTTCTTTCCAGATCCATAAGAAACTAGTGCAGAACCATCTTCATTAATATTACAAACTTTAGTATCTAAAATTTTTAGGAGGGTTACAGGAACACTTTTTGATCCAACTGTTCTACTCATCCCTATTTTTTCTACGATATATTCCATTGTTCCCTCTATCTGTCCATAGATCTAACTTCAACATCTACTTCTGGAGCTAAGTCTAATTTCATTAATGAATCAACTGTATCTGAAGTTGCTTGAAGAATATCAATCACACGAGTGTGGGTTCTAATCTCAAATTGCTCTCGTGAGTCTTTATTGACATGAGGAGATCGCAATACTGTATATTTTCTAATGTTGTTAGGAAGTGGAATTGGGCCTTTAATTTTAGCACCAGTTCTCTTTACTGCTTCAACAATAGAAGCCACAGATCTATCAAGAACTCTGTGGTCATATGCCTTTAGTTTTAATCTAATTCGTTCCATTAAATCAAACCACACCTTTATAAAGAACTCGTTACAAATTTTAGATAAAAATTGCAACGTAAAATTTGTGAAATTATAACGGTGAACTCGATATTTTAACAGTTTTTTACCCGCCTAAATATCCTTTATGTAAGGATATTTTTTCAGAAAATTGAACACTTATTTATTTAGAATTTTATATATTTCTATTAATGCATCACTAGCTCTGATTTCGCCTATTGATACATCATTTTTGTTTAAATGTCTATGTGAAACGGCAGAACTTGATTTTAAAAATTTATTTATTTCTGTTTCAATCATTTGTTCAGGTGGTGTCATTCCGAATAAAATTAATGATGGAACATTTAAAGCCCAAGCTATATGTGTTGGTCCTGTGTCATTGCCGATTACGATTGAAGCATGTGAAATATATCTTTTTAGGTCGTCAAGTTCCATTTTTGGAGCAAGTTTTAATCTTTCACATCTTTGTTCAAGCCAACGACCAGTTTCAAATTCCCCACTGTTGCCCCAAATCACTGAAATTTTTCTATCTGTTAATTCTCTTGCAATTTCTAAGAATTTTTCTTTTGGATAATTTTTTTGAGCCATACTTGAACCAACAACAAAAATAATATCAATATCTTTCTCGTTAAAAATTGCTTTACCTGTTTTATAAAAAAATAGATGTTTTTCTTTTTTGAGAATATCATCGAATGAAATTGCTATTTTTAATGAATCGTTTATTAATTTTGCATTTCGCCATATTTTATTTTCTGAATAGCTAATCGATGAGGTCGAAGTATAAAACAAAGCTGACAAGCCTTCTTTTGCTGACGAATAAGAAAAACCGTGAATATTTTTAGCACCAATCACTTTTGAAATAATCGCTGATTTTAATAAACCTTGCATATCGATAATAAAATCGTAATTTTCATTGCCAATTTCTCGCAAACGAGCATATAACGGGCTAATTTTCGAAATATCCAATTCATCTTTTAACGATTTTAAATCTATCGTATGAATTTTATTTATATGCGGATGATTTTCGAGAATATCTTTCCAAGTTTCTTCAATTAGCCAATCGATTTGAATATCTTTTATTCGCGATTTTATAAACTGAAGAACAACAGCCGAATGAATAATATCACCGAGAGCAGTTAATCTAACTATTAATATTTTCATGTTTTTCCAATTTATTTAACATTTTTTTGACTTCTTTAAAGCTAATTTTTTGAGATTTATCACCATTTATTTTTTTAGATAATTTTTCGGCAATTTCTCGCACCTCATCGTTAAAACCAACATATGGGATAATTTTTTGCAAAAGTTCTCGATCTTTTCGCCATAATTTAAAATAATAAAATAATCGAGAAAGATTACGACTTGCGAAGAAATAAATAATTGCCGAAGAAAAAACACCTGAAAAATAGGCAATTAAAATATAAATCAAATTATCTTGATTTGAAATAAATTTATGATCATTATTTGGTTCATTTTGACTTATATTTATATTTTGAATTTGCTGTTCATTTTTAAAAAGTTGTTTTTCATGAACAACGATATTAAACGGTTTTGTTTCTTTTGTTTTTATCTGTTTTGAAACAGGATCGAAAAATTCAAGTTTAAATGACGGAATCGTTGAATTTGTTTCTAACACTATTGCAAATTTCTGATTTAACGAGCTGATTAAATATCCATTATTTGCAATTGAATTATTATATTCTGGTTTGTCATCATAAACTAGACCATTTGCAACATTTAATTTTAAAGGTTGAACATCTTCGATATTTCCAGAGCCTTTAATATTTAAAATTAAATTTACAGCTTCACCAGAATTAATTTCTTGTTTATCGATCGAAGCAGAAATATCAAAATCGCCGACAAGCAAAGTTGGAGCTTGAGAAATATTAAACGATAAAGAATTCGAAGCGATTTCGTTCCATTTGACATTATCAAACATAAAGCCCCAATTATCTCGTCCGCGACCTTTAACAGCGATTCCCATTTTTGCACCATTTAATTTTAAGTCGCCAATTTGTTGCGGAGTTAAATATAAACTCATTTCGATAACTGAACCGTTTTCGTCATGTTTTTCTCGAGCGACACTTTTATATTTTATAGCTAAATTATCGCCAGATGGATCAGCATATCTTCGTTCAACAACTCCTGAACCATCTTGTTCGCGGTAAGTTATATCAACTTTTATCGTTTCGCCAAGATAATAATTATTTTTATTTGATGACAATTTAATAGAATGTGGTTCATTGCCTTTAAAAGTTGGTTCAACAACAGAAAAAACGACCTCATCGCTAAATTCTTCAACACCATCAACTTTAAATTTAAAAGATTCGATTTTACCGCTTTGATCAGGTGAAAAACGATATCTAAATTTTTTACCACTATTTACTCGACCATTAATATTTTGATAAAAACTTTCAGTCGAAACTCCATCGATTTTTGCACCTGCAATTTTAGAAATTTGCGGATCGGAAATTTGCGAACCAGTTACGGTAAAAACCAATTCAGCGGAAGTTCCACGAACAATATTTTTCGGATAAAGTTCAGTTTTGACATCAGCAAATAAATTAGCTGATGCAATTATAAAAACAATGCTTTTTTTACCAAGGTTTAATATCATCTTTTGCTCCTTTGCCATTCACAGGAATTGAATAAATTTTTGTGCCACCTTTAGAATTATTTAATATATTAAAAATTCGTCCTTCTTGAGCTGATTCGCGATCGCCAGATGAACCAGAAATATTTTGTGGCTGTTCAGAACTATTTTGTTCTTGATTGTTTGATTGATTATTTTCTTCAGGTTTGCCACTTGCAACTCGATCATCTTTTTTAGAATCGTTATGTTCGTTCATATTTTTTTTATTTGAATTACCTGTTTTATCGTTAGTTTCACCAGAATTTTTTTGACCATCACCAGAATTACCATCGCTATTTTTGTCATCTTTTTTTTCTGAACTTTTGCTATTTTTATCGTTTTGATTTTCAGATTCTGATTTATCAGAACCATCTCGTTTATCATTTTTTTTGTCAGAACTATTTTTTTGTTGAGTTTGATTATTTTCTTGAGAATCAGAATTTTGTGATTGCGATTGATTTTGATCTTGTTTATCTTGATTTTGTTGTTGCTGATTATTTTCTTGATTTTTTGATTGATTATTTTCGTTTTGTTTTAAACGATTTTTGACCCATTCGAGATTTTCACGAATATTTGCCTGTTCGCTAATTTGAAGAGCATTTTCATAACTTTCTTTAGCACCATTTAAATCATTTAATTTAACTTTCGAATTGCCAATATTATATAAAGCTTTTTGTTTTAAATCATCCGAAACTTTTTTAAAGTTTTCGATTGCTTCAGAATAATTTCCATCAAGATAAAAAGAATTGCCAATATTAAAATTTACCTCATCGCTAGATTCTAATTTTTTATAATTAGCGATTGCATTTTGATAATCACCATTTTTAATGTTTTCATTGGCATTTTGAATATAAAACCAGTCAAGCAACGAAGAAGCTTTCGAGTCAATTACGAATATTTGAGAAAATAAAAATAAAATAATTAAATTATTTTGAGTTTTAATTTTGCGAGAAAAAAGCCATTTAAATTTATTAAAAGACGGTAAAGAAAAAAAGACAGGAAATAATAACAAAAGCGAAATAATTAACGGATAGATATATAACTCTTCGTAAATTTTCAAACGATCTTTTTTATTTTCAGAACTATTTAATTTTGCGATTTCGTCAGCAATTTGTTTTATATCTCGATTATTTGTAGATGCACGAACAGATAAACCGCCAGTTGCATTTGCAAATTCTTCAACTGCTGAATTATATTTCGAAATAAAAATCGAACCATTATCAACGATAAATTTACCGTCGTCATCTTTTATTGGAGAACCAACAGACGAACCGATTCCAATTGTTAAAACTTTGATGTTTAAATCTTTTGCTTTTTTGACCTCATCGTTATAATTTATTCCGTCGCCACCATCAGTAAAAACGATTAAATATTTATCATTGCTTTTTTCGAGAAATTTTTCAGCTGAATCTAAAAGAGTTTTAAAATTAGTTCCAGCTTCAGAAATAGATTTTGGATTTAAATCTTTGATGAGGTAATTTAAACTAGATTTATCAAAAGTCATTGGTGAAACCGTGTAACCGCCATTTGCAAAAGCAATAACACCAACTCGATTTTTGCCAATTAAATTAATTAATTCGATACTTTTTCGTTTGGCAAATTCAATTCGATTTGGATAAACATCTTCGGCTAACATCGATTTAGAAATATCGATTGCAATCGTAATATCAGCATTTTTACTTTCAACATCGATTTCACCGTGATTAATCACAGGTCGTGATAATCCAACAACCATAAAAAATAAAGAGAGAATGCCTAAAACAGTTCGAAACTTAATAGAAATTCCACCTGAAGAACTTTTGAGAAGTTCTAAGATTTCAGGCTTAAACCAATTTTGTTCTCGTCGCTGTTTTGAGATTAATGTATAACCCAAAATAATTAAAGACGGAACAAACATAAGAAAAAATTGTGGATATAAAAAAGAGAATGCCATCTTAATTTAATCATAGCCTTTCAAAAGATAATTTTTGAAATTTTATCAATGACTTTGTCTAAATAAAAACTTAAAAAGCAGATTAATTTAATAAAACAAAACTTGTAAATAATTTATTAGATTCTAAGATAAGTTACAAGAAGCAATCGCTTTCAGAATGACGACCTCATCCGTTATTCTGTGCCACGACATAAAATATAAATTAATTTATTTTTGTTATGATTTGACATATATTTTATTGCTTAAAGGGAAATTAAAATAATGCAAGAATATAAACAAGAAATAAATTTAAGATTACAAGACGGAACTGAACGAAGTCTTTACAAGCCAATTTGTAATTTTTTAGAACGATTTATCAAAATAAATTTAATAAAAAATGTTTCAGCAATTGCGGAACAATCAAGTAAAAATTATGAAAAAGGTGTTGGTTTTCCTGATATTACGATCAAAGAAAATAGTTTCGCTTTAGGATATATCGAAGTAAAACTTCCAAATGATAATATTGATGACAAAAAGTTTAAACCGCAATTTGATCGCTATAAATCGAGTTTAGAAAATATTATTTTTACGAATTTGAAAATTTGGCAACTTTGGCAATGGGACAAAGAGGGAAATAGCAAAAAAGTCAAAGAGATTATTTTTGATTACAGCGATCCAAAAAATAAAGAAGATGATTTCAAAAAGCTTTTGACTGAATTTATAAGTTTTACTATCGTTCAGGCTACAACTCCGAAACAACTTGCCGTCAATCTCGCAAAAAGAACAAAGCTTTTAGCTTCGATTCTCGAAATTTATAAAGATAACGGGCAACTTCAAGATACGAAAGAGGCTTTTCAAAAGACACTTTTGCATGATATTGAAGATGACAGTTTTGTTAATTTAATTAGTGAAACTTTTACTTATTCGCTTTTTATTGCAACTTTGGAGCATTTTAATAGCGGTAAAAACGACGATTTGACTTTGACAACAGCGATCGATTATATTCCGAAGACGATTCCGATTTTGCATGATTTATATCGTTTAGCTGATAATCTCGGTCGTGAAATAAATGATGTAAAAATATCTGTTGGTTTGATTTTAAAAGAGTTAAATAGCTGTGCTATCGAAAAAATACGAAATAGTTTTTATAAAGAAAATAATGATCAAGAGCCAATTTTGTATTTTTATGAGACTTTTTTAAAAGAATATGACAAAGAAACTAAGAAAAAACGAGGTGCTTTTTATACTCCAAAGCCGATTGTTGATTTTATTGTCAAAAGTATCGATTCGATTTTGAGTGAAGATTTTAAATTAAAAAATGGCTTTTTAAACGAAAATGTCAAAGTTCTTGATCCTGCAACTGGAACAGGAACTTTTTTGGCTTCAGCAATTGAATTAATTAAAAATAAAATTGATAAAAAATATAGTTTTCTCGGTGTTGAAAAAGAGCAATTTGTCAAAGAAGTTTCTGGTCATATTTTGCATAATTTTTATGCTTTCGAATTTATGATTGCACCGTATACGGTTGCTCATATTAAATTAACTCTTTTGTTGAAAAATTTGGGTTTTGATTTTTCGATGACATTAAATGATGAAGATCTTGATAATGACAGATTGAAAATTTATCTTGCAAATACTCTTGATGATCCAAACAAAGAGCCTAATAATCTTTTTGGTTTTAATAATTTAGCAAAAGAGGCCAAATTGGCAAAAAAAGTTAAAAATCAAAAAGATATAATCGCAATTATAGGCAATCCGCCATATAGCGGAAGCAGTCAAAATCCAAGTCGTGATATTAATAATAATTTGACTTGGATAGGCAAAGAGATCGAAACTTATAAATTTGACGGTTCAAAAAAATTAGACGAGAAAAATCCAAAATGGCTTCAAGATGACTATGTGAAATTTATTCGTTTCGCTCAAATTCAAATCGATAATGCAGGTTTTGGTGCAATCGGTTTTATCGTGCCTCACGGTTTTTTGGATAATCCGACATTTCGATATATGCGAAAATCTTTGATGAATAGTTTTAGCAAAATTTATATTTTGGATTTGCATGGCAACGATAACAAAAAAGAAAAAGATAACGACGGTAACAAAGATGAAAATGTCTTTGATGTAAAACAGGGAGTTTGTATAGTTTTGTTTGTAAAAGAACAAAAAATAAAATCGTGTGAAGTTTATCACGGTGATTTATACGGCAAACGAGAAGACAAATTTAATATTTTGCAAACAAAAACTTTTAAAGAACTTTGCAAAAATAAATTAAATCCAACTGGTGAAATGTCATATTTTATTCCACGAAGCGAAGATAACGAATATATGAAATTCTGGAGTGTGAAAGATATTTTTAAAATAAATAGTGTCGGAATCGTAACGGGCAACGATAAACTTTTTATTAATTACGATAAAAAAGCACTTATCACAAATTTGCAAAAAGAAAATATACAAATAGACGAAAAACTTATTCAAACTATTTCTTATCGCCCTTTTGATAATCAAGTTATTTATTATGACAATAAGCTTATTGAAAGAGCAAGATTAACTGTTATGAAACATATGTTAAAAGAAAATTTGGCTCTTATTTGCAATAGACAAATTAATGATTCATTCGAGCATATATTTATTGTAAATAATATTGCTGAAAGTTCAGTTATGTCAAATAAAACGAGAGAAATAAATTATTCTTTTCCGCTGTATTTATATAACGATGAAACCTCATCGGCTTCTTTTTTCGAGGAACCCAAAACTACAAATTTCACAGATGAGTTTGTGAAATTTAAAAATGAAAAATTAGCAAATTTCAGCGATGAAGATATTTTTTATTATATTTACGGTCTTTTGTATTCGCCAACTTATCGAAATAAATATAATGAGTTTCTAAAAACTGATTTTCCACGAATTGACTTCGGTTTTGATATAACACAAATCTCAAACTTTGGCAAAGAATTATCGCAATTGCATTTATTAACTCACGATATTTTTGACGAACCAGAAAAATGGGAACTCAAAATCGAAGGCAAAGATTTTAGTATTAATTTTGCTAAAAAAGCTGATATTTATAAAAACGGCAAAATATATTTAAATCAGAACACATACATAAATGGAATAGACGAAGATATTTTTAAATTTATGATTGGCGGTTATCAAGTTCTTGACAAATGGCTAAGCGATCGCAAAAACAAAACTCTCAACATCGATGAACTATTTCATTATTTCAAAATAATCGTAAGCCTAAGGGTCTTTTTTTAATAAATTAGATCCCGAAATTAATTCGGGGATGACAATCGAAAATCCAAAAATATTAAAATTACGAAAATTCAAAATTAATCAAAAAGGATTTATTCGTGAGCGAAGTCGAAAAAGAAGAAAATCTCGTTAAAAAAACATGTCGTGAATTGGGAATTACTCAAAAAGAATTAGCGGAACGAATTGGAGTAAGTGAAAGTTCAATCAAAAGAATAGTTTCTTCTAAGCCAACTCAACACATAATTAATAGTATTAATTTAATTTTGGAAAATGAAAAACTCAAAAGGGAGTTGAATTCAGTTCAATTTTTTCAAGATTCGTTGAAAAACTTTTTGCAATTACGGACTAATTTACAGCAAGAAAGGTATTAAAATAATACTTTTGTGATATAATAAACTCCAACTATTTTAGAAACCGTCAATTTCTATTTTAGTAAAATAATTGGAGCTAAATGAACTCAAATTTTAACACAAACATAATCGAACTCATAGAAAATGAACCCCGAATTTCTCATCGAGTTATCGCCGAACAAACAGAAAATCAAGAAGAATCTATTTCTCGTTTAATTCGAGATAATTTAACAGACTTGGAAGATTTTGGACACCTCGGATTTGAAATCCGAACTGTTAAAAACTCGGTAGGAGCGATAAACGAACAAAAAACATATTTTCTAAACGAGCAACAAGCTACTTTACTAATTTCGATGATGAGAAATAACGACATCGTTTTAGATTTCAAAGTCCGTTTAGTTAGCGAATTCTTTCGAATGCGAGAGCTTTTGCAAAATCAAAAATCGCAACCGCAAACTCAAAATCTACAACTTCCAGAAATCAAACATGAAACTCAACAAATTATCGAACTTGATAATTATTTTATGGCAACAGAAAAGTTAATTGCAAATTTGCAAAATATGAATCCAACGACTCTTTACCGACTTGACAAATATATTCAGCGAAATCGTAACTTTTCACCGCTCGAACATTTTGAGATCGATCTCCATTCGCAATTTTTTCTGCCAACTGAATTAGGCAAAATGATAAATAAATCAGCGGTTGAAGTTAATTTGATGATTGCAAATAAAGGTTTTCAAGTTCGTGAAAATGGAGTTTGGAAAATGACCTCATCGGGTGAAGATTTGGGAATTTTGATCGTTGGAAAATATAATCAAATAAAATGGAAGTTGAAAACTGTTTTGTAATTCGTATTCGTAGGGAACGGTCTGCGACCGTTCCGAAAAACAACAACGATCATTCCGTGAAAAATGAAAAGCTGAAAATATTAAAATTACGAAAATTCAAAATTAATCAAAAAGGATTGAACTTGAGCGAAGTCGAAAATAAAGAAGAAAATCTCGTTAAAAAAACATGTCGTGAATTGGGAATAACTCAAAAAGAATTAGCGGAAATGATTGGAGTTAGTCGTGTAACTATTAATGATTGGGCTAATCACAAAACACCTATTCCTCAATGGGGAGATAATTTAATTTATTATTTACAAGAAACAATAAAATTAAGACAATTCAAAAAATCAATTCAAGAATTATTAATGAGTGATAGTCAGAAAATCCTTTCACTGTAAAACAAAGCAGGTTTTCTTTTTTGCATATTAGATATAATATTAAACTGAAAAGAGCCACAGTCTAAAATAACTCTTTTCATAAAACACAGTTCCAATTAAAGGACAAATGCTTGGAGATTATATCTAAAGAGTTCGAAGGATATTTAATCATCTTTGAACAAAACAATTTAAACATTCTAATCAATGCAACAGAAACAGCTAAAGCTTTTGGAAAATTGCCAAAAGACTGGCTTAAAACTCAAGAAACTAAAAATTACATCAATGCAGTTATAAACTTTTATAACATTAACTATGATGAACTTATAATTATCAAAAAAGGTAATTTTTCTGATGGTTCTACTCAAGGAACTTGGATTCATCAAAAATTAATTATCGCATTTGCAAGATGGCTATCGCCAGAATTCGCTGTTTGGTGTGATCTAACAATTGAAGAAATATTAAAATCACAAATTTATCAACCAATTCAACAAACACAAACTTCACAACTTCCAAAATTAACAAACGAAACCGAACAAATTACTGAACTTGACAATTATTTTATGGCAACTGAAAAGTTAATTTCAAATTTGCAAAATATGAATCCAACGACTCTTTACCGACTTGACAAATATGTTCAGCGAAATCGTAACTTTTCACCGCTCGAACATTTTGAGATCGATCTCCATTCGCAATTTTTTCTGCCAACTGAATTAGGTCGAATGATTAACAAATCAGCAGTCGAAATTAACTTGATTCTCAAACACAAAGGTTTTCAAGTTCGTGAAAATGGAGTTTGGCAAATTACAGAATTGGGCTTAGATTTTGGAATTGAGATAAACGGTAAATTTAGTCAAATCAAGTGGAAAATGAAAACGATAGTTTAATTAAAATTAGATCCCGAAACAAATTACAGGAGCGATCGCTTCGGGATGACATGTTTCGCTTCGGGATGACGAAATGTCATAAATTATTTTGAAGTTTTTCTTGCAAATATTTTTCTCTCTCATCAGCTGAAAGTCGTGTTAAAAGCTCAATATATTCAACAGCATATCTTGGAATCCCTATATTTTTCCATTTTTGAATTCCACTATAAGAAATGTCCAATATATGAGATAAATCTTTAATAGAAGTTCTATGAAATTTTAGAGTTTTTTTTAATTCAACATAAGTCATTAAATGCCTTTATTGTCTAATAATATCAACTTAGTGAAGTTTTTAAGCTAAATATAATTATTTTTACTATAAACTTTTAATAAGCTTTTTTTAAAAAGTTAATAAAAAATAGTTAGAAACTCAAGTTTTAGCGAACACTTTTCTAACTATTAGTTAAGGATAACTTTGGAAATTATAACAAACTTAGTCGAACTCATCGAAAACGAACCTCGAATTTCTCATCGAGTTATCGCCGAACAAACACAGATTCAACAGAAAAATATCGTTGAACTTATTTAGTAAGTATGCCCATAAACTCGAACTATACGGTCTGATTCCGTTTAAAACGGAGGCAGTTTCTGAAACAAAACTTAAAGAAAATCCAGATTCAAAACCAACAAAAACTTTCTATCTCAATGAGCAACAAGCTACTTTGTTAATTTCGATGATGAGAAATAACGACATTGTTTTAGATTTCAAAGTCCGTTTAGTTAGCGAATTCTTTCGAATGCGAGAGCTTTTGCAAAATCAAAAATCGCAACCGCAAACTCAAAATCTACAACTTCCAGAAATCAAACATGAAACTCAACAAATTATCGAACTTGATAATTATTTTATGGCAACTGAAAAGTTAATTTCAAATTTGCAAAATATGAATCCAACGACTCTTTACCGACTTGATAAATATGTTCAGCGAAATCGTAACTTTTCACCGCTCGAACATTTTGAGATCGATCTCCATTCGCAATTTTTTCTGCCAACTGAATTAGGCAAAATGATAAATAAATCAGCGGTTGAAGTTAATTTGATGATTGCAAATAAAGGTTTTTAAGTTCGTGAAAATGGTGTTTGGAAAATGACCTCATCGGGTGAAGATTTGGGAATTTTGATCGTTGGAAAATATAATCAAATAAAATGGAAGTTGAAATCGATAATTTAAATTCGTAGGGAATGGTCGCAGACCATTCCGATAAAAATGAAAAGATCCCGAAATAAATTGCAGGAGCTTCGTTTCAGGATGACAGGTTTAATTTTGGATGATGACATTCTGAAAGCGATAGATTCTCGTAATCTCTCGTGAAATATAAAAATAAATCAAACTAAATTAATAGCAATATAATTTCACTAAAATCTACGAGGTAATAGATCAACTATGATTTACAAAAAAATTATCAAACCTATTTTTGATAAAGTGTTCGCTTCTGTTTTGTTAATATCTGTTTCACCAATTATTTTAATAACTGCAATTTCGATTAAATTAACGATTGGAAGTCCAATATTTTTTCGACAACTTCGCCCTGGATTAAACGAGCAAATTTTCAAAATTTGGAAATTCAGAACAATGTCAAATGAACGAGATCAATTTGGTAATTTATTACCTGATGAAATGAGATTACGGGGTTTTGGCAAATTTGTTCGAAGTTTTTCTATCGATGAACTGCCACAATTATTAAATGTTGCTAAAGGTGAAATGTCTTTTATTGGACCTCGTCCGCTTTTACCTGAATATTTACCGTTGTATTCAAATTTTCAAAAAGAACGACATTCTGTCAAAGCTGGAATTACTGGTCTTGCACAAATAAAAGGTCGAAATAATTTAAGTTGGAAAAACCGTTTTCGTTACGATGTATTTTATGCAAGACATTTATCATTTAAATTAGATTTATATATAATTTTTTTGACATTTTGGAAAGTTATTAAACGAAGTGATATTAATCAAACTGGTAAAGCAACAGCTGATAAATTTACAGGAAAATAAATATGAAAATAGTTGGAACGGTAATTTTATACAATCCTGATTCGCAGTTATCTGAACGAATTAATAGCTATTTACCATTTGTTGAACAATTATATGTCATTGATAATTCTGACAAACAAAATGAATCTTTTTTTAATGACATTCTAGATATTAATAAATTAATTTATGTTTGGAACGAATCTAATTTAGGAATTGCTGAAGCTTTAAATATAGCTTTACAAATGGCTTATAAAAATAATGCTGATTGGTTATTGACGATGGACCAAGATAGCAGTTTTTCGCTTGAGTCAATTTCTATATATTTTCAATCTGTTAAAGAATTTATAAATATTAATCAAGTTGGGATCTTCGCTCCAAATTATAATTATCACGGCAATCCTTCGAGCAATAATTTTTCTGATGAACAAATTGTTATTACTTCTGGTTCGTTAATTAATTTGGCAATTAGTAAATATATAGGTGATTTTGATAATAATTTATTTATCGATGAGGTGGATCATGATTATTGTCTTCGAATAATTAAACATGGTTACAGAGTTGTCATGTTTCGAGAAATAGATTTAATTCATAAATTAGGTAATCAAATAACTATAAAAAATATATTTGGTAATCCTATTAAAATAATGGGACATTCGCCATTACGGAATTATTATCAAGTTAGAAATGTTTTATATATGCGAAAAAAACATCATTTAAATTTTAATAAAATAACAAAGAGTCGTGTTAAATCTGTTAAAAAACATATTCGTCAAAATATTTTATATGGTGATCATAAAATCGAACGAATCAAATTTGTGATACTTGCAATTAAAGATTTTTTATTTAATAACATGGGCAAATTATTATAACTTTTTAATAGATAAAGTTCTTTTTGATAGATTGTCTTAAATCTATGAAATCTCTTTATAATGCTATATAGAAAAAATTATAGGAACATTTAAATTAATGAATATATTTGAAAGTAATCAACCAGAAGATCTAAAAATAGAAGAAAGCCTTAAAAAAAGCTATTTAGATTATTCAATGAGTGTTATTGTTGGTAGAGCTTTACCAGATGTTCGAGACGGTTTAAAGCCTGTTCATAGACGAATTTTATATTCGATGAATGAATTAAATCTTTCACCAAAAGCACCTTTTAAAAAATCGGCTCGAATTACGGGGGATACTCTTGGAAAATATCATCCACATGGCGACAATGCAGTTTATGATGCTCTTGTTCGAATGGCTCAAGATTTTTCAATGAGAATTCCAATTGTTGATGGTCAAGGAAATTTCGGATCTATCGATGGCGATAATGCGGCAGCACAACGCTATACTGAAGCTCGTTTAACACATTATGCTGAAGAACTTTTAGCTGATATCGATAAAAATACTGTTAATTTTGTTCCAAATTATGACGGTTCATTAACTGAACCAGAAGTTTTACCGTCAAGAGTTCCTAATTTATTAATTAACGGCAGTAACGGAATCGCTGTTGGTATGGCAACAAATATTCCACCTCATCGACCTGATGAAGTTATCGAAGGAGCTATTTATGTTCTCGATAATCAAAATGCTTCAATTAATGATTTAATACAAATTGTTCGTGGTCCAGATTTTCCAACTGGTGGAAAAATTTTTGGTAAAGAAGGCATTTTAGATGCTTATCGAACTGGAAAAGGTCGAATAAAAATTCGTGCTAAAACTCATTATGAAACAAATGGAAATCGCGAAATTCTCGTTATTGATGAACTTCCGTATCAAGTTAATAAAGCTCGTTTAGTTGAACAAATTGCTGATCTTGTTCGAGATAAAAGTATCGAAGGAATTTCTGATATTCGAGATGAAAGCGACCGCGACGGTATTCGAGTTGTTATCGAATTAAAACGAGGAGTTATGCGAGAAATCGTCGAAAATAATTTATATAAATCTACGAATCTTGAAACGACTTTTGGTATTAATTTATTAGCTATTCGAAATCGAGAACCTCGACTTTTTAATCTTCTTGATATTTTAAATGAATTTATTATTCATCGAAAAAGTGTTGTTATTCGACGAACTGTTTTTGAACTTTCAAAAAGTGAAAATAAAGCTCATATTCTCGAAGGTTTAATTGAAGCATTGAAAAATATCGATGAGGTCGTTTCGATTTTGCGAAAAAGTGAAAATATCGAAAATGGCAAAAAAGAGCTTCAAAATATTTTTAATTTTTCTGATAAACAGGCTTCGGCGATTCTTGATATGAAACTTCATCGATTAACATCTCTTGAATGGAGTAAATTAGAACTTGAACTTGAAGAATTAAAAATCGAAATTGCTGGTTATAAAGCGATTTTAGAAAATGATTCTGTTTTAAAAGATACGATTCGTGATGAGTTATTAGCGGTTAAATCTCGAATAAGTTCAAAACGAAAAACTGAAATTGAAGATGATTTTGCTGAAATTAACAAAGAAGATCTTATTCCGAATTTGCCAATGGTCGTAACGATTACAAATGGCGGTTATATAAAACGAACTCCGCTTTCACTTTATGAAAAACAGAGTCGAGGTGGAAAAGGCAAAATGGCACTTTCAACTTACGATGATGATTTCGTGGCTAATTTTTATATAACTCATGCTCATGACACATTATTATTAATTACTAATTTTGGTCAATTATTTTGGCTCAAAGTTTATGAAATTCCTGAAACATCTCGAACTGCAAAAGGTAAAGCAATCGTTAATCTTGTTCAATTAAGAGAAAACGAAGAAATTCGTGGAATTATTCCGACTGCTGATTTTGATGATCAAAAAAGCTTGATTTTCTTTACAAAAAAAGGTGTCGCAAAAAGAACTAATTTATCTGAATATTCGAATATTCGAACTTCTGGAGTTAAATCGATTAATCTTGATGATAATGACGAAGTTGTTACAGCAAAAATAATAACAGACAAAATTAAATTTATTGCAATTTTTACGAGTTTAGGTCAAGCTGTTCGTTTTGAAGTTGCTGAAATTAGAGAAATTGGTCGAGTTTCTCGAGGTGTTACGGGAATTAGATTCAAATATGAAAGCGATTTTGTCGTCGATGCAATATTAATTCAAGATGAAAACGAAGAAATATTTATCGTTGGCGAAAATGGAGTTGGCAAAAAATCGCCAGTTTCATCTTATCGATTAACAAATCGAGGCGGATCTGGTGTTATTTCTATGAAATTAACAAATAAAACTGGCAAAAGAGTTGTTGGAGCTTTAACTGTTGATATCGAAAAAGATCTAGTTATTATGACCGAATCAGGCAATATCGTTCGATTATCGTTTGATGAAATTCGAACAACTTCCAGAAATACTAGTGGTGTAATTTTAGTTCGTGGTGATAAAGTTCTATCTGTTTCTACTTCACCTCATCAAGAACCAATTCAAGAGCTAAATAACGATGAGGTTAGTTTAATATGATCGAAATAGGACAAATAGTTCCTGATTTCTGTTTGCCAACAGCTGACGAAATCGAATTATGTCTGCGAGATATAAAAGGTGGTTGGTTAATAATTTATTTTTATCCAAAAGATAATACACCTGGTTGCACAACTGAAGCTATTGATTTTTCAGAAAATATGAATGAATTAATCGAACTTGAGACGACCGTGATTGGAATTTCGCCTGATGCACCAATTAAACATAGAAAATTTATAGATCAACATAATTTAAAGTCTATTTATTTATCAGATGAAAGTCGAGATGTTGCTAAAATATTTGGAGCTTATGGTTTAAAGAAAAATTATGGCAAAGAAAGTTTAGGCATTATTCGTTCAACTTTTATAATTAATCCAAAAGGCGAAATTGCTTATATTTGGCAAAATATAAAAGTTGCTGGTCATGTTCAAAAAGTAATCGAAACCCTAAAAAAAATACAAATTAATTATTTAACTTAATGTTTTATTTTTAGATTACATGATGACTTCTTATAAAAAAATTATAAGAAGTTAATGTTATTTATTTTAATAATTTTCTCTGAAAAGAGGTTCGTTTAACTCTTTTTTTACTTCAGGTTGAATAACCGAATGATTAATTCCAAATTTTTTTAATATTAGTTCTATTTCAGTAATTATTTTTTCTGTTTCTAAGATTGATAAATTTTTTTCTAAAGTTAAATGAGTATAAAAAAATGAATGTCGTGGAGATGGTTCGATGAGGTGGGCATGATGCAAACCATGAACATTATTAATTTTTATAATTTCATGTTCAATTTCTTCGATATCAATAGAATGATGAATATCCATTAAAGATCGAAAACTTATTATTACTAATGGCAAAGTTGCAAATATAATATAAACAGAAAATAAAATACCTAATAATTTATCAATAATATAAATATTAAAAAAATAAATCATGAATCCGCCAATAATAACAGCAAGAGACAATAATGAATCGCCTAAAAAATGTAAATATGCAGAACGAATATTTAAGTCTTTTTTATTTTCTTGAAGATTTTGCAAAATATAGGCACTTAGTCCATTTGCAATAAGAGCAATAACAGCTACAAACATAATAGTTTTTCCATCAACAATTTCATTATTTATTTGATCTGAAAAAAATATCATAGATAGTGATTCGTATAAAACAAAACTCATTGTAATAATTAATAATGTTGAATTTACAAATGTTGCCATCATTTCGGCTCGAATATAACCAAAACTATTTTTACTTGTTGCTCCACGAGTTGCAAACAAAGAAGCTAAAAATGAGATTATTATCGAAATAATATCTCCAAAATTATGTAATGCATCTGTAATTAATGCCACAGAATTAGAAATAAGTCCGAAAATAATCTCAACAACAACAATGAGAATATTTAAAAGAACAATAAAAAGAAATTTTGTTGTTTTTGACATATAAAAAAATCCTTAAAAAAATTTTAATATCTCATTTTACAACAACAAACATCTTGATAGATAAAATCATGTCAATCAAATTGACTGAAAAACTTTGTGATTAAGCTGTAATAGCTTTCAATTCACTGTAAGCCCAATTAACTAACTTACTTTTTTCTTCCATTTCCATTTTGATATAAATATTTGCACTTTGATATTTATCTGTTGGAAGTTCAGTGATCCCTATAAGGGTATGAGAATGGGGGTGGGTATACCCCCGGCCTCTTCGGCCTACCTCAGTTCAGTGATCCCTATAAGGGTATGAGAATATTCTCTCAAGATACAACAGAGAAACTTGGAGAAATTGGTTCAGTGATCCCTATAAGGGTATGAGAATCTCTGTGAAAGAGATACCGTATTTGTGATAATGGACGGAGTTCAGTGATCCCTATAAGGGTATGAGAATCCTGTTTTTCTCGATAAAACTGATGTTTTGATTTTACAAACTTCCTTAAGTTTTGCTTAGAAAAAGATGAAAATCTTTTAAAATACCGATAAAATCAATATATTGTCTCTTTTGAATTATAATCTATTTTTATTATTTTTTATAACCCTTTTGACGAGTGGAATTGTATATAATTTTATCTTAAAACAAACTTAATGATAAAATCTTTTTTTTTATTAAGTTTGTTTATAAAAAATATAGCTAAAAAAATTTATTGAAATAAATATATTAAATCTTGAACAAAATCAAAAACGAAATCATGCATGACTTTTTTTAACGATAAAAACAGTGTTTTTATTTGTATATTATAATTAATAATTATTATTTTACACTGTTTTTATGACTCAAAAAATGAGATCATGCATGAAAATTTTGCACTATTTTTATTATTTAACAGTTATACAAACTATTCATTTTTATAATTTTAGTCAATACCGTTAAATCGCCTAATTAAATCTTCGACTTCTGGAATATTTCGTAAATATTTTAAAAGATATACATTTTTTTCTTTTAATGGATGTCGAATAACAAGTTGATCATCGATAAAAGAGTAATAACCACCGCTAGAAATCTCACCAACTCGAGAAAATTGAATAGTGCCGTTCTCATTAATGCGAATTGGTCGGAATCCTAGATCATATCTTAACTCTTCTATAATTTCATAAGAAATATTTTCTTGAATATATTCCCTAAATTGATTATTTGAACTTTGTTCATTATAAACTACTTGATGAACGGGTTGAGAATTTTGAATTCTATTTGATGAAAGCCTATTTTGATTAAATTTATTTTGAAAAAATCGCGGAATATTCGAGCCTTCGTTCCAACCAATAATATCAGCTTCGCGATTCAAAGGAGCTTGATAACCAGCGAAATTTTTCATCGAAACATCAAGATTAAACTCATCAAAAATTTCTTCGCGAAGTGTTGCATCAATAGTTTCAAGAACATAACCAATAATATCACTATTAAATTCGATATCAACAAACAAAAGCCCTTTTAAATTAAAAACTTTTTCACCGTTTTCTTTTATTTTGCCAAACGAACGGCTTTTATAAATTACAAATTTATAATCATTATTTTTCATAACTTCAACAATATTATGAGCTGTTTGTTCGTTATAAATATTATCAAAATCAAGAAAAACATAATCTAATTTATTAACTAAATGATTTTGCAAATGAGCTTGATCTCTCAAAGTTCGAACACTTCGTTGAAGTGGATAATTTAAAATAAATTCATTTGCAATTAAAACACCGACTTGCAAAATCAAATCGATAAAATCAGAATCATCAATATCAACATTATAAAAATCAAAAGCATGATCTTCACGATATGGATAAATCACTTTGTCTTTAACATAACTTCCACGAAATGCTGTAAAAATCATTGTCTTCCTTTTATTAATAAACAAATGGCTTATAAGTTTCGCCACCTTCAATATATGCTCTCAATTTATTTACTTCAATTCTTATTCGATCTCGCCAACTTATGCCGTCGAAAGTTTCTGATAATTTTTTTGCAATTTGAATTTCAACTTTTTTAATGCCGTCTCGAGAGAAACGAAAATTACTGTCAAAATCTGAAGCATCTATTAATCTACTATTTAATAATTCAAAAATAATATTATCAGCAATAATTGGCTTAAAAATTTCTGCAATATCTAAATGCAATGAAAATTCTCGTTCATTTGTTTCATGTAAAAAACTAACTCGAGGATCAAGTTTTGTTTTAAAAATTTCGTGCAAAGTAACCGTGTAAACTCGTGTATTTAAATAAGAAATCAATGAATTAATATTATCTCGAGGTGGTCGTTTGCTTCGTTCTACAAAATTAAATTCTCGCTGATTATTAATAATATGATTCCAACATTGATAATAACCTTTTTTAAAATATCCTTCAAAGCCCATTAATTGCTCGATATTTTCGCTATTTTTTATAAATTCAAGTGGTTTTTCTCTAAAAAACTTTATTCCAAATCGTTCGCAATTATTAGCTGAATTATGCAAAGACCCAACTATAAAACTTTTTGCAATAAATAATCTTTTTCGACTATTTAATAAAGTTTTAACTTGCTCAACAAGAATATTTCCATCTTTTAATATTCGTTCTTCTGAAAATGGTTGAAAAGTGCCTCGAAAATAATTTTGCTGAAATATATGAAGTGTTATATTTTCACGACTCAAAACAGAAAGAACTTTTGTATCAAGATGAACATGAGATAAAATATAAAGTTCATCTATGCCATAAAATGGAATTCTTTCTTCTTTTGAGTCGCTTTTAAAAATGAGAGAATTATCTTTATATAATAATTCTCCGTTTGTAATAATAAAATGAGATTTTGATCTATTTTTTACCGAAGATAAAATCATTCGATTTTAATTTTGATTTTGATGAGGTGATTAAAATTTAAACGGTTTAATTGGTTCTATTCCGATAGGTTTTGGCTGAATTCCACCGCCATATTGACCCATTTGTCGATCCATTTTGACATCATAATTATATTTGCTCTCGAATTTGTCGTTAAATTTTGCACCAACATCCACATTATAATTCATACGATCCGATGGATTATTTAAATCGTATTTATATCTTTGACCGCTATAACCTTGATAATCTGCTGATAAACCAGTTGCAAAAACTAGCATTAAAGCCACGAACGATAATTTTTTTGTTTTCATTTTTTTAATTCTCCATTAATTTATTTTTCAAGATCAAGAAAAGAAAAGATCTTCTTTGATTTCTCCAAGAATAATTTTGTTTGTAATATTTGGATTCAAAAAAGTATAAATAATTAATGAATCCAAACTGCCATCATGTTTTTCAAATGCCTGTTCAAGCTCTTTAATAAGTTTTTGAAATTTACTTTCAAGGAGTTCGCCTTCAAAAACTGAAAACTGAACTCGATATAAATATTTTTCTGCTATTTTTTTAACAGATCTATATAAACTTTTATTTTTATCTCGAATATCATAAAATAAAATAACTAACAAAATTAATAATTAATTAT
This sequence comes from Campylobacterota bacterium, assembly GCA_030152305.1. Classification (GTDB taxonomy): domain Bacteria; phylum Campylobacterota; class Campylobacteria; order Campylobacterales; family Thiovulaceae; genus Thiovulum_C. The sequence continues at coordinate 213,584 of JASKOM010000002.1, forward strand.
CGTTTTTAACGACCTCATCGTAATTACTAATCATTGTTAATTGATCTAAATTATCATCATCGTTAGTTTTATCATCTTGATTATTAAGATATTGATCGATATCGATAAAACCAGAAGCGATTTGTCGTAATTCTCGAGAAGAACTATTATAAAAAGATGCGATTTCAACACGAATACCCATTTTTCGTAATTCTCTAACAAGAGGAATAAAATCGCCATCACCAGAAACAATAACGATAATATCAGGTTTATTCGAAGTAGCAACTCGCATAATATCCATTGTCATTTCAACAGCAAAGTTACATTTATAGCTATTACCAGAAATAACACCAATTTTCGAAGTAACAAGAAAACCGCTATTAGCTAAGTCTTCAATTTCGCGATCAGCTGAATGTTCAGATCGAGGATCTTTAGGAACATAAGCAAAAGCACCAGTTAAGAATCTACCTTCATCTAACGAAACGAGAAAATCATTTAATAATAAATTGTAATCTAGTTTATAACCAGACATTCGAGCCGAAGAATTGATATTCGCATAATCTAAAAAGAGTTGAACATTTTCCATTTTATTTTTATCCTTTAATTAATTTAATAAATTTTATATTTAAAGAGTGCAAGTTCCACATAATAATCTTCTATTTGCAACACTTTCGTGATCTTCATAAATAGACGGAACAAAATTATTTTCAAAAACAGTAATTATTTGATGTTTTGTTTTTTCAACAAATTGATTAACAATAGTATTTACAGTTAATTGACCCAAGATAGAATTCAATGTTTTAACGGCAGGTTCTTTAACAGTTTTGCCATCGACATATCCTTTTTTCTCAAGTTGATTTGAAATATCAGCACCAGCTGATTGTCGTTCATGAGCAATTTTTATATGATTTAATCGTTTTAAACAATGCAAACATACTTGATCGCCCATTCTAACAGTTATGATTTCACCGCTTTCATCTTCGATTTTACCATCACGAACAGTTATATTAACTCCAATCGATATAAAAGGCACAAAATATTTAAAAGCCAAATCTTGAGCTTTAGCTCTGCTTGAATGATTATCTGTTGCCATTATTATCCAATCAGAAAGAGCGATTATCTCTTCAACTTTTTTATCATGAATATCATTTCGAAATGATGATATTTTGGCTTTTGGATTGATATTTTTTAAATGTTTTGATACGACATCAACTTTATAACTTTTATTTACGGCATCTATATAATAGGCACCAACGATTCTGTTCATATTAGAAACTTCTAAATAATCATTGTCGATGAGGTTAATTCGCTGAAAACCCATGTGAATTAAACTTTCAGCAATAACTGAACCAGTTCCACCAGAGCCAACAATAGAAATAGTGGTATCACCAGCGATTTTTCTCATATTATCAAGCCCTAAAGCTAAAACTCCACGATTAAACATTTCACCGTCAAAAAAAACATCTGAACCTTTAAAATCAGAAGATTTAATATTTTCAGAAATTAATTGAGTTTTTATTTCAGCAAATGAAGCTCGAGATTCAAATCTAGATTTTTTATTATTTTTAATTTCGATGTTATTCCAGATTCTTGCAGAATATTCTGTTTGAGAAAAAACGATAGAACCGTAATAAAAATCAAAATTATCAATTAAAAACCGATGAAAATTAATTTCATCGCGATCATCAACACCAGAAAAAGAAACAAAAGCTTTAGCAAACGGATGAGTATGAACATCGATAATAGAATCTACATCATAACGATTTTGAAGTTCCTTTAAAGTATTGATTATAAAAATTTCACTCATTCGCAAAAAAGTAATTGATTGATTAACATATTCATCTTTTGATGGATATCGAACATCTCGAACTGTAAAAATTTCATTTCCACCGATTTTTTCTCGTTTTGCAAGAAGAACAGCAAAAGCTTCTTTTGATAAATCAGCAAGTAAATTTTCACGGAGACTATTTAAAGCTCCGTTTTGAAATTTAATTAAATTCATAATAAAAAATTAATCGTGGCTTTCTAAGACTTCAGCAATTAATTTAAAATATGTCCAGATATTATCACCTTGATTCCAATCACCCCGTTGTTTAATTGGAGCAGGATTCCATTGACCAGCAGGAACATAAACACAATACCATTTCCAACCATAAGAAAGCGGTTCTTTATCAGCTTCGTGATATGCCGCATTAAAAAAATGACCATTTGCTGATTCAGGAATATCAGCTTTCATATAAAAACCAATTGGTGGTTCCGATGGATAATTATCAGGAAATTTAATTAATAACGGTGTTGTTTTTGCAATATGATGCCAATTTTGTGGGAGTTTATAAGTTGGAACAACCATCCAGTTTGCACCTTCTTCATCAAAAGTAATACCATCTCTGAATAATTTCGAAGCAATATCATAAACTTGTTCAGTAATAATATTTTTGGAAATATGAGTTCTATTGCCTGTAAAAGTTGAACCTTTTGTTCGATCTGGAATTGAGCTAATTTTGCCGTTTTTGCCTGTTAATTCATCAACATAATATAATTTGTTTTCATCGATCGTTTTAAAACTTTTACCAGAACCTGAAGTATTTTCGATAATTGCTCGTCGTCCTGCTTTGCCACCAGTTGCCATTTGTTTAACTTCACTACCTTTTATGTAACCACCTGCATTTGGAACTGCTACTCGTTTTCCGTTTATAATCGCCGTTGATCCGTATGGATTATTTGCCATTTTTATTTTTCCTATTTATTTTATTTGTATTTTTTTCTATTCATGACGAAATTATAAATTATAGCTTTGTCAAGTTATGTCTAAAAAAATCAAGTTTTGCTAAATTTATTAAATAAAAATTGACCAGATGTTGAAGTGATTACAATAATTCCAGCAACAATTTGCCATTGTTCTTGAAAAAGAAATAAACTTCCTAAGATTCCAACAAAACTACCAAAATAAACACCATTAAATTTTGATAATTTTCCTAACAAATTGACCTCATCGCTTTTAACATTTGAAGAATAAGCTTGGCTATTTTTCTTTTTAGCTTTTTCAACATTTAAAAGTTCTGTTAAATGTTGTATTTGTTTAGCCTGTTGATTAATTAAATCTATTTGTTGATTAGTTTGAGCGATCGCTGTTCCCTTTTCACTTTTTAATCTATCTCGTTCAGCTTTTAATTGATCTCGTTGAACACAACAATCTCCTGAATTACTTTGAGCTTATTTATTTTGAGCTTGAGGCTGTTTTGACTCTTGTTTAGGTTTATTCTGATTTGTGAACTCATTTGCATGAGGAACTCCCATTTTTCTTCCTTGTGTTTTAAATAAAAATCTCTGTTTTTGGTAAAAGTTGCATTATATTTTTCTTTTGTTTGTTAGAAATAGATGTATTGCAAATAAATAATCTTTTTAAATTTTTTAAATTAATTATCGAATCAGGTAATTTATTTATTTTGCTACCCGACAAATCTAATTCGTTTAATTTTGTAAGTTTGTCAATCGATTCTGGTAATTCTGTAATTTGACTTTGCCATAAATATAATTTTTCCAGTTTTGCAAGATTAATTATAGAATTTGGCAATTCTTGTATAGAGGTTTTCCATAAGTAAATTTGTTCTAATTTGCTGAAATTACCTATAAAATTTGGCAAGTTTTTTATTTTACTGCCACCTAAAGAAATTATTTTTAAATTAGAGAAATCACTAATAAATGGTGGCAAGGTTTCTATTTTGCTATATTTTAAATTTAATTTTTTTAATTGTTTGAGAGCATCATAAGTTTTGGGCAAATATAATTTATTTGTATCGGACCATTTAATTATTTGAGTTGTCCAATCAAAATTTTTATTTAAAGACGAATTATCAAATTGTCGCAATAATTCAAGTAATTCTTTTGCATGTTGAATGCCTAAATTATAATGATTGTCTCGCAAAATTTCATGATCATGAGCCATTGTATTTCGAAATTCTCGAAAATAATGTAATTTTTCGATGACTGTTATTGGCAATATATTTTTCAAATTATTTATATTTTTATAAAAAATATTTGTTGCTTTATCGCCATTGAGTTTTTTAACAAGATTTTCTATTTGAGTAGCTAAATTAACACCTTGACCTATTTTGCTATACACAAGATCTTCACTCACGAAAAACCTTTTAATTAATTTAATTTTTATAATTTTAATATTATTTTTTATCGTGAATAAAACTGTATTTTAATAAGTTATGTCTAAAACCCGTCATCCCGAAAGCGATAACTTCCAGTAATTTATTTCTGGATCTAATTTATTTGTTGTTTAACTTAATAAAAAGTTCTCAAACTGATCAATTTTTGCTTTTATTTTTTGAAAAATAGTTTTATAAAAAGTTCCAACTTCTAATTCGTGATCGATTAATTTGCTAATTGCACTTTCGATAACAGCCAAATGACGAAGATTATCTTTTGACAAATTATCTCGATAACTTTTTAAATCAACTGTTGCAAGAGAAAAATCTTTATTCGTGTTGATTAAAGCCAAACCTCGATAAGTTTCAAGAGTGATTAATCGATAATAATTATTGGCATTTTTGCTTCCGTTTGCAAAAGCATTTTTAACTAATCGATCAATCGAATCAGTAACGGCTCTTCGAGGGCTTTTGCCTTCATTTCTTATATCTTTCCAACAATCAGATTGAGAACCAGACTTTAATAATTCCAAATATTCTTGTTCAACACGAATAAAATAGTTACGAATTTCATAACCGAATAAAGTTTCACTCATCAAAGATACATGTTTTGCTGTTTCAATAGTTATGAGATAATCCGACTTAAAACCTGAAGCTGTAAGGCTTTGAGGTGTTCTATTTTTGACTTCAGTTTCACTTAAGAAAGCGACCCCTTTTAGGGGGTCGCTCCAAACAACGATAAAATCGATGTTCTCTTTAAACCGACCTCTTTTAATTTGAGCCTTAATCCAGTCAGTAAAATCTTTTTTCACATATAAAGCTTCATATAATTGACGAGCCGACACGACATTTTGATCCTGATCCCCTATTTTTTGAGGCACAATTTGAATTATTTCATTCATTAAAAAACTGGTTAAAAATATAAATTAGAAGAAATTGTTTTGTTTGAAGAGCCATTCGTGAAGTTACCAGTTTCAAGAAACAAACTCTTCTCAATTTACTTCAATAAGGCTTTAGTCAAATTCCCTCCAGAAAACTGGAAGGCAAAAAGATCAATTCTCTTGATATTTCAGCTAGTCTATTTTTTAGTTTCTTATTTTCTTGCATTAAAAACTGTGAATCATCTGGCTTAAAAGACATCATTTGTATAGATGAAATAGCTACTTTATTATATTCGTATGCTATTTCCAATACTTCTTTTTCATTTTGTAATAAATTTAAGTTAGCTTTGATTTCCGAAAAAGTAAAAAAAATTAAAGTTATTAACTGAATCTTTTTCATTTACTTATTTTCCTTTCCATTTTATTTCGTCTTCAAGCATTAAAATAGCCTCATTTACATATGTCTCTTTCAATTCAAGATCCTCTTTTTTATTAACAAGAGCATCAATTTCTTCAATATGTGTCTGAATAACTTCTTTAAACGACTTTATATCAGTCATAAGTTGCCCATGAATTCTAAAAGATGATTCTTCTCCAGTTATCTCCCGACAATCTTTATAAATTTTTTCTATAAGACTATCTCACGGTTATATTTTTCACGATATTTTTTGTTAGCCTAACGAGGATCATTATCTAATTCCTCCTGAAAATCAGCAAACAAAAATGAACTTGAAATCAACACAATTGAAAATAATTTCACAAATAACTCCTTTAAAAAACTTAAAATCATTTTGTCAAAACTAAAAAATAGTCGCCCTGAATACATTTCAGGGTCTTTTTTTTAAACCAATAGATCCCGAAACGAATTCGGGAAGACGGGCGGGAAAGTTATTTAAAGTTTCGCGATAATTTGTTTAAGTTGTGGATAAGAAATTATCCAAATTACATTTCAATAGATTTTAAATTTGCAAAAATACGAAGTTGTGAAACAGCAGTTGTTACCAAAGCATCGAATCGTTCTTTTTTCGGAATATTATTTTCAATTATTTTTGAATTCAGAACTTCTAAGTTTGATAAAACGATTAATTCGTCAATTGAAGCATAATCGCGAATATTCGTATCGGATGGCTTATCTGGATTTTCATCATTCAAACTGTTCAAGTTTCGATTTAATCAACATTAAATCTAATTCAGATAGTTTGAACCATTCACCTTTTATATTTTTATCACGAAATTCAGCATGTAAAAATGCTTCAACTGTTTTTGAATACAACTTTTTTTGATATAAAATCAATTCGACATCAAACGGATTAAGAGATTCAAGTTCTTTTATTCGTCTTTTAATATTGTTCGTTCGCCCAATTTTATAGAACTCATTTGTTTTGACAATATAAATACCATCTGGTGAATTGTAACTAACTGTTTTTAGCCATTTTTCAAATTCAAGAGCGATATCAATATGAGCATAAGTTCCACCATATCTTCCTGATTTAGAATTTATACCAATTGCATTTGTAGATTCAATCCATTGCTTAGGAGAGAGTGTAAAAGTGTTCAAACCTGCATTATTTTTAAAGGTATCGAATACTTTATCTTTAAAATTTGGATTATTTACCTTTTCCCAAAGACCGATATATTCGATAGTTTTCTTATTTTTAATCCAATTATTGATAGTAGTCTTTGGCTCAGCTTCTTTATATTTAGCCATATCCGTTAAAGAAATAAAATTTTCTTCATTTACTTTTGAAATTGAAATAACAATTTCTTGAACTTTGATCTGATTTGTCTTCATGGCATAATTTCACCACTTTCGAAAATTTGGTTTTGTTTTTTGCCTAATAAAAAGAGATTCCCGTCTCTGGTGAAAGACAAAAGCATTCAAATTATACAACTCCAAAAATAAATAAAACATACAATAAGTTTAAACTTGCTTAAGAATGACTAATTTTCGTCATCCTTTAAAACAAATATTATAGATTAGAGTTCGCTACAATTTCGCTATTTCAGATTTACTGATATGAATATTTTTTTAAAGGATAGCGATTGATTCGACCTCGAGGATCTATGACGGCACTTATTACTCCTTTTCGTGGCGGAGAATTAGACGAAGGAAAATATGCTGAACTTATCGAAAGACAAATTCGTTTAGGCATTGACTGGATCGTTCCTGTTGGAACAACTGGAGAAAGTGCAACTCTTTCACATGATGAACATCGACGATGTATCGAAATTGCGGTTTTAACGGCTAAAAATTCAGCTACAAAAGTTCTTGCTGGTGCAGGAAGTAACAGCACTCGAGAAGCTATGGATTTAGCAAAATTTGCTCAAGAAACTGGTGCTGATGCAATTTTAAGTGTTGTTCCTTATTATAACAAGCCTTCTCAAGAAGGAATTTATTTGCATTATAAAGCTATTGCTAATTCTGTTGAAATTCCATTAATGCTTTATAATGTTCCATCTCGAACTGGTGTTGATATTCATGTCGATACGGTTAAACGATTAAAAGAACGAACAAAAAATATTTTTTCAATTAAAGAAGCAACTGGCTCTATCGAACGAACCGTTGATTTATTGCATGAAATTCCTGAATTAGATTTATTTAGTGGCGACGATGCAATTAATGCTCCAATTATGTTAAGCGGTGGAAAAGGTATTATTTCCGTTACGGCTAATTTATTGCCAAATAAACTTTCAGAACTTGTCAGATTAGCTTTAAGTGGCGATGTCGAACGAGCAAGTAAATTAAATAGCGAACTTTTTGAAATTAACAAAGCTTTATTTATCGAATCAAATCCGATTCCTATAAAAGCAGTTATGTATATGGCTGGTTTATTAGATAGTCTTGAATATCGACTTCCATTGACACCGCCAAGTTTCGAAAATATGAAAAAACTTGAACGAGTATTAAATAAATATGAGGTTTTAAAATAAATGAGAATTAATAAAACTCTTGTTGTTAGTGGTGGCACTCGCGGAATTGGTCGAGCAATTGTTGAAGAATATGCAAAAAATGGCTACGACATCGCTTTTACTTATAATAGCAATTCTGAAATTGCTGATCAAATGATTGTTGAATTAAGTGAAAAATATGGTGTCAAATTAAAAGCCTATTCGTTGGATATTTTAGAACCTGAAACTTATAAAGATCTATTTTTAAAAATTGATCAAGATTTTGATCGAGTTGATGTATTTATTTCGAATGCTATTATTTCTGGTCGTTCAGTTGTTGGCGGTTTTGCTCCATTTATGAGATTAAAGCCAAAAGGCTTAATGAATATTTATACGGCTACTGTTTTATCGTTTGTTGTTGGTGCTCAAGAAGCAACAAAACGAATGGAAAAAACTGGTGGCGGTTCGATAATTTCACTTTCTTCAACTGGCAATTTAGTTTATACTCCAAATTATACAGGTCATGCAAATAGTAAAGCATCAGTTGAAACAATCGTTAAATATGCAGCTCACGAATTAGGCGAAAAAGGAATTCGAGTTAATGCTGTTTCTGGCGGTCCAATCGACACGGATGCTCTTAAAAAATTTCCAAATTACGAAGAAGTTAAAAGTGAAGTTGTAAAAAGATCACCACTTTCAAGAATGGGATTGCCAACTGATTTATCAGGACTTTGTTATTTTCTTTCGACTGAACAGGCAAGTTGGATCACAGGTCAAACTTTTATAATTGACGGTGGCACAACATTTGCTTAATCTACCAAATATTCTAACTAGTTTTAGAATTTTGTTAGCCCCTTTGCTTGTTTTTATATTAACGAACGAAGGGTTTTTTATAAATCACGGTTTTGACAAAAGTTGGGTTGCATATTTTGGCGGTTTGATTTTTTTAATTGCATCTGTAACAGATTTTTTTGATGGTTTTATCGCAAGAGAATGGAATCAAAATAGCTCTTTGGGTGAGATTCTTGATCCACTTGCTGACAAAATGCTTGTTATGGGTGCTTTTTTGGCTTTAATGATAAACGGTTCAGCTTCGATTTGGGCAATTTATATAATTTTAATTCGAGAATTATTTATTTCAGGATTACGAATAAATGCAATTTCTGAAAATATAAATATTATCTCGGCTTCTTTGAGTGGCAAAATTAAAACTGTTGTTCAAATGTTTGCAATTGGTTTTTTAATTATGAATTGGCAATACGGAACTGAACTTTTATATTTGGCTGTTTTATTAACTGTCTGGTCTGGAGCAGAATATACGATTTTATATATTCAGAAAGTGAGAATAAAAAAATGAGTGAAGTATTAAATAATTTAATTTTAATTACCTCATCGATACCGATTGACTTGATTTTATTCGGTTTATTCACTGGAATGGCTTCTGGTTTTTTCGGAATCGGTGGAGGAACAATTCTTGTTCCGACATTATTATTTGTTGGATATCAAATAAAAGATGCAATCGGTATAGCTGTAGTTCTAATGTTTTTTTCATCGATATATGGCTCTTTTTTAAATTATAAAAGCGGTTTAATCGAATTTAAAAGAGTTGTTTTGCCTGTTGGACTTGGCGGAGTAATTGGAGCTTTTGGAAGTAGATTTTTTGTCGAAGCAGTTTCGAATAAAACATTAGAAATATTATTTTTCTCGATATTAATATATGCAATATATCGAGTTATATCTGGTGGAAAAAATATTCAAGTTGGACATCATCGTGAAATTAATAAATATTTATTATTTGTAATTGGCTTATTAATAGGCTTTTTTGCAATTTCTGTTGGTGTTGGTGGTTCGATAATTTTAGTTCCAATTTTGGCTGGATTTTTTGGTTATCCAATAAAACGAGCAATCGCAACAGGTTTAGCTTTTGTCATGTTTTCATCGACTTCTGGAGTAATTTCATATGCAATTGCCGATAAAATAAATTATTTAGAAGCTATTTCAGTTGCAATTCCTGCATTATTTGGTGTTCGTTTTGGTATTTGGCTTGGAACTTTGACATCAGAAAAATCTCACAAAACTTTGCTATTAATTTTTTATAGTTTAATCGCAAGTTATTTAGGTTATCGAATATTTTTTGGAGTTGCTCAACATGTTTAATAATAAACGAATAAATAATCTTGAAGCTGTCGAGCTTATAAAAAATGCTGATTTAAAATATTTAGGCGAACAAGCTTTTAAAATAAAAAATAAATTACATCCAGACAAAATAACGACTTTTATTGTTGATCGAAATATAAATTACACGAATGTCTGTTGGGTCGATTGTAAATTTTGTGCTTTTTATAAAGATGTTAATGACGAAGAAGCCTATGTTTTATCGTTTGATGAAATTGGTAAAAAAATTGAAGAATTATTAGCAATTGGTGGAACTCAAATTTTATTTCAAGGCGGTGTTCATCCAAAATTAAAAATCGAATGGTATGAAGAGCTTGTCGGTTGGATTAAAAATAAATATCCATCTGTAACGATTCACGGTTTTTCGGCAATTGAAATTGATTATATTGCAAAAATATCGAAAATATCGATCGATGAGGTTTTGATTAGATTAAAAAATAAAGGTTTATCTTCGATTCCGGGGGCTGGAGCAGAAATTTTAAGCGATCGAGTTCGAGATATTATTTCGCCTCGAAAAATTGATGCTGACCGTTGGATCGAAATTCATCGAACGGCTCATAATTTGGGAATAAAATCAACAGCGACAATGATGTTTGGAACAGTTGAAACCGACGAAGAAATCGTTGAACATTTTGAACGAATTAGAAAATTGCAAGATGAAACAGGCGGGTTTCGAGCTTTTATTTTATGGTCTTTTCAGTCTGAAAATACTGAATTGGCTCAACAGCTTGAAATTAAAAAAAGAACTTCAAATCGATATTTGCGACTTTTAGCGATTAGCAGAATATATTTAGATAATTTTAAAAATATTCAAAGTTCATGGGTAACTCAAGGCGGATATATTGGTCAAATTGCTCTTTTATTTGGTGCGAACGATTTAGGTTCAACAATGATGGAAGAAAATGTTGTTGCATCAGCAGGTGCTTCGTTTAGAATGGGCAAAGACGAAATGATAAAATTAATTAAAGATATCGATGAAATTCCAGCTCAACGAGACACAGCTTATAATACTCTTCAAATATTTTAAAAATTAAATTAATTCCAATATTAAAATAATATATTGGAATTAAAATAAATATATTTATTATTATTTACAGTCTTGCCAAAGCCATTTTGAATCGAATTTTGAAGTTGCCAACATTGTTAATATAACAACCGAAGCAAATGATAAAGTTCCTTCTCCAACTTCGACAGATGCTAAATTACCAAAATTAACCATTGCTACAAGAAGAGCCACTACAAAAACATCAATCATTGACCATTTTCCAATAGATTCCAAAAATCGATAAATCGCTGTTTTTAATTTTAATAATGAACATAATTTTAAATCTACACTTAATAATAAAATTGTTAAAAAAAGCATTTTTAACATAGGAATTAAAATACTTGCTACGAATATTATTATCGCTAGTCCGTATGAACCAATTTCTGCAAAATGAATTACACCTTCAAATATTGTCGATGCACTTTCTTTTCCTAATGACACGACATTCATAACTGGTAATAAATTCGCGGGAATATATAAAATAAAAGCTGATATTAATAATGCCCACGAAATCGTCGTATCTGATTTTATATTTTTGTTTAATTTATAACCGCATTTAAAACAATATAAATTTACCTCATCGCTAATATTTTCTGGCATTTTGTTTAATTGTTTGCAAGATGGACATGAAATTAAATTTTCAGAACTTGCGATGAGGTTATTTTGTTCGTTCATTTTGTAAATTTTTAATCCATTCAAAATATATATTTGCATCGAATAATTTATGCAAAACGGCTGAAATAACAATAAGAGAAAACATCGTAATAAAAGCTAAATTTATATCTAAACTCATATTATCTGATAATTTAATCATTGCTACTAATAGACTAACAAAAAACACTTCGAGCATTATCCAATCTTTGCTAATATTCATAAGTTTTATAAATAATCTTGAATATCTTGGTTTTTTATTTAATAAATAAATAGGAGAAACAAGCCATAAAATCGAGAAAAAATAGGTCAAAGGTGTTGAAATAATCGAGAAAAATATTATAAAACCTATGATTGACTGTTCGTTATTAAACATTGCAAACGGAGTTTCTAATATAGAAAATTCACCGTCGAGATTACCCATTTTGAATTTTAAAGCTGGAATAGTCAAAGTTGAAAAAAATAAAATTAATCCCGTAATCGAAAGAATAAAAATATCACGAGGATCTGAAATGTGTGAAGCTATTTCACCACCGCAACGAGGACATTCAGCTGTTTCACCGTTATTAAGTTCATTAACCGAAACTAATAAATCACAATGAGAACAAGCGATTATATTTTGAGATTTAAAAATAGACAATTATTGAAATAAATTAAGCGAGTAATTTTTGTTGTGAGTTTTCGATTTGTTGTTGAGATTCTAATTTGAGATTTTCTTTTCTGGATTCTAATTGTTTGTCAAGATAAAGCATTTGTTCAGAAACAAGTTTTGAAGTATCTTCGATAATTTTATTTTTTGTATTTACCGAAGAATCGATAAGTTGTTGCTGTCTTTTTCGTAAATCGTGAAGTTTATTTTTTATAAATTCAAGATGAATATCAACTTGACCGTTCATTAATTTTTCATAAGTTTTATGAGCCGATGAACCTTCTTTGAATTTTTCTAAATTTTCCAACATTTTTGGCATTTTCTCATTTGCGAATAATTCGTTATCTAATTTAACATCTGCCTCTATTTTCGAATAAGCATCTTCAATTTGTTGAACAATTTCAAGATGTCCATTTTCGATTAATCGTAATCTTTGTTCTGCGATAATATTTAAATCAGATAAAAGATTTTTCATAATTTCCGCCGAATGTTGAAAACTTCTAGCTTCAGCTTGAATAATTAAGCCTGTGAATTTTGCATTTAATTCTAAAAGTTCAGATTGTGAATCAGCAATTAATTTCACTCGCTTATTTGCTAATTCTTCAGCTTTTACTCTATCAGGTTCATAAACTGTTGATGTCGTTGTTGCATTATGATTTTGATGACTATAAGATACAGAATAGCCTCCGCTACTGCTTGAACTTCCACCACCAAATAATGATGAAATCGCACTTCCAATACTACTCCAAAAACCCATTTTTATATCCTTTTATTTAATTATATTTAGAGAATTTAAATTTTCAATTACTTTTTTATCAAGATCAGTTTCTGAAATATTCTCTATATCAGATTTTGAATAAATAGACAAAAGTGTAATTATATTTTCTGCATCAAGTAAAAAATATATTACTCGATAACCTCCACTTTTGCCTTTGCCGTTATCACTATTTTGAACTCGAATTTTATAACAGCTATTTCCAAGAGAAATACCAAGCTGTTTTGGGTTTTCTGAATTTGAAAGAAGATCCAAAAGATTTTTATAATCGTTTTTTATATTTTTATATTTTTTAGAAAGTGTTTTTAACTCTTTTGCAAACGATGGGACATAGTTAATTTCATAACTCATGTAAAAGATCCAAAGCATTGGGTAATTTTTTACCATTTTTTTTAGCTTCTAAAACTTCTAAATATCCATCTTTTACATTTTTAGCAATTTCATCAGCTTTTTTTAACTCTTGAGAAACAACAAATTCTTTAATTATTTTTTCTAACAACTCTTTTGTATCTGTTTTTAGCTCTTTTGCAATTTTTGTAATTTGACTTTCAAGATTTTGATTTTGAATTATTAGCATAAATTTTTATATTCTCTCTTTTTTAAGATCTTGCAACATTTTAAACATCAATCTATTATATTCGTTGTCTATTTTTTGATATTCTCGTGAATATTGTTCAGCATCGATTCGGACAGTTTGAAGAATTTCTTCTGAAAGTGTTTGAAAACTATTTTTTATATTTGTCGCTAATTCGCTTGAAATTTGACTACCAAAAGTTGAAATATTATTTGACAAAAAGTTTTTTCGATTATCGTCTAATACGATTATTATATTTCGCTGATCGATTTGATTATTGTTTGAACTTTTTGGTAATTTATTTTGTTTTTCAGAAAGCACAGAGAAAATTTCCTGTTCAAGCTGTTTTAATATTGGATAAATTTCAAGATTTAAATCACTAGTTTCTAGCAATTTATATTTTGCATACATATAGTTTTTATGCACAAGTGAAACTCTGTTTGTTTCATAAAAATCACCGATGAGGTCGCGATGTTTTGTTATCGCATTTAAAATTGCAAAAAGCAAATTGCTATCTATTTTATTGTCAAGATAAAGCTGAAGAAACTTAGCCGAATTTTCATCATATTGATTTCGTATTTCCTGCCATTCATCGATAATTTCGTTTGCTCGAACCTCATCGATTGATTCGTCAATTGCATTTTCGAGAAATTTAACTTTTTTAGTTGTTGTGAAAATATCATTTTCACTTATTAAATCTTTAATAAATTTTTCTATATTTTGATATTCGCTTGATAGAATTGCAAAGTTTTCAAGTTTGGCAACTTTTTTATTATATGAAGATTCAATTACTTCAGCAAAAAGCTTAAAATCAAAATATGTTGAGCTTTGAAATTGAGACAATTTAGTAAAATAGCTATTTTCAACTATTAAAATTTGAGATTCGACTTCTTCTTTCAATCCAATAAGTTGTTTTCGAAGATCACTAAAACTGAAATCAGTGTTTTCAATTATTTTAGATATTCCATTATTAAATAATAATAACTTATTAGAAATATCTTTGAATTTTGATTGAATTTGTGTTGCAACATTAATTTCATTAATAAATTTATTTGAAACAAAATCTATTTTATTCAAAATATCATAAATAAATTCAAGAACAAGAGGATAACTTCGATTAACAGGCAAAATATTAAAAGTATTAAATTTGCTTTTAGAGAAATCAGAATATAGATTTAATCGATCAGTTATATCTTGATTCTCATTTTTTAATTGAGAATTCTCTGTTTCAAGAAGACTAGTTTTTGCTTTATAACTTGCAAGTTCTTGTTCAAGACTCGAAATTTGAGTTCGTTCTTCTTTCCATTTTGCAAATATTTCTTTTAAAAGTCCAATTTGGTTTGAATCACGATCAAAATAAAAAGAAGTCAATTTTGTTAAATATATCAATTCAATTGGTATAGAAGTAAGTTGGTTGCTGTATAAATATAACCCTGTTAAGTTGGTTAAATATTTAATTGAAGTTGGTATGGAAGTTAATTGATTATAACGAAGATCCATGCTTGTTAAATTTTCTAAATAATAAATTTCATCAGGAATGTAAGTCATGTCTCTGTTAGAGCAATCTATACTTTTTAAACCTCTTAATCCATCTTCAGTTTGTGGCAAACCTAAATTAAATCTATTACCCCATAATAAAATTGTATTTACCCAGCTTCTGTCTTCAGCCATTGTGTTTATGCCCTTTCTTTGCTACTTTTTTAGTTTTTATTAAATTAAATTATAACAAAAACAAAACAATGCTTTTATTTCTATTATCGAGAAAATTTTGAATTTGTAACTTCTTTGTTGTCCGTGCATCGACAAGAAAACTATGAATTATTATTTTTTATTAACTTTATTTATTGAATTTTATTTTTTGAAAAAGAGGCATTGAGTTATAATTCGAAAAGTTCATTCCTCATATTCTGACACTTTATGAGAAATGAAAAAGATTATAGAAAGTGGTGAAATTATGGCATACAAATATGAATCTGTGCTGAAATCGTTCGAATACTCGACAGAGAGTTATCAAGTTATTTCTGAATTTTTATTATCAGGCGACAAAACTAATCCAAATGTAATGTTAAAAGTTACTGAAATTTCTAAACATTTCAACAAACGACCTAATGACTGGTTTGCTATATCAACAGTTGTTGATTTCATAAAAGCTCTAGTTCAAATCAAGCTAGACAATCAAGATAAATTGTTTATTAAAGCCTTTATAAAATGGACTAAAAATGAAAATATCACCGTTACAAGCCTGAATGGTAACGGTAAAAACAACGATTTTTCGGCTATACTTTCAATCCTTAATTCAAAGCAACTATTAAAGCTAATTAAAGAAATTGGATTAGTTTCTGTAAAGCAAGGTGGAGACAATAAAGAAGGTAAAGCTCTTCAAGGAACTTGGATTCATAGAGACTTAGCAATTGAATATGCTCGTTGGCTTGATCCTAAGTTCTCAATTTGGATTTCTCAAAAAATTTTAGAACTTGTAAATGATGGTGTTGCTTGGAATGAAATTCGAAATAAGACAAAAAAGATTATTTGCCTTTAACAAGTGCGATAAAAAAATATGTCGTTCCAGCAAATACGAAAACAAAAGCTGATATTATCTATGGGCAAATTGCAAATTTTATTAATTTGCGAGTTACTCAACAAAAAGCAAAAGATATTCGCGAAGAACGACATATTCAAGCAAACGAATTAACTCGAGACTATTTCGAAAAATTAGAATTGGATCGAATTGCAAAACTTCAAATCTTCGCTGAAATGATAATTTCTCAATTCAAAACAACAGATCTAATAAAATTATCAAATATGATCGCAAACTATGAATATCAAGATTAACAAAAAATAACTTCACACAAAACGGGCAAATTCGTGATTCCGTGCAATGACACGGAATCTATGAACATTTTAATTTTATATTCCGCCAAATTTACGATTGATTTTAAACAAGTTTTTTTAGAACTTCTAATTTTAATTCAGTTGTGCTGAAAATTTTTTTATTGTTTTTCATGTAATTAGAATTATTATAAATTTCTGGAAATACGAAAATATAACAACCAAAATCATTGTTTGTGATAATTTCAGCTTTTGCTTCATTTAAATCTAATCCTGAAGTTATATGAATAAAAATATCAGCTTCACTGTTTGGTAATTTTTTAAATTGTTTGTATCTTTCTCGTAATGTTCTTTTAGTGGAAACTCCAAATGCTTTATTCTCAATTTTAAAGAAATGATCGTATTCTAATTCGTTATGATTTTTATCGTGTCTTTTTTGAACATCAACAATACCTATATTCGATAAATGAATTTGAACTAATTCTTCTAAGCTACTTCCAGCTGTTGATTTAATAGATTGAGAAATTGATTCTTGAAAAATAATTCCAAAAATAGTATTCGATTCTATGCCAATATCTGATAAAGATTTATATTCATCAAACAATCTATTTATAAAATTATTTGAGTAACTTGACGAAAACATAGTTTGAGATTGTAGATTAATTAATTCAAAAAATGAGATTGTAATCAAAGCTCCATTTACACGAAAAGCATAAGGTTCTCTTTTTTTCATGGAATCTGTTTTTAAAGATAATAATTCTTGCGGTTGATTAATATCAAAGAAATCTATAATCTTTGAATATTCAAGCAATAATGGTTTAAGTTTTATTAAACTTAATGCAAAAGAAAAAATTTTTAATTCCTGTTCATTTGTAATTAAAGCAAATAGCTCTAATATAGATTCTTGTTTATCACCTTTTATTTTGTCAATAATTTTTTCATTTACAACTGTTTTAAAAATGTTTATATTAGAAATTTGTTCTCTTAAAATCAAAGTCTGATTTATTTGAGTTTCAGATAATCCATGACTAGAATTAAGTGTTTTTAAACATGTATAAAACAACAAATTAGAGTCAAACTTTTCTTTTGAAATTTCTATTTTATTCATTCAAAACCTTTAAAATATTTTTTGCTATTTCTCTAATTACTGCAACGGGAACAGCATTTCCAAACTGTTTATAAAGCTGAACATCGCTAAGACCATTATTTTTAGCTTTTTCAACATAATCTTTTGGAAAACCTTGAAGTTGTGATGCTTCATAAGGTGTTAATTTTCTTGGATTTTTACCAACTTGTTCAATTAAAATTTCAGAACCGTCTTTATAATATCTTGCTGATATCGTATTTGTATATTCTGAATTTTCATTGAATATGTTATAACCAAAACCGTTGCCTTTTTCTTTGTGTTCAGCTTTTCGTCTTTTATGACCTGTCCATAATTGATCAGAAATAGTATATTTTTCATTAGGATTTGATTCTAAAATATCACCTAGTTTAATAGATTTATTTAATTTATCGGGAAATTCAAAACTAAAAAATTTATCAAAATCTCTAAATCCAACAATAAATACTCGTTCTCTATTTTGAGGCAATCCAAAATCACGAGCATTTAAAACTTTATCTTTAAAATAATATCCCAACTGTGATATTCTTTCTGAAATTATTCTAAATGTATTACCATTATCATGTCCTCGTAAGCCTTTGACATTTTCTAACAAAAAAGCTTTTGGCTGTTTTACTCTTAAAATCTCTTCAATATTAAAAAATAGAGTTCCCCTTGTATCTTCGAAACCTTTTTTATGTCCAGCTTGTGAAAATGGCTGACAAGGAAAACCTGCTAATAAAATATCATGATCAGGAATATCTTTAGGATCAATTTCGGTGATATCACCATGTGGCATTTCTCCAAAATAAGATAAATAACTTTTTTGAGCAAATTTGTCTATTTCTGAAGAAAAAACAGCTTGTAGTCCAAGTTCGTCAAAAGGAATTCGCAATCCTCCAGCACCTGCAAATAAATCAATAAATTTCATAAAATATTTTTATATTCCGCCAAATTTTCTATTTGTTTTATAAAAGTCTTCGATTATATTTTGTAGTTCATTCGGTTTAAAATCGGGCCAAAGTGTATTCGTAAATCGTAACTCAGCATATTGAACTTGCCATAATAAAAAATTAGAAATTCGCAAATCGCCTCCAGTTCGAATTAATAAATCAACTGGATTTATAACATCGAGATATTTATTAATATTTTCTTCTGTTACCTCATCGCGATTATTTATTAATTTTTTAACTGCTCTGACTATTTCATTTTGACTTCCGTAATTTATTGCCAAATTTTGAACCAACGATTTTTGATCAGCTGTTTCATTTTCTAATTTTTCGATGCTTTTTTGTAATTTATTAGAAAATCTCGATAAATCGCCAACTGCACGAAACCGAACACCATTTTTTAAATAAGTTTCAAGTTCGCTATCGAGATATTTTGCTAATAAATTCATTAAAAAATCGACTTCTAATTTTGGTCTTTTCCAGTTTTCGGTCGAAAAAGCATATAAAGTCAATTCGTTGATATCTGGTCGGTTAGCCGAAAAAGTGGTTATTTCTCGAACGACTTCACTGCCAACTCGATGACCGTCAATTCGACCATTGCCATTTTTTTCGCCCCATCGACCGTTGCCATCCATAATAATTGCAATGTGCATTTTTTATTTTTATCCGTTTGCTTTTGCGACAACAGTTCCAAATTTAACATGCTGAAACAAAGAAACTTGCGGTTCTAAAAGACCTTGTTCAGCCAAAATAACAACAGTTGAACCCATTTTAAAATGTCCCAAATCTATTCCCTGTTTAAATCTCAATGAGTCATATTTAAAAACAGAAATATTATAATTATATTTATAATTTGTTTCGATTTTTGGTTCAAATTTGACGACCATTTTTCCGACATTTAAAGCTCCAACAAGAACCATATAAAATAATTTTCCGCTGTCGGTTTGACATTCTAAAATTACTCGTTCGTTTTCGACAAATAAATTTAACTTTTTATGCAAATACGGAACATTCACAGGATATAACTTTCCAGGAACATGAATAGCTCGTAAAATTTGTGCATCAAATGGCATATGATAATGATGATAATCTCGAGGCGATAAATAAAAATTTATATATTTGCCATTTTCGAGACGAGCGATTTTTTTATTTTCGACATGATTTGTTAATAAATCAGATATTTTATAATCCATGCCTTTTATTTGCAAAGCTGAACTTCGTTGAATTTCGCCAAATTGAGTAATCATCGAATCCGATGGAGAGACAAAATATCGTCCAACTGAAGGCATTAATCTTAATCGTTGTAATTCTCTCGTAAAAAGAGCATTTAAACTTTTATATTCGTTTGGTTGTTGAAACTCGCTCATGTCTAATTTTAATAATTTAACATAGCTCCAATTTATAAAATTCTGAACAGATTTATTAAATTCGTGTTCGGCAAATTTGCCAAATAATCGCGAAATCGCATTTGTCAAAATCATTTTTACATCCTTTATAAAATTTTATGCAAACTATTTGCACTTTTCATTTTTTCTTCTAATTTTTCCCAATCTTTTTTTTCGATGAGGTTTTTAAACTGTTCTAATTCATGAGCAAAATAATCAATCGAGTTTAATAAATTATCACGATTTTGCTGAAAAATATCTCGCCACATTTTAGGCGAACTTTTAGCAAGACGACTCATATCGCGAAAACCACCAGCTGCAAGATTAACGATACTTTCAGGATTTTCTTGATTTAAGACACTATTTGCCAACGAAAAACTTAAAACATGAGGCAAATGACTAATCCATGAAACATGTTTATCATGATCTTTGCCGTTCATTTTTACGATTCGCATTCCTAAAAATTTAAAAATTTCTTCACTTTCGAATCGTTGAATTTCACCGCTATCTTCGAGATCGCATAAAACTGCAACACGATTTAAATATAAATTTTTAACACTTGCCGATGGTCCAGATTTTTCAGTTCCAGCCATTGGATGAGAAGCAACAAAATTTTTACGAATCTCTTTCGGAATCGAATCGATAATTTCCGACTTTGTGCTACCGAGATCAATAATTGTCGTATTATTTTTTATTTTATTTAAATCTATATTTTTAAAAAAAGATACGATTCCTTCAACAGGAATAGCTAAAAAAATAATATCGCAATTTAAAATTTCATCTAAATTATCAGCAATTTTATTAACTAATTTTAAATTTAAAGCTTCAATTTCATGATTTTTATTATGATCATAACCGATAATAAAATATTTATCACCAGCTTCACAAAGAGCAATACCAATTGAACCACCAATTAGACCAAGTCCAATAATTCCAACTTTTTTCATATTTATGTTTATTCAGGGCGGAATAAGAACCGCACATTCCTTTATTAAAATAATTTGCAATCAAACTATTTGATATTATCTCATATTTTAACAATGGTATTATAAATAATAGTATTAATAAAAAAAATATACATATGAAATTTATAAATTTTATAAATAAGTAATCATGTGAAATATGTCATCCCGAAGCGAAGATCCCGTAATTTATTTCGGGATCTTTTATTGTTTCACAGAATGGTCGTTCCCTACGAAATTACAAAACAGCTTTTAACTTCCACTTAATTTGATTATATTTTCCGATTATCAACATTCCAAATTCATTCCCCGATGATGTAATTTTCCAAACTCCATTTTCTTGAACTTGAAAACCTTTGTGTTCGAGCATTAAATTAATCTCAACTGGTGATTTATTAATCATTTTGCCAAGTTCAGTCGGTAAAAAGAATTGTGAATTGAGATCAATTTCGAAATGTTCAAGCGGTGAAAAGTTATGAAACTTTCGATAAAACTTATCAAGTCGGTAAAGAGTTGTCAGCTTTTTTGATTCGAGGATTTCGATTAAATTTGAAGTTTCGAGAAAATCGTTTTTGAGTTCGATCATTTTTTGAGTTGAATTTCCAATTTCTGGAAGTTGAAAGTTTTGTGAAATTGAATAATTTCCAGTTTTGCGAATTGACGGAAGAACTTCACGAGTGATCCATCGTTTAAAGATTTTAGCAACTGGTTTTTTACTTCCAAGAATTGCCGAATATAAACCTGATTCGTTTATCAAAGTTATATCTTTGTGTCCAAATTCTTTGTGTTCCGCAAACAAATTTGATAGTTCCGTAAATCTTGCGGGACTTATTTTTTGCATATCTTCATCGTCAATATGACTTCGTGTCATCGAATAAGTATCGCTATATTCCAAAGCTGAAGCAATATCTTTTGCGACAAACCAATAGTTGTGATTAATTGTAATAATTCTAATTATAGAATCCTGAAAATTAAACAGATTAGTTATAATTTGCAAATTAAAACCTTTGTTTTATTTCCGAATTGTCGTATTTTGAAAGCTATTGCAATTCGGATTGCAATATTTTATTAACTTTTTGCTTAATTAATTGTTAATAATATTAATGTTGAGATAGAAAATTATTAAGTGAGTTTTTCAAGGTGTTTAGTTCAGCTAACTGTTTTTGTAAATAAAAGATTTCTAACTGCATTTCGAGAGCTTTTTCGACCTGTTTGCTAATTGAACCTTTGCTTAATAAAACATTTAAACTTGCTGGTTTCATTCCAATTCGTTCCGCTAACTCTTTTTGAGTTATTCCCAATTCGCGACATGTTTTTTTTACGATATTTTCGGATTCTTCAATCATTGAAACCTTTCGTTTTTTATTTCTTAATATTTTACAAAAAATAAAAAATTGAGTCTATTTTGTGGAATTTGTCTTTCAGAGCTTTTCGTCTTCCCGAAGTGAAGATTCTGTAATAATATTGCAATCGTAGGGAACGGTCTGCGACCGTTCCGATAATTATTCCGTTGAATTTGTGTTTCATGAATTGTTTGTTTCGATAATGAAAATGAAAGATTGGTTTTTTTCAGACTTTTTGCGACCCGCGACTAGCCGTCGCGGGGGAAAAGATTATTTTGTTTTGTTTGGTCCAGCCACGGCAAAAAGCCGTGTCTAACGAGATCTGCGAAATTTATATTTATTTTAAAAGCTAAAAACTCATAGGTCTCGGACACAAACCACGAAATTATCATCAGTCTGACTATTCCAATTGTCATCTCCATGATTGAAACCAACAATCCATGAATCGGAACTATCAGTTTCGCTTATAGTTGATGACCATGAAAAAGGAACAATAATGTTTGAAATCTCTTTTGGAACGAATAAATGATTATTTGTAATTTTATGTTTATTGTTATCAAACCAAGTTTGCCATTTATCCCAACTATCCTGTTCACCGTAATAAGCCGTCATTAAAGTGTGCAATTCATCTCTCGATGGCAATTTCCAATCGCTGTAACCTTCAAGGTTCAAATTTGCACAGTAATTTTTTGCTTCGTTCCAAGTTCTACGAGGTTCTCGTTTTTCATAATCGTCGTTTGATTTTCCATAATTACCAAGCCAATTATATTGTGGCTTTTTTTCCCACATATAACCAGTTTTGTTGTCAATAAAAGTTGATGAACGAATTGTGAATCTTGAACCGTTCGAAGAGCTTTCAGTTTTAACTTTTTCAATTTTTTGCTTAACTGGTTCAACCGCTGATAAATCTAAATCTTTGCCTGTTTCGTAAGCTTTATTAATCGTATCAATTTCTAACAAAATTTTATTAATCTCTTCGCCAAGCTCTTTATCATAAGCTGAAATACTCTCTTCGAGATGTCCAGAATTATTAATACCCGTTAGCTCGTTTCTAACAAAAATTTGAACAGTTTTTGATTGAATTTCAATTAAGCTTTTATCAAGTCGAACAGCCACATTTTCCCAGCGAGAAAGATACGGTTTTATTTCAGCATTTTGTTGCGGATATTTGTCAGAAAGGGCATTAAGTTTGTCTATTTTTTCTTCAACATTTTCGAGATTTTTAATAATTGACTTTCGTTTTTCGATAATTGCAGGAAACCGTTCTTTTAAAAATGACTCTATTTCACTATCAAATTCATGTCTATCTTTTGAACAATTAGACAAATAAATAGACAAAAATAATAACAATAAAATAGATAGCTTTTTTATAAAACTCATCTTATTTTTCTAAAAGTTTTGAGACTTCTAATTCAGTTTCAAGTTGCAAAATTTCACGATCAAGATCAACCGTAAAAGTTTCAACTTCTCTTTCAGTCGAATTTACCGATTCGTCAATTGACGAAATTGCATTTAAACTTTGCTCAATTGCCAACATATCTCGTTTTGATTCTAAATAATCAATTTTCATTTTCAACAAATCAAGCCCGTCTCGATGTTTCAAAAGAGCAGCTTGTAATTTGCTTTCAACAGTTTTTAACTTAACTTGAAAACTTTTCATTTCAGTTAAATTTGCTTGGATAATTTTTGCCTTTGTCGAATTTTGATCCTCGAGCAAACTCAAATCGATCTCTTTTTGAGCTATATTTTGCGAATAAACTTTCACATTTACACTTGTTTTAACAAGCAATTTACGAATATCTTCGCCTCGCTGTTTGTATTTTTCAACAGTCGAATGGACATTAGTTTGAGATTGATTTAATCGCGAAATCGCACTGTTTCGCAAATCATCGATATTTTTACCGCCTGTAAAAAAAACATAACCGCCGATTAAAAAGAAAGTTACGATAACACCTGTAACAAAATTAGCCATAAAAAGCTCCATTTAAAAATAAATTATGTGATTATATAAAAATAAATCACAAGTCAAAACTATTTTTAATATCATATTTATCTTCGATATTGGCATCAAATCAATAGGAATCAGATAATTAACATCGCTAGTTTCGATTTTCTGGATTTAAGAATTAATATTTTTTTTAGCTTCTGAATAGAGTTACAAGAAGCTATCGCTTTCAGAATGATAAGATCGCTTTTATGATAAAAAAACAATTCGTTATTCTAAATCTAATATAATTATCATCAAAAAGGCAACAAAATTAAATGAAGAAATTATTGCTTGGATTATTTGCAACTTACGGGTTTGCTGATTCAACAGAAACAGACTTAAGCAAAATGCTACAAGAAATGAGTCAAATTGCAAAAAGCAAATCAAAAGATACAAATTCATCTTCTTCAACTACAACTTCAACTCAAAATGAACTCAAATTAAAAGAACAAGAATTAAAACTTAAACAAAAAGAACTTGAATTAAAAGATAAAGAAATCGAGTTGTTAAAAAAACAAACAAATATAAATGCTCAAGAATCTACGATAAATAATTTTCAACCTGTTTTATATCCTGAAAAAACACAAAATTCTAATCCAACAAATTCTAGCAATAAAAATATGTATATTTCGTCGTCTTTATATTCTGGTTCGTTTAAATTTTTAATTGATGACGAAGAACAAGAGCTTGAATCAAACAACATGAAAGCTTATAGCTTTAAATTAGGTTTTGGTAAATTTAATGACAATCGTTGGGAAATTGGTGTTTCAAGCTTTAATTTCGAGGGAGATAAAAGTGTTACATTTGATGTTAATTATCTTTGGGTTTGGAATACAAAATATGTTAATCCATATTTAGGTTTAGGTCTTTCTTTTGCAAAGTTATCATTTGAAGATCAAAATCAAAAAGATCCATCTGGTGTAGGAGGAACCGTTGAATTTGGTCTTTTTGCACAACTTAACGAATCTATCGATCTCGGAATAGGTTTTGCTTCTATGAGTCATGTTTATCAAGTTGAATTATGTTCAAGATATTATCCGTCTTATTCATATTGCGACACTTATGATTTTGCTTTAAATAGCACAATGGGTAAATTTACTTTAAATGTTAGATTCTAAATCACATTAATTAATATTCGTGTAAAAAATAAAATGGCAAAAACTAAAAAGAAAACGAGTTACGAATGCCAAAATTGTGGGCATCAATCTTTATATTATTTGGGAAGATGCCCAAGTTGTGGCGAATGGGAATCATTTATCGAAAACAAAGAAGAACCTATTTCTCGCACCTCATCGCTATCAGCAAATTCTCCATCGTTGCTTATACAAAGTAATGCTGTTGCAATTACAGAAATAGAAATTCAAGTTATCGAACGAATAACAACATATGACAAAGAATTAGATCTTGTTCTTGGTGGCGGTTTTGTTAGAGGATCTCTAATTTTAGTTGGGGGTAGTCCCGGAATTGGAAAATCAACTCTTTTACTTCAAGTTGCGGGAAATATTGCTAAACATGAAAAAGTTTTATATATAAGTGGTGAAGAATCTTCAAGTCAAATAAAACTACGAGCGAATCGTCTGAATGTAAATGAACCGTTGTTATATTTATATTCAGAAACAGACTTTGAAAATATTCTTGATAAAGTTATCAACGGGAATTTCACAACGATTATTATCGATTCGATACAAACTTTATATACAAATAATCATTCGTCAGCACCTGGCAGTGTTAGTCAAGTTAGAGCTGTAACTTTTGAATTGATGAGGTTAGCAAAAAAAGGAGGAGTATCAATATTTATTATTGGACATATAACAAAAGATGGATCAATAGCTGGACCTAGAGTTCTTGAACATATGGTTGATGTTGTTTTATATTTCGAAGGCGAACCATCAAGTGAATTACGAATTCTTAGAGGATTCAAAAATCGTTTTGGAAATACTAATGAAATTGGATTATTTGAAATGAACCAAAAAGGATTGGTTAGTGCGAAAAATATATCATCAAAGTTTTTCTCTAGAGGCAAAGCAAGTTCTGGTTCAGCTTTAACTGTAATTATGGAAGGATCAAGACCGTTAATTATCGAAGTTCAGGCACTTGTTAGTGAATCTTTTGCACCAAATCCAAAACGAAGTGTAAATGGTTTTGATTTTTCTCGTTTAAATATGCTAATTGCATTACTTGAAAAAAAATTAGATATACCTTTGAATCAATATGATATATATATAAATATTACTGGTGGGATAAAAATAGAAGAAACAGCTTCAGATTTATCGATTATTGCATCGATTGTTAGCAGTTTTCGAAATCGTCCGTTATCAAAAGAAACAGTTTTTATCGGTGAAGTTTCATTAATTGGAGATATTCGAGAAGTATTTAATCTTGAACAACGATTACGAGAAGCAATATCTCAAGGAATCAAAAGAGCGATAGTTCCAAAAAAACCAATTGAAAAATTAAAAATAGAATGTTATGAAGTTGAAGAAGTAGAAAAAATAATCGATTGGATGTAAAAACACAATATTAAAAATATTTATAATATATATAAGTTTAATAAAAATAGTTTTTATTAATCATTAAGTTATAGAAATTTATAATTCGCCGACTTTAAAAAATATAAGGAAGCGAAATGCTCGTTAAATCTTTAGGAAAAGCTTTTCTCGTAACATCACTTTTAGTGAGTTCATCGACTTTTGCATTTGCAGATAGCAGTTCTGTATCAAAAACTTTGACAATTCCAACTGGAACACCAACAGCTCTCGACATTATGAAAAATGTCTATTATGTCAATCACTTTTATGCTTTTAAAAATTATTCGATTGGCAAAAAAAATCGTGATATTACAGTTATTGTAAAAAAATCAAAAGATTCTGAACCATTGACAGAAACAGTTGAACGATATTTAAATAACGAATACGATGACGGCACAGTTCAAGCAAAAGACCTTGCAATTTTTCAATCGGGCAAAAATAAAGGTCTTGGCATGTTAATTACTGATTATGTCGATGACGATAAATCGCAATTATATTTAGCTTGGCTACCTGCTCTTCGAAAAATTCGACGATTTGCTGAACCTGCTCACGAAGATGCTTGGGGTGGAACTGCTTTTACATTTGGCGATGTAACTTTGCGAAAACCAAAGCATGAAAAACATGAATTATTAGGTCGAGAAAAATTCTCATTTGAAACTGGTGCTATTCAACTTTCAGCTGACGAACGAAAAGGCTATTTAGCTTCAATTCCAGAGGCAAATAAAAATAATATTGGCAAAGAAGTTTTCAAAATTAAAAGTTCTGGAAACTCAAAAGAAGTTTGGTATGACTATCGAATTAGCTATGTCGATGTAAAAACTTTTGGCGATTTACGAGTTGAATATTATAAAGACGGTAAATTAATCAAGTTTCTTGATAAAAATTGGGGAAATATTTCAGGTCAAAAAGATCCTCGAGCTTTAAGATGGGCTTCTTGGTATGCAAAAGATTTAAGAACAGATTTCGAATCTATGGCATTTATTCCTGAAACGATTACAACTTTTAATACAGAAATTCATGCTTCAAAATGGAGTGAATCAACTCTCGAAAGTATTTCAAAATAACTTTTGTGGTTGCGAAGATGAGAAAAAATTACAAATTTATTTTAATATCCGCACTTTCACTCTCTCTTCCAACAGCTTCTCTTTTGGCTTCATCTGATAATTCAGATGGCTACGAAGAAGAATCTCGACTTTCAATGTCTGGCTTTTTTAGAAATGAAACAAGTTTTTATTTAAAAGATAAAGAAAATGTTCATGACAAAGGTGATTTATTAAAATTCGAGAATACCGTTAATCTTGATATTAATTATAAAATTAGTGATGAAAGCAAAATTCATGCTCAAACTAATTTTATTTATGATACGAAAGCAATTAGCGGTTATAAAGGTCATCGAATAAATACTCAAAATGATTATTTGCGAGAACTATATTTAGATACTCGAGGCGGTGATTGGGAATTTCGAATCGGAAAACAGCAACTTGCATGGGGAACTGCCGACGGTGTGAAATTTCTTGATATTATCAATCCGACTGATTATCGAGAATGGGGTCAAAACTCAATGGAAGATTCGCGAATTCCATTGTGGATGGTCAAAGCTGAAAAACGAATTGGCGACGGCGATAGCACTTTGCAACTTGTTTTCGTTCCAGATATTCAAAAAAATGAAATAGCTGGTTTATATAATCCTGAAACTGGAGATTTTGGTCAGCCGTTTGTTAGCAAAGGTGCTGATACAATGACAGGAAAATATAACGGTTTTTATAATATCGCGAAAGACATGGGCAAAACCTCATCGATGTTTAATACTTTATTAAATATGGGTGGTTTATCAGGTTTAACTGGACCAATGAAATATCGAACTGTTGGCTTTTTCACATCGTTAAATACGACAAATAACATGACTTTTGCTGATGTTCAAAATATGATCATTGGAGCAAGTTCAGCGGTTAAAACAGCAAATACAAATAACACAAATTTAACGATTTCACCAGCTGGAAACGGAACGACATTAAAAGATGGTTTTAAACACGATTTTCAAAATGATGCTCAAGTTTCTGATTATATAAAAAATTGTTTTAGCGGAACAGATACAGCTCTTGTAAATGCGATTTTTATTCCAATGGCAAATATGTATGGTTCTGGAAATGGCATGTTAAATGCCGTTGCAAACAATGGAACAGGAATGTTTAATAATTTTCAGTCGTATATGGGAACTTTACAACAGGCTTATATAGCTGGAAAAGATATATCTTTCACAGCAACAGGTGCAACTATTGTTAATGCAGGAACAGGAACTTTATCAAATAGCGAAATCGGAACGGCTTTAAATTCTCTTGGAACGATGATGTATCAACAAGTTGCAATGGGCATGGGATTTGATCCAACAGATCAAGCTACTCAAATGAAAGTTGCAACAGCTTTAAAATTAGATCCAACTTCCGCTACTTTCCAACAAGATTTTAATAGCAAAATTCAAGAATTAGCAATTTCAGGTTTATCAACTGTTTTCACAACTGGAACAACAAATCAATTTGATGGAACATTATCAGAAGATAATCCGACTTCAGCTTTTGATTATATGGGAAATACAGCTTTCGGAACATTTAAATATTTTCAAAATATGAATACTGTTTATCGAAAAGAGATTATTCCTGAAGAGTTCAAAAATAGCAATTTCGGAATGAGATGGAAAGGACAAATTGGTTCTTCAACAAATTATTCGATTAATTATTATCATCATTGGGATAGCAATCCATCGGTTGATTTGCATTGGGAAGATAAAAACGGAAGAAACTTGACTCCTAATTTTGTTACTCACGATGCCGTTCCAGTTATGTATCCAGATGGTTCATTTGGTCCAACTGATATGAACGGTGATGGCACACCTGAAAAAGTTACAGCTCTCGAAAGTATGAAATATTCAGATGGTTCAACTTTTGATCCAGATAAAAACGGTTCAGCTAATTTAGTTTTCACAGAAAGACAAAATCGTATAAATTCGATTGGTGCTTCGTTTGATACAACGATTGACACAGCGGTTTTACCAATTGTTGTTCGTGGCGAATTTTTATATGAAACAGGTGTCAAAACTCCAATTGTTGATAGACTTAAATTATCTTATGGTGATTTAGCTGGTGCTTTATATATGCGAGATGCAAATTTCATAAAAGCTGTTCTCGGTTTCGATGTTACGGTTTTAACAAATTTGTTCTTGAGTTTTCAATATATGAATGTTAGAAATTTAGATTATGTTGATAAAACAGTTTCGTATAACGGAAAAAGTTATGCCGTTTATACTGGAAATCCTGCAACAATGCATTTATCAAATGGCTTAAAACAGGCTGAAAAAAATCAACAAATGTATACTTTTTTCGTTTCAAAACCATTTCTTGAAGGTGATTTATTACGAGTTAATAACTTGACTTTATTAGAAGGTGAAGATGGCGGACTTTGGAATCGATTCGATATGGAATATACAGCAACTGATAATTTATTATTACGAATCGAACATAATTATTATGGTAATGACGAAAACGGAATCTTCGGACAATTTGCAGATATGAGTTCATTTCAAGTTGGCTTGAAATATCTTTTCTAATTTAAATAAATCAACAAATAATTAATCTTAAATTATTTTTTATCGGCGAGTTCGTCTCGCCTTTCTTCTTAAATCAAAATTCTCAAATTCAGGACTTAAAAATGAATCACAAATATACAGATTTTGCTTTTAAATATAAATGGTTTTTAATCGGTTTTATATTTATAGCTACGATTTTGGCTTTAACTCAATTTTCGAAAATAGATATTCGAAATGATCCAGATACTCTTTTGCCACAGACAAATAAATATGTTTCGACTAATAACTATGTCGAAGAAAAATTTGGAATGGGCAATATTTTTGTTGTTGGTGTCGAAGTAAAACAAGGCTCAATTTATCAAGATTGGTTCGTGAATACAGTTCAAGAAATTCATAACAAACTTGAAAATATGAATCATGCGAATAAAACTAATTTTATTAGTATCGCCGCTCAAAAAGTAAAAAATATGGGTGTTACTGATGACGGAAGTTTATTATTTAAACGGTTAATTCCAATTGCTGGAATCGATTTAAATGATAAAAAATTAGCTGAACAACAACTTAATTTTATGCAACAAGGTATCGATACAAATCCTGTTCTTAAACCGTTTATCGTTTATGAAGAAAGTCCAAACGGTGGAAAATGTCAAAAAGATGAGGTCGGTTGTGTTGCAAAAGCTACTTTTATTATTGCAGATTTTGATAATAATATAAAAGAAAGCTATGTTTCTTGGATTCGAAAGGTCGTAGAAACATTAAAACCGTATGACAACGACGATCGAATTAAATTATCAGTTGCTGGAGAACCATATTTTTTAGCTTTAATGCTTATTCAATTAATTGATAACTGGTATTTATTCGTAGCTTCGATTTTAATCGCATTTATTATTTTATTCGTTGAAACTCGATCATTTAAAGGTGCAATGTTTCCGTTAATTGGTGTTTTCATTTCGATAATTTGGACTCTCGGTTTAATGGGTTATTCAGAATTCAAATTAACAACAATGATGGTTTTAACTCCAATGTTAATTTTGGCAATCGGAATTGGACATGCAATTCAAGTTACAAGACAATATATGCTTTCGATTCGTCAAGGTGAAAAACCACAAATGGCGACCTCATCGGCATTAGCTTTAACGATCGTTCCAGCAACTTTATCAATCGTAACTGATGCTGTTGGTTTTGCAACTCTTGCAACTGTTGATATATCTTTTTATAAAGATTATGCCTATTTTGGAATGTTTGGAATGTTTTCGCTTTTATTAACAACAACAACATTGATTCCAATTTTATTAAATTTATTTCCAACTGAAACAAAAAATAATAATAATCGAGAATATGCAGTTTGGGAAGAAAAATTAGGCGAACATTCAGCTCAAATGTTAAATGGTCGTGGCAAATATTTACCAATTGGTTTCGTTGCGGTTATTATAATTTTCTCGATTTATTACACAGGTTTAACTTCTGGAATTTCTAATTTTGTTCAAAAAATAAATAACGATGAGGTCGAAGCAAAAGACTTTTTATGGAGCGATAAAATCGATTTAATGCCAAATGTCGAAAAAGGTATAAATTATGCTGAAGCGGCTTTCAAAACAGATTCTCGAGCAATTCAAGATATTTATCGATTAAGTGAAATCATGCCGGGGGTTATTTCGTTTAATATTCCAATTCGTGGCAAAGAACCATTAAAACCTGTTTGTGAAAATTCATATTTTGACAAACTTGCTGAAATCGAATCAAATGGTGGCGATGTTGAAACTTTCAAAAAAAATAAAACTTGTTACGATGCAGACACTGATCCATCACAAGGTATTTTTAACAAAGCCGAAGTTTTAATTGCTCTCGAAAAAATGGAAAACGATTTACGAACTCATCCATATATTGGTTTCACAGCTTCATATGCTCAATATATAAAAATTGCCAACATGTTATTAATGACCGAAAGCGGAAATAAACCTTCGTTAAAAGATTTCAGAGTTCCTTCGAATGAATATTTACATGCGATAAATCCAAATGATGACAGAAATCCTGATTCGATTGTTTCGATGTATAACGGTCTTCTCGATATGGCAAGTAGCAACGGAGATTTATCTTCGATGGTTGAACAAAATTATAACGGCGGTGTTGTAATGGGCTTTATTAATACGATGGATCCTAAAAAGACTCACGAAGCTTTATTATATATTCAAGAATATATCGAAAAACATAAAAATGAAGCTGGATTCAATCAAATTTTATTTGGCTTTAGAAACGGTGATTTATCTGGTGATACAAATGAATTATCAGTCGAAGGTGCAAATTATGTCAAACCTGGAATTGGCGGTTTTCTTGGTGCAACCGAAGCAACTCGAGATGTTACTTTTGCAAATTGGATCATGAATCCACTTGGAACAGCAATTGCAATTTTCTTAGTTGTTATTTTAATTTTTAGATCTATTTCTGTTTCGTTAGTTTTAATGGGAATCTTAGGCATAACTTTATTTAGTCAATATGGTTTAGCTGGTTATTTAACAGCTGTTCAAAATTGGGCAGGTAATTTACATTTTGGAAACTTAGTTACATTAAGTATCGCAATGGGGCTTGGAGTTGATTATTCGATTTATATGATTGCAAAACTTCGAGAAGAATTTAAAGCTCACGGTGATTGGAATAGAGCAATGAAAATAACAGTTGCAACAACAGGTTCATCAGTTTTAATTTCTGTAATCGTTTTATTTGGAAGTTTTATTCCACTTATGGCAACCGAATTAGGAAACACTTGGGGATTGTCAATTTATATTACTGAAGCAATCGTAATTGATGTCGTAACTTCTTTAACACTTCTTCCACTTCTTTTATTTTGGCTTAAACCAAATTATATTTTTGGAAAATAATTAAATTTATCTTAAAAAACCTTATTGATTAAGAATATTAATGATGAGGTTTTTTTAATAAAATAGCTATTTCGCTATAATCATCAATGATTAATTTTTAAATGGAGTGTTTATAAATGACACGAGAAGAGAAAAAAATAGCTGAGCTTGAAGAAGAAATCAAATTTTATCGTCAAGCTGTAATGAATTATGCAGGGTTACCAGTAATTCTATTTAAAAATGGGCAAATAATGTTTATAAGTCATGATGCTGAAAGTTATCGATTAGATCGATATCAAAGTGTCTTACTTTCTGGTTCAGAAGAAATTATTGCAGATAGATTTTCAGCAAAAGTTTATGAACGAAAAATCAAAATGGATGGCGGTTATAGATTATTTGAAATTGAAATAAATGATGGATCGAAAAATAATGGCGATGTTTCAACAACAGATGAAGAAAAAATTCATAAAATAAAAAATATTCGACAAGATGTAACTGTAATATCTTTACACAATGCTCAACATTTATTATCACATTTGTTACAAGATATGACCTTTCTTGC
Source organism: Campylobacterota bacterium (assembly GCA_030152305.1). Taxonomy (GTDB): domain Bacteria; phylum Campylobacterota; class Campylobacteria; order Campylobacterales; family Thiovulaceae; genus Thiovulum_C. The sequence goes on from JASKOM010000002.1 coordinate 247,442, forward strand.
TGAAGAAGCAAGTTCAACCGCATCAAGTTCAACTGAAGGTATGCATACGATTGATCGAATTTATAAAGACACAATGATGCTTGGCAGTAATGTTACAGAATCTGTAAATATTATGGAAAAACTTGCAAAAAATAGTGTCAGTATAAAAGATGTTCTCGGTTTAATTGATGATGTTGCAGATCAAACAAATTTATTAGCTTTAAATGCAGCTATCGAAGCCTCACGAGCTGGTGAACATGGTCGCGGTTTTGCAGTTGTTGCTGAACAAATTAGAAATTTAGCTGAAAAAACTCAAAAAGCAACTCAAGAAATTAATGATGTTATTGTAAATATGACCAAAGATATTACAACTTCAACTACTAAAACATCAAGTATTAATGACATTGTTACTACGATTAAACATGATGTAACAAATGTTAGAGGCTTGATTATTGAGTTTCAAGGTAATAGCACAAGAACATCTTTCAAAGCTCGAGATATCAGTTATCACATATTTGCAGAACTCGCTAAATTTGATCATGTTATATTTAAAAATAATCTTTATTCATATTTTCTTGGTGAAAGTTCTGATTTTAAACATTCAGATCATTTTAGTTGTCGTCTCGGTCAATGGTATTATCACGGTCTTGGTCGAGATCAATTTGCTCAAACTGAATCATTCCGTCATCTTGAACTTCCACATTCAATCGTTCATAAAGAATCAAAAGTTATTAATGAATTATTGGATAAAAATGAAAAACCTCAAATAGACGAAATATTAATTCACTTTTTAAATATCGAAGAAGCAAGTAAAGATGTTTTCTCGTTATTAGATAAAATCGTCGTAGAAAAAGGTAAAGAAACTGTTAATGAAGCTGTTGAAGTTCTCTTTGCTGATCAACGACCTTCTAAAGCAAACAAAAAGAAAAAAAGCGGTAATCAGGGATTCGTGTGAAACTACCAGACATCAAAATCTTTGATAAAACATTATTTTTAGATCTTTTTAAATATCTTGTTTATGTTTTATTAAGTTTAAATGTTATCTTTTTTCGATGAATGGCACTTTGACAGAAGCAATTGATACTTTTGGTTGGGTTTTGCTTCTTGCAATTTTCGAATTTGAAACCACATCATTTGGAATTCAAACAGATCTTTTTAATAAACAGTTATTAACTTTTATTAGTTTAGTCGGTTACAGTATTATTATTTATTCGGCTGTTAATTATGGCTTAGAAAAAGAATGGCTTGATTTAGCAAATTCAATAGTCTGGATATTAATCGTAATGATAATTACATATGATATTTATAAACCATCGACAACAGAACAAGGTTTAAAACTAAGAGTTACAATAAAAACGATTTTATATTCGTTAATATTTTTATTTGCTCTAAAATGGTTAATTGATGGTGAATTATTAGATTTTTATGATGCTGTAATGTGGATTCTCGCATTTTTTGTTATCGAATTAAATATATTTAAATTTGAAAGTTTTAATATAAATAAAAAATAACATTTTTATTGTCATCGATTAACTTAAATCGATGACTTTAATTTTATTTTTCTTTTTTCAAGAGCAATAATTTGATATTTTAAATTTCTTATATTTTCAATCTTGACAGAAAAATCAATTTGACTCTCTTTTATTTTTAACATTTCTCTTTCATATCTTTTTATTTTTATATTTATTAATTCAAGTTCAGCATCATTTAACGAATAATTCGGTGTATCTGATAAAAGAATTCTTCTGATGCTGTCATTTTCTAAGTCGTTTTTATTCGATATATTTTTAAATTCTTCACTATAAATATAAAAATCAGAAATAGCTAATTCGCTAATAATTTTATGAAAAATTTCATCATTATTTTTATTATCTAATAAATATTTTAATAATGCCTGTTCGCCAAGACCAATAACCTCATCGCTGTTTTTTAAATTAATTAAATTTTTTGAAACGATAATATTTGTTGAAAAAGCTTCACCAAGAATACCTTTTGCGAGAATTTCATATTTGCTACGAACGAAATCTTTTAAATTTACTAAAAAATCATGTAACTCATTTTTGGCATTTCGTTTTTCATAAGGGTCATTTAAATTAAATTTATTTAATAAATCACGAATAAACCATTCGATGGCATCTTTGCTATTTTGAACAGATAAAATATTTTTTAATTTAACGATTTCGCCATTTTTGACAAGATCAGCAGGATCAACACCGCCAGATAAAATCGTAACAATGGCTTGAATTTCACTTTTGGCAATAAGTTCAATACTTCGACGAGTTGCTTTTAAACCAGCTTCATCGCCATCAAAAACAAGATGAATTTTTGCATTATTTTTACCCAAAAGTGTAATTTGAGCTTCTGTTAAAGCAGTTCCAAGTGGAGAAACAACATTTTTAAAACCAGATTGATAAAGAGAAATTAAATCGACATAGCCTTCGACAATAATAGCAATGCCAGTTTTTGCGATTTCACCGCGACTAAAATTATAACCGTATAAAATAGAACCTTTAGCATAAAAATCAGTAGAAGGTGAATTTAAATATTTTGGTTCTCGAGTATCAAGAACACGACCGCCAAAAGCAACAATTTTGCCATTTGCATCAAAAATCGGAAACATTAATCGTCGAACAAATTTAGCTTTTAGCTTTTGATTTTCTTCATCTCGTTGAACGATTCCAACAGCTTCAGCATCTTCGATTGAAATATTATTAGTTTGAAGCCAATTGATAGTTTCTTGTTCTGTTGGAGCATAACCAATTTTAAATTTATCAATAGTTTCTCGCGATATTGCTCGTTTGGACATATATTCTAAAACAGCATTATTTTTATTAAAATTAAAAATATACCAATGATTAATTTGTTCTAAAACATGAAGAGCATCTTTCTTTTTTTCGAAAGATTCTTTTGTTAGAAAACTTTTTTCATAATCTAATGTAATATTTTTAATAGAGGCTAATTTTTCGATAGCTTCAGGAAAAGAAATATGTTCGATTTCTTGAACGAATTTAATAACACCACCACCAGCACCGCAACCGAAACAATGATAAATCTGTTTTTGCGGACTAACTACAAATGAAGGTGTTTTTTCATTGTGAAATGGACAAGTTGCTTTATAAACAGCACCAGCTTTTTTTAGATGAACATACATCTCAACAATTTCTATGATGTCAAAACTGTTTATAACTTGATTAATACTATTTTGTGTGATCATGAATTTATGTTATAATTTAATCCTAACGATAATAAAAGGAGAAGTAATTTGAAAAAGATTCTAAATATGACTCTATTAATAACTGTTTCAAGTTTATTAACTGGCTGTCTGTTTTTTAATGAACGAGGTGTAGCTTCAAAATATTATGACGAATGCAAACATTATTATGATGCCCAAGGAATATTTCATGAAAAATGTGATGAAAATATCGTTGATTATGAAAATTTAGAACATTTAGTAAAACAAAATGGTAGCGGTGGCTATTATGTAGAGTTTTAATGTCGATGATTTTTCAGATGGGAATCAATGCCGTAAATATCTCGTATCGTTTTACAATTAAACAAAGTTTGAGGAGATTCACTTTTTGAAGCTTCTCTATTAACTGTAATAATAGAATTTATACTATCTTCGATAACGGCTATATCATGAGTAACAAACATAATAGTCAAACCTTTTTTTATATTTAAATCTTTTAAAATTGCATAAAATTCTCGTTGAGTAGCTACATCAATTCCAGTATTTGGTTCATCTAAAACTAATAATTCTGGTTGAGAAACAAGAGCTCTTGCAATCATAACTCGCTGTTTTTCACCGCCCGACAATTCACCAATTAATCTATTTTTTAAATTAACAATTTTTAATTTTTCCATAATTTCTAAGATTAATTTATCACCGTCATTATCTTTTTGCCAAAATTTACGATTCATCGAAATTCTGCCTAATTTAATAGTTTCATATACAGAAATTGGAAAATTGCTATCGATTTCTATTGCTCGTTGAGGAACAAAACCGATTTTATTCCAATCATTAAACTCTTTTAATGGTTTCCCGAAGAGACGAACCTCTCCAGTGTAGCCATCTTTTAATCCTAAAATTGTGCTAATCAATGTTGATTTTCCGCCACCATTTGGACCAATAACAGCTACATAATCACCTTTTTCTATTTTAATATATATATCTTTTAGTATATTAATATTATTAATAAAATAATTTAGTGCTATAGTTTCAACTATTGACAAATCAAAGCCTCTTTTAATTTTTTAAGATTTTGTTCCATTAAATAAATATAACCAAGTTCGATCATTTCAGGTTGAATATTATCAAGTGGAGACAAAACTGAAGTTTTTGCACCAGTTTCTTTTGCAATTGTGTCAGCAACAGAACTTGAAGCTAAATCTTCAAAAAAGACCGTTGTAATATGATATTGCTTAATTAATTTCACAGTTTCAGCAAGAGCAAAAGCACTTGGTTGTGAATCAGGCGAAATTCCCATAACAGCATAAGTTTTAAAATTAAAATCTCTAGCCAAATATTGAAAAGCATCATGATTAACAACAATAGAATTTCGTTTGCAATTTTTTAATCCGTTTTTATAATTTTCGTATAAACCTTCTAATTTTTGTAAATAAATTTCAAGATTTTTATCATAAGATTGACTATTAATTGGATCGATTGATGATAATTTGCCTGAAATTTCTTTTGCCATTATTTTCATGTTATTTATACTTTGCCAAAAATGAGGATCTTTATTTATTATATTTACATCTTCAGCAAGTCGCATAAAACGATTTTGGTCAGAAGTATCAGCTAATTCACTTGCCCATTCGTCAATATGTTCGCCTGTAAAAATAAAAAGTCGAGAATTTGCTATTGCCATCATATTTTGCGGTTGTGGTTCAAACGAATGTGGATCTTGACCAAAAGGAACAACTTGAGTTAATTCGATATGTTCTCGACCAATATTTTTAACGATATCATAAATTGGATAAATCGTTACAACGATTTTTGGTCTGCCATCACCAGATAGCGACGGATTATAAAACGGAAAAACAAATAAAGCTAATATTATAAATATTAAAGATCCAATTAAGATCGATATATATTTTGTTCTTTTCATAAATACCTCAAATTAAATTTATTTTTTTATTTCAAAATCAGCATAAATTAAAAGATGGTCGCTGAAGCCTTCACCTAAATGTTCTTTTTTCTTGCCTCTTTGCCAACGAACAATTTTGCCTCGTTTATCAATTGTTCCAGCACCACGAAAAACATTAAAACTATTATCGATATAATCTAAACCTTTACCATCGTATAAGCTGTTTGGAAGAATCATATTATCAATAGTTTTTCTAGATTTGTGCGAACCGTAGCTCCATTGTTCATCTTCAGGAAGTTCAAGCCAAAGATTATAGTGCACCTCATCGCTTTTTTTAACACTGTTTTCTGAAACAAAACTGTAATCCGAAAGCATACCAAAAAGATTTTTAAACCATAAAGTTATCTTCCAATCATCGCTTTCAATCGTATTAAGAACATGATTAATGCCCGTTTTGCCTTCGGTGTCGTTTAATCTTTTTTCTTTTATAAAAGTCTCAAATTCGTCATGATTGCTATTAAAATCGCCTAATAAAATATACGGAGTTTTTTTGTCAATTTCGTTAAGTCGTTGAACTAAGAATTCAGCACTTTGAATTCGTTTGCTTTCTGGACCAGATTTAGCTTTCCAATGATTAACAAAAACGATAACAAGTTCGCCGTTAATATCGATGCCAACTTCGAGAATATTACGATTTAAAGGATGATTAGTAACTTTGACTTCTTTTATATATTTAATTGGATACTTAGAAAGAAGTGCGGTTGTTACGGCTGATTTAGTTTTTTTCTCTTCGGCGATTGCTGAATATGGAAAATCTGTTTTATATGGATATGTTCGCAAAGTTTGTTGAAGATCTTTTAAAGCATCTCGGCTTTCGATTTCTTCTAAACCGATAACATCAGGATTAACTTCAGAAATAACTTTTGAAATGTTATTTAATTTAGCTGAATAAATTTGTTGATTCCAGCCTGTGCCTCCATTTGGAATATATTCGTCGTATTCATTACCGTTTATATTTAAATCAAATAAATTCTCGACATTATAATTAGCGATTCTAATTGCATTTTGATTTTTATCTGCAAAAAGAGACAAAGACGATAATAAAGTTAATAAAGCAACTTTATTTATAAAAATATGTTTAATCAAAATAGTTCTCCTTTAGTTTAAAAGCAAAAATTTTATCAAATAAATTGAAATTTCACTTTTGTATTTTAAATGAATATATAGCTGGAATATAAAATAAATTAATTACTGTTCCCCAAGCTAAACCAAAACCTAACGAAACAGCGATTGGTTGTAAAATTTTTCCATCGCCAGAAACCCAAAACATCAACGAAGCTAATCCTAAAATTGTTGTTAGCGATGTTAAAATTATCGGTCTTAATCGTTGCGATGCTCGTTCTAACATTTCGTCGTGATTTTTTGCTTCGTTTATAAATGAAATCATGACGATCGAATCGTTAATTACAACTCCTGATAAACCAAAAATTCCAATTAATCCTGGTAAAGTTAAATTTAAATCTAAAACTAAATGTCCAACGATTGCTCCAACGATTGAAAACGGAATGACAGACATAATTAAAAATGTAGCTGTAAAATTTTTAAAAGCAAATAATAAAACTAAAAATATTAACGATAAAGCTAAAATCGTAGCTTTTGATAAATCTTTATTCATGTCTTCTCGTTTTTCTCGTTCGCCTTTGAACTCGAATTTAAAGCCATCTTTTTTTAATTTTTCGAGATGAGGTTGTGCAATTTCGAGAACCTCATCAGCCGTAATAATTTTCGTATCAACATTAACAAAAATAGATTTCATTTCTCGAAAATTATATTTATCAATAGTTTGAAGTTTTCGCTGAAGTGAAAAATCAACGACATCAGACAAAATGACATTTTTGCCATTAATTAAAATATTGCTGTTTTTTAAATTTTGAATATCTTCACGATCGAGCGATTCGATTTTAATATCAAATAATTTATCTTGATACGAAAAAGAACCTTTTCGACTTGATAAATATAAATTCGATAAAACATCGTTTAATATCGATTCGTTCAAACCTAACGATTCGCCATAACGATTAATTTTTAATGTCATTAAATCAGTTCCGATTCGTCCATTATGTGAAATTGACGAAATGCCTTTAATTTGAGAAAGTTCATTATTTAAATAATCGATAGCTTTTAAAATATCTCCACCAGTTGAAATAACGGCAATTTCGACATCAACTTTTGAACCCATTCTTTTTTGATAAATCGAAAGTTCTCGAACGGCTTGAATATTTTTATTATGTTTAAAATGAGCTAATTTTTTATTTAAAGTTTCGATGATTTCGCGAGTTTGAATAGATCGAATTTTATCTGTTTCGTCATATTCAAAAGATAAATTCGGAGTTATATATTTATCAATAAAATTAGAAGGTTTTTCTTCATAAAGTTCAATTTGAAAATTAAAAAGATTTTCACCTGTTTCTCGTTCGCCAACTGCTGACTGACTTGAACCAACAGTTAAAACAATATTTTTTATGCTTAATTCATTTTTATTTTTTAAGATTTCGTTAGATATTAAATTAGCGATTTGATCACTATTTTCTAATTTAACATCAGGATCTAATTTGCCAGAAATATAAATTATTGGATTATCAGTTCGAGGAAAAAGCTGAAATTTAACAGCCGAAAAAGATAAATATGTCGCATAAGGCACAGCTAATAAAAAAACGATTAAAAATAATAATTTATATTTTATTAATTTTGCGAGAATATTTTTATAAATATTTTTTGCAAAGTCCCAATTTGTTGTTCGATCGCCTCGTCGCAAAAGCGATCTTGCATGTAACGGTAAAAATAAAAAGCTTTCTAAATATGAAGCAACGACTAAAACTGTAACACCGATTGGAATCATGCTCATCATCATTCCCATTGTGCCTGACAAATATAAAAGCGGTAAAAAAGCTAAAATATTTGTAAGTGATGCAAGTGTTACAGGTCGAATAACTTCGATTGAACCAAAATATGCACTAATTTCTGGTGTTGCTCCTTCGTCGGCATGTCTTTGAATATTTTCAGAAACGATAATTGCATCATCAACAAGAATACCAAGAGCAATTAATAACGATAAAAGCGAAATTAAATTTAACGAATAACCGAACATTTGAAAATAAATAAAAGCGATAAAAAAACTTGTTGGAACACCGACGGCAACGATAAAAGCAATTTTGAAATTTATCAAAAGCCACATCGATAAAAATACTAAAATTATACTAAAAATAATATTCGACACGACATTATTTAAACGATCTCGAATCGAATATGATTCATCTAATATTGCCGTTAATTTATTTTCGCCAATTTTATTATTATAATTTTCAACAAATTGACGAACATTTTTAGCGATTTCGATTGCATTACTTTTTTCAGTTTTTGAAATATCAAAAATAACGGCTCGTTCGCCATTGACAGATGATATTTTCGAACTTTCTTCTTCAATTAAATTAATTTTCGCAATATCTTTTAATTTAATTTCAAAATTATTAAATTTTAATATCGTGTTTTCGATTTCTGAAATATCTTTTTTGCCACCTTCAGTTGATAAAAACATGCTAAATTGGCTATTTCCAATTTCACCAAGCGGAAAAATATTTGAAATTTCTCGAATTGCCAAACTAAATTGACGGTTATCGATTCCGTATAAATTTAATAATTTTGGATCTACTTCGATTCGTAATTCAAGTTCGTTGTCGCCGTGAATCGAAATATTCGAAATACCGTTAATTTCATGAAGTTCTTCTTCGATCGATCTAATTAATTCTATATATTCGTAATTAAATTTCTTAGTTTTTAAATTCAAAGCAACTTGAATAACTTTTGGATTATGTTCCAAAATTTGAACAGTTGGCAAATTCATATCAGAAGGTAAATTATTTGAAGCTTTTGAAACGGCATCTCGCAATTTATCAGAAATAATTCCGCGATCATAATTTTCATTTATTTCAACAATAATACTAAAAACTCCATTTGAAATCGTTGTTCGAGTTTCTGCGATTCCCTCGATTGAACGAACCTCATCTTCGATATCGCGAACAACCATTCTATCAAGAATTTCGTTGCTAGTTTTTGCATAACTTCCAGAAATAACAGCTCGATCAAGTTCAGCAGTTGGAAATTTTTCACGGGGCAAAGACAAATATGCTGATATACCAAAAACAACAATAAATATAACGATCGTATGAGAAAATTTATCTCTTTCTAAAAATTGTCTAATTATCCATTCGAACATAACAATAAATCCAATCTATTTTTTTATTTATTTAATTTAATGATTTTATCGGAATTAATAATTTCATCAAGAGACTGAATTAATATATTTATATTAATTTTTAGTTTTGCTACACTTTTGACAAACTATTAAATATCGAAAGGATAATTATATATATGAATTTTAAAGCAATTGCCGAAAAATATGGCACTCCGTTATATGTCTATGATTTTGACTATTTTCATGAAAGATTTCTCGAATTACGAAAAGCTTTCAGAGGCAATAAATTATTAATTGCCTATGCTGTTAAATCAAATTCAAATCTAAGTGTTATTAACAAATTTTCTCAACTTGACGGCGGAGCTGATTGTGTTTCAATTGGTGAAGTTAAACGAGCATTAAAAGCTGGTGTTGAAAAATATCGAATTATTTTTTCTGGTGTTGGCAAAAGCGATTCTGAAATTCGTGAAGCTCTCGAACTTGATATTTTATTTATTAATCTCGAAAGTGAAGCCGAAATGTTGCGAGTTGAACAAGTTGCAAAAGAGCTGAATAAACAGGCAAGAATTTCTGTTCGAGTTAATCCAAATATTGATCCGCAAACTCATCCTTATATTTCAACTGGACTTCACGAAAATAAATTTGGTGTTGATATCGACACAGCAAAACGAATTTATTTATATGCAAAAAGATCAGAATTTTTAAAACCTGTTGGTTTACATTTTCATATTGGTTCGCAATTGACAAAATTAGCTCCAATTCGAGATTCAGCTGAAAAAATTTCTAATTTATTAAGACATTTGAAAGCTCTTGAAATCGATATTAAATTTTTTGATATTGGCGGTGGAATCGGAGTTCAATATCGCGATGAGGTAACAATTTCGCCAAAAGATTATGCTGAAGCAATATTATCAGTTATCAACGGTTTAGATGTTACGATTATTTTAGAACCAGGAAGATTCTTAGTTGCAAACGGTGGCTATTTTTTAACTTCTGTTTTATATGAGAAAAAAAATGGCAATAAAAGATTTGTCATTATCGACGGTGCAATGAACGATTTATTAAGACCAAGTTTATATGGTGCTTTTCACGATATCGAATTTGTTAATAATAGTTCAGAAACCTCATCGGCTGATATCGTTGGTCCAATTTGCGAAAGTGGTGATTTTATTGCAAAAAATAGAGAAACACCAATTGATGTAAAAAGCGGTGATTTATTAGTCGTAAAATCAGCTGGAGCTTACGGTTTTTCAATGTCAAGTAATTATAACACTCGCGGTCGAGTTGCAGAAATTGCCCTCGAAAATGGAAATGACAGATTAATTCGGGCTAGAGAAACATTTGAAGATTTAATCGCTCTCGAAGAGAAATATTTAATAAAATAATTAATGCCTAAACTCAAAGTAATCTCTTTATTTGCTGGTGCTGGTGGAGTTGATGTCGGTTTTAAAAAAGCTGGTTTTGAAATAATTTGGGCAAATGATTTTGATGAAAATGCTGTGAATACTTTTAAGTTAAATCTTGGTGATCATATCGTGCTTGGTGATATAACTCAAATTTCTAGCGATCAGATTCCAAATGATGTTGATGTGATCACGGGCGGATTTCCTTGTTTTGTAGCTGGAACTAAAATTTATACAGAACAAGGTTATAAAAATATCGAAGATATCGTTGTTGGTGATCCTGTTTTAACTCACAAAAATAGATTTCAAAAAGTTGTTATTCGAATGGTAAATCAGACTAGAGAAATTTATAAAATCAAAGCGATGGGTATTCCAGAAATTGGAACAACTCATAATCATCCTTTTTATGTCATGCAAAAAGATTGGTCAGAACCACAATGGATCGATGCAAAAGATTTAAATAAAAAACACTATTTATCAATTCCGATTAATAATTATTCTAAATTGCCAAGTTGGAATGGTATTGAAACCGTTGTTAATCAGTTTAAGACAAAAAATAAAAATCAATTGTCAAGTTTTTTAGATAAACATATATTCTGGTGGTTTGTTGGTAGATATTTAGCTGATGGGTGGTTAATTAATTATCCAAAACAAAATCGAAAAAACAGTCAAGTATATAAGGTTTATCTATCTGCTGGTAAGCATGAAAAAGAAGCGGTGGAAAAACAGTTAAATTTGCTAAATCTCCACTATACTATTGATGAAGATGAATCAGTATATAAATATATATTTAGTAATGAAGAGTTTTATTATTTTCTACTACAATTTGGCAAGTATGCCTACGGAAAAACAATTACTTCAGATATGTTAAATCTGCCAAAAGATTTACTTAAAAGCTTTTTAGATGGCTATCTTTCAGGTGATGGCACTTTTCATAAAAGCACTGAATCGTGGCGATTTGCAACAGTTAGTAAAACTTTGGCTTATGGTATTCAGCAAATTATTTATAAAGTTTATGAGACTTCTTGTGCAATATATAAAATTCAAAAACCAGAGCAAGGTATTATTCAAGGTAGGACTGTTTCACTTAAAACTGAATATCAAGGAAGCTTTAAATTAAATAAAACAAGTAGCAATAGTTTTATAAAAGATGGTTTTCTTTGGCTACCTTTTCGCACAAAAGAGATTTTAGTCAAAGATGCAACTGTTTATAACTTCGAAGTCGAAGAAGATAATTCTTATACGGCTAATAATGCAGTTGTTCATAATTGCCAAGGCTTTTCAGTCGCCAACACAAAGCGAAGTATCGATGATAAACGAAACTTTTTATATAAAGAATTATTGCGAGTTGTCAAAGATAAAAAGCCTAAATATTTTATAGCTGAAAATGTCAAAGGACTTTTATCGCTTTCTGGTGGTCTTGTCATGAAAATGATTGAAGATGACTTTCGTGAAATTGGCTATAACATGAATTATCGATTATTAAATTCGGCTGATTATGGTGTTCCGCAACTTCGAGAACGGGTAATTATTATTGGTAACCGTTTAGGTTTACCGAATCCTTTTCCAGAACCGACACATATGAAACAGGAGCGAGATAACGATAATTTGTTTTCGTTTGTCTCGAATTTGCTACCTCATCGAACAGTTAAAAACTCAATAAGCTATCTTGAAAATATCGAAACCGTCGAAAGAAATTCAAATCAAATTATCGAAATCAACGGAAAGAAAATACATAATCATATAGCCTACACGAATGTTGATAATATCTTTTGGAAAAGAGAAGGCGATACGACTCAAGAAGAAATTTGTGATTATTTAAAATATTGGCGAGACAAAAAAGGGATTTCGACTAAAAGAATTGATGAGATTTTTGGTTATCGACACACGGCTGGACATTGGTTTAGAAAAGATAATAATTCTGGCTCAATTCCGAAACCGTCTGACTGGTGGAAACTAAAAGAGATTTTAGGTTTTGATGATAAATATGATAAATTCGTAACTAATCTTGTTGAAAAAGAGATTATATTCGAGCAATCTTTGAGAATCACAAATTGGAATCGACCAAGCGATACGATTACAGCTTCAACTCCAGAAATTCATATCAATAAAAAGCGAAGATTATCTGTTCGTGAATGTGCAATTTTGCAGACTTTTCCAGATGACTTTATTTTTACAGGTTCGCTTTCAGCTCAACATCGTCAAGTTGGAAATGCGGTTCCGCCGTTATTAGCTGAAAAGATAGCCCTAGAAATTAAGAAAGTGTTGGAGAAACAATAAGGATAAAAAATAAATTGACAACTCTTGAACTTTTTGCAGGTGCTGGTGGATTAGCTTTGGGTTTAGAAAAAGCAGGTTTTGAAACTATCGGGCTAGTTGAAAATAATAAATTTGCTTCGCAAACTTTAAAGAAAAATAGACCAAATTGGAATGTTATAAATGAAGATATTGAAAAAGTCGTCCAAAATGGAATTAAAAATTATTTAAATAATTTTAAATATTTAGATTTGCTTTCTGGCGGTTATCCGTGTCAATCGTTTTCTTATGCTGGAAAAAAATTAGGTTTAGATGATACTCGAGGAACTCTGTTTTATTTTTATGCAGAAATCTTAAAAGAGTTGCAACCTAAAATATTTTTAGCTGAAAATGTCAAAGGCTTAGTTTCACATGATCAAGGTTTAACTTTGAAAACGATGATAAATGTATTCGAAGATGTTGGTTATAAAGTCTCTTATAGAGTTCTTAATTCGTTAAATTACGGTGTTGCACAAAAACGAGAACGAATTTTTATAATAGGAATTCGAGATGATATTTATAAACAAAAAGGTGAATTTATATTTCCAGAACCTTTAAAAAAGATATTAACATTAAAAGATGTTTTGCAAAATGTGCCAGATTCGTTATGTGGAACTTATTCAGATAAGAAAAAAGATGTTTTGAAACTTGTTCCCGCTGGTGGCTGTTGGCGAGATTTACCTGATGAGGTAGCAAAAGATTATATGGGTGGAAGTTATCATTTGGGTGGTGGCAAAACTGGAATAGCAAGAAAATTATCTTGGGACGAACCAGCTTTAACTGTTTTGTGTTCGCCATCTCAAAAACAGACCGAACGATGTCATCCTGACGAATTAAGACCTTTTTCTGTTCGTGAAAATGCAAGAATTCAAAGTTTTCCTGACGGTTGGGATTTTGTTGGTTCAATTTCAGAACAATACAAACAAGTTGGAAATGCTGTTCCTGTTGAATTGGCAAAACATGTTGGATTAAAAATTAAAGAATATTTAGAAAAATATGAATAATATATATCAACCATTTATAAAATGGGTCGGAGGAAAAAGAGGTCTTCTTTCTCAAATTATTCCAAAATTAGCTCACGAATTTAATAATTATTTTGAACCATTTTTAGGTGGTGGAGCAATATTTTTTGAACTTTTCTCAAAAGGAGTTTTAAAAAATAAACAAGTTTATCTTTCTGATATTAATTCGGAACTGATAAATTCGTATCGAGCTGTTCGAGATAATTCAAAAGATTTAATAACAAATTTAGAAAATCTTCAAAAACTTCATTCTGAAAAATTATATTATGAAATTCGAGCTTGGGATCAAGATGCAAATTTTAAAAATCGCGACCTCATCGAACGAGCTTCGAGATTTATTTATCTTAACAAAACTTGTTTTAATGGACTTTATCGAGTGAATAAAAAAGGCTTTTTTAATGTTCCAATTGGAAATTATAAAAATCCAAACATCGCAGATATCGAACGAATTATGAACAGTAGCGAAGCTTTGCAAAATGTCAAAATCGATAATTTTGACTTTGAAACAGCTCTGAAAAAAGTTCAAAAAAATGATTTAATTTATTTAGATCCGCCATATTATCCGTTAAATAAAACTTCTAATTTTACTTCTTATTCAGAAAATGATTTTTCTGAAGATATGCAAATTGCACTTTTTGATGAGTTTAATCGTTTAATTAAAATTGGTTCAAAACCTTTTCAAAGTAATTCAAGTGCTGATTTTATAAAAAAACTATATTCAAATTATCAAATCGAAATTATCTCGGCAAATCGTTTTATTAATTCTAAAGCAGATAGCAGAGGTAAAATCGATGAGGTATTAATTTCAAGATTACAACAAATTAATTCTAATAAAACTTAATAAAGCTTTAAGATTGCATTTAAATTAAAAAAGCATTATAATACTAGCAAGAAGTAAGACAATAAATATTAATGATATATATCAATTAATATATAAAATCATTAATATAATTCTATATTACTTCGAAATTCAACCAATCACAGAAAGGAGAGTCAATGAGTTGGCTCATGTCAAGACTAATTTTATTAGTCGGTATTTCTTTAATGTTTTATGGTTGTGGAAGTGGAACAGAAACCGCTTCTTCAATTCCTAAAACAAACGGAGGCTCAACCAATATTCCTAACACATCAGGTTCAACAAATACGAATACTGATTCAGGAACAAATGTTGTCGTAACTAATCCTTCAACTAACGAAGGTAGTTCAAGCGGAACAACAACTGTAGCAACAAAAAAATTGTTATTCGTTGATGCAACTTGTTCAGGTCTTACACTTAATGCTATTAATGTTTCGAACAATATTATTGGCAAAGTAACAACAGATTCTGACGGTGTTGCTTCAGTTCCAACAGATACTACTTATGTTCAGTTTGAAATTGGCGGTGTTGTTCTTGGCAAAGTTGAATCAAGTGGAATTATTGCAATTTCTGAATTATTCAAAAATTCAAGCATTAATGATAAACGAGTATTATTTTTATCACGACTATTATTAACGATAGACAGTGATCAAAATGTAGAAAATGGCATTAATATCGATTCCGCTATTTCAACAAAAGTTGGAACTTTCAAATCATCAACTGGTTATATTTTTGGTTCTTTTGATAAAACAGAATCAGAAGTTACAGCGATATTAACTGAATTTGTTAATTATCTTGGTTGGAGTGCTGATCGAGTTGTTTCTCAAGCTAATGCTTTAGCTCATTTAAAACAATCGATGACAGAACTTGAAGATCAAGTAACAACAGTTACATTAAATGCTGGTGATGATGCAAATTGTCCAAATGGTGGTATCAAACGAATTCATAATGTTGATTTTGACAAAACAGATAGCAATAGTTCATCGAATGAATATGTTGATTATTTTTGTGATAAAACAAATAGTGTTGATCAAACAAAAAGTTATGAATTAAGTTCAGGAAATGATAAATGTCCAGATGGTGGCTTAAAAATTCATCATACTATTTATAGTCAAAATAGTGATACTCAAGTTCTTGGTGATATCGTTTCTGAATATGATGAATATCGATGTAATGGTGCTTCTGCTTATCAAACAAATACATTTGTTGGTTACTCAATTGGAACTTCATCTGAATCTTGCCAAAAAGTTTCTGCTGTAAAAACAAAAACTGTTACAAATGAAAGCGGAGTTGCTATTCAAAAATCAACAGAAAATATTTGCCTTGATAAAACAGATTACACTGTTTCAGTTGTTCAACTTTTGTCTAATGATATTTGTCAATTTAACGGTTTAAGAGTTGATTACAGTTCTGATGACGAAATAGTTGAAACTCAATATTTATGTAATCAAAAATCATCTGCTGGTTTTATTGCTGGAGAACATAAAATTTCTGCAATTTCTGTTACTGATACATCTATTTGTCCTGATGGCGGAATTGAATTTCAACATTCAGCTGATAACGATAACAACGGTGAATTTGAAACAAATTATTCAGAAATTAAATGTAGCGGTTCATCGACCTCATCATCAAATGAATCTAAGTCATCAGTAATCACAACTTCAACAAATGTTTTATTAACTTCTGAAATGAATGACTTTTCAAAATGTCCAAACGGTGGTTTCCGAATTGAAAAAATCATGAAACAAGATAATAGAATCATTGCTGAATATAACGATTACAACTGCACACCAACAGCGACAAATATGAATCGCGATGAGGTAACACCAGTTGCTCTAAAATATGCTGATTATTCAAAAGATGAAGGTTCAAAAAATATTTGGTGTCCAAATGGCGGAATAAAATATGAACATAAAGTTTATTTTAATGATTTATTAAATTATGAATATTATGATATTAATTGTTCGCCACACACAACAAATGAAATAAATACAACTATCGAATTAAAAGTTGCTGATTATTCAACTGCTGAAGGTTCAAAAAATATTTGGTGTCCAAATGGTGGTAAATTAGTTAGTCATAAAGTTATTTTCAATGGAGATATTAAACATTTTTCAAATTATGAATACAACACGATTCATTGTGTAGATTTAAATTGGGAAGATTCTTATGAAAGTAATGAAACAAATACAAGAGTTGTTTTAGCTTTTGGTGATTCAACTTGTTTATACGGTGGAATTATCGAAACTCATAAACGATTTAAAAAAGCTGACAACGAATATATAGCTCAATGGGATTACAATACAACAACATGTTCAACTGTTAATTACAACGAAGTAAAAGATGTCGCAACAGAAATTAAGCTAGAAATTGGAAATGCAATTTGTCCAGATGGTGGAAAAATAATTCAACATCAAAAATTTGCAGATAATCAACTTATTGCTTCTTCAGATTACAACGAAACAATTTGTGACGGTTTAAACTGGAGCGATACATATGAAAAAGTAATAGTTGTTGATAACAAACCTGCTGTTTGTCCATATGGTGGAAAAATTGAAACTCATCAACGATTTACTAATGGTAGCGGTATTCATGTTGCAAAATGGGATTACAATACAACAACTTGTTCAAGTATTAATTACAACGAAACTAGAGAAGTAATTACAGAAGTTGAACTTGAAATCGGAAGCACAATTTGTCCAGATGGTGGAAAAGTTATTCAACATCAACGATTTGGAGATTTTGACAACGACGGTAATTCAACAGATCATATTGCTTATTGGGACTATAACGAAACAATTTGTGAAGGTCTAAACTGGAATGATACTCGAGAAGAAACTGTTGAACTTAATGCTTCAGCTCAAGATTGTCCATATGGCGGAACTGTAATTCAACATCAAAGATGGATCGGTGATGTTCATGTTACAAAATGGGATTACAATTCAACATATTGCACAGGTGATATAGTTTATAAAGCTAATGCGATAGCTGAATATGAACTTCCACTTGGTGATTCAAGTTGTCCAACTGGTGGCAAAATTGTTACTTTTGTTCAAACAAATAACGATGTAAAAATCGGCGAATACAATTCAACATTCTGCGGTCAAGAAAGCGGTGAAATTATTGGACATATCAAAGATATTAATAAATCGCCAATTTCTGGAGCTAGAATCTCAATTTCTGTTGATGGTCAAATAAATGAAATATCATCTGATATCAACGGTAGTTATAAATTATCAAATGTTCAAAAAGGAACAACAGTTACGATTTCAGCTGAAGGTTATTTAGTTGTTGAAAAACAGTTATTAATTGATAGCGGTATTGTTGATTTTACTCTTGTTTCTAGCAAATATGCTTCTCTTGTAAAAGATTTAAAATTAATTTTCTTCCCAATTCATCGAGAAATTGGTGGTGATGTTGTTCAAGAATTGGCAAAAGCAAAAGGTTGGAGATTATTAACTTTTGAAGAACTTCTTGCTTTATATTACAGCGAAAGACGAAGTGAATTTTCTTACGGCGAATATTTCTCATCAAGTCATGAATTTGACAATAGCGACGGTTACACATTATGGACATTAAGATTCCCTGATGCTCAAGTTTGGCCTCATTGGTTTACTAATAGAAAACATGCTGTTTTTGTTGATGAAGCAAATATTTCAGAAATTCCTGCTTTAGATTTTGTTGAAACAAATATTAGAACTGATTTTGAATCAGCTAGATCGATCTGTTCTACTGACGATAAACGACTTCCAACTGTTGAAGAATTCAAAAATATCTATTTCCATTCTTCACATCCATTTGGCATCGCTGATTCTAAACTATTAGGTGGTGAATATTGGACAGCTGATATTTCTTACACAGATTCAACTGAAACAAGTTACACAAGTAAATTTTTCAGAGTTGTTGGACCAGTTGAAGATTATCACCTCGAAGATACAAATATTGCAAACATCAAACGAGTTCTTTGTGTAATTGACGATTCAAATCGAACAGTTCAAATTAAAGGATCTGTTTCTGAAGCTGTAAATATTAAATTCGAAAGAATTAATTCAGCTGGTGAAAGAACTTTAATTAAAGAATTAGCTCATTCTGGCGGAGAGTTTAATATCGATATTTTAGCTGGTAGATATTTAGTTTCATTTGGTGATATCAAAAATGCAACTTACGATTTTACATATAATAGAAATTTACATGATATTAATTTAGCAGTTGCTAAAAATGACAATCAATCTGTTTGTGGTTTAAATACAACTGTTGAAAAATGTGATCAAGTTGCTTTCAATGCTTCTTCAAATTATGATGAAAATAGCCAAAAATGGACATACAAAGTCGTTAAAGGCGAAGGTGGAAATGTTGATTTAGCTTATTACACTGTAAAAATTGGTTCTGTTTGTATGGAACAAATTCAAAATTTAACTGGCGGAACAGCGATAGCTTTAAATGATCTCGGAATTATTGACGGTATTCAAGCTTACAATAAAGACGGTGAAATGAGTTTCTCTTTAAGTTCTAATATTAAATATGATTCAGATGTCGAAACAGCTTTAACTATTTTCTCAAGTTCAAATAGCTATACAGCAAATATTGCAACTCCAATTTGTGAAAAACAAACAGTCGTTGATAATACAGCCGTTGTTAATGTTTCTGGTTATTTATACAATACTTCAGGAGCTGGAATCGCAAATGCAAGTGTTTCATTATTTGACGAAAATAATAATTCATTAGCCGTTGTTACAACTGATTCAACAGGTAAATTTGAAGCAAGTTCAATTAAATCTGGCACAAAAGTTAGATTTGCAGTTGTTGCAGTTAATTATAAACTTAGCGATTTCTATGGTTCTGTAACAGAATCAGTTAATAGCTTTACTTTTACAGTTGAAAAACTTACAGAAACTATTAAAATGTATTTCCATGCTCAAGACAACACAAACGGAAAACTTTTAACAAATACTTATTTTTCAATTAAATCTGAAGATAAAGTAATTGGAATGGGTTATTCTAATTCAAGTGGAATTTTTGAGTTTAGCTTTACTAGAGAAGTTGGAACTTTTGCAAAAGGAACATTGGAAGTTAATGCTTCTGGTTACGAAACAAAAGTTATCGAAGATTTATCAATTAACTTTATTTCTAAATATCCAGTTATGTTAACACCGCTTCCATCAACTTTACAAGTTTTAGTTTATGACAGCAACGGTATCGCAATTGAAAATGCTGATGTTAGTTTATATTCTGAAGGTGGTTCAACAATAATTCAAAATCAAATAACAACAGAAGGTAAAGCTACTTTCTCATCAGTTGCTGTTGGTAATTATGTTATTAAAGCCTCATTATCAGATTATGATTTATCAGCACAAACAATATCTGTTAAATCTGGTGCGGAAGCAATTGCTGTTATGTATCTAATTCCTTCTGGTGAATCATCAAGTTCAGAAATCAAAACTATCAAAGGTTCTGCTTCTGAAGTGATTTTTAAATATAAAGATTCTAATCCAAAAGGAACTTCTATGTTTAGAGCAACTGTTAATTACACTTCTGAAGATGGAATCTGGAATTACAAAATTGAAAAACTTTCAACAGTTGGAGCTGGTTCTGACTTAAGTCATTGGTATCTTGATTTAAATGACAAATGTCTTGAAAATCTTGAAAATGTTACAGCTGGTTCTTCAACAGGTATTGACGGTAGCACAACTGATGTCGTTCCAAATAGTTCATCTGTTTTAAAATGGGACACAACTGGTGGAACTTTCTCATTCAAAATCAAAAAAGGTGTTGAATTCGATTCAGGTTCTACTGTTAAAGTTCCTTTATTATTCAAAGCTGGAACTGTCGGCAATCTTCCAAAAGAAGGTTTTGTCATAGTTGAAATTCCTGCTCCTGTTTGTAAATAAACTAGTCGTTTAATTAATATTAATTTTGATGAGGTATGTTAAATATTTAGCAACCTCATCGATAAATATTTTAATTATTAAATCAATAATCTTGAGAGGTTTAACAAAGCCTCTCGAAATTAATAAAATAAAAAATAAGTAGAGGCATTAATATGGAATCAACAGAAAATCAAGTAGAAAAAAGCCAAGAATTTAAAACAGGCTTTGAAGAAGGATTTCACAAAGGAATCATTCAGGGATATATCAAAGGTCATACAGATGCAAATGAAGAATTAAAAGTGCAAAAAGAACAAAATTTTGTATCAAAAATTCTTGACATGATTGTCAAACTATTAAAAGAATCTGTATTTTTAAATACACCGATGTCATCGTTAATTAATGCAATTCGTTCGTTAATTAAAGCATTGCCTCAACTTTTTCTACCGAATCAAATAAAATTAGGGACTGTTTCGTAAAACAAACCTAAGAAAATCTTCTGTGCTTAGCACATAAAAAACTTATCAAAACAAAGCCTCCAGTTATTGAACGGAGGCTGAAAAATAACAAAAAACATTCAAAAAATCTATATATTTTTTTTAAAACTCAATATAAGCTAAAAAGTTATAAAGTTCGGAACTCAATTGGAATCACTTCCAAAGATTTAGGAGTTTATAATGATTGAAAGATATGCACGAAAAGAGATGGCTGATAAATGGACGGTCAATGCAAAATATCAAGCTTGGTTAGATGTTGAATTATCGGCTGTTAAAGTTTGGGTTAAATTAGGTTTAATTCCAGAAAATGATGGCAATAAAATTATCAAAAATGCAAAATTTGATATAAATAGAATCGATGAAATCGAAAAAGTTACTAAACATGATGTCATCGCTTTTTTAACTTCTGTTTCTGAAAGTCTCGGTGAAGAAAGTCGTTGGGTTCATTATGGAATGACCTCATCAGATACGATTGATACTGCCGTTGCTTTGCAAATTCGAGATTCTTTAAAATTAATTATTAACGATGTTAAATCGGTTATGGAAACTTTGCACAAACGAGCATTAGAAGAAAAAAATACTTTAATGGTCGGTCGAAGTCATGGAATTCATGGTGAACCGATAACTTTTGGTCTTGTTCTTGCTCTTTGGTATAGCGAACTTGAAAGACATCTTGAAAATCTTGAGCAATCGTTAAAAGTTATTTCGGTCGGCAAAGTTTCTGGAGCAATGGGAAATTTCGCACATTCGCCAATTGAACTCGAAGAATTAATTTGTCAAGATTTAGGCTTAGAAGCTGATCCGATTTCAAATCAGGTTGTTCAACGAGATCGATATGCAAGAGTAATTTCTGCGATTTCGCTTTTGGCTTCGACTGTTGAAAAAATTGCTGTTGCAATTAGACATTATCAACGAACTGAAGTTTATGAAGTCGAGGAATATTTCGCACCTGGGCAAAAAGGAAGTTCTGCAATGCCACATAAACGAAATCCAATTTTAAGTGAAAATATAACTGGATTAGCTAGAACGATTCGGGCTTTTGTTATTCCTGCAATGGAAAATGTGGCTTTATGGCACGAACGAGATATTTCGCATTCGTCAGTTGAGCGATTTATGCTTCCAGATGTTTTTATTACGACTGATTTTATGCTTCATCGATTAAATAATTTATTGGCAAAAATGGTTATTTATCCGAAAAATATGCTTCGAAATTTAAATTTAACTGGCGGTTTAGTTTTTTCTCAAAGAGTGCTTTTGGAACTTCCGTTATTAGGTTTCAGTCGAGAAGAAAGTTACAAAATCGTTCAACGAAATGCAATGAAAGTTTGGGAAGATTTAGGATCTGGTCGTTCAGCTTTAAATGAAAACGGCGAATCGTTATATCTTCAACATTTATTAAATGATCAAGAATTGCGAAATTCGTTATCAGAAGAAAAAATAAAATCACTTTTTGATTATAGCTATTACACTAAAAATGTTGATCAAATTTTAAAAAGAGTATTTAAAATATGAACGAAAATGATTTATCGTATGTCGTAAAACGAGACGGCACAGTTGCAGAATTTGACAAAAGTCGAATTCTAAAACAGATTGGTTTTGCAACTGAAGGACTCGACGGTGTTTCGGCTGAAGAGCTTTTTTATGATTTGATTCCACAATTGCAAGATGGAGTTTCAACACAGGAAATTCAAACTTTGTTAATTAAAACGGCTGGTTCTAAAACTGATGTTGATAAACCAAATTATCAATTTGTGGCTTCAAGGCTGTTTTTAAATAATTTGTATCACAAAGTTGGCAAAAAATATAATGCTCCAAAAGGAAAAGCTTATTCTCACAGTTTGGCTGAATATATAAAATTAGGTAAAGAAATCGGACGAATAATTAGCGATATCGATGATGGCTATGATTTAGACGAATTAAATTCGTATATCAAACCTGAACGAGATATGCAATTTACATATTTGGGAGTTATTACACTTCACGATCGATATTTATTAAAAGACGGCGATCCGATCGAACTTCCGCAACATATGTTTATGTCAATTGCAATGTTTTTAGCAAAAAAAGATGTGCAATTTGCAAAAGAAATTTATGATGCACTTTCACAATTTGAAATGATGGTAGCAACTCCGACATTATCAAATGGACGAACTCCGCACCATCAACTTAGCTCGTGTTTTCTCAAAGGGACGAAAATTCGAACGATTGACGGATTAAAAGATATCGATTTATTAAATACTGATGATTATGTTTTAACTCATAAAAACAGATTTAGAAAAGTCGAAGAATTAATGACAAGAAATTATAGTAGCGATTTATATTCGTTGAAAATTCATGGCATTAGCGATCTTTTAACTGCAACTGAAGAACATCCAATTTTAACTCTTGATGGTCAATCTTTAAAATGTATTCGAAAACATGGAAGCTGTTTATTAAATCAAGGCAAAAAAGAGATCTGTTTTAAAACTCAAGGTGAATATAAAAATGATTGCGAGAAATTAGCTTTTGATTTTAAAGAAGATTGGAAAGCTATAAATAAAATTGAAATTGGTGATTATGTTTCAGTCGCATTTCCTCGAGAAATTAATCATTTAGAATCTCTTTTTGTTAGCAATTATGTTATAGATAAAGATTTAATTATTAACGATGGTTATATTCAATATAAACGAACAAATGCATCTTTGTGTAATAACAGCAATCGCAGTTTTTTAAATACACAAATTAAGCCTATCAAAAATGAAATTCTGTTCAATAGCGACTTTATGTTATTAGTTGGCTATTATTTAGCCGAAGGAAATATAAATCAAGATTTATCTTCTGTTCAATTTACTTTTTCGATTAACGAACAAAATTATGTTAATGATGTCTCAAGAATTATCAAAGAATTATTTGATGTTGAAACGATGCAATATGTATCGATGAATACAAAATCTGTAACTGTTCATAATGTAATTTTGGCAAGATTTTTTTATGCATTATTTGGCACTGGTTTTAATAAAATCAGAATTCCAAATGAACTAATTTATGCAAATCCTGAAATTCAGAAATATTTATTAGTCGGTGCAATTAGAGGCGACGGTTGTAACAATGGAACAAGTTATGAATTAACAATGGCAAACAAGCCTTTAATTAATCAATTGTTTGAAATAGCTTTAAGATGTGGTTTGTCTCCATCACAAAGAGATGATAAAAATCTTGCTACTTTGGCAACAGTTAAAGCTAGTCATTTAATTATTCCAAGACGAGATACTGAATTTTGTAAATTAGTTGATAAAAATATTCATAAGTTTAATGCTGTTAGCGAAGTTAATCAATTAAATTTAGGTTTTTGGTGGAATGAAAATTATTATTTAAAAGTGCTTGAAGTTACAACTAAACCATACAGTGGAGTTGTTTATAACATTGAAGTTGAAGAAGATCATTCGTATTCTGTATCAAATATTGCAGTTCATAACTGTTTTGTTGGTTCAACAGATGATAATATCGAGTCAATTTTTGATTCTTATAAAGATATGGCTCTTCTCTCGAAATTTGGTGGTAAAACTTATTATTGCCACTCTATATAGAAATATATAGGAATATAAGCTCATTAAATGCTGGAAACCCTTGAAAGCTTTAAATACTACAACATCATGATAAATCATAAGTGTGAAAGTCAAAAAAATTTAAAGATTAGGCAATCAGCAGGAATATTTTTTAACAAGAATGTTCCTCATCGACTATCCCGAAATGGGAGTAGATTACAGGCTAATGGTAATCGAAAAGTGAGCTACCTTAACTTATTATATAAAAATAAGAAAGGTAAAGATATAGTCAGGTCTTTTGTGAAAGCAAAAGCAGTTGTAAAACAACGGGTAAATATTTGCGACATTTATCGAACATATACGGGTTTAGGTTGGGATTGGTCTCAAGTTCGTGGAACTGGATCGTCAATTCGAGGGCATAAAGGTGTTGGCGGTGGCATTGTTCCATTTTTAAAAATTGCAAATGATGTCGCTTTAGCTGTAGATCAATTAGGTTGTGTTGATAGAAATAGTTATGTTAGATTAATTGATAAAACCGTAAAAATTACTGATGTAAAAATTGGTGATTTAATTTTATCGTTTAACATGGAATCAGGCAAACCTGAATGGAAAACTATCGAAGAAACTCATGAAGTTTTTGTTGCTCATAAAGATCAAATTAAAATATCTTTTGAAAATGGCGGTTATATCACAACTTCAAAATGGCATCCATTAGCTATTTTTGAAAATAACAAATTTGTTTATAAACGAAGCGATGAGGTCAAGATTGGCAATTTCGGAGTTGATCAAAATGGTAATTTATCTTTAATTACGGCTATTGATTTAGACCCAAAAGTGAATGAAAATTATTTTGATTTAAGTGTTGAAAGCAACAATAACTATTTTTGTTCAACCGATCATGAAACAAATCAATTTCATTTAATTCACAACACAAGAAAAGGAAGTATTAATACTTTTATAGAATCGTGGCATTGGGACATTGAAGACTTTATCGATTTGAGAAAAAATAGCGGTGATGAACGACGACGAACTCATGATTTATTTGTTTCATTGTGGATTAATGATTTATTTATGGAACGAGTTGGTAAAAATCAAGAATGGACATTGTTTGATCCAAGAGAAACATCAGAATTAAATAATTTATTTGGCGAACAGTTCAAAGAAAAATATTTAGCTTATGAACATGTGAATAATATTCGTAAGAAAAAAATACCTGCTCGAACACTTTATCGCAAAATCATCACGAATTATTTCGAAACTGGAACTCCATTTTTAGGTTTTAAAGATGAAGCAAATCGACGAAATCAAAATAGTCACTCTGGTTTGATAAGAAGTTCTAATTTATGTGTTTCTGGTGATACAAGAGTTTTAACTGAAAACGGTTATATTCGAGCTGATGTTCTTGCTCAAAACGAAGATAATCCAAAAATTGTTATTGACGGACGAATGTTAAAAAGCGGTCAAAACGAATTAATAACTCCTTTGCACAAAATGGTCATGACTTCTGAAAATGAAGAAATTTATCTTGTCAAAATGAATGATGGCTCGTCGTTAAAATGCACGGCTTATCATGAATTTCCAATTATCACAAATAACGGAATTGAGAAAAAACAGCTTAACGAGTTAGCTGAAAATACAGTGATTTATAGATATCTTGAAGATGGAACTAAAACAACGACTTCTATTAAATCAGTTGAATTTATTGGTTCTGAACCTGTTTATGATTTAACTTCTGATGAAGAAAGTCATACTGTTATATTCGATGGAATCGTTACAGGCAATTGCATGGAAATTTTCCAGAACACACGACCAGCTGAATATAAAGTTATTAATACTCGTAATGAAAAAGTTGCCGAAGGTCGAACTGCCGTTTGTAATTTAGCTTCGATTAATCTTGCAAAAGTTAATTCTCGAGAAGATATTGAACGAGTTGTTAAAATTGCCATGAAAGTTCTTGATAATGTTATTGATTTAAATTATTACCCGATTGAATCAGCTAAATTATCGAATATGGATTTACGAGCTGTTGGTCTTGGTGTTATGGGCGAATCTCAAATGTTGGCTGAACGACATATTCATTTTGGAACAAAAGAACATTATGAATTAATCGATGAGGTAATGGAAAATGTATCGTTTTATGCGATAAAATCGTCTATCGATTTAGCAAAAGAACTTGGAGCTTATCCTAAATTTGAAGGTTCAAATTGGAGCAAAGGAATTTTACCAATTGATACTGCAAATGAAAAAGCAAAAAGCTTAACCGATAGAAAATATTCTCAAGATTGGGATTCTATTCGTGAAGATGTTAAAAAATTTGGTATTCGAAATGGCTATTTAATGGCAGTTGCTCCGACCTCATCGATTTCAATTCTTATCGGAACAACACAGGCAATCGAACCAATTTATAAACGAAAATGGTTTGAAAATAATTTAAGTGGTCAAACTCCTGCGGTTGCACCAAATTTATCAGCTGATACATGGGCATTTTATAAAAGTGCATATGAAATAGATCAAATAAAATTAATCGAAGCTGGAGCTGTGAGACAAAAATGGATCGATCAAGGGCAATCGTTAAATTTATTTGTTGATCCAAAAAAATATAATGGCAACGATTTGATTAAATTTTATTTAAGTGCATGGCAATATGGTTTAAAATCAACTTATTATTTACGAAGTCAAGCTCCTGAAATCGTTGATCGAAATGACGAATGTCTAGTTTGTCAATAAAATAAAAATTTAATTTATTTATTTCAAATGGAAAAGTTTTTAGCTTTTCCATTTTTAGGCTTTTTTTTTATTTTAATAATCGATAAAAAATTTGATAAGATTCATAACTGAATAGAATTCAAAAAATAAATTTGAAAAAGAGCTAATTAATGTTTGAAGAATTAATAAAAAAATTAAGAGTTCCAAACGGTAAATATATTACACTTGAAACAACTCCAACGATGTCAGCATCAATGGATAACCTCATCGCAAAAATCGATTCAATAAATATTATTAATTTAATTGACGGTTTCTCGACAACAGATAATCCACTAGCAAAATTAAAATATGGTTCTATTTTTGGAGCAATTAAATTACAAAACAAATTTAATAAACCAGTTATAGCAACAATGAGCATGAGAGATCGAAATAAAATAGCGATTCAGTCTGATTTGTTAGGTGCTAACGATTTTGATATTCGAACAGTTTTAGCTTTAACTGGTGATAGTGTAAAAGCTTCAGATCAACCAAATAGTAAAGGTGTCTTTGAAGGCGATAGCACTTTATTATTAGACATAATTAACTGTTTTAATACAGGTATAAATTATGCAGGAAAACCTTTTAAAGAATCAGAACGACCAAAAGAAATTTATCCGTTTTCTGTAATTAATTCGTTTGCAAAAAACCCAAATACTATTATAAAAAAAATGATAAAAAAAATAGAACATCATTCTGTTGGGATAATTTCACAACCTGTATATAGTCTCGAAAGTGCTGAATGGCTATTAAAAAATTTTAATGAAGCTAAAGCTCTTTGTAAATGTCCAGATCCAAAAGTTCAATTAATTTTCGGCTTTTTTCCAATTACAAGATTTCGAACAGCTCAATTTTTAGCATCACATGTTCCAGGAATTCATGTTCCACAAATTTGGTTGGATAATTTAAAAACAGCAAGTTCAATCAGTGAAGACGAAGAAGAAAAAATAGGTTTCGAAATGAGTCTAAATTTATTCAAAGACTTAATAAAATTACATCCAAAGATTCATATTATGACCGCAAATCGTTTTGAACTTGCAAAAAAAATTTTGGAGGGCTGATATAAATGAACAATAAAGATAAAGATCAAGAAGATCTAGAGGATGAACTTTTTTCATCAAATCAAAACCCAATAGAAACAGTTGCTCAATCTGTTGAAGGAAATCTTTCACTTCAACGAGAAGCAATGCTCTCTCTTTCTTATTCGATTAATCGCATCAGAGATTATATAAAACAAGATTTTTCTCACCGCGAAATAGATCTAAAAAATCTAGGTTATCTCGCTAGAGATATTCGTGATAATTTTCAATTTACTCTTATGTTAGCTGACGAAATTGGTGTTATCGACGAATTAATTAGTCAAATTAATCTTTTGGCTTTAAATATCACGATCGAAGCTTCGAAAATATCAGATACTGGTGAAGTCTTTAGCGAATTATCAAAAGATATTCGCGAAAAGAGTGATAAAATAGGGAGTGTGATTGAACGAATTTTTACTAAAGAAGTTCGAAATAAAAGTTTTCGCGAACACAATCGCTACGTCCAAAATAATGTCTTAAATTTAATTAATAGTCGAATCGAAAGTTTAGGTGGTTATCTCGGTGAAGGTGAATTTCTTATAAGAGAAATTAATAGTTCTGATGAACTTCTTGAAGATTTAATTCATTCTATTGAAAGTAGTTTGCCGTTAGCTTCAACTTTGAAAAATTTTGTTACAAATTGTTATTATAATAATTCTGTTGTTCATAATGATATTAATAATGAAATGATTATAAATAATAAAATTACTGAAATCGAAGTTGTAAATTTAGTAAATAATGACATTATTGATGCACAGAAACAAATTTATGATCACGAGCATGAATTTACGACTAAAGATAATTATCAACAACATAGTCATATTAATATTCTTGGACATAAAAATAAAAAAAATGGCATATCAAGATTAACAAGGAGATTTTAGTTTTATGAATAAATTGAACAAGCATATGATAACTTCTGAAGATCTGTTTTTTATGGATCGTAATAACCCAACTGAAGTTGTTACAGTTTTGGGTTCTGCTGTTGCTGTTACAATTTTTGATCGTGTAAAGTTAATTGGCGGAGTTGTTCATTTTTTAGAACCAGAATGGAATGGCATAGGTTTAAAAAGTTATAGATACGGTGATGTTGGAACATCTGATCTTGTCAATCGTTTTATCGAAACTGGTAGCAAAAAAGAAAATCTCATTGCTAATATTATCGGTGGAGCAACTATCGGAACTGTTATAACTAATAATTTACCAATTGGTTTAAGAAATGTTCAATCTGCTAAAAAAGTTCTCGATCGAGAACATATTGCTATTGATCATGTTGAAGTTGGTAAAGAAGTTGGTAGATATCTGTCATTTAATACTTCAACTGGTGAAATAAAAATCAAGTTACAAACAAAATAATATTTAAAAAAGGTTAAATAATGAAAAATCTAAAGATAAAATGGAAACTATTTCTTATATTTTTTCTTCCGACAATAGGGCTTCTAACTCTTTTGGCTTACACTAGTTTTGAAAAAAAAGCTATTGTTGATGAAATGGATAAATTAGCTGAAGCAATTACTCTTGGTGAAAAAATTAGTTCAATGGTTCATGAATTTCAAAAAGAACGAGGCTTAACTGCTGGTTTTGTTGGTAGCAATGGAACAAAATTTGAAGATAAACTTCAAACTCAAAGATTAGAAACTAACAAAAAAATTGATGATTATGAAAAATATTTAAAATCTCTTCAGCTTTCGACTTATCCAAATAAATTAGAAAAAACTCTTAAAACTGCAAATCTAGAATTAAAAAAGCTTTCTACTCTTCGTCAAGATGTTAGTGCTTTGCAAATTAAAAAAGATCAGGCTATCGGTTATTATACGAATATGAATGGTTGGTATATCGATACGATTGCAAATATTTCACATATGGCAACCGATCCACAAACTATTAAACTTCTTGCAACATATACAAATTTTTTATATGCAAAAGAAAGAGCTGGTATCGAACGAGCAACAGGAACAGCTATTTTTTTTAAAAATAATTTTTCCATGGCTGAAAAAGATCGTTTTATGCAATTAATTGTTCAACAAGATAGTTTCTTAAAAAGTTTCGATATTCTCGCTGATCATAATATTAAATTAAATAAATCAATTATTATGAAACCAGAAATATTAGATAAAGTTCAACGAATGCGAGATTTAATTACTCAAAATAGTGATATTGGTGGTTTCAATTTTAAATATCGTGATTGGGATCAATGGTCAGCAATATATCTTGAAAATATAGGTAAAATCGAAGAATTTATTAAAAATAAATTCAGTTCTGATAATAGTTCTGCTAAGTTATTAAAAATTATTGGTTCTTTAATGCAAAAAATTCAAAATGAAAGATATATGGCTGGTGATTATCTTGAAACAAAAGGTGATGAAACTTTTAAAGGGATTTTTATTTCGATTTTTTCAGAATTAGATGAAATTACACAAAGTATTTCTGAAATTAGTAAATCTTCTTTTGAAACAAGAACAGTTGATGAAATTTCTAAATTAACTTCTATGTTAAATAACATTAAATCTTTTAGAAATGACATCGTTGCTGTAACAACAACAACAGAACGAAGTTTTGAAGTTTATTCAGAAATAGCAACACAAGCAATTAAAGTTCTTAATCTTATTGCTATTAATACAATTCAAGATAATCCTTCGATAATTGTAATAATTGAAAGCTTTAAACAAATAGTTGAAATGCGAGAATTATTATCTCAAGAACAACGAATGATTCAATCTATTCTGAAAAATGACAAAATGTCTCCTCGAATTGAAGCTGTTGTTCGAGAAGTTGAAAATAAATATGATCAAATTACAGATTTTTTCAAAAGTGGCACAACTTCAGAAATATTAAATATTTATAAAACAAAAGTTGAAGAAGCTCAAGCCCATATGATGGTTGAAGATGCTAAGAAAAAAATATTTGAAGCTACTAATTTTGGTGGAATGGGAGTTGATCCTGATCATTGGTTTAAAACTATTTCTACAAAAATTAACCAAATGAAAGAGCTTGATGATTATATTTTATCTCAAGTTACACATCAAGCAAAAACAATCAAAATCACTATGAAAGCTACTTTTGCTTTAGTTAATATTATTTATATAGGATTATTAGCTGTATCTATGTTTTTAACTTATATAATTTTTCATGAAATTATGAATGCTGTTAAAGAATTCGAACGAGCTTCTAAAGAATTTGAAGATTTAACAACCAGAATTAAAGTTACGGCTAAAGACGAATTAGGACTTGCCCAAGAAAGTTTAAATAAATTTATAGGACTCGTCAATGAAACTATTTCTGACTCTAAAAATACAAGTGCAAAAAATATAGTCGAGGGCGATAAACTTAACGATTATGTTGAACACATAACTAGAGCTATTCAAGTTATTTCAAATATGATGATTGAACTTTCAAATAAAATGGGACATATTAAAACGAATATATTAATGTCTTTAACTGAATCTGAAACAACTCAAGATAGAATCAATCAAGCTTATGAAGATCTTGTCGTAACTCAAGGAGCTATTAAAGAATTAGTTGGTGATATTAGACTTTCTTCTGAAAAAGATCTTAAATTAGCTGAACAACTTGTTAAAACAAGTGAAGAGGCAAATAATGTTAGATCTGTTATTTCTAATATTGATGACATTGCTGAACAGACAAATCTTCTTGCACTCAATGCTGCAATTGAAGCCGCACGAGCTGGTGAACATGGTCAAGGTTTTGCCGTTGTTGCTGATGAGGTTCGAGCTTTAGCTGAACAAACACAATTATTCTTAGTTAAAATTAATACAACTATTAGTTCTGTTGTTGAAAATGTTGAATATATTTCTCGAGAAATGAATTTGAAAAAAGAGTTTATCGCAAAAATTCAAGTTGTTTCTACTAAAGTTGAAGTAGCTACAAAACACAGTATATCAATCATGAATGATACTTTGAATTCTTCAACTAATAGTATGGAAGATGCTAGACAATCTGCAAGAACAATTACAGAATTAACAGATGGCATATTAAAAGTTAATTCGTTGTCTCAACAAAACATGTTCGATATTAACGAAATCAAAACTTCTTTAGCTCATTTGAGAAGAATAAGCGAAGACTTAAATGCTCAATTATCTAAATTTAAAACATGATAAAAAAAATATTTATTTCTTATGAAGAGTCAATCGAAAGATTAAAACTTCTTCGAAAAGGAGTTTGTTCTTATGAACGAGTTGCTCTGTCAAATTCGTTAAATCGTGTTTTAGCTGAAGACCTCATCGCAAATGAGGATTCGCCACTTTATCCAACAGCTTCACTCGATGGTTTTGCAATTAAATTTATTGATCAAAAAGATCAATATATAAAAATAGCTCAAAACGATAATCCCGCTGGTAATGATATTCGTCAAACTTTGCAAAATAAAATGGCTATTAAAACTTTCACAGGTTCGATTATGCCAATAAATGCAGATACTCTTATTCCGATTGAAAATGTTGCAATAATAGATGGTCAAATAAAAATAACAAAATCAGTTTCAATTGGTAATGGTATTCGTCCTCGTGGCGAACTTTATCGAGCAGGGGATATTATTATCCCAAAAGGAACCAAAATAAGTTATGTCGAAATCGGAGTTCTTGCATCGTTAAATATAAATTTTCCAAAAGTTGCTCCAAAGCCACGAGTTGCAATTGTTTCAACAGGAAGTGAAATATTGGATTTAGGTGAAGAAAGAACAACTTTTTCTCAAATTAGAAGTTCAAATAATCATTCGCTCGAAGCTTTAATAAAAAATTATGGAGCAGAATCAATTCAATTTGGAATCGTTTCCGACGATCAAGAAAAATTAGAAACATCTTTTCAAGAAATAATAAATAGCAAGGCTGATTTTATTGTTTCAACTGGTGGAGTAAGTGTTGGCGATTACGATTTTGTGTCAGAAACTTTGAGAAAATTAAACTTTGAGATTATTTTACATGGTGTAAAAATAAAACCAGGGCAACATATTTTAATCGCAAAAAGAAATGAACAAATTTTTATTGCTCTTCCGGGGTTTTCGTTATCAGCAATTATTACAGCACTTTTATATCTTGTTCCGTTAATTAACGATCGTTTAGGTTTGCCATTTGAATATAAAAAAATATCTGCTTTTTTAAAAGAAAAATATTATAAACGAAGTCAAGGTAAAACAGAATTTACTCCGTGTAATTTAGAATTAATTAACGGTAAATTAGAAATAAATTTTTCTGGAAAACGAGTTGGAACAAGTGCATTATTAACAAATATGTTAAATTCACCATATTTATTATATTCGTCCGAATTAGATAATGATCGAGAATCAGGTGAATTAATCACTGTTTATTCTTTAAATTAAAAATTATATTTAATTTTTTGTAATCTGCTTTTCACAAAAGTAGATTACTTTTTTTACTTTTCAAACTATCTTCAATCAAGCAAAAGCTAAATGACATACTACTTATTTCGGTAAAATAGCCTTTTAATCTTAAAACATAGGCTATAAAATATCTTGAAAAAAATTATTGCGATTCCATCGACATTTATTATAACAACAATGATTGCTAATAGCGGTTATATCGTATCTCATATCGATTTTAAAGGACTTGATAGTCTTTCTAAAAATAGTGCAATAGAACTTCTCGGATTTGATGAACATAGTGTTCCTTCGGATTCTGAAATTAATGGAGCAATAAAAAGATTATATTCTCAAAAATATTTCGATGACATCGAAGTTAAATATTTTGATAAAAATGAAACTATTCAATTTATTTTTACAGAAAAATCTAGAATTTCAAAAGTGTCTATTTCTGGATTTTTAAATAATGACGAAGAAAAACAACAAGAGTTTTTAAAAATAAAAAAAGGCTCATTTGTCGATACAGCAAAAATTAATTCGACTAAAAATGCAATTATCGAAGCCATGGATTTTGGTGGAACTATTGATAATATCGTTGAAGTTCATCAAACAAAATTAGAAAATGGCACAACTGAATTAGAATTTATCGCTCGTGAAGGTGAAGAAATTATTATTAAAAATTTAAAATTTGATGGTTTGAAATCTTTTTCGCATGACGAAATCGAAAAGCAAGTTACGAATCGAGCTGAAGAAGGTTTTGGTTGGTTAATTGGTCGAAATGATGGCAAAATGAAAATCAAAGAAGCTGAAATCGATTCTGAACGAATTAAAGAATTTTATATGGAACGAGGCTTTATTGATGTTTCTGTTTCTAAACCCGTTGCAAATATAGATTTTAATCGATACAAAGCTTCGCTTAAATTTAAAATTAACGAAGGTGAAAAATTTAATATTAATTCGATTAATGTTGTTATCGATGATGGCGAAATCGAAAAGGCAAAGTCTATTAATCTTCGCTTAAAGAAAAATCAATTATTTAATGTCAAATATCTTCGAGATGATATTCAAAATTTAAAAAATTTAATTGCTGATCAAGGTTATGCTTTTGTTGAAGTTCAACCTGATGTTAAAAAAATTGGTAAAAATAGTCTTGATATAACTTATCGAGTTAAAAAAAATAATCTCGTAAAAATTAGAAATATTATTATTTCTGGCAATCGTTTGACTCTTGACCGAATTGTTCGACGAGAAATTTATTTAGCTTCGGGGGATTTATATAATTTAACTGATTTGAAAGATTCGAAAAATAGTCTTGGTCGTTTGGGTTATTTCGATGAGGTAAAAATAAAAGAAGAAAAAGTTTCAGATGACCAAATTGACCTCATCGTTACTGTTAAAGAAGGTCAAAGCGGAATGGTTCAAGTTGGTGGAGGTTATAGCACAGCTTTAGGCTTAACTTTTGATGCTGGAATCAGCGACAGAAATGTTTTTGGAAGTGGCATCGATTTAGGTTTTTCACTTCAAATTTCTAAAATATCAACTAATTATTCGATTTCGCTAACAAATCAAAGATTAAACGACTCACTTTATAGTGGAAGTTTTTCGATTAACAGAAATAAATACGAATATGATTATTACACTGTTAAAGATATTGGTTTTGATATGTCAGTTGGGAAAAAATTTGGCAGAAATGTCAAAGGTTCAGTCGGTTATAGTTATAGCGATGTAAAATATAGCGAAATTAGCTCCAATTTTGATAGTTTATATGCCGAATCGTATATTAAAAGTTCTATTTATTTAAATATGACTTTTGATACGACGGATGATTATTTTACTCCTCGCGAAGGTTTAATTCTTGCTGATTCGATCGAGTTTGCTGGAATGTCAGGCGATGCAAAATTCATGAAAAATACTCTTTCGTTTAATTCATATTTGGGATTAGAAAAATGGATCGATTACGATTTAATTTTAAGATCTAAATCTAAATTAAAAACGATTAATGACACAGGATTTGTTCCAATTAACGAATCAATTTATATGGGTGGAATAAGTTCTGTTAGAGGTTACGATGGTGGAGCATTTCCAAATAGAGATATCGAAAAATATAAATACATAAAGGCACTTCGAAGTTTCACTCAAAGCTTAGAAGCAAGTATTCCAATTTCGGCTGAAGCAAAAATGCGATTGACTGGTTTTGTTGATTACGGATGGATCGGTGTAGAAAATTTCGATATGGAAAATAGAGGTGGTTACGGTGTTTCTCTTGATTGGATTTCTCCAATGGCACCAATTCAATTTATTTTTTCTCGACCATTTAATGACGAATATACAGATAAAATTTCAAAATTTGAATTTACGATGGGAAGAAGATTTTAAAATTTCAGCTGGAAGAAATTCCAGCATGAATTTGAAGTTAAAAAAAGAAGGACTTTTAATTATCCGACAAAAAGATGATTAGGAGTTAAGACAGACCAAAGAGTAATAAGAGCCGTTACGACCAAGCCCCAAGCGATAATTTTTTCCATATTAATTTTCCTATTTATTTTACTAATTGATAGCTTTTGCCGTTATCACTGCTATTCATTTGAAGGTTATTAATAATATCTATTTTATAAACATTGGTCGCTTCGTCAGCTTGAATATTCAAAGAAAGAATCGATAATCCAATAAGAATAGAAATTAATAAAACAGTAGCTATTAACATTCCAACAACACCGTGAAGACCAAAAACAGATCTTTCTGAATCTTGCATTTCTCTAGCCATTTTCTTGTTCCTCTTTTAATTTTGTAATATATGTAGCAACAGCTTTTTGTTGTGTAGCTGTTAATCTCATATCTTCTGTTTTGAATGAAGGCATTTTACCGATAGCACCAGTTTTACCATGTTGTAAAACAGCTGTAACAAGATCAACTGAAAAGTTTTTAATATTTGGAGCAACCATTGGCATTCCTGTTCCATCTGTGCCATGACAAGCTGAACAAACTCCAGCAAATACTTCCGCACCTTTTGAACCAACAAAACCGTTAGCTACATAATCAGAAACAACATTAATTTCTTCGTCGCTAATTGCATTTCCTGTATTAATATTAATTAATCCGTTTCTATCTGGCATCATTACACCTTCTGCTATTAAGCCATTATTAGAACCGTTTTTAATTACATATTTTACAGAAGCTGAATCGAATTGTTTTG
Source organism: Campylobacterota bacterium (assembly GCA_030152305.1). Lineage (GTDB taxonomy): Bacteria > Campylobacterota > Campylobacteria > Campylobacterales > Thiovulaceae > Thiovulum_C. The sequence continues at coordinate 284,573 of JASKOM010000002.1, forward strand.
TTAAATTAGCAGCTTTGCCATCCATACCATCAGCACCAACACCATGACAAGGAGCACAATTAACTAAAAATACTGATTGACCCATAGCTTTTAATTCGTCATCAGAAATACTCGCATGTTTTTCTTCGAATTTTTTATTATAAGCTTTTACTTCTTCGTTATATTCGCCAATTTGTGAATAAGCCCAAAGTGGATAACCTGAAAACCAATACCAGATTGACCAAACGATTGTTGATAAAAATGATACTGCCCAACCGACTGGTAATTCATTTTTGAATTCACCAATTCCGTCCCAGTTTTCATCTGCAAGTTGTCCAGAAGCTTTATCATTTTTCATTTGATTAACATATTTGAGTCCAACTCCAACAGTTAAACCAAGAATAATAATAGCAGCCAACATAGAGAGAATATTAACTAAGTCATCACCGATAATGTCTCCAACATAAGAGAAAATAATACCGAGTAACACAAAAGAAATTAATATACTAACAACGACTATATTTTTCATATTAGATATATCCTTTTTTATTTTTTAAGGGGTTCTCTAGCCCCTCCAACCGTTTCGATTGGATTGGTTGAGACCTCATCGTTAAGAGCCAAATTTCCATATTTCTCGTAATTTCTAGTTCCTTTTTTTTCAGCTCGATATAAATGAAAAATATAAGCATATAAACTCACAACTAAGAAAGCAGTAAAAAAGAAATAGGCATAAGCCTGAATTTGACCGAGTTCCATTTTATTTTTATTTTAAACTATTTAAATATGCAATAAGTGCAACGATTTGAGGAATTTCGCCTCGTTCAACCGCATCTTTAACATCTTGATTTTTCATACCAGAAGCAATAATTTTAGCTTCAGCTAAGACATCAGCTTTTGCTTCATCATATGTAGCTGGAAGTTTTACATTTGCAGTTGAACCGTCTCTCATAGTTATATTTGTGTTATATGGAACATTGAAGACTTTATTAACTGTAACCGCTTCAGCATATGCTGTTTCGATATCAGCTTGATTTGAGAACATATGTTTATATGCTGGCATAATCGATCCTGGAACAACTGAAACAGGTTCCCACATATGATTTTCATGCCAATCAGTAGTTCGATAAGCTCCAACTCTATGAAGATCTGGTCCAGCTCGTTTTGAACCCCATAAGAAAGGTCTATCATAAGCATATTCACCACTTAATGAATACATACCGTATCGGTCTGTTTCACTTTTAAATGGTCTAATAAGTTGTGAATGACAAGCATTACAGCTATCAGCAATATAAACATGGCGACCTGCTAATTCAAGAGTTGAATAAGGTTTTGTGCCAACTGTTGGTCTTGAAGCTTCGGCAAAGTTTGGAAGGATTTCGATTAATCCAGCAAAAGAGACAACTGTGAAAACACCGACCGCAAAAAAGAATGGTCTTTCTTCTAACCAATGAAACATGATTTAAATTCTCCTTTTCTTAATTTGCTGACATAGGTGAGCGATTAACATTAAGTTCTTTATCTTCAAGTTTTCTACCATCTGTAATTGTTTTATAGATGTTATAAGCCCAAATAAAGATACCTGTTAAATATAATAAGCCACCGATTGCTCTAACTGTGTAATATGGATGTAAAACAACAACTGTATCAATAAATGAATAAGAAAGATTTCCGAATTCATCTGTTGCTCTCCACATCATACCTTGAGTAATTCCAGCGATCCACATTGAACTGAAATATAAAACGATACCAATTGTTTGGAGCCAGAATTGTGTTTCCATTAGCGATTTGCTATAAAGTTCTCGTTTAAATAATCGTGGTGTCATGTGATACATTGATGCAATAATCATAAATCCAACCCAACCAAGTGTTCCATCATGAACATGCCCTGGAATCCAGTCGGTGAAGTGTGCAAGTGCATTTACTGATTTAATTGCTTGAATTGGTCCTTCAAGTGTTGAAAGCATATAAAAAGTTGAACCTAAAACCATGAATTTAATTAACGGATTTGATTGTAATTGATTCCATTCGCCTTTCATAGTTAAAAGCATGTTAATTGCTGAACCCCATGATGGAAGAATAAGAACAATAGAAAATACTGAACCCATTGTTTGCATCCAGTCTGGAACTGTCGAATAGATGAGGTGATGACCACCAGCCCATAAATAAACGAACATTAATCCCCAGAAAGATAAAAGAGAAAGTTTATATGAATAAACAGCTTGTCCTGATTCTTTTGGTAAGAAATAATAGATCATCGCAACAATTGGAGTTGTGAAAACGAATGCAACAGCATTATGTCCATACCACCATTGAACAAGAGCATCATTTGTTCCAGCATACCAAGAAACTGAATGATACCAATCACCATGACCTGAAACTAAAGCAGTTGGAACAGCCATATTATTAAATAAAAATAGCATTGCAACAGCTAAGAATGTCGCGATGTAATACCAGATAGAAATATAAAGAGTTCGTTCTCGTCTAATTCCGATTAGACCAAAAATACTAACTCCCCATAAAACCCAGAACACTACAACTAGTAAATCTAAAGGCCATTCAAGTTCTGCATATTCTTTTGAAGTTGTGATACCTGCAAAAAGTGTAACAACAGCTAAAAGAATTGTTAGTATATAAACAGCAAAATGTAATTTGCCGACGACCATTAAAAATGGAGATTCAGCCATTGATACTTTTAGAACTCTTTGTCCTACATAATACCAAGTTGCAAAAATACCACTCACGGTAAAACCGAATGCTACACCATTTGTATGAATTGGTCTCAATCGGCTAAATGTTCCATATTCACCAAACAAATAGTTCAGCTCTGGAAAAGCCATTTGAAATGCAATAAAAACACCTATGGTCATGCCAATAATCCCAAATAGGATTGTTGCATAAAGAAAGAGTCGTGCGACTGTATAGTCATATGCTAATGGGGTTTGATTTCCTCCCATTAAATGCCTCCTGAAAAAAATTAAATATATAATTGAATTATCTAATTATTTATTTATTAAAATAAAAATAGAAAAACCAACTTAAACGGAATCTTAAACAAAATAAAATGATAAATAGCTTAACTGGAAATAAATTTGTTAAAAGAGGTGAAACCTTTGACTTAATAATAACAAAGGTTTCGAATAAAAGTTAGATTAAATGTATTGAGAAGCACTTGTTGCTTGTTGATAAAGATATACTTCTTCTGGTGCTGTTAAGTCTTCTTTATATAAAAGTCTTAATGCTCGAATAATAATTGCATTTTTTGATACTCTTTCTGTTCTCGCTCCTTGTTCAAGTCTTTCATAAACATCAACAGGAAGACTAATCGAAAAAGTTCTTGTATCGTTTTTCTTTCTTTTGCTAATTACTTCAATAATTGCTGATAAAAGATCCACAATTTTGTCTGTATCAAGCGGTTTTTTTATAAAACTTGTTACACCGATTTCAATTGTTTCAGATATTTTTATAACATTGTTACTTGCTGAAATAATAACTATTACTTGATTTCGATTAATTTCTCTGATATTTCTAGAAAGATTTATTCCGTCCATACCTTCCATAATAATATCAATAAAGACAACATCAGGTTTATATTTCGAATATATTTCTAGTCCATCTTTACCATTAAAAGTAGAATAAACTTCGGCGAAAAAATTTGTAAAAGTAGCTGTTAAAAGTCTATTTGCTTCTTTTTCATCTTCAACGATAAGAGCTGTTAATTTTTTTGTTTCATCTGAAAGTTTGATTAAATCAACACCTTTCTTTTTAATTGTCATATATAAACTCCAATCTATTTTTTTAATTCTTGTAAAGCTAAAATGACATCATCTAAGTTTTCAAATGGAATGTGAACTTTCCAGTCAATTTCATCACCATCAAGAGAAATAGCTATGCTAACAACTGATTCACTTGTGTTTCCATAAGGTTTTGATAATTCTCCGATTGAAATTAATCCTTTTTTTGAACCATTTAATTTTATTTCTTTAACTATTTTTATTTCACTTAACATTATTAATTATCCGATCTCTAAAAGCTTTAATAAAGAAGCATTTTTGCTGATTATTTGTAGATGCTCGAATCTGGGTTCTCAATAAAAGAACATTTATATAATCGTTTTGTTATTATTAATTTTTATTAAAACGATCTAATAAACTTGAAATTCTTGCTTGTAATTTTAGCCAATCATTATGTTGAAAAAGCGGATAACCTGACCATATTTTACCACCTGTTTTGATGCTTTTTGTTACACCACCTTTACCTGAAATAATCGTAAAAGGGGCTATTTCAATATGTCCAACTGCTCCACTTTGTCCGCCCATTATTACATTTCTACCTAGTTTTGTAGAACCAGCAATACCTGACTGACCAACTAAAATCGAGTTTTCACCGATTTCACAATTATGTCCTATCTGAACTAAATTGTCTATTTTCACACCATTTTTAATATATGTAGAACCAAAAACAGCTCGATCAATAGTTGTATTCGCACCTATTTCAACATTATCACCAATAATAACATTTCCATTGTGATAAATTTTTGTATGTTCACCCGATTTATTATCAGTTGCAAAACCAAATCCGTCACTACCAATAATTGCTCCACTATGAATTATAACATATTTTCCTATTTTCGTATTTTTATAAATCGTAACATTAGGATATATGATCGAATCATTATCTATAATGCTATTATCTCCTATATAAACACCGTGTCTAACTTTTACATTGTTTCCGATAACGACATTAGAGCCAATATGCACATTTTGAGCTATTTCACAATTTGTGCCAATTATCGATTTTTGTTTATTTAATATTTCTTCATCTGATTCAGCAAAATATTTACTAATTTTTGCGATATCTAAATATGGATTTTCTGATATCAATGCAATAATATTTTCAGGAACTTTTGTTATAAATTTTTCTCGAATTAAAACAGCTGAAACTTTACTAGACAAAAGCTCGTCTATATATTTTTCACTTTCAACAAAAGAAAGTTCATAAGCTTTTCCATCTTTCAAACTATTTAAACGATTAATATTCAGATCTAAATTGTTCGTAGTTATTACTTTTGCATTTAATATATTTATAATATCTAATAGTTTCATTTTATTTTTACTTTAAAGTTCATTTATATATACTAATCTAACACCATTTAGCAACGGTCCAATTTTACTAATTGCCTGAACAGTAACTTTATGCGGATGTCCAATTGCTATTGCAAAACCGTTCTTTTTTGCTATGTTTATTGCTGTTTTCAATTGTTTTGTTACGGAACCAACATTTAATTCATTATCTAAAAAAACATCTCGTCTAATATATTTCAAACCTAATTCTGAAGATATTTTTCTAACGACTGTTCTCGATGAGGTAACACTATCAACAAATTGAATATTATATTTTTTCATTGCACTTAATAATGCATACATGGATCTTCGATCGGCAGTAAATTTACTACCTGTATGATTATTTATATACTTTGCATTTGGAAACTGTTGAGCAATTTCAGCTACTCGTTCAGCAATTTGTGAATCACTATCAGTAACATGCAATGTATCAATTTCTTCATCGCTAAAACTTACAGCTTGAAGCGGAAGATGAACCATTGGAACTTTTTCATTTTTTGCATATTTATTAGTCATTGGATGATTACTATCAGATGGAAACATCGATAAAGTAATATGTAAATTTAGCTTTTTAAACATGTCAATTTGATATTGAAATGCTATGTCGTCAATAATAATTACTAATTTTGGATCTTTCACAGAACCTTTTGGTTCTATTGATTCTGTTATTTTATTTTCGTCAGGAACAACAGGTTCATATTCTGTTTTTTTAATAGTTACATTTGAATCTTCAGAAACATTAATTTCATTAATAGATACCAAACTGGTTTCATTGACTTCAGCTGTTAAACTATCATGTAAATCTTTTATTTCAGATAAATAATCTGTTTCTTTTCCTTGTTCTACTTTTGGTTTTTGTTCTGAAATATTATAATCACCTGTGTATATAATATTTGATTCTGGTGGTTCGTTGCCACCGTTAAATTTATCATCGATAAAATAAAATAGTGTTGAAACGGCTAAAAATAGAGCTAATGTTCCAATACTAAGAACATGTTGTTGATAATTAGTCTTTTTTGACATTTTTTCCAACTGATACTTCAACTTCTAATAAATCTATATTTAATTCTCGGCTTTGTTCTGTTTTTATATTTATATCTTCGACTTTGAGATATTTTTGAATAACGGCGATCATATCTCGTCGCAGGTCGTCCATAAAAGGAAAATTAGTGCTAGTTCGTTCGTGAGCTAAAACTAATTTTAATCTTTCTTTGGCTCGATCAGCACTATTATCTTTTTTACCAAACCATTTTTCAAAAATGGACATTATCGAAACCACCTTTTAAACATAGCAATAAAACGATTTTCAGCAACAAGAGGAGTTAACGGAACATGTTCGCCAAGTAATCTTTTAACAATATCTTTTATAGCTTTACCAGATTTTGCATTATCTTTACGAATAACGGGTTCACCCATATTTGTAGAACTGACAACACTTTCATCATCTGGAATTACACCGATTAAAGGCAAAGCTAAAATATTAACGACATCGTCAATAGCTAACATGTCGCCTCGTTCAACGAGTTCAGGTTTTAGTCTATTAATAATAATATGTTTTTCGACTTCTTCGCCATTTTGAGCTTTTAACGATTTTGCATCGATAATTCCAATAACACGATCGGCATCACGAACAGAAGAAACTTCTGGAGTTGAAACAATCAAAGCACGATCGGCTGCCAAAATAGCATGTTCAAAACCGCCTTCAATACCAGCTGGAGAATCAATAACAACAAAATCAAAATCTTCTTTTAATTCATCGATTAATTTTTTAACTTTATCTTTATCAAGAACAGTTTTATCTTTGGTTTGAGAAGCAGGTAAAAAATAAAGACTTTTACTAAATTTGTCATTAATTAAGGCTTGAGGAAGTTTGCATTTGCCTTCCATAACATCGATAACATCGAATACGATACGATTTTCAAGCCCAAGAATCATATCAAGGTTTCGGAGTCCAATATCAAAATCGATTGCAACTACTTTTTTACCAGCATTTGCTAAACCAACAGAAATATTGGCACTGATTGTTGATTTACCGACACCGCCTTTACCACTTGTAACCGTTATAACAGTTCCCATTTATATTTAATTCCTTAAATTTTATTTTATTTTTCTTCCCAACAAAAAATCAATCAGGAAGAAATAAAAAGGCTTTAATTTAACAACGAGTTAATTTCGAATTTAACCGATTCAATATTGCTATGAAGCTTTTCAAGTAAAATATTAAATTCATGACTATCTAATATAGTTGGATATTTGAATGAGTTAATTTTGTTCAAGAAGTTTTTTGTTAAAAAATTGCCAAAAAAACTTTTAACATGTGAGAGTTGAGATGTTTTTGCATTACCTACAATAACCTTAAACAATGCAACAAGTTCTGGCTTTATGTTTGTGTTTTCTATTTTTTTATGACTTTGCAAAATGTTTTTCAATGAAACTTCACTGTTTTCTTTTAAGTTTTCCAAAGCTTTTTCAATATTAAGCTTAATATCTTTTTGAGATTTTTTAGAAAGGTAAGCAACTTCTAACAATGTTAATAAATTTGATTGAACAAATTCAAAAGAGAACCCATTTTCAGAACCAACAATATGAATCAAAGCTATTTTTTCAATATTTCGTTTAACTAAAGAATGCTTATTGTAAAGCTCAACTAGTTTTGATGCTTGATCAATTCCATTTTCTATTTTAAGTTTGAAAATTTTGACAATGCTTTTAAAGACCTCATCAGAAATTTCACCGTTACTTAAATCATAAATAGCTTTAACATCTCTAATTAATTCTTTATCAGTTAAAAGAGACTCTTTGTTAGCTTTTTTGACGCCATTTGCATTAGAACGATAAAAAAACTTATAAAACTTTTGAACAAATATTAAATGTTGATAATCATTTAAATCAAGATTAGAAGCAGTTGCGATTTTGTTTAAATCATTGTTAATTTTGATCACTTTTTCATACGATGGATAAACCAAAAGAATATCACTATGGCTTCTAATATTGTCAAAAGCTTTCGTTACTTGTTTTTGATCCAAAATCAAATTATTTAATCGAGAAGCACTATTTAATAGTGTTTTATTAAAACTATCTATTTGATTAGATAAATTGCTAATATGCTCTTTAATTGCACCTTCTAAATCTACCGTGTTTGTTACACCAACTGATAAACTCATACTTTTAATCCTTGTTGTTATTAAAGTTTAAAGCTAATTGTTCTTTGAATTTAATAAATAATAAATTAAGTTCAACCTCATCGTGTGCATATTTAATTACACGAGTTAAATTCTCAAATTTATCTAAACCGAAAGTTTTTAAATCAGATTCTTTACTTTTTAACATCTGTTTTCGAATCCAATTTTGGTCTTTATTTAAAACAATAGTTTTATCAATAAATGACAACATTGTTTTAAAAACTTCAAGAGAAATAGAACCACCTTTGTCTTTTGCTGGAATTAAAAAAGATCCGTCTTTTTTGTATTTAGTTTGATGTCCAAAAAGATACCAAAACATAGGAGTTTCAGTAAATTTGCCACCACTTCCAATTTTAGAAAATCTTTTTGCATTTCTAGAAATTTCTCCATAACTGATAGAAGTTGTGATTTCATTTGTTGTTACAGCAACAGGTTGATAATTTAAATCTAAAAAGATTTCGGCAACAATATCAGGATTTGAAGTTACGACTTTCATCGAAGTTAATTTGTAATTTAAAATTAAAGATTTGATAGTAGAACTTAAGTCTTTATAATAAAAACCATTGAGCATATAAGCATCGTCATTATTTGCAAGATTCAATGGAAACTCATTTGCAATAAATTTTAAAATACTTGTAACTCGTTGCTGACCATCAATTATTTCATAAGCTCCATTTTTATCATGAATTTTAAAAATAATAGCTGGTAAAACTTTACCAAACAAAATAGTTTCGATAACTTTTGAAGCTTTTGCAAACTTTTTCTCGTTATAAACATATTCTCGTTGATAGTTTTCTAACTGTATTTTGCCTTCTTCGTTTTTGTCTCTTAATTCTTTAACACTAATTGCAGTTGTTTCTATTGTTACAGAACCTTTTTTACCTTTAATAGCAAAAAATTCATCTTGTTTATTTTCCAGCATTTTCACTCCTTGTTGAAGCTTTGATGTCCTTTTAATTTTTATAAAAAGACATCATTCATAAAATAATTAAACTTAATTAATATCTTGATTTACGATTTTATTTGCACCGATCCATGGCATCATTTTTCGGAGTCTTGCTCCAGTTTGCTCTAATGGATGTTGAGCGATATTTCGTCTTTCAGCTGTCATTCTTGGATAACCTGTTTGACCTTCAAGAATAAAATCTTTTGCAAATTTACCGTTTTGGATCTCTTTTAATATGTCTTGCATTGCTTTTCGTGAAGCATCACCGATAACTCTTGGTCCAGAAACCATATCACCGTATTCAGCTGTGTTAGAAATCGAATATCTCATATTTGAAATTCCACCTTCGAACATTAAATCAACGATTAATTTTAATTCGTGAAGACATTCAAAATATGCCATTTCTTCAGGATAACCTGCTTCTGTTAAAGTTTCGAAACCTGCTTGAACAAGTGCTGTAACACCACCACAAAGAACCGCTTGTTCGCCGAATAAATCTGTTTCTGTTTCATCTTTGAATGTTGTTTCGATAATTCCTGTTCGACCACCACCAATTGCTGAAGCATATGACATTGCTAATTCTCGAGTATTTCCACTTGGATCTTGATGAATTGCGATGAGGTCAGGAATTCCACCACCTTTAACAAATTCACTTCGAACTGTATGCCCTGGAGCTTTTGGAGCAATCATCATAACATTTATATTTTTAGCTGGATTAATTCGACCATAATGAATATTAAAACCATGACCAAATGCAATTGTCGAACCACTTTTTAAATTAGGAGCGATTTCATTTGAATAAACAGAAGCTTGAGTTTCGTCTGGTAATAAAATCATTACGATATCAGATTCTCGAACTGCATCAGCAACAGACATAACTTTGAAACCTTTTTTTTCAGCTTTTAACCACGAAGCTCCACCTTGTTTTAAACCGATAACAACTTCAACACCGCTATCTCGTAAATTTTCAGCATGAGCATGACCTTGTGAACCAAAACCGATCATTGCAACTTTTTTAGTTTTAATTAAATCTGTGTTGCAATCTCTATCATAAAATACTTGTAAAGCCATTTGCTTTCCTTTAAATATATAATTATTTAATAAAATTGTATCTAAAAACAATCGTTTGATTTTCTTTTCGCAATCAAATTCTTTTATATATTTTATTAATATTATATTTTTTTTAGAAAAAATTAACATACAAACAGTCGTAAACTAAAATTTTTTATTATAGATTTCATGTTGTTTTTTTTGATAAACTATCTCGTTAAATTTCAAATCGGAGAATAGATGATTATTAAACGAAAAATACAATTAATTAATTTTTTGTATTTTATGACAATAGATATACATGCCTCTATGGATATGATGGAAGATGTATTTAATATAGATCTCTCAACTCTTCAAAATATCGAAGTTCAATCGGCTTCGAAATCAGCTCAATTGTTAAGTGAAACACCAGCCACAATGATAGTTGTTACAAAAGATCAAATTCAAAAACGAGGTTATCGAAGTCTTCTTGATTTACTTAATGATGTTGCTGGTTTTTCTGTTTATAAATTTGCCAATGCTGGATTATATAGTGTCATTGGAATTCGTGGAATTACAGGTCAATCTTATTTAAAAATATTGCGAGATGGTATAGAAATCGATATGACAAAAAGTCAATCTGTTTCTGTTGGAATGAATTATCCATTAGTTGGAGTTGAACGAGTTGAAATAGTTTATGGCGGTTCTTCCGTTGTTTATGGTGGCGATGCCGTTAGCGGAATTATTAATTTAATTACAGATACTCATGTTGGTTCTATCGTTGATATTGCAACCGATGGCGATTATTATCATTTAATGACAAAATATACAGGAACATTAAATAAAAGTGTTTTAACTATTGGAGCTTCTGTTCATAGTGATCGTGATTATGATTTTGATAAATTATACCCATCGCTTTATCCAAAAGTTGACATTTATAATATAAATAAAACTATTGTTGAATCAGCTAATGATCGAGATTTTAATTATATGCCCGTCAAAACTCAAAGTGCTTTTTTATATTTAAATAATTCTGTTTGGACTTTCGGTGCAAATTACAGCAAAACTTCAGATTCAACTTATATTTCTTTAGTCGGCGATTCAACTAAAAAAGAATTAGCTTATTATAATTCGAATATGATTTCTGAAATGAGAGGTGCTTATTTTTCATATCGATATTTATTTGGAAATAAAGTTAATTTAACTTCAACAATAAGTTACGATGCAACAGAACTTGATCCAGAAAGTTTTTATATAAACAGCGGAAACGATTATCACAATGCATATAAATATTTTATTTCAGAACGAATAGCAATTGATGAAACTTTGAGATTTAACATTTCGAATCATAAAATAACAGCAGGTGTAACTGCTGAACATTATTATTCGATGCCAAAATCATTTGACTTAGAAAAACCTTATTTTGATAAAACAGCAACTTATCCTAGATCTGATATTAATGTTAATTATTATCAAAAATCTTGGGATTTTCAAGCTATTTATATTCAAGATCAAATAAAAATAACAGATTCTTTTTTAATATCTTTTGCTCTTAGATCTCAAATTACTGATATTGACGATCAATATTGGCTTCAAAGAATGGCTTTAATTTATAATTCACATGAAATATATCAAAAATTGTTATATTCAAAATCGATGTTAATACCTCGAGCAAGTATCATGTATTTAAATTATGGCTATTTTTTTATTCCAAATGATGGCAAAAGAGATTGGGATAATAATAAATATCAAATCAATTCTGCTCGAATTCCGAATCCTGATCTTGAAGCTGAATGGACAGATTCATATGAATATAATATTTGGACATTTTTCAATAAGAATTTATATTTATTTGGTTCTGTTTTTTATACAAAAATGCAAAGTGTTATTAGAGATACTGTTTTATATAATATAACAACATTGTTTCCTGATACAACAATACTAAAAGCAAAACAACAATTTAATAACAGTTGGGCTGAACTTTATGGTGGTGAATTAGGTTTTATGTTCAAAAAAAGTTTTAATTATTTTGACTTAGATACTTGGGCAAATTATTCTATGATTGATGGACATGAATTAATTAATAATACATTAACAGAATTACCATATATTCGACCTCATCAAATAAAAGCAGGTTCAACGATATCGTGGAGAAATTTTGATTTAACATTATCAGGAAATTGGGTTGATATTGCTCATGCCGATTATTCAACAAAAACAGATCCGAGTCATAAAAAGAAAATAGCTGGTTATATAATAGGTGATTTATATTTTAAATATAAATATACAGATTATTTAAATTTTGCATTAACGATTAAAAATATAGGCGATGATCGATATTATTCAACAAGAATTTCTACATCAACTGATTATCGCTCTCCTCAAGAATCAAGACAAATTATTTTCGGATTATTTTATGTCTTTTAAAAAAATATATAGCCTTTTTGCTACTTTTACGATTTATTTATTTTCAAATTACAATGTAAACAATGAACAATTAAAGACAATTTATATTTACAACTTTTTAAAACATATAGAATGGCGAGATGATAAAACATTTTCGGTTTATTCTATTTTGATTATTACAGATAATATTAATTTAAAAACAGCTTTTAATACTCTTGCTTATAAAAAACAAGTGCATAAAAAACCGATAATCGTTGATTATATAACATCTATTAACGATGAGGTAGATTTAAAAAAATATCAGCTAATAATGATTGATGAAAAGTTTAAAAATTTAAACAATCAGTTATTAACAAAAAACGGTAATAAAAATACTTTAGTAGTTACATTTAATAGTGAAGAAAAAAATTTACTTATGCTCAATTTTTATTATTCGGTAGATAATAGACTTTTATTCGAATTAAATAGAGCTAATTTATTAAATAATGGATTAGTTGCTTCTGATGAAATTATTTTATTAGGTGGTCGTGAAATAGATGTTGCTGAAATATATAAAGATCTAAAAAATTCACTAGCAAATCTAGAAAAATCCGCTAATTATATGAAACTTGCGATTCAAGCTCAACAAATGGAAATGGATAAACAGCAATTAGAAGTTACAAAAAAACTTCAAGAAATAAATAAATTAAATATTAATTTAGCAAAATCCAAAGAAGAATCGATAAAACAGCAACAAGCAATTATTGACAGCAAAAATACTTTAAGCAAATTAAAAGAAGATTTTATTAAGCAACAAACTATTCAGCAAAAAGAACTAGAAAAACAAAGAAATATACTTCAAGCACAGTTACAAACTAAAATAGATGAAATAAAATTAAAAGAATCAATTTTAAATAAGACGATTCAAGAAAACGAAAATGAGCTTGAAAAATCTAAAATAATTCTTGAAGAATATAAACTTGAAGTCGAAAAAACAAAAACAGAAGTTAGAAATATTTTGAATTCAAAAGAAGAATATCTCAAAGAAATAAATAAAATAGAACAAACTTTAAAAGACAAAGAAGTATCTCTTGTTGTAGCTAATTCAACAAATGCAAAATTAAGTGGCTCGTTGATAATTTCTGTATTATTTATAATAGTTGCAATTTTATTTGTTATAAAAATAACAAGATCTAGAAAAATAATAGAAAAACAAACCGAAGAATTGCGAAATAAAAAAAATGAACTTGAATTTCAAAAGACAGAATTAGAAATAAAAACAACATATTTAAATCAATCTATCGAATATGCATCATATATTCAACAGTCAATTATGCCCGATATTTCGATTTTGTCATTATTTTTTAATGAAAGTTTTGTTATTTGGGAACCAAAAGATCAAGTTGGAGGAGATATATTTTTCTTTGAACAGATTTCACATAATGAAGTTTTAGTAATGATCGCTGATTGCACAAGTCATGGAGTTCCTGGAGCATTTATTACAATTCTAGTAAAAGCCTTAGAAAAGCAATTAGTAAACGAAATTAAATATGGACGAATAAAAGCTTCATCACCTGCAGATATGCTTGGTTATTTTAATCGAGAATTAAAACATATTTTAAAACAGTTTGATGGTTCATCAAAATCAAATGTCGGTTTTGACGGAGGAATATTATATTTTAATAGCGAATTTAAAGTAATGACATATTCAGGTGCACAAACACCGTTATATTATCTTAATGCCGACGAAATAAAAATAACAAAATATGATCGTCAATCAGTTGGATATTCAACTAGCAATCATTCTTTTAAATTTACCGATCATACTTTTTCGGCTGAATTTACAACAAGAGTTTATTTAACAACTGACGGCTATTATGATCAAGTTGGAAGTCATGAAAAAATGATGTATGGCAAAAAACGACTTGGTAGAACTTTGCAAAAGATTCAAGATATACAATTTCAGGAACAAAAATATTTTTTAAAAGAACATTTAAAAGACTATCAAGGTCATGAAAGTCGAAGAGACGATGTAACTTTAATTGGTTTGAAAGTTTAATTTTTGGAGATTTGAGTTTGAAAAGTTTGGTGGGTCAACAGGGATTTGAACCCCGGACCAGACGGTTATGAGCCGTCAGCTCTAACCCCTGAGCTATTGACCCTTTAAAAAAGTTCTAGAATTATATATAAAAAACATATTAAAATCAAGTGTTACAAATTTATTTAATTTTAATTTAATTTTTTAACTTTTTGATAGAATATCTTTAAACTCAAAATCAATATTTAATAAAAAGGCTTATAAATAAAATGAAAGATTGCATCTTTTGTAAAATCGTAGCTGGAAAAATTCCAGCAAATATTATTTCTGAAAATCCAGATTTTCTTGCTTTTCACGATATTAATCCAAAAGCTCCTGTTCATATTTTAATTATTCCTAAAAATCATATCAAAGATTTTAATGAAGTTTCTCCTGAAATTATGGCTGGTTTGACAAAATTTGCTCAAGAAGTTGCAAAAATCGTTGGAGTTAATCAAAGTGGTTATCGATTAATTACAAATATCGGACATAACGGCGGTCAAGAAGTTAATCATCTTCATTTTCATCTTATGGGTGGAGCTAAATTAAAATGGCATCATCTTGCTGATAGCGATCCAAAAACTGCTTTATAAAATATACCGAGTTTAATAATTTGAAAAAAGTTATTTTAATAATCACAGACGGGATCGGCTATTCGGCAAAAACTGAATACAATGCTTTTTATTCAGCGAATAAACCAACTTATAATTATTTATTAAATAATGTTCCTTACGGAATGGTTTCGACAAGTGGTTTATCTGTTGGTTTGCCTGAAGGTCAAATGGGAAATAGCGAAGTTGGACACATGACTCTTGGCGGTGGTCGAATTTTTTATCAGGATCTTGTCAAAATTTCAAAATCTCTTGAAACTGGTGAATTCAAAAATCTCGAAAATTTTAAAAAATTAATCGAAAATAATAAAACTGATCGAATTCATTTAATTGGTTTATTAAGCGATGGCGGAGTTCATTCACACGATTCTCATCTTTTTGGCATTATCGAAAATATATTAGCCGAAAATAAAAAAGCTATTTTGCATATTATTACTGACGGACGAGATGTTTCTCCGACCTCATCGCCAATATATCTCGAACAATTGTTATCGAAATTTCAAAACGAAATAAAAAATAATAATATTCAAATTGCTTCGATTTCTGGAAGATTTTATGCGATGGACCGAGATAAACGATGGGATCGAGTTGAAAGCGGTTTTAGAGCAATTGTCGAAGGCAAAAATAAAACTGAATTATCAGCAATCGAATATTTAAAATCACGGTTATTAATTGGTGAAAATGACGAGTTTATAACTCCAGTTTCGTTTAATAATTATTCTGGTTTTGAAAATGGCGATTCGGTTCTTTTTTATAATTTTCGTTCTGATCGAATGCGAGAAATCGTTTCTGCAATAGGTTCTGAAAATTTTAAACATTTTGAACGAACACATAATCCTAAAAATATATTTATCGCAATAATGACAAATTATAGCGATGAATTTAATTTTCCAGTTTTATTTAATCGAGAACAATCGCAAAACTTTTTATCAGAATATATTTCAAAAAGTGGCTTACGACAATTTCACACAGCTGAAACTGAAAAATATGCTCATGTTACTTTTTTCTTTAATGGCGGAGTCGAAGAACTTTTAACTGGCGAAACTCGATATCTTGTTGATAGTCCAAAAGTTAAAACTTATGATGAAAAACCTGAAATGAGTGCTGATGAGGTCGGCAATGCCGTTATTTCTGCAATGAATGACAATTTTGATTTTATCGTTGTTAATTTTGCAAATGGCGACATGGTTGGTCATACTGGAATATTCGAAGCTGGAATCAAAGCCGTTGAAACTGTTGATCGTCAATTAAATAAAATTATCGAACATGCAAAATCGAAAGATTATTCGATAGTTTTAACGAGTGATCACGGCAATTGCGAAGAAATGCGAGACAATGACGGCAATGTTTTAACAAATCATACGACTGGAGATGTTTGGTGTTTTGTGCTTGATGAACGAGTTCAAAAAGTTAAAAATGGCGGTTTAAATAATATTGCTCCAACCGTTTTAAAACTTATGGGATTAGAAATTCCAACTGAAATGAGCGAACCGTTAATTTAAAAAATAAAATAGAAACAATCAAAATTAAATTTGATCGTTTCTATTAATTTTTAATTTATAACTTCAAATCTTCCAATTTTTTTATTTTTTGATATTTTGTTCCAATGTGAAATTAATCCACTCATTGCTATATAAATATCGTTTTGTTCGCTTGTTTGCAATAAACTTAAGGCAATTCCGAAATTTACTGCTCCGTCAATTGGATTAATCGAAATAGGTTTCATTGCTCCAATTAAAACGATTTGATGGCTATTTTTAAAACGATTTGATAAATATTCAGCTGTTAAATTTATCGTATCTGTTCCATGAACGATAATTATTTTTTTGTAATTTTTCGATTCGATGAGGTCGCCAATTTCGATACGATCTTTTTCGATCATTTGCAGACTATCTTTATAAACAATTCCAACTATTTCGATATTTAAAAAATTTATATTTAACAACTCAAATATTTTCTCAACAGCCGAATTATTATCAGGAACGATTAATTCACCAGAAACATGATCATAAATTTTATTAAAAGTTCCACCGCTATTTATTATTAATGTTTTAAACATGTTTTATTCCAGTTTTAGTTTTTAAAGTTCCGTGAGCGACACGGAATGAACAATAAAATAATTTTTATTTTTTTATATATTCGATTGCGAAATTAACAGCTTCGTTTAATTTTGAGATTTCTTTACCACCAGCTTGAGCAAAATCTGGACGACCGCCACCTTTTCCACCGATAATTCCAGAAACTGCTTTTACCCAATCTCCAGCATGAATTTTTAAATTTTTCACACCAGCAAAAATAGATATTTTATCGTCGGTTAATAAAAATAGTATAATTGCTATCGATTCGTATTTATTTTTAACCTCATCGATTTGCTCTTTTGGATCACCATTTTTTATAATTTCGACGACATAATTTATATTGCCATGTTTTAAAACCTGAAATTCTTGACGAGAAATATTATTTTTTAATTCGATTTTTAAGTCAAAAATCTGTTTTTGTAATTTCTCGATTCCAGCGATGAGGTTTTGGCTTTTCATTTTTTCGTTTGCCTGATCTCGTTCGTCTCGTAATTCGCGAACAAATTTTTCAGCACTTTCGCCAACAATTGCCTCAATTCGTCGAACTCCAGCCGAAACTCCGCTTTCTTTTAATAAAACGAATAAGCCAATTTCACTGCTATTTAAAACATGAGTTCCACCGCAAAATTCGACTGATGCACTTTCGAATGAAACAACTCGAACGGTTTCGCCATATTTTTCGCCAAATAAAGCTGTTGCTCCGCGAGATCTTGCTTCGTTAATTGGAAGAACTTCGGTTTTGCCTGATAAATTTCGAGAAATATATTTATTAACTCGACTTTCGATTTCTCTTAATTCGTCTCGCGAAACTTGACGATCAAACGAAAAATCAAATCGCAATCTATTTTTATCAACAGAACTCCCAGCTTGAGAAACATTTAAACCTAAAACTTCTTTTAAAACGGCATGTAATAAATGTGTCGCCGAATGATGTTTTGCAATTTCAGCTCGTTCATTTGAAACGATTGCATTTAAAATTTGACCAGTTTTTAAACTGCCTTTAAATTTCGATAAATTTAAGCCTAATATTTTTTTCGTATCGAGAATTTCTGCATTGCCGATTTTTCCAGTGTCGCCACATTGACCGCCACTTTCAGCATAAAACGGTGTCTCTTTTAAATATAGCCAACCTTCTTCTGCATGTTCAACAATTTTAAAATTAGAATCTAATAAAACTTCGATTTTAATATTATCTAACGATAAAGTCGAATATAAAAATTTATTTTCGCCAAATTTTTCGAGAATATTTTTAAAATCGCCATCTTGAGATGAATCACCGCTACCTTGCCAATTTGCTTTTGCCCGAACTCGCTGTTCGTTCATTAAAAATTCAAATCGTTCGTGATCAACGGTCATTTCTCGTTCTCGCAACATATCAGCTGTTAAATCTAACGGAAACCCAAAAGTGTCATATAATTTAAAAGCTACATCACCAGAAAATATTTTTTCGCTTCGAGTTAATTCGTCTTCAAAAATTGCGATTCCACCGCTGATTGTTTGAAAAAATCTTGCTTCTTCTCGTTCGATTTCGTTTTCGATTCGATCCTTTTCGCTAATTAAATAATTATAATTTGAACCCATAATTTCAACAAGAGTCGAAACGATTTTAAACATAAATGGCTCTCGTAAGCCTAATAAATAGCCGTGTCGAACTGCTCGTCTTAAAATTCGTCTTAAAACATAACCGCGACCTTCACGATCAAATCGAACACCTTGAGCTAATAAAAACGAAACTGCTCGAATATGATCAGCGATAACTCGATAACTTCCGCTATTTTTATTATTAAACTCATATTTTATTCCGACGATTTCGCTAATTTTATTTAAAATTGGTTTGAAAAGTGAAGAATGAAAATTGCTTGTTTCACCTTCGCGAATTGCTGTAACTCGTTCGAGTCCCATTCCTGTATCGATTGAAGGTTTTGGCAATGGAGTCAAAGTTCCATCAGATTCTCGATTATATTGCATAAAAACGAGATTCCAAATTTCTAAAAAGCGATCGCCGTCGCCACCAAAATAGTCTTCAGATGTGAAAAATTTATCAGCACCTTGATCATAAAAAATCTCGCTACTTGGACCACAAGGACCAGTGTCGCCCATTTGCCAAAAATTATCTTTGTCGCCCATTCGTTTTATTCGATCAGCTGAAATATGTTCTTGCCACATTTCAAAGGCTTCATCGTCGCTAACATGAACCGTAACATATAAACGATCTTTTGGTAATTTTAAAATTTCTGTTACAAATTGCCAACCATATTTAATTGCATCTTTTTTAAAATAATTACCAAATGAAAAATTGCCAAGCATTTCAAAAAATGTATGATGTCTAGCCGTGTAACCGACATTTTCTAAATCGTTATGTTTTCCACCTGCTCTCAAACATGTTTGAGCCGTTGTTGCTCGTGGATTTTGTAGTATTGGTAATTCACCTGTAAAAATTCTTTTAAATTGAACCATTCCAGAATTTGCAAAAAGCAAACTAGCATCATCGGGAACAAGAGGAGAACTTTCAATTCTCGAATGTCCTCGTTCTTCAAAAAACTTTAAAAATTCTTCTCGAATATTCATAATATATTTCAAACCTTTTTTTATTGTTGCTAAAAATTATATCTCAAATTAGAACTTTGACTTAATTCAACCAGTATATTTCTTAAAAATATAAATATATTATTTATGTCTCTATTTCATTTTTTGCTACAATGTAGAAAAGTCTTTTGAGTTTTAAACAAAAGTTTTAATTAATTAAATGGAGATAAATCTTATGGAATTTAAATTAGCAAAAGCTGACTTGCATTTAGAATCTAAAACAGCAAATATCTCTGAAATAGAAGCTCTTCTCAAAGTTGATCGAGAAAATATCTTTTATTTCGAGAAAGAAAACAGTGAAAAAAATCTAACCAAATTAGAGAAACATTTTAAAGATAGAGGTTATAGCACTTATATGCGAGAAATCAAATTTGGGCTTGATGACAACGACAAAATATATGAATTGCATATAATTTAACTAGAGGTTTATATAAAATGGAAATAGAAATTGTTAAATCTGATAAACAAAAAAGTTTAAAGATTTCGTTTGTAAAAGATGGCGATCGAGATGTTATATTTTTGCCAGAATCACGAAAATTAACTATTAAATTAGAAGATGATTCTGAAGAAAGTTATCGTCTTGCTGGTGGCAAAGCCATGAAAATTCTCGAAAAAGAAGAATTTGAAACTGTTTATGTTAAAAATAGTGAATTTTTATCTCAAATTCTTGAAGGTATGCTTTTAGGTAGCTATCGTTTTAATAAATATAAAAGCAAAAAGAAAGATTTTTCTGTTAAACGAATTTTTGTTGAAGATGGCGATGAGGTCGAAAATATCGTTCATCGAGCGAAAATTATCGCAAGTGCTACAAATTTTGTTAAAGATATCGTTAATGGAATGCCAAACGAAATGACTCCGTTAGCTGTTGTTGAAATCGCAAAAAAATTAGCTGACGAAAATAATTTTGAAATTGATGTTCTTGATGTTAATAGATTAACAGAAGAAAAAATGAATGCACTTTTAGCTGTTGCTCGTGCAAGTTCAAATGATCCTGCTGTTGTGAAATTAGCTTATAGACCAAAAAATGCTAAAAATAAAGTTTTATTAATTGGCAAAGGTTTGACTTATGATAGCGGTGGATTGAGCTTAAAACCTGCTGATTCGATGTATACGATGAAATCAGATAAAAGTGGAGCAAGTGCCGTTTTAGGAATCATGAAAGCTGTTTCTGAATTAAATATTGATGTCGAAGTTGTTGGCTTTTTAGGTTTAACTGAAAATATGATTGGCGGAAATGCTTATAAACCTGATGATGTTTTAGTTGCTCGAAACGGTGTTACGATTGAAGTAAAAAATACAGATGCTGAAGGGCGATTAGTTCTTGCTGATGTTTTATCTTATGCTCAAGATATCGAAAAAGATTTTGATTATATTATTGATCTTGCTACTTTGACAGGTGCTGCAATGATTGCCGTTGGTGAATTTACGACTTTGGCAATGGGTCATAATAAAAAATTAAAAAAACAGATGTTAAAAGCTGGTGAACAAAGTGGCGAATTAATGGCAACTTTACCGTTTAATCGATATCTTGAAGAATTAATCGATAGCAAAATTGCTGATGTTGCAAATGCTGGAGCAACTCGATATGGCGGTTCATTAACGGCTGGACTATTTTTAAATAGATTTATTAAAGAAGAAAATCGAGAAAAATGGTTGCATTTAGATATTGCTGGACCAGCTTATGTCGAAAAAGATTGGGGCTATAATCAATATGGTGCAAGTGGTGCAGGTGTTCGAGTTTTAACAACTTTTATTGAAAATTTAAAAAAAGGCGAATAATTTAATATGGAATGGTCAAAAGTTACTTATGTATTTTTTATATTAATGAGTTTGACTTCGACAGCTGGTTTTTTATATGAACATACATCGCTTATGTTATTTATAGCAGGTAGCTTAAATATTGCTTCGACTATTTTAAAAATTGGTGTTCGAAATATTTTATCAGCTGAATTATTTGCTGGTTCGTTAGTTGCTGATTTACATCTTGTTCCAGCTTTTATTGCTCTTGAAATTTATGGTCAAGTTGAATCTGCAATTGGTCTTGCAATTGGTGCCGTTATTGCTAATGTTTTTTCTATTGCCTTAGTTTTAATCGAAAGTTCAAAAGTAAAAGAGGAATATTAAAAAATGGTTTTGGGTGTCAATATTGATCATATTGCTGTTTTGCGAGAAGCAAGAAAAGTAAATTCTCCGAATCTTATTGATGCCCTTTCTCTTGTTGAAAGAGGAGGAGGCGATCAAATTACGATTCATCTTCGAGAAGACCGTCGTCATATCGTCGATAGCGATCTCGAGGCGATTATTAATTTTTCTGTGCTTCCTGTTAATCTTGAATTATCTGTTAATTCAGAAATTATAAATTTGGCTTCACAAATACGACCTCATCGGGCTACGATCGTGCCAGAAAAACGAGCCGAAGTTACGACCGAAGGCGGATTAGATTTAAAAAATAATTTTGATGTTATTCGAGAAAAAATTGAAATATTAAAAAATAATGATATTGAAGTTTCGTTATTTATAGATCCAAATGTTGAAAGTATCGAATTAAGCAAAAAATTAAATGCTGATTGGATCGAATTGCATACTGGAACTTTTGCAAATTTATATTTAATGTTAAATTCGAATTTATCGCGAACTGATCATTCAATTGATGAACTAAAAAAATTCAGTCGAAAAGAGTTAGAACAGAAATTAGATCGAGCTTGTCGTGATTTAGAAGAATCAGCAATTTTGGGAAATAGTCTCGGTTTAAAAGTTGCTGGTGGTCATGGCTTAAATTATCAAAATATCAAATTATTTAATAATATTGCTAAAAGATCCCATATTCGCGAGGTTAATATTGGTCAATCTATCGTAGCTAGATCAATCTTTGTTGGTTTAGAAAAAGCTGTTCGTGAAATGCGAGAGCTTTTAATTTAAATTATTTTCCCGTGTCTTAGTTTAATTTTGACACGGAAATTATAAGATTAAATTTGTTTTGATAGATTATTATCTATTTCTCCAATATTGCCGTCAATAATAATAAAAGGCGGTTGTGTTGGCGAAACAACTTGATAATTATCTGGAATATCATCTTCTGTTTCTGTGGTTTCGGTTTCTGTAGTTGTTGGTGTTTGATTATTTATTATAGTTCCAGATGATGAGGTGCCAGTTTGTGCTTTTTGATAAGTGCTAACGGCTGTATCTCCGCAACCTGACAAATAAAACATAAAAAATATAAATAATAAAATTATATTTTTTGATCGCATATTATTTTTCTTACCCGTTCTAAATCTTCAATCGTATCAACTCCAATCGAAATCGTTTCTGTTTCAACCATTTTGATTTTATAACCGTTTTCGATTGCTCGAAGCTGTTCTAATTTTTCAGTTTTTTCAAGATATGTTTCTGGCATTTGCGAATAAATTTTTAAAAATTCTCGACTATAACCGTAAATTCCTATATGTTGCAAATATTTTATATTTAAATTTTTATCTCGATTAAACGGAATCGGCGAACGAGAAAAATAGATCGCTTCGTCAAATTTATTAATTACAACTTTGACAACATTCGAGTTATTTATTTCGTCGAGATTATTTATTTTTCGCATTGCGCTAGCAAATTCAACTTTTCCAGCTAAATTAATAATTTTATTTATTAAATTTGGATCGATTAAAGGTTCATCGCCTTGAACATTAACGATAAAATCGAAATCTTTTAAATTTATATTTTCGATGGCTTCGGCAATTCGATCAGTTCCAGATTGATGTTTTTCGCTTGTCAAAACTGCTTTTCCGCCAATTTTATGGATAATTTCAAAAATTATTTCGCTATCAGTTGCAACAACGACCTCATCGGCAATGCTCAATTTTGCCCGTTCATAAACTCGCTGAATCAACGATTTTCCGCAAATATCTAAAATCATTTTATTAGGCAAACGAGTAGATTTCAAACGAGCAGGAATAATTACAGCTGTTTTAATATTTTTATTTATTAACATTAAATATTTCTTTTATTTCATTTGAAACTCGTTCGATTTCGTTTTGTAAATTTTTTAAAGAACCAATATTTTTAATTATCCAAGTTGCTTTATTTAATTTTTCGTCAATTGGCAATTGAGCATTTAATCGTTGATTTGCTTCAATTTCAGAAATTTTATCTCGCGAAATTATTCTTGTTAATTGATTTTCTCGAGGAGCATAAATCAAAATCGATTTATCAATCTGATAAACTCCTGCTCTTTCAAAAAACAGTGGAATATCTATTAAATATGGAACTTTAAAAATATCTAATTTTTCGCTTTCAGTTTTTATAGTTTCGAATATTTTAGGATGAATAAAATTTTCAAGTCTTTTTTTTGCTTTACAATCTGAAAAAATTAATTTGCCTAAACTTTTTCTATCAACTATATTATTATTAATAATATATTCATCGCCAAACATATTTTTAATTTCGTCAATACTTTTATTTAAAATTTCATGAGCTATTTTATCGGCATCAATAATTTTAAAACCTGAAAGCGAAAAGAGAGCCGATGAGGTGCTTTTGCCTGTGGCGATTCCACCAGTTAAAGCAATTGCAAACTCAAAAGCCATTTTATTAATTTCTCACAAAATTAGCGATTTCATTTTTTATATAATTTGGCATATAAAAAGCTGAAACATGAATATCACTATTATAATAATTTAAATCTTCTAGCAAATCGCTTCGTTGAAGATTTATATCAGCAGTCGGATGATAAAACTTAGAACCAAAATATAAAATTTCCGAAAAATTATCTTTCATAAAAACTAAATAAGGCATAGCGATTCTAAAATTTTTAGCTAAATTTTTCAAAGTTTCGAAACTTTCGCCAACCATTGCAACAAGACCATCTTTTTTTAAAACTCGCGAAATATGAGCAATTTGAATATTATTTAATTTTTGATCAATAATCGCAATATCAAAAACTCCATTTTCAAATTCAGCAATTCGACCGTCAAAATCTTCGATTAACGAAACTTCGATATCAAATTCTAAAAATTGATATTTACTAAACTGTTCTAAATAATTCTCAACTTGATCAGAAACTAAAAAAATATGTTGAGGTTCTTTATGAGTCGAGAGTGGAACATGAGCTAACATTTCAACTAATTCTATTTTTGTCATAATTTATAATATGTTCCTTTCGATAAAATAAATTTATTAAATTTTTTCAGCAATTTTTATAATTTCAGCAAAATTATTTACATCGAGACTTGCACCACCAACGAGAACACCGTCGCAAGAAGGCAATTTTAAAATATCTTCGATATTCGATAATTTTACACTGCCACCATAAATAATTTTTTTGCCTGTGTAATTTTTTAAAAAATGCAAAGTTTCTTCGATTTGTGCCATTGTTGGAGTTAAACCGCTTCCAATTGCCCAAATAGGTTCGTAAGCAATTATTAAATTTTTATAATTAAAATCGATGCCGTTAAACTGACTTTTTAAAAAATCTAATGTTTCATCATTTTCTCTAATTTCTCGAGATTCGCCGACACAAAAAGTAATTTTTAAATTATTTTTTATAGCAAAATCAAATTTTTTAGCGATATATTCAATATTTTCATTTAATATTTCTCTTCGTTCGCTATGTCCAATTAAGACATTTTTTATATCAAACTCCTCAAGCTGTTCTAAACATATTTCACCAGTAAAAGCCCCATTTCGAGCAGGAAAAATATTTTGAGAACCAATCGAAATTGAACCTATTTTATTTTGCAAAGCTGTTGCAGGTGGAAAAACAGTAATTTCAAAACTATTCATATTTTTTATTAAATTATTTAATTTTTCCAAATAAATTCTAGTTTCTTCTCGATTTTTAAAACTTTTGAAGTTAGCTGAAATTATCAATTAGCACCCTTTACGACAAGAGCTTCAACTCCTGGTAAAACTTTTCCTTCAAGAAGTTCAAGCGATGCACCGCCACCTGTCGAAATAAAAGTAATCTCGTCGTCTAAACCTGTTCGTTTGATGAGGTCGGCTGTATCGCCACCACCAACAACCGTAGTCGCATAACTATCAGCAAGTGTATGAGCCAATTGAAAACTTCCTCGAGCAAATTTATCGATTTCATAAACTCCCATTGGTCCATTCCATAAAATCGTTTGAGAATCTCGAAGTGCAAGTTGAAATAATTTCACAGAAGCTGGACCAATATCTAAACCGAGCCATTTTTCTGGAATCTCTTTTGTTGTTACGATCATCGTATTCGATTTATCAGAAAATTTATCAGAAGCGACGACATCGATTGGCAAATATAATTTAACTTTTAATCTTTTTGCCTCGTTCATAATATTTATTGCTTCAGGAATTAATTCGTCTTCAACGATAGAATTTCCGATATCTTCGCCAAGAGCTTTTAAAAATGTAAAAGCCATTCCGCCACCGATGATTAATTTATCAACACGAGGCAATAAATTTCTCAATGCTTCTAATTTGCCTGAAACTTTGCTTCCACCAACAAGAGCGGTAAAAGGTCTTGACGGATTATTTAATAATTTCGAGAAAAATTCAATTTCTCTTTGTAACAAAAAGCCTGATGCTTTTTTGCCAACTGGAAAAAAATCAGTAATTCCATGAACTGATGAATGAGCTCGATGACTAACACCAAAGGCATCATTAACATAAATATCAGCCAACGATGCTAAAGCTCGAGAAAATTCTTGATCATTTTTTGTTTCGCCATTATCAAATCTAAGATTTTCTAATAATAAAACTTCGCCTATTTTTAAATTATTGGCTAATTTTTTAGCATCATCACCAACGACATCTTTAGCCAATAAAATATCTCTATGTAACAGTGTATGTAATCTTTTTTGAATAGGTTTGAGTGAATATTTTTCTTCGAATTTGCCACCTTTTGGTCGTCCAAAATGCGAAGCTAAAACAACGGACGAATTATTATCAAGACAATATTCAATCGTTGAAAGAGCTGATCTTATTCTTCTATCATCAGTAATATTTCCGAATTCATCTAATGGAACATTAAAATCGCATCGAATAAAAACTCTTTTTCCGTCTAAATTTAGATCTCTTAAATTATAAAGTTTCATGAATTTTCCAAGTTAATTTTTTTATTTATTGCCAACATAAACAGCCATGTCGATTAATCTTGTTGAATAACCCCATTCGTTGTCATACCAAGCCATAACTTTTACCATGTTGCCATCGATAACTTGAGTTAAGTCATCAGCTACGATACTACTATTTGGGTCGCCGATAAAATCTTGAGAAACTTTGAATTCGCTATCAATCGCAATAATACCTTTTAAGTCGCCGTTTGCTCGTTCTCGAAGAATTTTATTTACCTCATCTTTTGTCGTATTTCGTTTGACGATAACATTTAAATCAACCATTGAAACATTTGGAGTTGGAACTCGAACACTTTGACCGTGCATTTTGCCTTTGAGTTGTGGAAGAACTAAACCGATAGCTTTTGCGGCTCCAGTTGTTGTTGGAATCATATTTACCGCGGCCGCTCTTGCTCGTCGTTTATCAGATTTATGTTTAACATCAAGAATATTTTGATCATTTGTATAACTATGAATAGTTGTCATTAAACCTTTTTCAATACCGAAAGCATCGTCAAGAGCTTTTGCAATTGGTGCTAAACAGTTTGTTGTGCAACTTGCATTAGAAATAACAGATTCGCCTTGATATTTATCTTCATTGACACCAATAACATAAGTTGCTGTATCATCTTTTGCTGGAGCTGAAATCACAACTCGTTTTACACCATTTTTAATATGTTGAGAAGCTTGTTCTTTTGTTAAAAAAACACCTGTGCATTCAAGAACAACTTCAGCACCAAATTGACCAAAATCTAAATTTTTAGGATCTTTTTCAGAGAGAATTTTTACTTTTGAACTTCCAATTTTTAAAAAATTATCAGCCAAAAGTTCAGTTTCAATTTTAAAATGACCATGAACACTGTCATTATCAAGAAGATATTTAATCATATCAGGTTCTGTAAGATCGTTAATTGCAACAAGTTCAACATCAGTTCGTTCAGCGATAATTCGGGCAACACTTCTGCCGATTCGCCCAAAGCCATTAATTGCTAATTTTAAAGCCATAAATTTTCCATTCAATATATTTTTATAGTCTATTTTTAATTTTATCAAAATTTGGCTTGATCAAAACATTTTATGATTATTTTATATTTTCTTCGATTTTGTTACTTTGTTTAATAAAAAAATAGTGATCTCCTGTCATTGGATGAAATTCTGAATTTTTAATTAATTCTGATATTTTTTTGCCACTTGAAAGAGAAGTAGCTCGATCTTCAATTCCCCAGAAAATCGTTGTTTTGTAATTAATATTTCTATTTTTAAAAATCTCCGAAAAATCTTCATTAACAACATTTTTAAATGTGCCATACATATTTTCTGATAGATTTTTTCCATCAGTTGCTACGAAAATATTTCGCAAATTTTCTAATTTAAAAAATTTAAACAATTTAAAAATTGCTATTTTTACTTTTATTTTTATTGGTTTCGGTTCTAATATTCCAGCCGATGACAAAAGAACAAGATGTTTTGGATTTAACAATGTTGCAACTTTCCCACCAAATGAATGCCCGATAATTATTTCTGGAACGATATTAATTTCATTTAAAAAATTAGAAATAATTATTTCGTAATCTTTTGTTATGAGAGGGCGATGAGGTTCGCTACTCTCACCAAAACCAGACATGTCAAGATAGAGATGTTTCCAGTCTTTGAAATTATTTTTAAAAGCCATTTTCATGATTTCTCGATTGCTTCCCCAACCGTGTAAAAAAAGAATTGTTCTATCAAAATCTTTATTTAAGATTTCATAATTTAGCTGATAATTTTTATTTTCAAAAACTGTTTCTCTCGTTGCCATGTTTATTTTGCTTTCTGAATTTTATTTATATATTTATATGATGGTGAAATTTTTTTCATTTCTGGTAAATATATATTTTTTAAGATTTCTACGAAATTATCAAATAAATAATTTGCCAAACTACCTGGAATTGAATTTATTTCGTTTAAATATACCTCATCGTTAATTATAAAAAAATCACATCTAATTAACGAACCTTTAAAATGTGGAATATAAATTTTTTCAAAAGCTTCGATCATCTGTTTTCGTAAATCTTTTGAAATATCAGCACTTTTTGCAGAACCTTCACGACCAAAATCAAGATATTTAGCATCAAAATCAAGAATTGCTCCTTTTTTTGGCTCTTCGATTGTTGAAATTTGAAGTCTATTTGTAAAAGTTCCAGCAAGATTTAATTCTCGAACTCCTTCGATAAACGGTTCAATAATTGCTTCGTTGTCATAACCAAAAGCAACATCAAGAGCATATTCAAGATCTTTATGTTCTTTGACAACAGAAACACCGATTGAACTTCCCAAATTAAGCGGTTTAACGATTAACGGATAAGCTATTTTTTTTATTTTTCGATCAGCTCGAGAAATTATTTCATAATCGAGAACTTTAACACCGATTGAATTTGCATACATTTTAGTTAAGCCTTTGTTATAGCTTAAAATACTTGCTTCTCGTCGAGGCGAAATCGTTTTAATATTATTAAATTCAAGCATTGAAAAAATAGTTCCATCTTCGCCAGTTGCACCATGAATTAAATTTACTATTCTCAAATCTGCAAAAAGTTTTTTTAAAAAAAGACCTTTATATTCAAAACCGCCATGAATTAAATTTAGTTTTTTCTCTTTTTTATATTCACCTGAACTAAAATGTGAAGCTATCATTCCATTTGACGGAATTAAATAAAATTCGTGTTTAAAATCAAGAAATATAAATAAAGGGGTTTCCCCCTCCAAAACTTTTTTTAAAGTAATTGCACTTACGATACTGATTTCGTGTTCGTAACTTGTTCCACCAAAAAGAATTGCTAATTTCATAAATTATTAACTTTTATAATGGCTAAGTTTATCATTAAGAGCATATCCACTCTCTTTTAGAACATCTGAACTTCTTAACATTTCTTCAATATTTTTAGTGTTTTCACCTGCAAATTTTACGATTTGTTGAATTTTTTCAATGATTTCGCCAGTTCTATTTGCTGCATCAACTGCTGTAACAACAGTTTTTTCAATTGTTACAACAGAGTCGTTAATATTTAACGATGTATCTGTTATTTTTCGACTTGTATCAGCTGAAACAGAAGCTAATTCATTAATACTTGTTGAACTTTTTTGCATCAAAGATACGGCTTCTTTCATTTCGTCAAGAACAAGAGTTACGATTTTATTAACATCTGCAAGACTTTCTTGAGTTTTATCAGCTAATTTCGTAACTTCAAAAGCAACAACGGCAAAACCTCGACCAAATTCTCCAGCTCGTGCTGCTTCGATAGCTGCATTAAGTGCAAGTAAATTTGTTTGATCTGCAATATCATCAATTACAAACAAGACATCTTTAATTTTTTCAGCATTATCAGAAAGTTGAGAAAGTTTTATTGATAAAGTTTTTTGTCCATCAGATGCATGATTAACTTTTTTAGCAAGTAATTGCATTTCATCTTTTGCTTCAACAAGAACTTTATTTGATTCAACGATTACATCTTTTGTCTCTTTTATATTCGAAGTTGTTTCTCGAAGATTTGAGGAAATAGTTTTTCCACTTTCAGTAATTACCGATAAAGTATTATTTTCAGCTTTAATTCTATTTGAAATAGATCCGCTAAGACTATTAATAGTTTCAGAAGTATGAACATTTTTATCTGCTAAATCTTTGACATCATTAATTAATTCTTGTATTCGTTCAATAAATATATTTATATTATGACTAACTTCACCAAATTCATCTTTTGTTTTTACAGCTAATCTTTGAGTTAAATCGCCTTCACCTGTTGAAATATCATTTGTTGTTACGAGAATTCTCGAAAGTGGAGTGCTCATAAATTTATCGATAAATATAAAAATAATAACGATTGCGACGATTACGGCAACTAAACCTGTTATTATAACTTGTTTGACGATTATATGAGCTTCTTCTGTTCCTTCTGCAAATGTTATTTCGCCAAGAATTGCCCAACGAGTTCCGAAAATATCGATCGGAGCATATCCAACGATAACATCAGCACCACGATAATTTATATAACGACCTACACCGTTATTTCCCATAATACCATTTTTAACATATTCGTTATTTATATTATAAAAAGAGATTGTTGTTCCCATTTTTACAACGGTTGGATTATCTTTAATTTCATTAATAAATCTTAAATCTGTTCTTAGTCGATAATCGCTACCAACGATATAAGATTCATCAGTATTACCGTTGATATCTTTTTTAATAGCTTCTGTTATTTTGTTAATTGGAAGTTGAATAATAAATGCTCCTGCGACTTTTCCATTTAAATAAATTGGACTTGCTATAAATGAAGCTGGAGTATTATATGATGGTTCATAAAAACCAAAATCTTCGAATGCTACTTTGCCTTCTTCAAGAGCTAAAGATTTAAAAAATGCTCGTCCAAGAGGTGAAAGTTTATAAACATCTTTTCGTAAATTTGTTGCATAATCTTTTTCTTTAAACGATGTATAAACGATATCTCCATCTAAATTAATAATAAAAGTATCATATAATCCAAATTCTGTTAGCAATGTATTAAAAGTTTTATGATAATGAGCATGTGTATTTATATACGATAAATAATCATATCTATCATTTCGTTCAAGATTATTTTTTTCTCCTATTTTATGCGGATTATCTAAAATAAATATTTTTTGAGCAATTCGTCCTGCTAATTTTTCAGGTAAATATTGAATTGTTAATTTTCTACTTGCACCTTCTATACTGTAATTTACTTTATCTAAATAGTCAGTATCATAATGTGCAACTAATTGTGTTTCAAGAGCTTGTTGGTCTATTTTACCTTGAGCTTCTTCTTCAATTTTATTAAAATCACGACTTAACTCTGTAAGTGCTGATTTTGTATAAACACTTTGTGCTAATGATTTAATAAGAGCTTCGTAACCGTCAAATGTTGCTTTTATAACTTCTGACTCATCAAAAATTCTATTTATTAATTTTTCTTCTGTTGTTTTTGTTAATGCCGTATCAAAACTACGAACTGCGACAATAACGATCATTAAAACAGCTAATACGATTGACAAAGCTGTCAATGCGATAACTTTAAACTTAACTGACATAAAAAATACCTCGTTTCTAAATTTTTACGATGTAATGTCAAAAAACATATTTATTATTTTTTTGACAGAGCCGTTAAATGAGATTATTAAATTTCTCTTTTGAGATCTGAAATATTTAATTTCCATACTTTCACTCCACAAAAACGATCACCTTCTGGACATATTGGAAATATTTTATCTCTCCAACGAAGCCCACACGGTGGCAAAAGATTTTCATTTCCATCGATTTCAAGCTCTTTTATTTTTTTTACTTGATCCAATGTCAAATTAAAAATCTCTTCTTGAGCATTTAGACATAATCGCATTTGTGCTTTGTGTGCAAAACTGCTCCAGTCATTTCGTTCAATTATTGTGATGAGGTGTCCATTTGGAATTGCATATGCTGATTCACCAAAAGATAATTTTTCTCTCATCTTCAAAAAGAAATTATAACTATCTACTATTGAATTTTTATAAATTATTTCAGCTTCTGGTAATTCGCGAATAATTTCTGGAATATAAAAATCAACATTAAAATCTGTTTCTAATTTTGGACGAATTGCTAAACTTCGGCGATGCCTTTGATTTTGTGCATCAGCTGAAAGAGACAACCTCATCGTCGATGAAAACCCGCCAAGAATTGATTCATCAAACAACATTTGAGAAGTTCGCAAAATTCCGCTGTAACGATCGCCAGTTGCTTTTTTTAAATCGCCAACAACATCAAAAACAGCACCTTTAATTTTATATTTTTCCAAATCATTTTTATCAAAATCAGGAAAAACAGCTTTTTCTTTTTTGGCAAAATTAATTAACGGAGCTAATTTATTATCAATTTTTAATAAGCCTTCTTCGAGTAATTCTGCAAATTTTAAAGCTTCATTTGTTGCTTCAGGTAACGATTTTGCGACATTAATATATCTTAAAATCGTTAATAAATTAACCGTATGATATAAATAAGCTGTTAAACCAATTGGAAAAATATATCTTGCTAATTCACCAGCCCGTTTTGGAGTATCTTTTTGTTTAAATTTTGGCAATTTATTAAAAATATGCGGAGTTAAAATCTCAACTAATTTATTATATTCTGTAAATTTTCGACTATAAAAATCTTGCCAAATTTGCTCATCGCCATCTTTTGGAATAAAAACATTGGCTAAATTACTTTTTGCATATCTTTGAGAAACCTGTTCAGAATTATAAAAAGAGTGAGAATGTAATAACCGCCAAATTAATAAACGACTCATTCCAGAAATCAGCAAAGTAAAATGTGTATGTTGCAGAGTTGTATGATGTCCAGATTTAAAAATAGATTCGAGAAGTTGCGGAGTTCGTTCCCATTCTAAACTTTCTTCAGGTGAAATTAACCCACGAGAAGAATAACAAGTTCTAGCCGATGAAACCGAAATAGCCGACGGAATATTATTAATTTTTGGTTCTAAAAAAACCACTTCTAAATTATTTAACATTTATTTATTATCACCATCAACACTAACATTTAATGGATTAATCGTTACATCAGAAGATTTATCTTTAGATTCTTTTTGATCTTTATTTTGATCATTCTGATCAATTTCCATTAGAACTCTAAAGCCAACAGAATTAGCTCGTTTATCGACTTGATATTTTGTTTTATTTGAAGCTCGTAAAAATTTAGGTTCAGTTTTAAAATCACCGCCTTTTATAACTTTAAAATTATCAGAACCTCCATAATTCGAATCACAATATTCCCAAACATTACCAATAATGTCATAAACACCTGATAAATTCTGTTTTCTTAAACCAACTCGATGAGCGAAACCACCGCTATTTTTATTAAACCAGCTGTAATCTTCCATCGTGCCATATAAAAAGCCATATTCTCGATTTAATTCACCTTTTGCGACATATTCCCATTCTAATTCTGTTGGCAATCGAATATTTTTATTTAATTTATTAGAAAGCCAATCAGAATAAGCTTTTGCATCGCTCCAAGTTATGCCAACAATTGGACAACCGTCTTCGATACAAATATTCGAATAATTTGTTCCGTTTGAATCTTTTTTGCCATCAAAATCTTTATGCCATTCTGGATATCTCGATTTAACACTATCAGCAAAAGCTAAATATTCGCCAACAGTAATTTCATATTTGCCAATATAAAAATCGTTTTCGACTTTAACTTCTTTTTCAGGTGCTTCGTCTCGTTCGCCATTATTAGAACCAAATTTAAAAGTTCCTGATTCTATTTTTACATAATCATCAAAAATGCTTTCTTTTGATTTAACGACTCGTTTAATTTTTTTATCACTAAATTGAACTTCAAGAGTAACTAAAGCTCCTGTGCTATCAGTATTTCCTACAAAATATGGAATAACTCGAGATTGAACATAATTTTTTTCATAGGCGACCTCATCGACCATATCTTTAATAATTTTCGAACCATTAAATAAACTTTCCATTCGTTTTGAAGCTTTAAAAAGCGATTTGTCCATATCTAATAATAATTCTTTGACAATCGTTTTTGTTTCTGCGACTGCATTTGCATGTCGTCGTTCATACATTTCAGCTTTTGTAAAACGAAGATTCTTTTTAATATCATCTAATTCTCGAATAATTAATTTATATTGATCTTCGAACTCTTTTTGTTCTCGAGTTAATTTTTTTAAATCAGTTTCAAGTTCTTCAATTTCAAAAACCAGAATTTTTCTTTGACTTGATAACAAGACTAAATTATCATTTCGAATTTTTATTTTGGCTTTTATTTTAGTTTGATACTCACGACTATCTTGCTCCATGTCATTTAAAACAGTTCGGCTTTTTAAATTATGAACATCGATTTCACCAACTGCAATAGACATTTTTTTCTCAACTGACGGATCTAAATATAATTTAGGATAATTCTTTTTGATTTCTAAAATAATCTTTTTTATATCATCTGGATTTTTTAATAAAGTTGCACTTTGCCATCGAACTATTGCCTCTTTTTTATTAATTATTTCACCTCGTTCAAACGGATATAAATCAACTTTTGTTGCATAAATCAAAACTGAAGTTGAACGATCGGTTGAGAAAAAAAGTTTTAATGTCGTATCAGAATTATCTGCAACGGCTGTTCCCGATGAGGTCTCGCGAATCATTTGAGATAATTTGCCATCAAATTTAGACATTGACTCGACGAAAATACCATTTAATTGAGTAATTGCTTCTGAAGTAATTGCTTCGGTTGCTGTTTCGATAAATAAATCACGACTTACAGATCTTTTGTCTTCGACAACGGCTAATAAATAGCCTTGAATCGAAATATTCGAACTAAATTTAATATTTTTTTCTTTTAACGATGCAAGTTCTTTTATATAATCTTGTTCATTTAAGATTTCACCGTCAATTTGGGCTAATTTCTGTTTTTTGCGATCAATCAAAGTTTTCACAGCTGTGAATTCTTTATTAATTTCTCGTTTATTTCTATCAACATAATTAGCTCTAATCGAAAGTTTTATTATTTTATTTTTAAAATAGGCTTTATCTTCTTCAAAACGAAGATTTATATCGTCATACTGTTTTTTTGCATCGTTATACGGAATAGAATCGTGATCGATTAATTCTGGAGAGATTGCTGAAGTTGTTGTCGAGATAACAGCATTAATATCTTTGGTTTCTAATTTAAAATCTTTGCTCCAGAGAGCATCTGGAGTTGCAATAAAAATTAATGCTGATAATGAAAATCTCGAAATATTTTTATAACGGAGATCCATACATTTCTCTCATTTCTTGTTGTTCTTTTTCTCGTTTTTCCTTTTCAGCTAGAACTTTTCGATAATTTTCAACACTAAATCTTAACCATATAACAATTGGAGAAGCAATAAATATTGAACTATATGTTCCAACGATAATTCCAACAAAAAGAACAAATGAGAATCCGTAAATAATTTCTCCACCAAAGAAGAAAAGAGTAGCTACGACGAACCATGTTAATAAAGATGTCAAAGTCGTTCGCGATAAAGTTCTTGAAACAGCTTCATCAATAATTGGAGAGAGAGCGACACCTTTATATTTTACAAGTCCTTCACGAATTCGGTCAAAAATAATAATCGTGTCATTAATCGAATAACCCAATAAAGTTAAAAGTGCAGCAAGTGCATCAAGATTTACTTCGACATCAAATAACGATAAAAAGCCTAGTGCAATTATCGAATCATGAAAAAGGGCAATTATCGAAGCAAAAGCAAATCGCCATTCAAAACGAATCGAAACATAAATCATAATTGCGATCATGACAAGAGTCAAAGAAATTATTCCTTTTTCTCGTAGTTCATTACCGACTTTTGCACCGACCATATCAACTCGTCGAACTTCAAATTCGCCACTATTTTTTAAAGTTTCTCGAACGATATCACCTAAATCTTGTTTAATATCCGAACTCGAAGTTCTAATTCGAATTACTATTTCATTTGGCGAACCAAATTCTGTAACTGCTCCACCAGATAAAATCTCGTTTTTTTCCATTAATTCGCGAATTTTGCTAATTGGAGCTTCACCAACATATTTAACTTGAATAACAGTTCCGCCGACAAAATCAACACCGAAATTCAAACCACGAGTTAATAATAAAATCGAGCCAATTACTAATAAAAGCGAAATAAAAGCAAATAATTTGCTTTTTGCCATAAAGCCATATATTTTCAAGCTAGTTAATTCCATTTATTTTATTAACCTTTCAAGCCAAAATATTTTTTGCCATTTTTAATATTAGGCAAAATTGCTTCATAAAAACCGCGAGTTCCAAGAATTGCTGTTAGCATTGAAGCCAAAATACCGACTGTAATCGTTACAGCGAAACCTTTAATTGGACCAGTTCCATAAACATATAAAACAACGGCTGAAATAATTGTCGTAATATTCGAGTCAATAATAGCCGTCATTGCTCGTTCATAACCTTCTTGTAAAGCACGAGTTAAACTTTTGCCTTCTAATAATAATTCACGAATTCGTTCATTAATAATAACATTGGTATCAACAGCCATACCGATAGTTAAAACGATTCCAGCCATCCCCGGAAGAGTTAAAGTTGCTCCAAACATTGCCATAACAGAAACGATTAAAAAAACATTCGTAATTAAAGCAATATTTGCAATTGTTCCAGCTCGACCATAATAAAAGTTCATAAAAATAACAACTAATATAAAACCGCTAATTAAAGCAACTGAAGCATTAAATATCGAATCAGCTCCGAGAGATGGACCAATACTTCTTTTTTCAAGAACTGTAACAGGTGCTAATAATGCTCCACTTCGAAGTGCAATTGCTAAATCGTGAGCTTCATTAATTTGGAAATTGCCAGAAATTTGACCACTTCCGCCACCAATTCGTTCGTTAATTACAGGAGCTGAAAAAACTTTGCCATCAAGAACGATAGCTAAATGATTACCTACATTTTTGCCTGTGAAATTTCCGAATATTTCAGCACCGATTGAATCCAATTGAAAAGTAATTAACGGTTGTCCCATTTCATTAAAACCGACACCTGCTCCAGTTAATCTTGAACCTTCAAGAATTGGAATTTCTCGAACAAGATATTTTATTTGTTCATCGTCGGCATCAGATAAAAGAAGATCGCCCCAACCTTTTGCAATAGATTCATTAACTGTTGAAGCCTTTTGTTGATGAACCTCATCAACAGCCATTAAAAAAAGTTGAGCCGATTTTGCAATTAAATCTCTAGCTCGTTGTTCATCGGCTTGAGTTTTAACACCAGGTAATTCAACTAAGATTTTATCTTCACCATTTTTTGCAACAGTTGGTTCAGAAAGACCAAATTGATCAAGACGATTTCTAATCGTTTCGACGGCTTGTTCTATAGCTAATTTTTTTATAGCTTCTCGACCTTGTTCAGTTAATTTAACATTAAAAATATCACCATTTTGAATAAAAGAAACATGTTCAATTTTAGTTAAATGTCTTTCGATTTTTTCTCGATCATCACGATCTAAAAAAATAAAACTAAGTTCTTCTTTACCAATTTTAAGAGAATCGATAATAATGTCATTTTTTTCAGCAAAATAATTTAAATCTGTTGCAATAGATCTAATTTTGCCTTCGATTGCTTTATCGCTATCAACTCCAAGAAGTATATATAAGCCACCTTGAAGATCAAGCCCTAAATTTATTTTTTTGCCCCAATCAGTTTGAAAAAACGACGGAATAGAAAGCACGATCGCGAAGATCGTTGCAATTCCGAATATAACTAAACGAAAATTAAGCTTCATCTTTTTTCATAACTGAATCTCGTTCAAGTCTAACTTCAACACCATCAGCTAATTTAATTTTGAAGAATTTTTCTTCAACTTTGACAACTTCTGCCATTAAGCCTCCAGTTGTAACGATTTTATCGCCTTTTGCCAAATTATCAAGCATTTCTCGATGCTTTTTAACTTGTTGCTGTTGTGGTCGAATGACCAAAAAATAAAAAATAGCGAATAGAACGACTAACGGTAGAAACGATGCTACAAAATCACCCATAAATAACTCCTAAAAATAAATAATTGTGTTTTGAAAATCTGCAATTTTATGCAGTGGGTCGCGGAAATATATCAGTTCGAATAACTAATGTCAAGAATAAAAAATATTAACGAAAAATTAATATTTAATAGAGATATTTTGGTTTTAAAATTATTGTCAAAAGTTAATTATTTAGATTTCATGCGAATAAAACAATCAACTTAACAAAAAACAACATGAAACATATTAATAAAATATATTTTTGTTAATTTTATTAATTTAAAACTCTATTTGACAAAATCGTTTTTTTTTACAATTTGACAGCTCGTTTTTTGACGGGTGAAAAATTTATTGAGGCGAAAGGAAGATGTAATGCAGGGTAAATTTTATAGCTTAGTTGCTTTAGCAGTTTTATCTTCAGGTTGCGGAAGTGATAGTGGAGATAGTTCTAGTTCGACTACTGAAAACCCAACAACTTCAACAATAACAGAAAATTCAACAGCTGGAAATTCAAGTTCTACAACTTCATCATCAACTGTATCAACAGGAACAACCGACTATAAATCTTTTACAAGAGATAATGTTCGAGAAGTTGTTCTTGATAGAACAACAGGTTTGATGTGGCAAGATACAGCAAAACAGGTTGCTTTACCTGAAGGCATATATATTAATGACTATAACATAACGGATTATCCAAAGATTAAAGCAGAAATTGACAGACTTGTTGCAAAAGGAATTGATCGAACATCTCTTGAAAGTAATATTGGGACAAACGGAAATCACAAGTTTATTGCATATTACAATTATTACTATTGTAATGATTTAAATATTTCAGGTTTAGATAATTGGCGAGTTCCAGAGTATGATGAGATCAAAGGGATAGTGGATTCTTCTAACAGCCCTACGATTGTTTCAATTTTTAAAAACACTAAACCTTGGGGTTATTGGCATAACCCATACAGCATAGCTAGGTATAGCTATACATATGTTTTAAACTTCAACACAGGGCAAACGGAAGAAAAAGACTCTTACAAAGAGTATTACTTTCGTTGTGTTAGAACAATGGCTGTTGAAGAATTTATAGATTAAATAGGAGATTAAATGAACAAAGAAATAAGCAAATATAGCTATTTTGTTGGAAACATTAATGACGAAGAATTAAATGACAATGTTGTTAAATGTATTTTGATTGCTATCGACAAATTTATCAATAACAACTGTTTTATTCGAGAGTTTCCGTTAAAATGCGATAAACATCAAACTCAAAATATTGGTGTAGATAAACAAAAATTTATTTCAGGAATGAAAGGTCATATTCCAGAAATTCTCGGTTCTAATGATGTTACACGGATAATATTTAACAAACAATCAGATAAAAGCCAATTGGTTCAAGTCATGAATGTAATTGAGTTTGCATACAAACATTTGTGTTATGCAGAACTTATTAATAAGGACACTGAATATTATTCTTGCACAGAACATCAACACTATAAATGTATTGATAGCGAATTGCAAACTGTTCAAACAAGTTTCATCAATGAAATTAACATTTGTTTTGAACAACACACTTTAAACTTTGAACTACAACAAGATGGCAAAATATACAGAAAAATAGCTGATGAATTAGTCAAAATGAATGATGAACGAAAAAAGTTTAAAACTATTGATCCAGAAACTGACAATCTTTTAGATACTGCTTACAACAAATTTTTGTCAGCTGATCTTAAAGAAAGAAAAACAGCTCTTGAAAAATTATGGGATGCTTTTGAACGAATCAAAACTTTAGAACATTCAGATAAACAGAAATCTGTTGAAATAACATTAACAAAACTTTTTAAAGAAAGTAGCAAGTTAAAATGTTTGTTTGAAGACGAAATGAATGAATTAACTTCTATTGGTAATAAATTCAGAATTAGACATCATGAAACAAATAAAGAACTTATAAGAAATTCTCTTGAAATAGATTATCTATTCCATAGAATGAGTGCTACTATTCATGCTTTGTTAAAAGGTCTTTCTGCATACCTCATCGTGAAAAATATTCGATGAGGTTAGAAATATTTAATTGTTCTTTGCAAAATTTTTAATTGCACTTTTGCTTTCTTTTTGTAAATCTTTTTCTTTTAGACTTTGTCGTTTATCATGAAGCTGTTTTCCTGAAGCTAGAGCAACTTCGACTTTAACAAGATTTTTATCATTTATATATATTTTAGTTGGAACTAAAGTTAAACCATTTTTTGAGACTTTTGCATGAAGTCGTTTAATTTCTAATTTATGCATTAATAATTTTCTTTTACGAATTTCATCATAACGAAAAGATGCATGTGTAGTTTCTAGATAACTAACATGAGCTTGAAGAAGCCAGATTTCACCTTTTTCTATTCGTATATAACTATCTCGTAAATTAACTTTATTAGCTCTGATAGCTTTAACTTCGCCACCTGTCAAAACTATTCCAGCTTCATATTTATCTTGAATAAAATAGTCATGAAATGCTTTTTTGTTATTACTAACCAATTTTATTTCCTTTTAATTATTTATTAAAAAACTATATTGCATACAGGACAATTTTTTAATTCTATTCCTGCAACAGTTCCATGAATTCCATCAGTTCTATTTTTAACATAAATTTTTGAACCCATTGCATCGGCGGCACTTTTTGCAATAAATAAGCCTAATCCAACACCAGATTTTTCACCTTTTCTATGAAACGGAGCAAAAAGATCTGATTTTTCACCTTTTCTATGAAACGGAGCAAAAAGATCTGATTTTTCATCGACACCTATTCCTTCATCTATGACTTCAATTATTAAATATCCAGATTGATTAAATCGAGTTGTTAATTCTATTTTTTTACTTTTTGGTGTAAATTTAAGAGCATTTTGAAGAAAATTCTGAATAACTTGATGTAATAATGTTTCTTGAATTGATGCATAAAATTCTGTTGATTGAAAAGATGAAACTAATATTTTGTCTTGAGATTCGGCTAAAAGTTGAAAATCAGCAAATCGTTCAGATAAAAATTTTATAACATCTCGTTCTACTGGTGGTTCAAATTGAGCAGTTTCTTGACGACCGATATTTAAAACATCTGATACAATACGATTCATTTCGTCTATTTTTTGATTTGTTAATTTTAGAACTTCTATATATTCTTCGACAGATCGTTTTTTTAGCAAAGTTACCTGATTTTTTAATTTTATTACAGATAACGGAGTCTTTAGTTCGTGAGAAGCACCAATAAACAATTCTTTTTGTGTAAAAATAAAATTATTAATTCTTCGAAGAAGTTCATTTAAAGTTCCTGCAAGAAGATGAAATTCTTCTGGAAGTTCTTTAATCGGTATTTCTTCTATTGATCGTTCATTTATATTTTTTATATATCTATTTAATTTTATAATCGGTTCTCTTGTTTCTCGAGAAACCATTTTTGACGAAAAAAATATCACGATTAAAATACCTATAACAGATAAATAAATCAAAATCGATATATGATAAAAATAGCTATTTAACGGTGTTATATCTCTTTTTAATATCAAATTCTCATTTTGCCAAAATTCTATAAATTTTTTATTATCAATTTCTGTAATTTTAATTACTAACGAAATATTCTGATCAAAATTATTAAATAATCTAGAATTTTGATTATCTTTTTGAGATTCTGATATTAAATGTGTCATTTCCACTATTTCTCCATTTAACATCATTTGTTCGATAGAACTTAAAAACGATACTGCAAATGTTAATAATAGTGGAACAAGTAAAGCAAAAAATTTTAAATTTACTAAACCTGTTTTGGAAAACAAAATCTATAACCTCGTCTTCTAACAGTTTCAATAGTTGTTATATTAAGAGGTTTGTCCATTTTTTGACGAATTTGATTTATTGCAACTTCAATTACATTTGGTGTAACTAATTCTGGTTCTTCCCAAATTGCATCTAATAATTGCTCTTTTGAGATAATTTGATCTCTATGTCTTGCAAGATGAGTCAGAACTTCAAACGGTTTCCCTTTTAGTTCTATTTCTTCGTTTTTATAAACTATTTTTTCTTCATCTGGATTTATTTTTAGTCCATCGATTTCGATTACATTACTTCCGCCAAATCTCAATCTTGCTTGTATTCTTGCAATTAGAACATCAAAATCAAAAGGTTTTCGAATATAATCATCTGCTCCTCGTTTTAGAGCTTCTATTTCACTTGTCGAATCTCCTCTAGCTGAAAGAACAACAACAACAGTTTTTACTGATTTGTGTTTTATTTGTGGAATTAGATCTATTCCGTTTCCATCTGGTAACATCCAATCCATAAGAACAAGATCATAATTTCTAATATTTAGATAATAATCTGCATCTTTTATTGTGCTAACATCATCGCTTTGATAGTTGTATTCTCTCAAACCTTCGATTAAGGTCTTTTTGAGTGTTGGCTCATCTTCAATAACTAAAATTCTCATTAGAGTCCTTTATTTTGTTTAATTTAAAAACAGTAAAAATGATTATATCATATCGTTTTAGGAAACTTTAAACTTATTTTAAACTAAATTTAAAGTTTATATTTTATCGTGATAAATATCTTTTTTTATTTCTAATATTTCATAATTTTCAATATATTTATTGTTTGAATTAATGACTTTTCCACTATCTCAAAGATAACATTTTCTTGATACAATGCGATAGAGTCTTTTACACACGAAAGCTCTTTTTAGTTTTTTTAAAAACATAACGAGGTAACTATTTGAAAATATTTAGTAAATTAGACATAGATTTTGATAAAAATTTCTCTGAACTTTTATCACGAGGCAAAATGGACATTGATTCCGCAACAGACATTGTAAATAAAATTTTAAAAGATATTAAAGAACACGGCGACAATGCAATTATTTCTCAAATTGCAAAATTCGATCGTTGGAATCCAGAAACTTCTGAACATTTAATTATTTCGCAAAAAGACATGAAAGCTGGTTACGATCGTATTTCTTCTGAATTGCGACAAGCTTTACATTTAGCTTATAACAGAATTGAAAATTTCCATAAAAAACAGCTTCCTCAAAGTTGGCTTGATTTTGAAAATAATGGCAACATTTTAGGTCAAAAAGTTTCTCCGATTTCTAAAGCTGGTCTTTATATTCCTGGTGGCAAAGCTTCATATCCAAGTTCTCTTTTAATGAATGCTATTCCTGCAATTGTTGCTGGTGTTTCAGAAATAGTTGTTTGTTCTCCGACTCCAGATAATTATATAAACGATTTATTATTAGCTTCGGCTCATATTTGTGGTATTTCTGCTTTTTATCGAATTGGTGGTGCAACAGCAATTGGTGCAATGGCTTATGGAACTCAAACAATTCCAAAAGTTGATGTTATTACTGGTCCTGGTAATATTTTTGTTGCTACGGCTAAAAAATTAGTTTTTGGTGATGTTCAAATTGATATGATTGCTGGTCCAAGTGAAATTGGCATTATTGCTGATCAAACGGCTGATCCTAGATATTTAGCAATTGATTTATTATCTCAAGCTGAAC
This sequence comes from Campylobacterota bacterium, assembly GCA_030152305.1. GTDB lineage: Bacteria > Campylobacterota > Campylobacteria > Campylobacterales > Thiovulaceae > Thiovulum_C. The sequence goes on from JASKOM010000002.1 coordinate 328,701, forward strand.
ACGACGAAATGGCTAGTTCTATTTTAATTACAGATTCTTCCGAATTGGCAAATAAAACTCGCGATGAGGTCTATCGACAATTGGCAAATTTGCCAAGATATAAAATTGCTGAAAAATCAATTCGCGAACGAGGAGCAATAATTATAACTTCGTCAATAAATGATGCGATAAATTTAATGAACGAAATTGCTCCAGAACATCTTGAAATCGTAACAAAAAATCCATTTGAGTTATTGCCAAAAATTAAAAATGCTGGTGCAATATTTTTAGGAAAATATACTCCTGAAGCAATTGGTGATTATATCGCTGGACCAAATCATACTTTGCCAACTGGTGGAAGTGCAAAATTTTATTCACCGTTATCAGTCGAACATTTTTTAAAAAGAAGTTCAATTATTAGTTTTTCAGAACAAGGACTTAAAGAGGTTGCCGATGCTACACAGATTTTGGCTCAAGCTGAAGGATTAGATGCACATAGACTTTCTGTCAAATCGAGGGTGGAGGTGTTTCCATGAAAAGTGTAGCCCTGTTTTACGATGTTGAAAATTTAATAGGTGGTTATGATTTCAAATTTCTTGAAGACTTTTCAATGAAGTCTGTTTTTGCTGAAATAAATAAATTTGCTGATTTAAACAAAAGAGATTTTGTTAGAAATATCTCGATTCAAAAGGGATATGCAGACTGGAGCAATTATAAAATTAGTAAATTAAAATGGGATGTTGCAGAAATTGGAATCGAACCAGTTCAGATGTATGGTTTCGCAAAAGGTGCAATGAAAAATTCGTCCGATATTCAACTTGTTGTTGATGCAATGGAAATTTTATATACAAGACCATTTATAGATACTTTTATAATTATTTCTGGTGATGGAGGTTTTTCATCACTTGCAAGAAAATTAAATGAACATGGTAAAAAAGTTATTGGTTGTGCATATCGAAGTAGCACAAATGCAATGTTCAGAAATTTATGTGACGAATTTATTTATCTAGAAGAACCTCAACATATTGTTCAAGTTCAGTTTGAACATAAAACCGAAAAAACAAAAATTGAAATTGACTCAAATCTAAGAATTCAAATTTCTCAAAATCCAATTTTAAAAAACTTTGCGACAAAGATTAGTCAAATCGACAGCAATCAAAAAGATAAAGATTTTGTATTTAATCATATTCGTAAAGTATTTGAAGTTTTAAAAGAAAATATAGATTCCAGAACATATTTAAGTAAAGATGGATTAAATATTTCTATCTTAAAAACAGCTTTAATGTATGCTATAAAAGATTTTGACTATTTAAAATATGGATTTGGTAAGTTTGTTGATTTTATTCGTTATGCGATAAATGGCACAGGAGTTAAACTTTTATTAAAAGAACCAAGTGAATATCGACTTGTATTAAGCGAAACTTTCATTCAAGATTTTATTGAAGTAGAACCAATAATTGAACCGAATCAAATTCACAGTATTGAAAACTATCGTGTAATTTTGGCAAATAAAAAACCTGTAATTAAGTTGCCAGAAAATATTGGTTTTTTATACAATGTTCTGGAATATTTATTAGAATTTAAACCAGGATTAACAGATATTCTTTTTGAAGACATAGTTAATAAACTATTAGATAATGGTTGTGAGCAAAATAATGCTCGTGAATCTTTATATTTACTGATTAATTGTGGTGTTCTTGTTGGCGACAACTCGTCAACTGTGTTATCAGAACAAAAATACAGTATAGTTGATGACAATATCGATGATTTCACAAAGAAAATCAAACAAAGTATTGTTTATAAATTAAGAAACTTGCTAGGAAGTCAAATTAACGAAAAACTTGTAAATGAATTATTAATGATATTTGAAAACAAAGAATAGATTATTTTATTATTTCGCTCTTTATGGGCGAATGTGTTAGTATTTTTATGGTGTCAAGAGAGAGATTTGAACTCTCGACCTCCGGCTTATGAGACCAGCGCTACTAACCAGCTGAGCTACCTTGACATAGAAGATATCGAAAGCTTATAGAGAACTTTTTATCAATGTTGGCAACGACCTAGATTCCCGTCCCCGTAGGAGATAGTATTATCGGCGAAGAGATGCTTGACTTTCAGGTTCGAAATGGGTCTGAGTATTTCCATCTCTCTATAGTCACCAACACTGAAGA